>CAIQKM010000192.1 GCA_903872345.1 uncultured Verrucomicrobia subdivision 3 bacterium | reverse complement strand
GGCTTTTTTCATCGCCCCACTGGCGCTACCGCGAATGACAGCCGCAAAAGCAAGCAAGCAGATCAAGTGTTTTGTGCATTTATTTGGCCGTCAGACTCTGCCAAAACACCCCCAATTTCCTTTTTCAGACGCACTCTCAGCACATAAGTGTAGGGGTCTGATTTAAACCGCAATGATTTATTCAGATCCTTTATCGCCTTATCTGACTGTCCGGCCAATCCATAGGCATACCCCCTCAGCGAATATGCATTGGTGCAGTTTGCATCAATCCGAATAGCCCTCGAAAATAAATCAATGGCCCGATGGTAATCTTTAACCCGACAAGCAACTATTCCGTTAGAAACAACATTGGACAGTTCGCTGGCGGTGCAAATGCCGTCAAAATGAAAGCAGGAAGCCCAAACGCAGAACAAGCAGAATGCCTGTTTAAGCGAAAACCTGCATTTCATAAGACTCATTTTGGTGTGCTAAGCAGACCAGGTCTCTTACTGCGTAATTATTCTCCCCGATACACCGCGCGGGCGGTGCAGGTTTCGGCCACGACGACTTCGGAGAGTAGCGGCAGTTTGGGCTTCAGCTTTTTCCAGATCCAGACGGCGACGACTTCGCTGGTCGGGTTTTCCAGGCCGGGCACTTCGTTCAGGTAGCGGTGGTCCAGCTTGTCCCAGAGGGGGCGGAAGGCGGCGGAGATGTCCGCGTAATCCATGAGCCAGCCGAGCTTGGGGTCGCACTCGCCGGCGACCACAATTTCGACACTAAAACTGTGGCCGTGCAGGCGGCGGCATTTGTGCGCCTTGGGCAGCAGCGGCAGCAGATGGGCGGCTTCAAATTGGAAGGTTTTTCTCAGTTCCATTTTCATAATTTTAAATTTTTGACCGCCGATGGACAAAGTTTGAAACCACCGTTCAGAGCGACTAATAATGTAGCAAAACCCCTGTAAAATCAAGGTTAATACGGAATTGCGCGACGCGACACGGCGAATCGCCGCACCCCCCGGGCCGACGCCGGTTTCACATGGCTGTGGGGGGGGGCGGCCTTACCGGGCGCGGGTGGCAACTTTGGTGCGGAGGGCGGCGGCGGTGACGGCGGCGGTGACCTGTTTGACGACTTCGCGGTTGAAAACGCTGGGCACAATATATTCGGGGCTCAGCTCGCGGGGAGAAATACATTTGGCAATGGCATGGGCGGCGGCGAGCTGCATGGCTTCATTGATGCGGCGGGCGCGGACGTCCAGCGCGCCGCGGAAGATGCCGGGGAAGGCGAGGACGTTGTTGATCTGGTTGGGATAATCGCTGCGGCCGGTGGCGATGATCCAAGCGCGGCCGGCGGCGGCTTCGGGCATGATTTCGGGAATGGGATTGGCGAGGGCGAAGATGATGGGCTTCGCGCTCATGCGGCGGAGGGACTTGGCTTCAATCAGGCCGGGGCCGGAGACGCCGACGAGGACGTCGGCCTGGTGCAGGGCATCTTCCACGCTGCCGCTGAGGCGGCGCGGATTGGTGACGGCGGCGAGCTGTTTTTTCTCCTCGTTCAAATCGGTGCGGGTGCGGCCGTTGATAATGCCATGGCGATCGCACACAACGATGTCTTTGACGCCGGCGTGCTGAAGCATGACGGCGATGGCGGTGCCGGCCGCGCCGGCGCCGAGAATGACGGTGCGGTAGCCGGCGAGCGACCGGCCGGCGAGGCGCGCGGCATTGAGCAAGCCGGCCAGCACGACGACGGCGGTGCCGTGCTGGTCATCGTGAAAGACGGGGATGTCGAGGCGTTCTTGGAGGCGGCGCTCGATCTCGAAGCAGCGGGGAGCGGAGATGTCTTCGAGATTGATGCCGCCGAAGCCAACGGCGAGGTGGGCGACGGTCTCGATGATTTCCTCGGTCTTTTGCGTGCTCAGGCAGATGGGGTAGGCGTCAATGTTGGCGAATTCCTTGAAGAGCATGGCTTTGCCTTCCATGACGGGCATGGCGGCGGCGGGGCCGATGTTGCCGAGGCCGAGCACGGCGGAGCCGTCGCTGATGACGGCTACGGAGTTGCCTTTGATGGTGAGTTTCCAAGCTTTGGCGGGGTCTTCGGCGATGGCGGTGCAAACGCGGGCAACGCCGGGAGTGTAGGCCATGGAGAGGGTGTCGCGGGTGGTGAGGGGGACTTTGTTCTGGATGGAAATCTTGCCGCCGAGGTGCAGGAGGAAGACTTGGTCGGAGACATTGGCAACGATGACATCCTTCATTTTGCGGACGGTGGCGACGATGGTCTCCATGTGTTCGGCGTCGCGGGCGCGGACGGTGATGTCGCGCGTCATGCGTTTGGCGTCAGGGTTGACGATGTCCACGGCCCCGAGGTCGCCGCCGAGTTTGCCGATGGCCTGGGTGAGGCGGGCGAACATGCCGATGCGGTTGGGGTAGGTGAGCCGCATGACGAAGCTGTGGCTGACGGAGGGACGGCTTTTGGGGGTGGACATAAATATGCGTTGGCAGAGCGGTTGGGGTCGGCGTTTAGATGAATTTTTCCAGCTATATGAAGGGGATTATTGGCCGACTGCGAAATGGTGGCTAGAGCATATTTTGGCTTTTTTAGAACAAAAATATTTCTTGCCGGTGAGTTTAAACGTGTTGTTTAGCTACCGATGGTTAAAGCTGAACACAGATACGGGTCAGGTGCCTGTCGGGGTTGATGTGGCTTCCGGGGTGATGTCAGTTTCAAAATCGGTCCATGTTACCAGGTCGGCGAGGGCAGGGCGGCCGTCATGGCGCCAGGTGAGCGGCGGGTTTTGCATGCGGCCGAGGGGGCAGATGCGGGTGACGCCGTGGCGCGCCAGGATGCGGGCGAGTTCGCGGGTTTTATCCGGCCAGGCGGCAATGCCGACGGTGGAGATTTTTCCCTGCACGGCATCCAGGCCCTGTTGCAGGACAACTTCGAGGTCGGGAATGGGTTTTACAAAAATGTAGCGGTTTAGGCAGGAGAACTGGAAGCGGACATCGTGTTCGAAAACCACGGTCCAGGCGGTCGAACCGGGGCTTTGCCAGATTTTCACATCGGCCCGTGGGTCGGCGGTGGATTCTAGGAGCGCGCGGCGGGTGGCGATGGCGGCGGCTTCGGCGGGTGTCAGACGGCCCCGGGGAGCTTCGGCTTCGCGGCGGGCGAGTTCGACCGACAGCAGCTCGGCAAATTTATCCGATTCCACCAAGCCGCGTTCCTCCACGTAGATGACATGGGGGGAAAGACAGCCGTTCTGGTCCCAGGCGATCACGTCATCGGCGGCGCGGGAGACGACGCTGGCAATGCTTTCATCGCGGAGCACTTCGCGGGTGACCAGACCAAAACTGACGCGCTGGCCGTAGCCGATGAATCGCACCCCGTTGGGCAGTTGCGCGCGGACGGCGGCGAGGGTTTCATCGTTGCCGGTGGCGGTCACGCAATGGGTTTCGGCGTAGAGGGCCTGTTCCAAAAAATGGTTGCCGCCGCGCCATTCGGCGATTTCGAGGCAGGCGCCGAGTTTGCGGTCCACCTCGTACAACGAATGGGCGAAGAGCCGGGGCAAAAAGGCCGCGCCGCTGGCGCATTTCACCAGTTGGGCGGAACGCATGAGCAGGCCGAGCGTGATGCTCATGAACGTGGGGTTTGGCAAGTTGCCGGCGGCAATATGCACCAGAAATGCCGGGCCGATGGCCAGGGCGGTGCGCGGTGCCGTCTCCGCGCCGGTGGGATCAACAAATTGGTCGAGCCGGTGGACGTGGCCAAATTCCTGTTCGAGCAGGGCGTTGAAATTCTCCGGGGTGAACTGGCGGAAAAAATCGTCCAAGCCTCGGGCGAGCACGGGGGCGGAGAAGCCGGTTTCGGCGGGGCCGAATTCGAGCGCGAGCCGGCGGAACCGGTTATCCGGCTGCAACCAGCCGGCACCGACTTCGCAGACCACTTTCACCATGTCCGCCGTGGAGCGGGAGAGCAGAAAACGTTCGCGGTTCTGTTTGAGGGCCTGACAGGCCTCGGTGATGAGCTGGGGCGTCAGGGATGCTTCCGGCGGCAGGTCGGCGAGAAAGAAATTGGGCAGGTCCATAGTTTATTTGTTTGGGTTCGCTACGGTTTCACTTCACCAACGTTCAGGGAACATCCCCGGGGCTCGGCGGCGGCGGCGCGGCCGAGCAGGTCAAAGCCTTCGCCCCGGCGGATGCCGAGGTCTTCGGTCTGGATGGCGGCCACCGAAAAGACATTCGCGAGATCAAAGATGCGGATCAGGCCGGTCTCGCCTTCCGCGACTTCCCGGCCGGTTTCGGGCGAGAGGATTTGAACCCGCGACCAGGGAGAGAATTGGAAATGCCGTTGGACGGCGGCGGCGGTTGCACTGCGGCCACTGCTTAGGGCGGAGTCGTAGGCTTGGGAGCTCAGTTCGCTCATGCCGTATTCGCAGGCGATGGCGGTCAGCGGGAGGCCCAGTCGGTCGGCGATGAGGGCGTGGAGTTCGGTTTTCGGCAAAGTGCGGGAACGGTTCTTGTAGCCGCCGGTTTCCATGACGCGCGAGCCGGGCGGAAGTTGGAAGCGCAGGTTTTGCGCGGCCAGTTCATCCAGCAGGTGAACGAAGGAAAAGGCGGTGCCCAGCAGGGTTACGGGCTGGAGCGACTGGCTGGCGGCGGTCAGCGCGGGCAGGAGGCGAGTTAGATCCAATTCCCAGGCGGCATCCGCTCCGAGGCGACCATAGAATTGGGCGAGGCCGGGCGGGTACTGTTGCCGGATGCAATCGAACATATGTACCAGCGAGGAATGCGGAACCTGCGCCGGCGGCGGGGTGAGGGCCAGCAGGGAACCGGCGAAGCCAAAGTGGGGTTCGTACCATTTCAGCAGCGAGGTTTCGTAGAGGGCCAGGGAGTCAGTGTGATGGAAATGGCGGCTGTTCTTTTGGCCGGTGGTGCCGCTGGAATGGAACACGGCGGTGCGTTCGCCGGCGGGGATGCTGGTGAGTTCCAGTTCCTTGAAAGCGGCGGTTGGGACGGCGGGGATATCCGTCCAATGGCGGACCGTCTTCGGGGTGAGTCCCCGCGCGGTGCAGATTTTGCCGTAAACGGAATTATTATGAAACTGGAGGGTAAACAGTTCGAGCGCGAGCGAATCGAATTGACCATCCAACACTTCGCCGGCCCGGAAGAACCGGTGGGCGTGGATCAGGTCGCGCAGGCGCGCGGCGAAAGCAATGAGTTCGGTGGACATGCGGTGTTTGTTTCTTTGCCGGCTGGTTTTCCGCTACAGCCGGGAACATGGTAGCGGGAAACCGGGAGGCGGCAATGCATTTTCAATCTTCAAATGCCAATGGACAATTTGATCGCGGGGAAAGCGATCACCATTTGGTATGGGATTCAAGCAGGGGGTGGCAAACGGGAAACATCCAACAACCAACATCGAACGCCCAACATCCAATGAACTGCAAAAGCGTTAAACGTTATAATTATGGATAGGAAAATTACCAGCCGCCGCCGCCGCCGCCGCCGCCACCACCACCGGAGGAACCTCCACCGCCACCGCCGCCATCTCCTCCCCCGCCGGAACTGGAGCCGGGGGCGGTGGAGGCGGAGGAGATGGCGCCGGTGAGGGAGCTGCCAAGACTGCTGGCAAAGGAGCCGGCGCTGACGTGTGTCCAAGAATCGCCCTGATACCAGATCGGGACATAGCCGGTCTGGTCGGGGGTGGCGCTGGCGGCGGCGAGGACATCGGCGAATTGTTGGGACCATTTTTGCTCCACGCCGAGGGCGAGGGCGTAGGGCAAAAATGTTTCAAATAACTTCGGGGTGCGCTTCGGGGGATTTTCGAGATTGAGCCGGTCTTTTTCGGCAACGCCGAGATACATTTTGAAGCCTTCAATTTGGTCGGATAATTCCCGTCCCTCCGGGGTGAGAATTTTGAGGCGGAGAATGAACCCCACATTTACGACGACGAGCAGCACGATGACGAGCAGGATCCAGACGGGTATCAGGAGCACTCCGCTGGCCAGGAGGCCGGCCCCCATGACGACGCCGCCAAAGATGAGGCCAAGGTAGGAATTGAGCCGGAGCATGCCGACGGTGAATATGGAGCTGATGATGGCGACGGCGGCGAAAGCGGGAATGGCGGGGGAAAATTCCTCGCTGCGCAACATGAGAATGAGGGTGACAATGCTTAGCGCCACGCCGGGCAGGCACCACAGGCGGCGGTTGTGGAAGTAGACGCCTTTTTGCGACGAGGCCAGCTCGGCTTTCAACTGGTCGCGGGCGGCCTGGAAAGTGGCGTAGTATTCCTGGCGCAGGGTAATGGGCGTGCCGTCGCCGACGAGTTCGCGGCGGACGACTTCATCTTCGGGCGGCAGGGCGGCGTCGAAGTCGCGATGGGGGATGAGCGTGAAGGTTTGCTTCCACAGCCTGCCTTTTTCCTGGCGGATGCGCAGGGCGCCGCGCACGGCGAGGTCGAGGATGGTGGCGGCAAAGATGCGGTTGTCGTAGCCCATCCGGTGGAGGTAGCGGACGGCGGCGGGCGAGAAATTTTCCGGCGGCTCGTAGCGGGGAATAATGACGCCCCGGCGCGGCGACCGGCCGAACAAATAGGCGATCAAGGAATAAAGGGCGGTTACCAGCAGCAGGCCGCCGATGGCGAAACAGAAATCATGGTTGTTCCGGAGCAGGTGCACGGTATTCGCCATGGCGGAGGGTTCGGCGACCATGCCTTTGGGCCAGCAGACGACGATGGTGAGGCCGTTTTCCGCAGGCAGGCGGCGGGTGGTGGTGAAGGCGGCGGTATTGGCGGCGCAGGTGGCGGTGAAATCGCGGCCGCGTTCGCCCTGGGCGCCGGTGTAGGCGGTGAGGTTGGTGGCGATGGCCCCGGCGGGCAGGGTGACATGGGCGGTGGCCTGGTCCATGGGGAACATCCAGCCGTTGCCGGTGGCGTTCCAATAGAGTTCATCGTGATCGGCGAAGAAGCCGAGCTGCCGGTCGGTGGTGTAAGTAAGCTCGTAGGTATGTTGCCCGGTGGGGACGATGGTGTCGGCGGAACCGATGTAAACGCGCACGCCGTTTTCGCGGTCGGCGAGATGATAATCCTCGGGCTGGCCATCGCGTCGGACGCTTTGGACATTGAAGCCGGTGCGGGTGGTCAGGCCGAGATGCCCGTGATAGAGCTGGGGGAAGTCGCGGTAGATGCCGTGCTGAATGATGTTGCCGGCGGCATAGACCTGGATGGTTTCGACGACGTCGAGGGTGCCGTTGGTTTCCACTTGGATACGGCTGTCGAAGCTGAGGATGTGTTCATACTCGGCGGCGTGGCAGACGGTGGCGGCCAGGAGGAGCAGGGCCAGAAAGGTGTGGCGCAGCAGGGTAGTCATAGTTTCACCTCCGGGGCGGAGCGTTCGGTGGCGGTTTCGAGTTCAAAAAAATCGGCGGGGGCGAAATGAAAGCTGCGCGCGACGAGCAGGCCGGGGAAGGTCTGGACAAGGTTGTTGAGGTCGCGGGCGGAGCCGTTGTAGAAACGGCGCGCGAACTGGATGTCATTCTCCACGGTCACGAGGGTGGCGCTGAGCTGACGAAAATTTTTATCGGCCTTCAGGTCGGGGTAGGCCTCGGCCACGGCGAACAGGGAGCGGAGGTTTTGAGTAAGGCTGTTCTCGGCGGTGCTGGTGGCGGTCAGGCCTTGGGCGGACTGGGCGACGGAGCGTTCATGAGCCACGGCGGTCAGGACGTTCTGTTCATGCGTGCGATAGCCTTGGACGCATTCGACGAGGTTGGGGATGAGGTCGTGCCGGCGTTTGAGCTGAACATCCACACCGCTCCAGGCTTCGCGGAGCTGGTTGCGGGCGGCGACGAGCCGGTTAAAGGCCAGGATGGTGTAACCCACGGCCATGGCAACCAGACCGATCATTATCCCAAGCGCCCCGGTCAGCATGATGGCGACAGCATACAGGTGGGGCAAATTGGGCGTCCATTACAATTCCGGGCGGAAATTGCAATCAAGGGTGGGAAGTTCGAGGCACCATGATAACTTCAATCATCAAGGGCCGGTAATGTAATTGGTATGCGTGCTCGTAATCCAATAAAGGGCGTTATTGCTGTTCCAGAGCAAGCCACCGCCTGCGATTGGGTTGGTGATGATGCCCGACGTGGCGATGAAATAGCCGTTGGTGGAGGCGATTTGGGCGGCCGTGACGTTGCCGGGCGTGCTGATGGCATTGGTGATTGCCCCGCCGATGATGCCGGGGCCGTTTAGATTAGTTAGGCTGGAGCCGTTGCCGGCAAAGGCTCCCAACGCCACTCCGTTGGTAAAAAACACTCCGTTCAACTCTGAAATAAGGCCGGAAATCAAATGCAGCTTGCCGGTGCCGTAGGCATATACCGACGGGTAGTTGGAAAGTCCCTGCCAATTGTAATAATTATCCCCGCTATTCGCATCCGTGCCATTGACGATTATTTGAGATGTGCCGGGCTGGCCACCATAGATTGTCACGCCGGTCACGTTGGTCATCATGACTATATTATTCAGGACGTTGCCGCCTTGCATCGTGCAATTGTTAAAGGCGAAGCCCTGATTAAATTCAGAAAGCCAGGCGGCATACCCGTTATGATTCAGACACCCGGAGACAACGCCATGCGCGGCGTTGGCAACGGAATAGTTGTCCTTGGAAACTCCATTCGGGTCAATATAACCCGCACCGGTGATATAGACTGCGATTCCGTTGCGTGTGCAGTTCAAGCCGGTCAACTGATCATTGCCGCTAAAAATGTGGAGGGCGTGTCCGCAGTTTTTTATCTGCCAACCGCTGCCAACGAAGTATTCGGCTGAGTTCACAAACTCCGCTCCCACCCAGCAATTATAGGCTTGGATATTGTTGGCTATTGTGCTGCCCGTGGCTGGCTGCGGGTAAGCGCTAAAATTGCCGACAAAGGTAAATCCGCGATCTTGGAAATTCATGGCCACGCAGCCGGAAAAATCCGTATTTGGCAAATTGGCACCGATATAAAATCCGCTTCGCCAGACGTTGTTTGCGCCGGATATGACATTTGAACCGGAAAAGGACCAGGCGGGGTAGTATGAGCCGCCATCCAAAATGACATTGTGAAAAACCGTGGCTGGCTGGTTGATGAAATTGACTGCTGAATTGAAAGTGACCGCATAGCCCACCATCGTTGATTTTACTTTTACCACAGCGCCTTGGCCTTCGATATGCGCACCGGCGGGAAGCGTCAGGTTGCTAATGGTGTAATTTGTGGATGGGTCCAAGCTTACAATCTGGCCGGATTCCGCCGCCGCCTGAAACGCCGCCGTGTCATCATTATCGCCGCCCTTTGCCCCAAAATTCCAGATGCTGTTATACCTCAACCCCGGAATGCTGACCTTCAGCAAGGTGTAATTAGTTAGCAAACCCGCAAAATTAACCGTTGCCATTGGCGGCGGATTAAAGACGCTGCTGGCGGAATACCAGACGACGCCATTGGTGGAATAGTAGTAGTTGGTGCCAAAGAGGGTGTCATCAATCTCGAACGGATAGCCATTGATGTTCATGCCCGGACCGAAGATGCCAAATAATCCATTCGCGGATAAGGCGACGTTTTGGTTGGAAAAGTTTGTCATTTGCGGGTCGAAGCCGAAATAGATGTCATTGGCCAGAGTGACTCCTGCTCCGGTGATGGTTATGTTGGTAGAGGGCTCGGTGGAATAGTTCGTGCTGTTTAAAAGCAGATTGGAGTTGATTAAAGTCCAACTGGAATTACCGGGAAGGTTGGTGACGGGGCCGATAATTGACCCGCCTTGCAAATTGGTCAGCCCGTAGGCGTTGCCGGTGGAGAGTTGGGTCAAAGTGACGTTGGTTTGACTGTTAATGGCAATCGCTGCCGTGATTCCACTGGAATTGGTGACAAGGGTTAACGCTGCCGGTCCGGTTAGCGTGACATTGTTTAATACGTTCGTTCCCAGCCGGGTAAAACTTGTGTTATTGGTGGCATTCCATGCCGCACCAGCCGCATCGTAAGCCGTGCTGGTGGTCCAGGCGGCGGAGCCAAGGCTGTTTGTGGCCATATTCACCACAGTGTTTGAGGATAGACTAGAAACCGTGCCGAATGCCGGAGCGCCGCTGATCGCCGAATAAGACAGGCCGGTCAGGCCGGAGCCATTGCCATAATACGTTCCGCCAATCAAAAGCGATCCGGGCAGACGGGCGGCGGGTGCATTTAGTAAAACCTGTTCCGGAATGTTGGTGCCGTTAACCAGTGTGTTATTTGAAACGGATGCGATTCCTGGCACGCCTGCTCCCTGGGCGGCGGCAGGGTTGATCTCCACAAAATTAATGGCCGCGACGCTATTGGAATAAAGCACAGAGTAGGTGCCGCCTTCAAAATAATCATTGTATGATTTGGTTTGCTGGCTGGCATCCTCCTTGTAATACGCGGCGGTACACTGGTAAAAAAAGTTGTTCTGAAAATTCCAGTTGTCGTCCACCTGATGCTTCAGCAGTAGAACCGCGCCGGAGGCTTCCGGGCTGTCGTTGGGCCAGCCATTTGCCGGAGTTCCGCCACTCCTGTTGCCACAGAAGCTAAACTGGTTGCCGATGAAATCCAGATGATCTTGGTTGCACCAAATATCAGCGATGCCCAAGAAAATATTGTCCTTCATGAAACACTTGTCGGACACTGAGCCCTGAATGAATAACTGCAAATTGTGCGGGCCGCCGCCTGAATCTGTGGCCGTCGTGGTTAAACCGGCCTGCCCAAAAACGGTGGCGTGATTCGTGATCTGTTTCCAGTTCCCAAACCAGCAGCTATCAATTGTCAGGCGCGGATAGCCCTGACCGACTTCCATCAGGTTGGTCGGGCTATTATCCAGCGATGAAATGATCAGGTTTTTCAACGAAAGCGTGTTCAGAGCCTCGACCTGATTTAGGCGGATACAGGGATTTGCGGCACAAACCAAAGCTCCTTGCGAAAAGGCGGGAGATTCCAGACTAAGCGAGAGGATTGCCGGGGTGTAGATCGTCGTATAACTGCCCGCAGGCGGAGGGCCTGCGCCGGTCGTGGTGCTGTTGGTGTACCAGGTAATGCCATTGGTTGAAAAATAAAGGGTGTCAAGGTTGGTGTCGTCGATTTCCATCGGATACCCGCTGGCGTTATATGGCGAAGTTGCGCCGGTCAAAACATATCCGTTTGGCCCCCATGCGGTCATTGCCGTGTCAGTTGAAAAACCAAGGTAATTCCCATTCACCGCCGCCGTTCCCGCGCCCGTGATGGTGTTCGTCGAAGGAACCACTGGAAAATTAATATTTAATGGATTCGCAAAATAATTTTGGCCGACAACCCAAATTTTGCCACCTCCAACCGTGTTAATATTGGCGGACGATCTGGCAATGGAATTGATGGCCTGTTGCACATAATTTTCACCGAGCCAGGGGCCAAAATACCGGCTCGAATTGGTCAGCGTGGCCGGCGTGGGGATGTAAGGCATTACTATCAGACAGTCAATTCCTGGGAAATTGGTGGCCAGGCCGATGATATTTTGCGCCGGGATGGAGGAAGTAATTACGGTCTGAGCCACTTGGGTTGCCACCAGGGATCGCAAACCATTGGGATCAATTTGTGCCACCGGTAAAATCCCGGTCAATTGAGTGGCCGAGATAAAACCGCTCAAAGTGTTGGCAGTTTCCGCAAACAAAGCCGTTGGGGCCGATGTGATCAACTGACGGGGCACGAGCTCGGAAAAAAATCCACCGTCATTTGTCCGGACAGCGATATCCAGCCAATAATTGGTCGAATTGAAGGCGTTTCCAAAATCAATTGCCGATAGAAACAATCCATTGCTGACCACGACGGCGGAATTGCTGATTGGGCCGGCGATCGCCTGACCGTCCGTGTTGGTCAGATAAAGGGTGAATTGAAAATCATAGGTGCCGCTGGCCGGGCCGTTGGCGTCATTGAGCCGGCCTTGATAGGTAAACGCCGTTCCCTGGGCAAGGGTGTGATCAACCAGCCAGAACAGGTTAATGATTACCAGTGCCAGTCCCCGTAAACGAATCAGATTCATATGCCTTTAAACAGACAGGCGCATTGCAAGGCAGTGCGGGGGATTATGCAAGTGTATTTTCGCCTGAATCCGGGTGCCGGGGAGATTTGATAATCAATTAGAGGGGTGGCGTGTTGTCGGCCGAATAAGGTGGGTGAATTTGCCACGGAAAAGTTGTCGCCGGGGGCATCCGGGTTTACCTTTTTGGCATGGCATTTCGGATTCATGACAGTGTGATGCGGGGCGAGATTGATAATCGCGTGAAAGGGATGGTGCGCGGCCGGATCTGGCTGGCGGGCCGGGCGGAGCCGTTGGTGCTGGAATTGACCGGTAATGCGGCGCCGGACCTGGCGGGGTGCCGGCTGGAATTTGCGAACCAGAACAAGCCGGTGATGCTGCCGCAGTTGGAGTCGTTGCAGCATGATCAGACGGGGCTGGCGGGGGATTTGACGGCGTCGCGCAAGGTGCGCGTGCTGGAGGTGCCGGTGGAGGAGGCGCTGGAGTTGATGCAGCGGCAGGCGGCGCTGCCGGAGCATCTGGCGAACTGTCTGTATCTGGAATGGTTCAGCGCGGCCAACGGGCGCGTGGTGCTGGAGAGCACGGATTTTACCCTGACGGTGTCGGCGCCGGAATGGCGGCTGACACCGGCGGAGGAAGCCGAACGGGTGCAGGCGGCGGAGACGGCGATGGCGGATTTCATGAAGCGGCTGACGGAGGCGATCGAGTCGCAAAAGCGCGGCCGGAAAAATCCGGAGGAGCCGTGGGACGAGTTTGATTACGAGAAGCTGTTTCGGGAGAGCGATGCGCGCACGGACAAATACATGGAGTTGCTGGACAAGTACGGCGACATGGATGACGCCCGGATTGAGGAGGCGATGGGCTGGGATCTGGATGATGAGGACGACAGCGGTGACGCGGCCGCCGGGGAGGAAGGGGCGGGGCAGGGGATGACGGTGGAGGAGATGAATGCGATTTTTGCGGAGGCGGAGAACGAGCCGGAGCCGGAACCGGATCCCGCGCGCGAAGGGATTGACTGGATTCGCACGGAGGCGGGCGATCTGCGGCATCCGTTGCAGCATCGCTGTCATGAGAGCGCGCTGCGGTTTTCGCGGCAGGCGGGGCGGCCGGCGTTCGACGAAAACGCGGACCGGGACTGGCAGCAGTTTGTGTTTGAGTTTCACACCACGGCGGCGAAGCTGGCGGGGGCGCTGAACATCATCGCGCAGGGCCGGGAGGGTCCGGATGCGGCCTTCACGGTGGCATATCTGAAGCGTGCGCTGGATCATCTGCACAAAGCCATGGCGGGGCTGGAGGCGGTGGCAACGAAAAAGCTGATGCCGGACACGGCGGTGACGGAGGCGCGACAGGAAATGTTTGCCCTCCGCGAGGGGATTTTGAAATTGATGGATGAATTGCGGGGGCGGGGGTAACCACTAATGGACACGAAGTGACACGAATGGGGATGGGGTGTGACGGTGCGGGGTAGGACGAGCGTTGGCGGATACACGAGAACTTTCTCCGCTCGCACGACTTATTTACACGCTCCAGCAGGAAAAAATCGGTTTCAAGTTGCCGGGATAAGCGCCGCCATTCTACAGGGGTGTCCGGCCACCACACTGGATACGGACCTGTGGATTGATTTACCACCGCGCCAGTATATGCGCGTTCTGAAACTGTGTCTGAAACATGGGGGGGATTGTTAGGGCCGATACGGTGGTGGATCTCAGCGATGGTTCGGCGATCAACTTTCTTTATCACGTGGATGGGCTGCTCGATTTTGACCGGGAATATCGTCGCGCCCGGCGGATAAGCTGGTTGGGGCAGATTGTGTCGGTGCTGCCACTCTCAAGAATTCTGCGCAGCAAAAAGGCGGTTGGTCGTCCCAAGGACCTGGCTCATTTGCCCCTGCTGGAACAAACGATTGCCTTGAGAAAGCGCGGCGGTATTCGCAGGTGATAACGCCGGCCAAAATGAAAAAGCCAAAGTCTCGCGCACCCCGTCCGGGTTGCTGGTTCAAAGGGTGAATACCGGTGGTGTCGCCGATGCTTAAACGCTCCATGCAAAACCGCGTTGCCACCGTACTCGGCAATCGCAAGCGGGGCCTCAAGTCGCCGGCGGGGCGGACGTGTGTGATTTGATGATCGGCAAGTTTAATCTGCCGATTCAAACCAGTCTATTTGTCTTTGGCCGTCTGCCGGGCCAGGGCGGCGAGTTCGGCGGCATCAATTTTTCTATCGTGGTTGAGATCGTAGCGTTCCAGAATCGTTTCTGCGGCCGGAAAGTTTTTTGAAAGCAGCGGCTCCAGATCGGCAAGACTCTTGGTCTGTTTGAGTTGCGGGTAATTGGCCTTTGCCTCGGTGAAGAGGGCGATTTTTTGCGCCAATGTTTTCAGTTCGGCGAGGTTGAGCTGGCCGTCGCCATCCTGGTCGTAACGTTTAATCACGGCGGCCATTTGCATTTCGAGCAGTTGTTCGCGCGCCGCCGCGGCTGTGGGATCATCCGCCGTCCCCAGGGCCTGCACCTTCAGTTTCTGCTCGTTTAAATCATTTTCCGCCTCCATCCGGGTGGCAAACGCGGCCCAAGGCGAGTCCGGATAACGCTGGATGATGCGGTTAAACCAAGCACGTGCGACGGCCGGTTGGTTGAGCCCACGGACATCATGACAGAAGGCCAGTAGGAACATTTCCGGTAACGTGGCGATATCCGGGGCAATAGTGCCAAGCACCTTCGCCACCCCGGCGGCATCGCCGGCATAGTAGGCGTATAAAGCCTGCTCCGGCGGAGTCATGGCGCTGATGAACGCGGCGCGGTCAGCCGGCGAAACCGTCAGGTTGACCCACTGGCTGCGGGGAGCGGAGAGGAAGGCGGCCCGGGGAATTTCCAGCAATAACTGATCGCCGTAGGCCAGCCCGATATAGACGGATTTGTCCGACACGGCCAAACTGGAGATGTGTCCCCGGATGCCCGCTTGATAAAAAGCCAAGCAGGTCCGGGTCGGTTTATTCACCAGCAGAAGCGAATTGCCGGCCCCCACCCAAAGAAAATCCCCGTCATTCGCCAGGGCGGTGACTTCCCCCGGAATGCGCGACACGATGTGTAGCGGGCCGGAATCCTCCTCCCCATCCGTCCGGGATGCGGCGGAAGAACCAAATTTTCCTTGAAATTGTTTCAGCCGGCCTTGAATAAGCTGGCTGAGGGAATCCAGATTGTCCTGAGAAACCGTGTCTCCAGTCATCAGATTAAACGGGGCATAGCCGACGAAGGAATCAAACAAACCCGGGATGGCAATCGGGGCGGGCCGGTGTTCGCAGTGTTTGCCTTCGGGTTCGTAAAAATGCAGGCCGGCAGTATTGCCAATCCAGAATCCCCGGTCATCGGTGACGACATCGTTTGCCCCGTACAAACCAGGCAATCCCGTGACGGTGTTGGCGGAAACATCATAGAGCCGGGCCGACCCGGCGGAATACCAGAGCCATTGATGCCAGGCGGCGAAACAGGAGATATAGCTGCTACTGTATGCACCGCCTTCGCGCGGACCTGGCAATTCGGACCAGTGGCCGGTGGCTGCATCCAGTTGCAAGACCCGGGAAAAATCGCCGGCGGCAAAAAAATGGCCGGCGGCAAGGCCAATCGCGCTTGGTTCCGTCAGGCTGATGCCATCGCTCAAGCCATAACGATGAAATGTTCGCGCTGCCAGATCCAGATAACCGATGTCCTGGCCGGCGGTCCACAAACGATTGCTCTGCAATAAAAAAGCATGAACGCTGCCGGGAAACAATTCCGGTTCATAGAGAGTGGGGCCGGTCGCTTCAGGAGCAAGCGTCCATAGGCGTTCCTGCCGTTTTAACAATTCCGCCGAAACATCCGGATTGGCATCGCTGGATGGATTCGAGCGTTGATCCATGGCGAGAATCAGCAGTTTGCCGCCAAGAAAATCCATCTGCTTTACCAGTTGCACTTCAAACTGGGCTGGAAAATGAATTGCCCGAACGACTGGCCGCACCTCTGGCACTCCCTGGAGAACATTGGGCACTGGCAGGCTGAACCGGCAGGGCTTTTGTGATATATCCCGAACCCATTCAGGAATCGGCACCTTGGGCGAGGCGGCGGGTGACCGGATATGGCGGATGACCGGCGGTTTGGGGTGGTTGGCCGAGGGGCGGTTACTGACGGCGGTGGCGGTGGCAGCCACCGTTTGAGAGAACTCCGCCACCTTCTGTTTGCGCCGGGCCAGTTCCGCCTCGACATCCGCCTTCCATTTCAAGGCGAGGTCGTGGGGCATTTGCCTGGGAAATCCGTAAAATTCCGCCTCCATCAGCGAGGTGTGAACACCCTGCCGTTGCCACTCGTCTTCCAGGGCCGCCTCGTCCGCCGAATGCCATTGCGGGAACATTTCCAAGACGTCGCTCAGAGAACTCACATAGACCGCGGGAATGCCTCCATTCCGGTTGTAGGGAAAGGGAAGTTCCTCCTGCACGGAGCCCAATCCGAACCGGTTCACATATTTTGCCCAGACCTCGCTGCGCCGCCACTTGGAACGAAATTCATTTTTGACATTGAACCCGAAATCCATCCACCAGCCCCAGCGGCAGGTGAGGTAGAGCGCCCGGGCATCGGCATTGTCCGGGTCAAAGAAACAGGCGGTTTCGAGCATGTGAACCGCCTGCAAAAACTTGTCCGGGTCATTCAAACCCAGGTTTTCACGGCCATAAAATTGACCGGTCATCTCATTGTAGGTGCGGATGAGAGAACGGCTGATTTCCTGATGAACCGCCGTGGAGCCAGCGGGGCCGGTTCGCCGATTCGCTTTGGACATCACCTGATTCACCAGTCTGTCCAACACGGCCTGTGCCTGGGCTGCCGGAATGTTTTCCGACCAGAAATCATACGAAATGTCATTGGTTACCACCACCGGCTGGCCGCCACCATCCCAGAGGTGCAACTGTATTCGGATGTTTGCGGAAGGCAGGCCCCGTGGCCGCCCCGGCAATTGCTCTGCCAAATAAGTTCCCCAAACATAGAGGTCGGCGGTTTGTTGCCAGGCATTCTGATCCGCCTCCACAAGCCCATCCAGCACCAATTCGGATTCATCCATGGACCGGTAAGCCTTGGGAAAATGGATCAGCTGGATGCGGCTGTTGGTGGCGGCGGCGCGTTCGAGTGCCTCGTCAAAACCCCGCCTGAGAATGGTGCCGGTTTGGGGCGCTCCGATCCCGGACAACTCGGCAAAGAACAAGGGAGCCACGAGGGTTTTTCCGGTCATCTGCCGCTGGCGCGCCTTCGCCTCGGAAAGCAATTGGTGAAGGGTTTCCGCCGCCACCTCCAACTGGTTGGTGACAATCTCAAAGGAATTGGTGGTATTCCCCGGAAAGGCGACGGTGCGGCTGGCCAGCACGTCGGCATGCCGCAATTCGGTGATTTCAAGGCCAAGTATGCGCCGGTTTTGGTCGTCCAGCGAAAACTGGCCGGTAATCATCCAGTCTGCTTGGGCCCATTTGCCGCGACTGACGGCCTGCGCACCGTTCATACTTTCCTGGGCGGACAGTTCCAGTTCCACCCGTGCCTTGTCCAATTGGGCGCGTTCCACCCATTCCACACCAGCTTCGCCCGCCAGCCGGTTTTGCAGCAGGCTGGCAAAGTCTGCTGCCCGTTGCCCGCTGCGAAACGAATTGTCATCGGTGGAAAAATCCATCAAGGCAATCCGGGTGGCGGCCGTTGCGTGCAGGGTCAGGAAAACAAAAAGCAGACCCCAGAAGCTTTTTCGCACGCAGCTATTCATTTCAGTCAGGATGGTTTGCCAGTACTGCCGGCAAAGCGACAGGGGAATATGACTATGCAAGTGGGCGGGTTGGTCGATTCACTTCACCAATTTCGGCAGCAGCCGTTCCGCCAGTTCCGCCGCCCCGGTTTGCAGGGCGGTCTTCGCGGCGACATGTTCGGCAATGTCCACCGCCACGCTGGTCTGACGGTCCACGGCAATCACGTCGCCCGAATCAATGTACCGGGCCTTGATCTCAATGCGCGCCCGGCAGCTTTGCAGGTTGCCCTTGCGCAGGCCGTATTCGCTGAACGCCTCGCCGGTGATTTCGATGGCGGCCTTGTTGGTGGATCCGCCGTCCACCACCGTGAAGCCGCATTGCTGGAGCATCAATGAAATTTCCGTTTGCGCCGCCGGATCAATCACATGCTGGCCGAAATGCTGCTCGGTAATGGATACGGAAACCACCGGCCGGGGTTTGTCGCCCAAGGCCTTTTTGATGCGGTCAATGCGTTCCTCGGTTGTGACCACCTTGGCCACCAGGGTGTCGCCCTTTTGATCCACATCCGTGGCGATCTTTTTAGCCAGTTCCACGGCGAGGTCGGTGATGGCCGCGCCGGGCTTGCCGTTGACCACTTCGCCATAAACCCGGCCGGTCTCGGTGCCGATGATCTTCGCCACGATGATGGTCTGGTCCTCCGCCTTGAAAACCCGGCCGGTCACCAGCACCTTGGCGCCGGTCAGTTGGCCTACCTTGGCGGCGCTCTCGCTGCTGACGCTGCCGGACAGGCTCAGCTCCTGTTCGCCCAGGGCCTTGTCCAATTCCGCGCGTTCCACCGTGTTGATTTGCGGATCGGCCGAGAGGTTGGCGTTTACCAGCGTGGCAATCTTCGGGCCGAGATCGCGCACGGCCTCGTCGTGCGAATCAAAATCAAAGACCGCGACGGTCAGGATGTCGCCGGCGAGCGCGCGCGTGAGACTCGTGGCACACACGAGCGTGGCAAGGAGAAGGGTGGATTTCAGTTTCATAATCGTTAATTGGTTTTAAAGTTGTGCGGTCAGCTCGGGCAGTGCCGGTGGCTGGGGATTCAATGCCAGTTTGCAGAAAAAGATCAAGTTGAGTTGTGCCTGGGGCCGATCCGGCAGGCCCGATACCAGTCCGGGATCCACCACCAATACCCCGGCCCGGCCGGCCGGCACCAGATAAAACGAAGGCCAGAGTTTGTCCGGTTTGGGCGGCGGCGATTGGATCCAGAGTACCGGAACCCCGTTCTGTGCCAGCCGGCGAATACGTCCGGTCAGCCCCGCCCATTCGGGATCTGCCGCGCTGCATGGCCCCACCAGCACCAGCTTGCCGGCGAAATTCGTCAGCCGCGTGTTGCCGAGATCCACAAACGGGATGCCCGCCTGTTTCAGCGCCGGCTGGAGGCGTTTTTCCGGATCCAGCACGCCCAGATTGTTTTCGCTTTGCGCCACCAGCAATTTTAGTTCATCCAGCAGATTGGCGGGATAAACGAATACCTCCGTTTCGCCGAGCACCTGATTGGTGTTTTGCAGCCATTGCACAATAAACCGCGTCGGCGCCTTCACGGGCGGAAAGCCCAACGCGGCCGTTTCAACCACCGTCTGGCCCGGCAGCACCCGCAGGGTTTTCCAAGCCTGCGCGCCCAACGGAGCCACCGTGGCGGAACTGGCCTGTAAAAGGCGAGTCCTCAAACTACCTTGAAAAGTAAACAGATTCGTATTTTGCCACACCACGGCTATGTCCCGCGCCGCGCCGCCAAACACCGTTTGCGGTCCGGCACCGGCCAGGAGCTGCAACTGCGCCGCAGCCAGCCCTGGCCAGCCGGCGAGCATTCCCATCAACAGCCCTGTGGGGAGCAACTTCATCTTCAATTAATAGGACGTTTCAATCGGCGAATCCTTTGATGCATATGCATTTTCAGTTGGAATAGACAGGTTGTGCGTATTGCGGATCGCGGATATAAAGCACATCGTTGGTGATGCCATCCGGATTTTGCCACAGCACTTCCAGCCGCATTCGGGCCACGCCTGCCGGGGGAATCCCGTTCCAAATGTCATTTTTCCGGTTCGGAGCAAAGGTGTAGCCTCCGATGGAATCGTTCGGATACAAAACGAAATGAAAAGGTCGCTCGTTTGGCAATTTCCGCACACAGTTTTCGATGTCTATGTCCGTATGCAGTTTGAGCAGCCATTCCAGCTTGGAAACATCCACCGGCGGCGGCAAACCGCCGGGAGCCGCTATATCTTCATTGACCGTCTGGCCGGCCAGCATCCGATAATCTTGCTGCAAACGTCTCACTTCCATCATATCCAGCCGGCCATTGCCATTCTCATCGTATTTGGCGAGCAACCGCGCGGCCAGGGCATGTTGGGCCAGGGCGATTCCGACTTGTTCATTGCCGTCCAAAATCCCGTTGGTGTTGGCATCGAACCAGGCGAGTTCGGCGGCATCCAAGCGGTCGTTGTGATTGGCATCAATCACATCCAGTTGTGACCGGATGTATTCGGGATCGACGAGGGCGGCTTCCCGTTCGTCTGGATCAATGATCCCATTATGGTTCAGGTCAAACTTGGCAAGTCTGTCTGCATTTTCCCGCCCGGCTGCCGCCTGCTCAGCTTGCGATATTTTCACCTGTCTCTCCACAGCCGTTTCCAGTTGCGCCACCGGGATGCGCCAGATTCCCGAAGTTCCCGGTAGGTCGAGGTAAAGATCGTCGCCGATCCAGCGGAACCAGGTGCTTTTCGTCCGCTGCATAAGTGCGGTACCCAGATCAAACCCCATTCGGGTAATGGGAGCCGCCCGGTACTCCGGCCGCAGATCAAAGTTCAATGACACCAAAACCGGATTTGTTTCCGCCCGGCTAAAGCAGGCCATCTTGGTTTCGATCTGCGGAACATTTTGCGAAGGTTGCGGTTTGGGTGTGCAGCAGAAAAAATAAAAGTTGGACTGACTGCCAACCGTGCTTGCTTTGGTGACTGCAATTCGGGCTACATCGTTCCAGAGCGGAGATTCGGTGGAGGATTCTGGCCCCGGTGCCGGCGCTGTCATTGGTGCGCCGAGACGAAACTGCGGCCCCGCAGTGTGGGTTTCGTATAGGGCCAGCGTCGGCGTTGCTTGCTTCTGCTCCCAAAGCCAAAGCCGGTTTGGCTCACCGGGATATGCCCCCACGGCGCGCAGCACGATAGTGCCGTTCAGCTCATCCACACTGGTGTAATCCCCGGATAACCGTTGATGCCAGTCATGGCTGTCCCAGCCGTACACATGGCCGTTGATCAGGGCGCAGAGCGAGTTCTCCGGACTGGCAAACAACTTGGGATAACCCAGATCACCCTCGGCATCCAAGGCGGTAACCGCCGGTTGACGGCGGGTGCTGGCCAGTACTCGAATGGTGGCACCCCGGTTCAGAATTTCAAAAATTGCATAACTGTTCACCGCATAAAACCGACCGGCCACCGCTTGTAACTGCACAGCCAACTCCCACGGAGCCGCCAGTTTTTCCCAGTGCCGGGCGGTCAGGTCATACCAGCGCAGCCCGCCGGCTTCGCCGTAATAAATCCGGTCCTGAAAAATCCCGGTAAATCCCACCGTGTTATCCAGGCCAAAGGACTCCGTTTGCGGTGTGGGGATGATGGTCCAGGCATCATTGGCCGGATTTAAAATCGCCACGGCCAGGCGGGGAATGGATTGCGCCGGCACGGATCGGGCGGGCGCGTTGGGAAGATAAAAATTATCGTGGTAACGCACCTCAAACCAGGGCCGGCCGTTCCAATCACCCTGCAATTCATAGACCAGCCCGTCAATCCGTTCATTGAACGGATTGGTCCCGGTTTTGAGCAGCTCTGGCGGAATGGCTACGTGGTGGGTTACCGGGAGGGCGTTGGTATCTGGCGATAACACGGCGTCCCCTCGCGGCATCATTCCCGGTTCCGGCGCGAATCCAGGCGCGCCCGGCGGGAGCCCAGCCGGGGGCGGGTGCGGAAAGGTCATGGGGAAGGGATAGACATGGCCTTGAGACGGTATCGGGGTCAGCTTCGGCGTCGCCCTGGTCGCCTGCGGATCAAACGTGAGACCCCAATCCTGTAAATACAATGGAGCCTGCCAGGCCGCCCAGTCGCCGGAATGGGCGTTCACTATGCTTTGCCAGGCAGCCAGGGCCGCTTGCCGGGCCGGTTCATCCTTTGCCTCCGCTTTGATCAGGGCCTGGGCTTCCATCTGCCATAAAACGTTCGTGGAAGCCGCCAATTCGCGTTCGAAGTCCGCCCACATTTTCGCGTGTTTTGCTTGATCCGGCGTGCTCCAATCCACCAGTCGCGGAAATCTGGAATCCTGACTCCATAGGGCGGTATGAATATAAGGAAACCCTGGTCCCGACATCAGGTCCCGGTAAAGTGCCAGACAGTCCCGGGGTGATTCCTGCCAGAACCGTCCCCACTGAAGTTCCGTACGAAACAAATCCGGCGGGGGGTTCATCCGGATGAAGGTGCCGTTGCGGATTCCCACCTGGTTGGTGTTGAAATAACTTTCGTGGACCGAGGGTGCCTGACTTATCTGTTCCGCCACCGAGCGGCATAGCGCCCGCAATTCCGCCAATTGACCGTCGCCAAATGTCTGCCGCTGGGGAGAAAAATAGGATTCCTGCAACAGCCGCGACGCCAGCGTTAGACCATCCATCCCGAGCAAAAACCAGTCCGAATATTTCCACATGCCAGCACTTTCATCGTAAGTGCACATTTTGGGTGTATCGATGACGGCGGTTCGCCCAAATTGATAGTACAGATCCAGCGCCTGCCCCACCATGGCCAGATGGCGTCCCTCCGGATTGGACGGCAAAACCAAGTCACCAGCCTTGCGGGACATGTCTCCCAAATTCAGATCATCATGCAATGTACGGTCACGAGATTTTGCCGCCATGGGCAGATGCGCCGCTCGCATCATTTGCAAGCGAACTCCCATCAGCGATTCCGGCACCTGCCCCTGCTGCAAATAAGGATTCTGCCCAACCAATAGCTGTGACCAAACCTGTGCCAGCCGCGCATATGCGCGCAGCATCAGGGTGGCCTGATCATGGCGCCCCAACGCCCAGGCCGAATCGGCCGCCGCCTGCAATTCTGCCGGCAACTTCCAGTGCAATGCCCACTGCGCCTCCGCAAAATACTGGGCCGCCTCATCCGCCGGACTCCACACCGTCGCTGTCGGTTGCACGCTCAACGCCGCCACCACTTTCAATGCCAGCGCATTCACCACCGGCGTCAGATTTGTCCGGCTCCCGCTC
>CAIQKM010000191.1 GCA_903872345.1 uncultured Verrucomicrobia subdivision 3 bacterium | reverse complement strand
CCGCAGACCCGGTTTTATGCCTGCACCCGTTGGATTCTCGGTTTTTCGTTGGTTGGACATAGATGAAAGCCTTTGTTTATGCGGCTTTATTGTATGCCACTAACTCCTGCTTGTGAAGTTTATTTGGGAAATATGGGTTAAGAAGTCGTCGGCCGAATGCAACTACGTAAGCAACTTAGGTTTGAGCGGCATCAAACTAAACGGCCCACTGGCGGAGTCTTTGCGCAGAGATTTTTACATTTTCTGCGCCGGCAATTTCGAGCGTGGTTGTTCCATTGAATCCAGTTTTCTTCAACGCTTTCACGACGGCGGGAATGCCGACCACACCGTCCCCTAACGGGATGACCGCCATGCCGCAACCAAAAATTTTTCCACGCTTGGGCAGCCATGATTCGGGCATGTCTTTCCAATGAACATGCTGAATGCGTTTGCCGAAGGTCTTCACATAATCCAGCGGTTCGGCTCCGCCGAGCCAACTGTTGCCGGTGTCCAAGCAGATGCCAACGGTTTTTTCATGACCGAGCCATTCGAGCAAATCGCCCATCCGCTTGACCGAATCAGTGACGATGCCATGAGGTTCGAGCAGCAGTTTGACACCCAGTTCCTTGGCCCACTCAATTGGCGACTGCAATTTCTCGCAGATGGTAAACAGGCGTTCCTTTTCGGTGAGTGCGTGTCCAAACTTGGTTTTCGGATCACCCTCGGTAGTGATGACTTCAGGAATTCCCAAATCAGCGGCCAGCCGGATGGCTTTGATGATCTGAAATGTGCCATAGACATCCGGCGCAGGAGGGTCGAGCAAATTGGCGTGCGCACAAACAGTGCTCAATTTGAGTTTATGTTTCGCCGCGAGTTGGCGGATTTTTGACGGATGGCTGTCGAGACTGATGGATGCGGCAAAACCGAACTCGACGCCGAGCGACGCGCCGTCGTGGTTGTCGGTGAGATCAACGTAATCAATACCCATTCCGCGAATGAGTTCAAATTGCCATTCCATGGGCGTGAACGGTTCAACCAATGCGAAACAGCCGATTTTCATGCGAAATGATTTTGGTTAAATTTGTTTCCATTCGCCACGCACCGGGCAGTGCATCTGGTCGTTTAATTCCGCAGGCGATTTGATTTTGTATTTCTTCGGATCCCAAAAAACCTCGCCGCCAGTCTTGATGGCCATTAGCGAAAGGTGGCTGATGGCATCGGAACGGAGCGCGTCCTGAATCGGCCCGACCGACGGCGAACGTTCGCGCACGCTGTCCACAAACGCCTTTTGATAGCGGTTGCGATATAGCACCCGTTTCTTGCCGGCACATTCCTTGAGTTTGAGCCATTCGGGATTGCTCGCCTCCGACACATTACGGCCCAAACTTACCCACCCTTTTGTGCCGAAAAAAGTAGTGCCGTTGTCATCCAGTTCCGTGCGATATTTCTTGATGGCGGAATCCGCAAAATTGCTGCTCATAAACCGCATCGGAATGCCGTCGTGAAATTTGACGTCCACGTCCCAAGTCGCGCACGTGTCGAACAAAGCATTCGGCGTTGGAAAATTCCCAGTGCCGCGAAACGAGATCGCTCCCTTGGTGTCCGAGTCCATTCCCCAAATGGCGATGTCCAGCGGATGAGCGCCCCAGCCAGCGATAAAACCCAGCGCGTAATCCGAGCAATACCATGAGCCGGCGCTGGCGATGCGATCTTTCGTGCAAGGTTTCATCGGCGCGGGACCGAGGTAGAGCTCGTAATCGAGTCCATCCGGCACCGGAATTTCGTCGAGTGAACCGCCGCCCTGTCCGCCCGGCGCCCAGACTTCGAGGCGTTGCAACTCGCCGATGTAGCCGTTGAGCACCAACTCCACGCCGCGCTTGATGATCTCCTGACTGCGCTGCTGCGTGCCGTATTGAAAAACTCGTTTATGTTTCCTTACCGCTTCCAGCATGGCGTGATTTTGCTCCAGGCTGTGACCCAATGGCTTCTCAATATAAACATCCTTGCCAGCTCGCACCGCTGCCAACCCCACCGGCACATGCCAGTGATCCGGCGTGGCAATCACCACCGCATCAACGCTCTGGTCGGCCAGTAAATCTCGGAAGTCGTTGTAAAGTTTAGCCGAATGCTGTTGCGAATCTTGAACCAGCCTGCTGCCACTTTCGCGCCGCTGGCGAAACGGATCAGCGATGGCGACCGTAACAGCGGACTCGACTGCGAGAAAATTCTGC
The DNA here is from genome assembly GCA_903872345.1 of uncultured Verrucomicrobia subdivision 3 bacterium. Taxonomy (GTDB): domain Bacteria; phylum Verrucomicrobiota; class Verrucomicrobiia; order Limisphaerales; family UBA11358; genus UBA11358. The sequence goes on along the minus strand of CAIQKM010000191.1, from coordinate 347 downwards.
AACAACTGGGTTCCCCGTCCACCCACGCCGATGTGTCCAATCTGGATTTTTTTACTTGGTGTGTTTTCGCCCGCTAGTAAGCGCAGCGGAATGAAATTGGGAGCGACAGCGGCAACAATTGCGCCGCGCAACAGGCCGCCAACGAATTTGCGACGGGATAATTCGAGAATGTTTTTTTTCATTTATTTTCTTTGATTCGATTCAATTTGAGGCGGACCCCATCTTTTAGACCACTGAGCGCAGAAAATAAGATGGATTCTCGCGGTCTGCTGTCATGGTTGCTTTTGTTTGTTTCTCGTTCACTCTGCGCCTTAAAACCATTTGGAAAAGAGAGAACGAGCCGTGCT
>CAIQKM010000190.1 GCA_903872345.1 uncultured Verrucomicrobia subdivision 3 bacterium | reverse complement strand
TCGCAACCCTGGGCTTTGGGCCGGAATCCCGTTGGGATTCTCGCTGACGGCGAGCTGTGGGGTTTTTTGAAAATAAGTAGGAGACGACGTGAGGAGGCTCTAATGTTTGTTTGATAGCTCGCCCTCACCCCGGCCCTCTCCATATACAAGATGGAAATGACTACTTGCGTCCATTTTATGAATATATTATCAATTGCAAGCATGCCACGCGCCTATTCTTATATCCGATTTTCCACGCCGGAGCAAGCGGCCGGTGATTCGCTCCGCCGTCAAACCGAGCTTTCGGAGAATTACGCGGAAAAACACAAGCTGGTTTTCGACAAGTCCTTGGACCTCCATGACAAGGGTTTGTCCGCCTTTTGCGGGGCCAACCGGAAAAAGGGGGCACTGGCGGTTTTTTTGCGAGCAGTCGAACATGGAATCGTCAAGCCAGGCTCATATCTATTGGTTGAATCGCTGGACCGCCTTTCACGGGACACACTCTCGGAACAAATGTCGCTGTTCATGGACTTGATCAACAGCGGTATTACGGTTGTGACCATTGCCGACGAAAAGGTGTACAGCAAGCAAACCATCGACGCCGACATGACCAATCTCATGATGTCGCTGGTGATCATGACCCGCTCGCACGAGGAATCGGTGATGAAATCACGGCGGTTAACTGCGGCCTGGGCGCAAAAACGCCGTGAAATTGGAACCACCAAATTAACCTCCTTGTGTCCCCACTGGCTTCGCCCGAGCGCCGACCGCAAAAGCTTTGAAGTCATTGAGGAACGGGCCGCGCTCGTCCGCCGCATTTACCAGATGAGCATTGACGGGATTGGCCAGGAGAGCATTGCGCGAAAGCTCAATCAAGAAGGGGTGCCCGCATGGGGACGGGGCAAAGGCTGGTATGCCCCCTACATTCACCGCCTGTTGCGGAAACGCGACGTGCTGGGGGAATTCCAGAGTTGCCGCCGCGACAAACGCGGCAAGAAACTGGCAGTGCCAACCGGGGAGGCCGTCAAAAACTATTTTCCGGCCATCATCGACGAAGTGACCTTTCAAAAAGCGCGGGCGCACGTCCAAACGAGCACGCCCGGCCGCGTGGGCCAGAGCCGGGGAAATCTCTTTACAGGATTGGCCTATGACGGGGTTTCAGGTGCGCCCATGCGGCACTTGGGAAGAGGCTACGATAAGAGCAAATTAGGCCAGAAGAACGGCATGCAATATCGGCACTATTACCTCGTTAGCGATTATAAGCGCATGAACCCCACCGCCAAAGCCCTGAGCTGGCGTTATGACTGGTTTGAAACATGGTTCCTTAACTATATAACCGGGCTGGACTGGCATTCCATTGTTTCTGACGAACTGCCAGTCAGCGAAATAGACGCGGGCAAATCCCTTGCCGCCGTACAGGTCCGGCTTGGCGGGATTGATTTGGAGTTGGAACGACTGGTGAAATTCGTCTCCAAGACGGACAAACCACCCGAGACCATTATGGCCGAGATGCAAAAACTCGAAGGGGCCAAGGCTGTGGAAAAAGCCAAGGAAATCGAATTGGCCAAGGAATTGCAAACCTTGGTCATCCGTCGCAACGCGTTGACCGAAGCGGCCACCGAATTCAAAGACTTGGTTACCAGAGGGGACGCCCAATCTCGCTTGCGGTTGCGTGAGGAACTCCGGCGGCGGATAGCCAGAATCGATGTTTTCCCCAATGGGACGGACGATATCCACTTGAAAGACGAACCGGTCAAAGCACCCGGCTGGCCCGCCTTTAAAATCAGCTTTGTCAACGGAGCCGAACGTTGGGTGTTCTGTGAATCCCGCAAGCCCGTGGCTGACGGGGCGGCAATCCTCGATTCAGGACTGCCGCCGGGGGTGGAATTGGAATTGCGGGAACGGCCAGACGTGTCCCGTGACCAAACGAATCCAGGGAAGGTGTTGGTCCCGGTCTACGCAGGGTCCGCAACCAAACCCGTTAGCTACGGGAAGAAGCGGCAAAAGGCAGTCAGAATATCTAAGAAATAGCTATTCGCCATTCGCCGCGCAGCGGGTACGACGCACAAGAGCGCCGTACCCAAATCTTCCCGGCAGGCGTGGATTCAATCGCAGACCACCACCTGGCAACCTTTTCCGGGCGACCCGCCAAATGGGCGGCCCCAATTCACCGGAAAAGTCCCCCCAAAGGCACCTCGCCAAACTCGGCAGCAAATGCTTCGCATTTGCCGCCCCTCTCCCTAGAAAACAGCCCGCGTGTAGTCAGTAAACATTAACAATTAAAAATTCACCTATATGGCTGACAGCGACTATTGGAATAATCAAGCGGACAAAAATAAACGTGCGGGCTGGTCTGACACAAATGACCAGGACCGCGAATGGCACAAACGAGAGCAACAGCGTGCCGAGGAACGCGCTCGTCTCGAAAAAGAGCGGGAAGAACGTCAGCGCAAAGAGCGCGAACAGGAAGAACGCCGCCGTCGCGAGGACGAGGAACGACGGAATCGCCGGTAATTCACACCGTAAACCGCAAATCTGGAACTGCTCATTCCAGCCGTCCCAACGGCCTGTGCGGCCGTGCTTGCCCATCACCAGACGGGCAGGCCCGGCTCACGGGCCGCCTTGGTGAAGGCCCACCGCGAGCTTCCAGAACACAAAGGACCGCATCATGGATACCAACCAAAATGAATCACCCTTCGGAAAAATCATCTATGCCTACACCCGAGCGCAGGCTGTCGCCGACGGCGTGCAGGTGGAAGTGACCACCGTTGCAAAGGAGGCCGGAATCAGATTCCCGGTATTCCTCACACGGACGGTGTTTGACGCATTCGTAACAGTTCCACCCGGCGTGTCCGGCCAGGACGAAGCCGGTCGTCTCTGGGACATAATCCACATGACCCGCTTTGCCGTCCAGCGTGCCCGCAGCGCGACAAACCACGTACCGGTGGCCCTCTACGTTCGCAACGACCATCGGGCACCCAAGCTGGTGAAATTAATCGCCACCTGCGGCCCCCTGGACATTGACGACGCGCAACCCGCCATCACCATAATGATGCCCGGTGAAGATTAATATATCTTTATACCACACCTGCCCGGCAACCGCTTCGCAGTTGCCAACCTTAAAAAAACTGAATTCCACCTTTGTTCAAACCATTTAATAATCGTATGAAAAACAGCCAAAACGAGGACCCAAATTCCGCTCCCACCTACACGTCATGTTCGGGAAAAATTCGCGCCTGTGTCTGGGAATCAAAGGAGGCGAACGGGATTCGCCATAAAATTCTCATCAGCCGGTTTTTCAAGAAAAACGATTCATGGCAACGGGGCCGGACGTTCTACGCCGACGAACTTGCAATGGTAGTCGAGGCTGTGTCCAAGGCCCAACAGTGGATTCAAGGGCGGAAACGGCAACTCGAATTCGCCGACCATCGCGAACCGGCAGGAACATAATTTTGCGCCCAGCGCAAAAGGTGTCGGGCAACGCAGGAGTGCGCCCCGAGCCAAGGCCCGAAAAGGGCAGGCCGGGCGGCGTCATCGCCGCCCGGCCTTCATTTTTTGGGCCAACGCGGCCATTGGCCGCGTATTTCACAAACCGTGCCAATTCGGGAAAAAGCCGTGGTTTTTTCCTCCTCTTTGCCCCCCCGGTCGTGTAAAACAGGGGATTGCTGTTTTTTGGACGTGGATGTTTCCACCATAAATAATCGGACGCTTTTTTGATTTTTAGAGGGTTTTTATGCTTAATTTGACATTACGCGACGAGTTCAAGGGTGAACGCCTCAGCGGCACCACAATTGATTTCTCTGCCGACAAGGCGACCAGCGCCCTGCAAAAACCGACCGCCGAATTTCTCGGCATCACCTATCCATCGGTGGATTTCCTTAAAATTCTTGAAGCAACGCAGCCCGGCAAGTCGCGCCCAGTCGTTCTGCTCGGTGGACGCGGTCAGGGCAAATCCCATTTGATGGCCGCAATGTGGCACGGCATGAAAGACCCTGCCGAAGCAACGAACTGGTTGGCAGGTTGGGCCACGAAATTAAATCGGCCGGAGTTGAACAACCTTAAATTTCGGACGGAATTCTTTACCATCGCCGAAAGTCTCCACCAGCAGCGTTACAAATTTCTTTGGGATTTGCTGTTTGATAAGCACCCCCACGGTGCGTTCATCAAGGGAAAATGGGAAGGCGGAGACCCAGCCAAAAAAACCGACATTCCCAGTATTGACCTGCTCATGGAAATGTTCAAGGCGCAGCCAACCGCGCTCCTTTTGGATGAATTCCAAACCTGGTATGACGGTCTGACCGACACCAAACAGTATCCGTGGCGTAAATGGGCATTCAATTTCGTGCAGCTCCTGTCCGAAATCGCCAACGACCATCCTGAATTGCTCGTGTTACTCGTTTCCATCCGCGACAACCAGTCGCAGGCATATCAGCAAATCCACAGGATCAATCCCGTCCTTGTGGATTTCCAAGGCGTGCAGGCCAAAAAAGACCGCCAGCGCTTGCTACTCTACCGTATTTTCCAGAATCGTATGAATGTGCCGGCGGCGAATGTCGCTGGCCTCATCAAGCCGCATGTCGAGGAATTCCTTCGGCTCGCGGAGATTCCGCCCTCGCAGCATCAAACTCGGCAAGATGAGTTCGCCGAAGCGTGGCCGTATTCTCCCGTGCTGATGCAACTGCTCGAAGACCAGGTGCTCGTTGCCACCGAAGCGCAGGAAACCCGCGACCTCATCCGCATTCTCGTTGACCTGTTCAAAAACCGGGGCGACAAGTCGCCGGTCATCACCGCCGCAGATTTCGACATCACCAACGACAAGGGCAGCGTCACGTCGTTGTTGAGTTCCGTTTCCAATCAGGTTCACCGGCTGTTGCTGGAAAAAGCCCGGCGCAATCTCGAAGCCGTTCGCACTGCCGTCAAAGACCCCGACAACAATGTTCCGCACGCCGCTGACATTATCAGCGCGTTGTGGTTGCGCTCATTGGGGGTTGAAAAAATCAATGGTGCCGAACCGGTCGAACTTCAATGCGACATCACGCGCGGCGTGCCGGTGGATGACAACACATTTGCCGCCGAGATGGCGTTGATTAAAGAAAACAGTTTCAACATTCACACCGTAGGCCATCGTCTCGTATTCAAAGAGGAAGAAAACGCCGAGGGCAAATTGCTGGCCCATGCCCGCAATGACAAACTTTTTGAAAAGGGCGGGCCGCACGAAGCACGCGACGTGGAACGGCTCGCGTCCGAACTGCGTTACGTCATCGGTGGCTCGGAAGAAATCTCCCGCAACTTCCGCACCGTCGTGCTCCGCAAGCTCTGGCAAACCGATCCGTGGTCCGAGCTTCCCGAAACCGAGCGTCCCGACCGCTGGGATGGACGCCTGACACTCATCGTCCTGCCGGAATACCCGGATAACGTCGAGGCCGTGCTGGGCAATTGGCTCAAACAACATGTGCCCCAGCGCCGCAACACGCTTCGTTTTTTACTGCCAAAGAAAACGGCAGGTATTCTCTACATTGACCGAGAACTGATTATTTACGCCCGCGCCGTCCATCTGGCCGAGCAATGGAAAGCCACCGACGGTGCATATCTGCCATTGTTCCGAACCTATCAAGACTCTCACCTTCGCCCCAAGCTCCGTGAGTTGTTTGACACGTTCGCCATTTTGGATATTTGGAGTTACGCACAACCCGACCAATGCCGGTTTCTCATTGAGAAACACGGCGCATCCGGCGAAAAGATTCCCAAGGCCATCAACGAAAAAATCGAGAAGGAATTGTTCATCACCGAGGATTTTGAAGCAGCAGCGCTCGCGCACGCGGCATCAAGTTCGTCGCTGGCAAAATTCATCGGCGAACTGCAAGAACCCGCCATCAGCGGCAAACATTGCATCCCCTGGCTTGGTGAAGTCGCCGCCAAGGAAAAAGTTCTCCGCCTGTGCGCCGCCGGGAAAATCGCCATCAACGTTCGCGGCCTCAAATGGCTTCAAGCAAATCCGGGTGAAAGCGAGGACGCCGTCTGGATACGCATCAAAGGCGATCTCGGTTCGGGCAAAGACCTTGAACAAACGACCATGTTGCTTCCGGGCGCGGCGAACCAGAGTGGCGGTGCAGTGCCGCCCATGCCGGGGGCCTCCACGAATCCCCCCGTCACGCCACCGCTCCCGCCGCCAGGCGGTCAGCCGGCCAACCCGTTTACACTGACGGGACAGACGCAACCTGCCGCGCCGACATTCAAACCCTTTGGCACCCCACCAAAGACGCCGGTCAATTTGCTCGGTGAAGTTGAGAAGTGGGGCATCAGCGCCGCGACCAACGTCACCAACGTAAATCTCAACGTGTCGCAGATGACCGGCGCGCAACTGAATGAGTTGCTCAAAAAACTACCAGACGGCGTGACCTACTCGCTCAACCTCGACAAGGAAAATCAATGACCGGGCGCGACCCCAAACTGGACGCCGTGCTCACCGCCGCCCCGGCGGAAGCATGGTCGGCCATCTTCACCAAACTTTGGGACATTTTTTCCGCGCCGCTCACGATCCAGCACGCGGAACGCGACGTGACCGAACGCGAGCGCAAAATCGGGGAACTCGAACTTCTCCTCTCTGGCTCGGCTTGGGAACTCTGGCGCAATTATGAAAAATCCGTGCCGCGTGCATCACAATCACTCATCGATTTCTGGAATAAAACGCACGGCGGCAAAGCGGTTCTGATCCTCGACGCCCTTTCTCTCCGGGAAGTGCCATGGCTGTTGTCGGAAGCAAAACGTCGCGGCTACCAGATTCATCAGGCCGCAGCACGCGGCTCGGAACTGCCCAGCGACACCACACCATTCGCCAAGGCCCTCGGTTTTAACCAACGGTCATCGCTGGAAAACAACGACGCCGGACTGGCCCATCACCTGACCGGCGCGCGCACCGAAACCCTCGGCGCGGAATGGAGTTCTTGCGTGGACTGGATTAAATCTGCCCCGGCCATCGCCTTGTGGCATCACTGGCCCGACGACCGCGTCCACCAATTAGCCGAACCCGGCGACGGCTTTCAGAAACTTTGTCGTGAAGCAGCGCAAACCCTGACCTCCGATGCCTTCTGGAAATTGATTGAGCGCATGACCGAAGGCCGTCGGCTCGTCATCACCAGCGACCACGGCTACGCCGCGTCAGGCATGTTCGCCGATGTCAGCGACCGAGAACAGGCGGCTTGGCTCAAAGCCAATTTCGGCAGCAGCCGATTCGCCAATGGCGCAGGCACACCGCATCATTGGACACCGCCGGTCTCGCTCTGCCTGACTACGGCCAACGGCGAAAAACAATTCGCGCTCGGTCGCCGCAAGTGGCGCAGCGCGGGCGGCTATCCCACGCTCGCCCACGGCGGACTGTCGTTGCTCGAAGTCGCCGTGCCGTTCATGGAAATCTCTGCAACCAAAGGCTGAATATGAAAAAAATCATCGCCTACCATGTCATTCTGTTGCTCGCCATTATCGCGGCAGCCTGCGCGATTTTACAGGGTTTGCTTCCCGTCTGGTTGAACACCGTTCAAGTTCCCATCACATGCGCCCTCGCCGGTGGCGTCGGCGGCATCACCTACTGTTTGCGCGGCGTCTATCTAAATGCCTGTGTCCGCAAACAATGGGATGACGCATGGCAGCCATGGTATTATATCCGCCCCATCGTCAGCCTGATTTGCGGCGCGGTTAGTTTTCTATTTCTCAAAGCTGGACTTCTTGTCCTCGACGCAACAGAAAAGACTGATTCAAATCTTTTGGGATTCTACGCACTCGCCTTCATCGCCGGTCTAAACGTGGACAAGTTTGTCGCGAAGCTCGAAGACATCGCACACGCAACGTGGGGCATTGAAAAATCTCGCGTCAGCAAGGATGGAGATAAGGACAAGGACAAGTGATATGCCACGCATCCACTTTCTAAACGTCGGCAAAGGTGATTGCCACATTATCGAGCACGGCAGTGGACGTGTGACGATGATTGATATTTGCGGCGGCAATCTCGACGAGGAAGAATCTACCGCACTGGCGAACATTCGTGAAATTCGCGCCAGTTTTGAGCCTTCAACACAACCGTCGGGTGATTACAGAATGCGAGACCGCCCCACGAATCCAATCTCGTATTTGAAACGCCACGGCATCAGCCAGCCATTCCGTTTCATTCTTAGCCACCCGGACATGGATCACCTCGACGGGTTTGATGCTCTTTGCAAACAGGGTGGCGTTACAAATTTTTGGGATAGCGGACTGCGGAAGACGAAACCCGGTTTTGACGGCAGCCCATATCAGGAAAAAGATTGGGACACTTATGCGTCTATAATCAACAAGCAACGTGAAGGCGTCACCGTAATCAACAACATTGCCGGGGCAAAATTTGCTTTCGCCAACGAGGGCGACCCGGACAATCACGGCGATTGCCTCGACATCATTGCGCCGGACGCGGCGTTGGTAAAAGCCGCCAATGAATCCGAAGACCACAACGATGGTTCGTATGTCATCGTTTATCGCTCCGAAGGTGGAAAAATTGTTTTTCCCGGAGACGCCCACGATGGCACATGGGAATTCGTCATCAAAAATTATTCTTCCAATGTAGCCAACTGCACCGTCCTGATTGCACCGCACCACGGGCGCGATTCTGACCGTTCGCATGATTTTCTCGACACGTTGAAACCCGGACTTTCGCTTTTTGGCTACGCCGATTCAGAACATCTCAGCTACGACGCCTACAATCAGCGTGACCTGTTGCACATCACCAACAATCAGGCTGGCAACGTCGTGATGGAAACCAGTTCCACCGGCATTGATATTTTTATAGAGAACCGGAAATTTGCCGAAACTTTCAAAGCATTCAAAGCAGATCGCACTTGTTGCGGCAGCTTCTTCATCGGAACTCTTACAAAACCGGCAGCCACTTGAATCATGCCCCCACGCACCAAAGGTAAATCCAAAAAGGAACTGCTCGCCGAGCAGATCGCCGCCGCCGTCGGCGCGGGGCGCGAGGTCGCGGTTGAGACAGTAGACTTCTCCGATCCGAACCGGCCAAAGACCTGTCTTGAAGTTGATTTCCCCATCATCCCAATCAATCAAATTGCCGCCATCGAAGGCAACGCCGGCAAACCGATTTATCAGATGTCCAAGTGGTGGGCTCGGCGACGTTCCAGTGTCTTTCGCTCCATGCTACTCGCGGCGGCGATGAAGGCGCCGGAGGACGAGAGCAAGGCGGCCAAGGCCGTGTGGGATGTCTATTACGCCAACCATCAGAAGCGCGGCACACTTCGCCATCTCAAAGTCGCCGAGCCGTTCATGGGCGGCGGCACGACCATCGTAGAAGGCTCGCGGCTGGGGATGCAAATGTTCGGTTGCGACCTTAATCCCGTGGCGTGGCTCGTGGTGAAAAATGAAATGGCGCAAGTGGACATTGACGAGGTAAAACGACTGCTCGCCGAGATTGAAGCCGAGGTGAAACCGCTCATAATGCCCTACTATGCGTGCGATGGACCTGGCGGCGAGAAGGGCAAATGGTTTAAGCGCTCCGGCACCAAGGAGCGCAAAAAGAATCTTGTGCAAGCCGATTTAGGCGAAGCGCACCAGCCGACCGCCGACATTGAAGACGAATGGCGGGCACTCCCAGCCAGTTTCGATATTTTCTCCGTGCCGTGGCAGGAGCGGAAAAGCTACCGCTACGAAGGCCCGGAAATCATCTACACCTTCTGGGCCAAGCATGGCCCATGTCAGCGTGCTGGGTGCGGCCACCGCACGCCCATCATGTCCACCCCGGTAGTAGCCATCAAAACACTGACGGTGGATTCGTGGACGTGGGAATGTCCCGACTGCAAAAAACCCTTCGATGTCGAGCGCCATGCCGCACGTATGTCGCCGGATTCACCTTTGTTTGTCGCGCCGGATGAAAAAACCTTCGCGGTAATGGACGATCAGGGCCGTTATATTTGTCCGCACTGCGGCAAAATGCGGACAGATCCCAAAGCGCTCGCTGAAAATTATTCACCGGAACTTGGCAAGGCTAAAAATAAAAAGGTGGAATTGACGTTGCTCATCCATCCCCAATGGCTCGAAGGCTGTCCCAAGTCCGACGAGCAAGCTCTCGAATACGGCGGTAGTGTGACGGATTCGGTCGATTCCACCATACGTTGGAACAACGTTCGAGCGGCAAGAGTGCGCTTGCTCGAAGTGCGCGGAACTTTACCCGAACAAGTTACCTGCCCGGAAACGAAAGTGACTTTCTTCACCGATGGTCGTGGCGGAACAGTTCCAAAAAAATCTACATTCGCCTGTGCTGAGGACGGCTCCCCCAATGATATTCTTGCAGCAGTAAAAGCTTCGGGGAAAACCGGTCCAGTGGCCGCGTATGTGATCCAAGGATACAGCACATCCCGTGACGCCACGGGCGTTCCATACAGCGGAAGGTTTTTTGCGGCCGCAACAGACGTTCGCCATATCAATGCGGCTCTCAAAGAATGGGAACAGCGCAAAGACTCTGATTTGTCGGGTTACTGGCCTACTAGTGAACTGCCATACGGTTTCATGACTCACCATCTTAATGGCGGAATACCTAACCATGGTTTTACGCATTGGTGGACAATGTTTAATCCAATTCAGCGGCTCGTTCATAGCCAGTTACTAAAGTCCATCATCAAAAACGCCTCGGCGTCGCAAACCGCAAAAGAGATTGTTTTAGGAGGGTTTCAGCAATATTTACAGGCCCAAAGCATGATGTGCGCTTGGAATATCCAGACGGACCGCTTGGCAGTCGCTTTTTCGAATAATAATTTTCACCCAAAATCTGGACTCATCGAAGGAGGATTTCCTTGGGCCAAATACGGGCACAGTCGTTGGGCATCGTGTGTGCGCAAGTTGCCGGAAGCTTACGAATGGGCACAGCAACCCTGGGAATTAGCCGCCCCCGAACTTGTGGCATCTCTTGGGCTTAGCGCATCAGCCACAAGTAGCGAAAAGATTCCTTGCTGTGACCCAACAACATCCAACATCAACCTCTCGTGTAGTTCGGCGACACAGCTTGATGGTGTAACCTCATCTTCTCAGGATTTGGTTATCACCGATCCTCCGTTCGGAGGATTACTTCACTATTCTGAACTTTCGGATTACTTTTATGTTTGGCTCAGACTCGCGTTAAAAGAAATCTACCCCGATCATTTCAGCTCGGAATATGTTCCGAAAGCGCAAGAGGCGGTTGCCAACAAAGCGCGTCAACCAGATGACCCCGATGGATTCTATCAACGAATCCTGACTGACTGTTGGCGAGAGGCACACCGCGTTTTGAAACCAGGCGGAATTTTAGCATTCACCTTCCACCACAGTGAAGATGAACCTTGGGTTGCTGTTTTAGAAAGTTTATTCGATGCGGGATTCTACCTTGAAGCGACCTATCCGATCCGCAGCGATGAAACGAAAGGTGAAAGCCAATTCGGATCAAAGATGATCGAATACGATATTATACATGTTTGCCGAAAGCGGATGGCCGAGCCACAGCCCATCAGTTGGGCGCGGTTGCGTCGGCAAATCACCGATGACGTGCGCCGCATCAAAAATCTTCTGTCGCAACATCAAAAGGAAGGTTTGCCAGCCGCCGATTTACAGGTCATAAAACGCGGCAAGGCACTCGAATACTTTTCGCGGCATTACGGCCAAGTGTTCATCGAGAAAGACCGACCGTTTACCATCCGAGAGGCCCTCGTCGGGATCAACAACCTGCTCGACGATGACACTGGCGCGGCCAGCGGCCCAGAAGCCCCACCTCCTAATGCCGAGCCTTACACGCGCCAATTCTTCCGCATCTTTTTCGAGACCACGCACGTCCCACGTGACCAGATGCAGAAATTTCTGCGCGGAACCGGCATCGCCCCCAGCGACTTCGAGGATCGCGGCTGGTGTTCCGAGAAAAATAAGACATTCACATTCACGCCGCCTGTCGAACTCGCGGTGGCGTGGAAAGGGGCATCGCGCAAAGGCATGGCCCGCGATTTCGACCAATCCATGTTCCTCGTCGGCGCGTGCGTTGATGGCAGCGGCATCCGGGTTGAAGACACGTTGAACAGTCCCAACTTCGCGCCTCATCCGGCCACCGGCGATCTGGTGGACTGGCTCTGTCGTCACGGCGGCACACAGGAGATCAAATTCGCAGCGCAGCGGGCCCGCACCATCTACCGCGATTGGCTGTCGAAGAACAAACGCAAAGTTGAAGAACAGATGCGGCTGTTTGATTTGGAAGGATAATATATGACAATTGAAGATATAAAAAATCGGCTCAAAAAGGCGGGTTATGCGATTCGTGATGAAAAAAGGCTCGGCAATGACACAGGGTTCCAGCTTCGATTAGACGGAGGAGCCATTGTGAATCTTTTTGATAAAGGCACGGTCAATGTCCAGGGCAAGCCAGATGAGAAAAAAGCAGTTGAACAAGCAATTGCTGGCGATTCTACAAGTGCCGTTCCTGCACGAACACCAAAAAGTAATCGCGTGTTTGTTGTTTACGGCCACGACACAAATGCGCGAACACAATTGGAGGCCATGTTACGACGATGGGGCCTAGACCCACTGATACTGGATCAACTCCCGTCCGAAGGTCAGACGATTATCGAGAAGCTGGAGAATTATACTTTTGATGTCCATTTCGGCGTTATTCTCGCGACCCCTGACGACGAAGGACACAGGAGGGACCATCCTGATGAAAAGACCAACCGTGCCCGGCAAAATGTTGTCCTAGAACTTGGGATGTTGCTCTCTAAACTCGGTCGTTCTAAAGTCGCTGTCCTAATTAAAGACCCACAAAAGATGGAACGTCCGTCAGATATTCAGGGAATCATTTACATTCCATTCAGTGAGAATCTTGAGAAGGAGGCTGGATTAATCCTTGCCAAAGAAATGGATAAGCAGGGTTTCGATATAAAAGTGGCCAAGATATGAATCCCGACCTCCATGACACAACCTGGATGACTTCCGGCACATCCCTTCTTTGGGATGCCGCCGCGCTGAATAAAATTTGCCCCGCCGAGTCCGTGCGCAGTTTGCGCGAACTATTGCGCCTGCACCAAGCCGGCTGGCCCGACGGCACGCTTCAACTCATCAATAATCGCACCCTCGTCATCGCCGGTCTCGAAGCCGCGATGGACACCTTGCACCCGGATATAGCCGTCGAATGGCTGGAACAAACCGTTTACCGCGCCATCAGCGACTTCCAGCGCGATGTCGCCGACGGCGGGCGTGAAGCCGCGCTCATCTTCTGGCTCGCCGACAAAAACCGCATTTTCCACAAAGCATCCGAGGATACCTACCACTGGCACTGCGGCGGCGAACACGGCAAGAAATCCATTCCCATTGGCCGCTGTCTCTGGAATGGCGCGGAAGGCAGCGCCCGGCGCATCGTCACCACCGGGGCTGATAACAAACCTGTTTGGTCTGGCTTGTTCCACCCGCGCATCTCGTGAACGGCGTCACCACAAATCTTAAACCGGGCATCCGCGTTCGCCATGCCGACCTTGGTGAAGGCGTGGTAATAGCCGCACCGACAGACGGCTTCGTAAAAGTATTTTTTCCCGTCGGCGAACGGCAAGTCCCCGTCGCCAGCCTCACATCGGCGCTTGCCCGTTCGGAAGTCATCGTCGCCAACACCAAGGGGGACGCCAAAAGAACACTCCGGGCATGGCTCTGCTATCAGGCACACGCGTTGCCATTGATGGACAACGTCAGCGCTCTTACGTCTGCCAAAATTGATTTGCTCCCGCACCAGGTCGTGCTGACACACCGCGTCGCCACGGCTTCACCGCGCCGCTTTCTCATCGCGGATGAAGTCGGCCTCGGCAAAACAATCGAAGCCGCTCTAATTCTTCGGGAACTGGTCAGTCGCGGCGAACTCAAACGCGCCCTGATGGTCGTCCCCGCCGGTCTGGTGAACAACTGGCATCGCGAACTCAATGAAGTCTTTCACCTAAACTTTGAAGTGTTCGGCAGCGAAGGTGATGTGACCGACCGCAAATCAAATGCGTTCGAGAAACACAACCTGCTCATCGCCAGCATTGACACCTTGAAGCTACGCTCCCGCGTCGCCCGCCTGAAAGCCGCGCCGCCCTGGGATTTGGTCGTGTTTGATGAAGCCCACCATCTGACGGCCTACCGGCAAAATGGCAAGCTGGTGAAGACACAAAATTTCCGGCTGGCAGAAGTGCTCAAAGAACATACCCGTGACTTGGTATTACTATCGGCCACACCGCATCAGGGAGACCATTTCCGGTTCTGGATGCTGGTTCAGTTGCTCGATCCCACGCTGTTCAACTCGCCGCATGAAATGGTGGAGCACCGCCACCGCCTCAACGCCGTCGTTTTTCGACGGACAAAAGCCGACGCCTGCAAACCGGATGGCTCAACCCTGTTCGCCCGGCGGCAGGTCCATACGGAGGCATTCACGATGGCCGAAACCGAGAAAGGTTTTTACGGCGCACTGGTGGCATATTTACAGGACGGATTCGCGCTGGCGAAACGGCAGGGCAAACGCGGTCAAGGATTGGCGTTCGTAATGACCATCTTCCAGAAAATCGCCGCGTCCAGTTTCGCCGCCGTCCAACGCACATTACGCCGCCGCCTCATCGCACTCACGATTCAAGAATCACTGATGCACGATCAAAAGCTGGACATTGACCAGCGCAACGCCGCGCTTGATGAAGCGCGAAAGTTAATTCGCGAATTGCACGGCATCGCCGAGGGACGTTTGGAAAATGCACAGGTGGACCAATTGCTGGCCGACTACCGCTATAAAATCTTGAAATTACAGCGCGAGGAAGAAGACGCTCTCGGCACAGGCGCAGATGAATTCAGTTCGGAAACAGGCGCGGCGGATGCCGAGGACGCCGCCATCAGCAGTGTCGCGGTAGCGTTGCCGGAGGAACGGCGACGGATCAAGGAACTACTCGCCACATACCCGGCGCAGCGCGAAACCAAGGTGGAAAAGCTCATCGGCGCACTCGGCGTGCTATGGCGGCAGAATCCACAGGAGCGCATGGTGATTTTTGCGACGTATCTCGGCAGCGTGGAAATGCTCGGTGCGGAAATCGAGAAGCAGTATCCCGGTCAAGGCGTGACCGTGCTCAAAGGCGGAGACCACGGCGCAAAGACGGCAGCGGAAAAGCGATTCAAAGCACCAGACGGGCCGCGCGTCTTGATTTGCACAGCAGCTGGGCGGGAGGGGATTAATCTTCAACACGCCCGCGTGCTATTCAATTTTGACCTGCCATGGAATCCAATGGACTTGGAGCAGCGTATCGGGCGCATCCACCGCTACGGCCAACTCAATACCGCGCAAGTTTACAACCTCGTCCTGTCGGACACGATTGAAGGCTCAATTTTCCTGTTGCTCGACGATAAATTAAAAGAGATTGGCCGTGCGCTCGGTAAAGTGGACGAACGCGGTCAAATTGCCGAAGACCTACGCACACAAATTCTCGGTCAGCTTTCGATGCAGTTAAATTACGCCAGCCTATACGCCGACGCCTTAAACGACCCATTGCTCAAACGCACCAAGGTTGAATTGGACGCCGCCATGTCCAACGCGGTCGAGGCGCGCAAGGTGGTGTTCGAGCTGTTTCAAGACCTCGATGGCTTCCGGTTGGACGACTACAAGGCGATGGGCAGCCCCGAAGAAGGAATGGGCGCATTGGTGCGATTCGTCACCGACGCCGCCAGCGCCGAGGCTGACACCTTCACCAGTCGAGGAGAAAAACAATTCGCATGGATTGACGGCCAGACCAAAACGGAAACGCTCCTGACCACCGAACGGGAATTGTCGTTGCAGAAGGAAAAAGTCCAGTTGCTCGGCCTCGACCATCCGATTGTGGCGGCATACCTGAGGAAATTCCGTGACCTGTCCCCGGAAGAAATCGGCGTCCACGTTCAATCACCCGACGGCAATACCGGCGTACTTGCGGCATGGATGGTTGAAGCCCGTGGCGAGAAAGGCCAAATTAAAAGAATTATTCAAGTGCTGGCCGTGGACACCGAAGGTAAACGGCTCCTCGCCTGGGAACGCCATCCAGAAAAATTATGGGGCACATCACCGTCCTCCCTGCCAAAACCGAATTCAGACAGGATGCTCGCATTGCTCCATGAAAACCTTGAACCCATGTTACACCGCGAACTTGAACACCGGGGCTTGGTTTCTGGGAACAGCGGTTTTGAAACCAAATTAATTGGGTGGGTGGAAGCATGAATGCCCAGCCGGCAATAATGTAAGTGAAAAATTGGATTCAATTTGTTGCCGGTGAAAGCGTCGATATCGAATGCGATCACCCGATGTCAAAAGATATCGTAAAGTGCATAGGCAACAACTTGGCAAGTTCGTTTTTAAAAATTGCCAGGGGAGAGAGAACAGAATACGTTATGGACTCCCTGTCTATGCTTGGTAGAAAGTTTGGCTTTAAATCAATGTCAACCGGAATATCGACGAAGGCCGAAGAGGTAGGGTTAAAAAAAATTGAATGGCTTTATGACCTTCATTGGTATGATGAAAAAGAACCGACGTGTTATAGCCAGACAAGTCTTCCGCTAGTTGTCGAATGCGAATGGGACTATAAACGGAAGGGCGACAGGGATAACGACAATTACAGTGCTATTAAGTGGGACTTTCAAAAACTATTGGTTGCCAACGCCGATTTAAGAGCATTGATTTTTAAGGCGCGCTCATCGGGCAGCGCTGAGGAGGAGAATGCAAAACTGGATAAGTATTTTGACGATACTATCAAAGGTTATAAGAATTTAGCTGATGGATCACACTTTCTTTTCATCGCATTTAACAATCTTGGATTCCGATATATAAACAAATCAAATGCGTTAATTTTATGAAAGTAATTCCGCACTCAATGAGTTGCCCAGGGTGCTGAAATGCGGCATCTCATATCATTCAAATGAACATGCAACCAACGAAGCTTAAAAAGCTTTTTCTGGGACTCATGGTTTTAGCCATCCTGTTCACAATCATTTTGCGACGGGAACACGGGGCAAGCGAATCAAATCGAATTCCTAGTGCGGTTGGCCGATCAAATCCCACCCAACCCGCGAAACAGCAGTTAAACCAGACCCCTCCAAATGCACATTTGCCAAACCAACCCGTCCTGGTAAAGCGCCTTTCAGGAACGGGCACCAACCTCAGCCAAAACGTGGTGTTCGACCAATTGAGCCCGCAAGTATTAAAGCAAATTTCCGCCCTGGAAGATGAAAAGGCCAACCGCACCCCGGCCCAACTGAAAATTGATTCCCAATTACTATACGCGGACAAGATGCAGCGAGGGCTACCGGTGGCAACGGGAGTCCCCACCCAAAGAGTGAATCTGCAAACCGATTCACAAAACCGGGTGCTGGTGGACATCACCGCCACCGTGACCGATGCCCTCCTGAATTTCATCGCGGATCAAGGCGGCCAGGTGATCAACGATTTTCCCCAATACAAATCCATCCGGGCCAGCATCCCACTCGCACAAATGGAAACGCTGACAGCGCGAAACGACGTGCAATTCGTTCAACCGGCTGTTCGTGCTTTCAATAACGGCGTGGACAGTGAAGGCGATTACACCCATCAAGCCATCACAGCTCGATCCACCTTTTCCGCGAACGGTTCAGGTCTCAAAGTCGGGGTGATGTCCGATAGCGTGGATTATCTCACCAATTCGCAAATCGCCGGTCAAGTCAACGTGCTCAACGGACAGGGCAATGTGAACAACGGGGGGGAAGGCGAAGGCACCGCCATGCTGGAAATCGTCCACGATCTCGCCCCCGGAGCACAATTGTATTTTGCCACGGGAGAAGGCGGAGACGCGGCTTTTGCCAACAACATCCTCCAACTGCAAAATGCCGGTTGCAATATCATTGTCGATGACATGCTCTATAATGATGAACCTCCGTTCCAAGATGGCATAATCGCACAAGCTGTAAATTCAGTAACCGCGAACGGGGTCCTGTTTTTTTCCTCTGCCTCCAATGCCGGCAACAAAGACGCCGGCACCAGTGGCACTTGGGAAGGGGATTTCGTGAACAGCGGAATATCCAGCGGCGTAATCACCAACGGACGAAACGGAGCAATTCACAGTTTTGGCTCGGCCAATTACGACCAAATAACCGGTACAGGACCCGGGGGCAATCAACTCGAAGCGGATTTGTTTTGGAGTGATCCACTCGTGGCATCCGCAAACGATTACGACCTCTACGTACTGGATGGAACGGGCCAAAACGTTAACGCCTCATCCACCAATCCCCAGAACGGCAGCCAAAACCCGTATGAGTCAGTTGGATCAATGACCAACGGGGAGTACATTATCGTGGTTCTGTATTCCGGGTCATCACGGTTTTTGCACCTTTCCACCGGCAGAGGCAAACTGGGCATCAGCACACAAGGCAGCACACGGGGGCACGACTGTGCCACAAACGCCTTTGATGTGGCAGCCATCAATGCCTATAAACCCTACGGAGGAAGCCCAGACCCATACGGACCATATCCCAATGCCTTTACGGGAGGCACCAGTAAATCCGTCGAAGATTTTAGTTCAGATGGACCGCGTCGGGTATTTTTCCAAGCTGACGGAACCCCCATCACCCCCGGTAATTATTCGTCCACGGGCGGCACAGTCCGGGAGAAACCCGATTTAACCGCAGCCAACGGAGTCACCACCGATGTTCCCGGTTATGCCCCATTCTTTGGGACCTCCGCCGCCGCACCACATGCAGCAGCCATCGCCGCCCTGCTCAAATCTTACAACCCCAATCTTTCCCCCGCTCAAATCCGCACCGTCCTGACCAACAGCACCCTGGACATCATGACAGCAGGCTGGGACCGGGATTCTGGAAATGGAATCGTCATGCCCCTCATCGCATTAGGAGCAGTGGAACCAGACATCACCAGGTTCACCGACAGTCTAAATAATACCTCCCCACACACTGGCGATACCGTCACAGTGTCCATCGTCCTCACCAACAAATTCTGCGGACTGGCCGGAAACAACGTCGGTGCGTTCCACGTCGGGTTTTATTTTTCCTCCAACCCAAGCTTTACCGGATCAACCGCCTTCTACGAAACGGCCGTCTCAGGTTGCAACGCCAATAGCACAGTGCCCGTCACGCAAAATGTTCTGATCAGCAACGGAACAACGCCGGGCACATATTATTTGGGTTACCGGATTGATGATGAGACCGAAACCGTCGAATGCAACACCAGTGACAAGGGCATCTTTTACTGGACGATCAATGTCTTGCCACCACCACAACCAGACCTGACATTATTCACCAGCAACTTGAACAACACCAATCCGGTCCTGAGTGCCACGATCAGCCCGTCCATCACCATTACGAATGAACCGTGCACAGGCGGCAGCACCAACGCCAGTTCATTTCACGTTGGAATCTATTGGACCACCAATTTAAATTTTACCGGAGCCACCCTGCTGGGTGAGGTGCCGGTCACAGGCTGTCCGGCAAACGGCATCATCACGCTCAGCCCGACCATTACAATCAGCCCCAACACCATCCCCGGAAAATATTATCTGGGTTTCAAAATCGACGATGAAAATGAAATCGCCGAGTGCAATGAGGGCAACAACGGGATTTACTACTGGACGGTGAACGTGGCGGCAACAACAATCAATGCCCCGACCCTGAAAATAAGTGCGGCCAACAACAGCGCCATCTTGATTTGGCCTACCAACCTCTCAGGATACGTGGTCCAATACTCCACCAACCTAAATTCAGGCACCTGGTTCACCAACTCGACCGTCCCAACCGTCCTGAACGGACAATACACCGTTACTAATCGCGTTAACACCCCGGTCGAGTTTTTCCGGCTAAAGAAGTAGTGGAAGATAACATAACATGACAAAGACAGCAATGAAGCAGACAGGACAACTGCCAACCAGCACTAGTAAATTGGGCAAAATCCACGGCATCCTCGTGGGGAAACACGCCGACGTGACCCACGCCTTGGTCTTGGCCGCTCAAAAAGCCAAGCATGGCGGCTACGGGCAGTACGGCCTGATATATGTTCTACAGCTCCCCGGTCAAATCGAATGGAGCGTGATTGCCCTGCCAGATGGGGGGCATTTTCCGCTATGGCGGCGCGCAGTTCTGGAATTACCGGTCAAGACAGCCTCGGTAAGATGGGGATCCGATGCGGAGAGCGAGAAAGAAATAGATGAAGAGTGGGAAAATGCCTTGATCAGTTATCACCGCGAACAGGAGGCAAGGCAGCAAGCGGCGCAGCAAAGAGCCTTAAAGCTCGGCAAATTTACGGAGGATGAAGTCTGGGAGGCGGCAGAAACCGGCATATTCCCCCCAGACATGACGGTGCAGCACCTGATTACTACATGGCATGAGCCGAGGATGAAGGAGTATTATGTCCATATCATTGGAGCTCACAGCGCATTGCACCTTGCCGCCAGCAAAGGTCATTTCCCGAAAGGCACCACTTTTTCGGATCTACTTGTGTTCGAAGGCAAAGATTGCGAGGACTGTGTGCGCTGGCTTTTCAAGCAGATAACGAAAGACACATTCACTTATCCGGCTGACACCACAGCCCAAGCACTGGCCGAAGTGCCCAACGCCAGATTTGGCGACTACCTGAACCTGGCAGCGAACTTTGGAGTATTGCCCCCGGGAACTTCCACTGCCGACCTGTCCAAGGTGAAACAGCTGAAAATAACTGACGACAACTTTATCAAAGAGTTAGCCTTTAAAAATTATGCTGCCCCCCTTCATTTTGCCGCCGTGGGGGGGAAGCTTCTGCCGGGTACATCCGCCAAAGAATTGCAGGTACACACCCCAAATGGACCCACTCCATGGGACGTAGCTGTGAATCTGTTTTCAGTACCGTACTCCCAAGGTTATTGCCTTAAAAACATCATAGCCTGCCCGGACCTATGTAATGACCTGCAACCAGCACACAATGGCGACCACCTAAATTTTATTCAGTGGCTCCTGGCCAGTCCCAATCTGACGAACGAACTGCGCGAGCAAATTGGTCAATATAAACACCTTGTTGCTTATTTGTTGTGATGCGGATCAGCCTACCGACGGGCAGTATGGCCTGCCCCTGATGCGGCCAGCACACTGTTGGTGGCAAACCTCATTTTTGGCTTTGGGCCAAGGGACAAGGTATTTTAGCCAATGTCTGAACCCAAGCTACCCACACGGACCGCTGGAACAGGAAGCCATGAAAACAGCTGAAAGGCTCGTGGGAATTCGCCCCTGACGCAGCAGCCATAAAGAAGTAATTAGCCTGACTAAAGCCAGCCCAAGCCCCCTCGTCAGTTAATCCATCCACTCAACGTCCCCATAGGCTGATTCGGCTTGGATCTCAATAAAGCAAGACTAATGCCAAGGGCCAGCCTTTCCCGGAAAAGTTGCCAAAATTTTAGCGGCACGGGAACTACTGATATCATGAGGTTGATTGAATAGGTGTTTTGGTTCACACAGTTCGAGATAATCGACCTGGCCAAAACACGCCAGTCACAGTGAAAGACACATAAAATGACAAAGTCAGAAATAAAGACAGCAATAAGAAAGGCAGGATACCTGGCGACCGATGAACTCGTTGATGAGGTTGAGGTCTTGCATAAAATGGCACTGACCAGCCAACTGATCAAATCGGCCTTCCACCGTTTGGAAAAGTCGAAAGCCAAATCGAAGGCAGCCGGCGATACCCAAGAACCGGCGGCAACCGAAACGGAGCAAGGCAAAGCTGATGCGTCGAAAGCCCAGGTGGCAACAGCAACAGCTGTGGTCACTGAGCAGCCAGACGCAACATCGGCAGACAGCACCGCGGTTAAGGCCAAGAAGTAAACATCCCGCCAGAGATTCTGGCACAAAATCGGGCCGGGTAAGCACTACCCGGCCTTTTTTATTTTGCCCATGACTGTGGACACCGGCTAACCACTGTTCGTACTCAGCTACCACCACCGCGAACAAACCGGCACTCCACCAACTCTCAACCCAAGCCGGGCACAACGGCAAAAGTGAACTTCCCGGCTTTCTCACACCCTCCCCCCCGGAAGCTACGACCCGATCTACCCGAAACCATATCCACCAGAACGACCACCCTTAATTGAGTTTCCGGAAGTTGTGAGCCAACCATACCGCATAAACTGACATCCCCGGTCATATCTGACAAAAACCCGTGGAAAGGTGATTAGCGGGCTAAATTCGCATTTCCCTGCAATTAGAAGGCCCTATATAGCTATCTTCTCCACCCATCCGCACCAAGTATACCCCCTGGCTAATCACGTCAGCCGTAGTGTGTAAGGACAAAGCTCGTGCTGCCAAGTCATTCGTTGACCAGGCGCTTTTTGTGTTTTTGTAGTTCTGTCACGCACGGGTATGGGTGTGCCCATATCCGTGCGCGATTTTTTCGGACACCTCATTTTCACCCCTTGACAACCGTAGGAATCGTTCCATCTTAATTCAGCATGGGGAACACACTAGACAATTCAAGAACCAGCTCTGCTGGACGTCTGCCGACTTTCTTGAATTGTCTAATGTGGCGAAAGGGGGTTTGGGCCACCCCCTTTGCATTCCCCGGCCTGTGGGCCGTCAAGAGAACGGCCAGCGGGACAAATGATGCATTTGCCCATTTTATGTTATGTCAAAGAAATTCGCCATATTGAAGGTGCAGCGGGTAAAAGATTGGAGGTCGCTTGCACGCCGCGTTAACCACTGCGAACGCGTCGGGAAGAAACTTCCCGCCAACGTGCATGCCGACCGGCAGCACCTTAACGAGCGAATTTTCCCCGATGCCTACGGTCCGGCCGCCGCCATCGTTCGCTGGCACCAGCGGATGGCCGGCCGCCCGTCCCCAGACATTTTAGCGGCTGAAATCCGCAATCTGCCGTTGCTGGTTTCGACCTTAAACAACCGCAAAAACCCCGTTGCCGCCCACATTAAATCCCTTTTGCCTGAGTCCACACGGGCTATTTTGGGCAGCTATAAGCGGTCCGTCACCCCGCTGGAACCGGTCAGGAATGAGCTGGTTGAACAGCTAAAAGCAGTGGTTTTGGGCCCGTCCATTTATGAGCGGAAACGCTTTAAAAAGGTCCGGTTGCGCGACGTAACCAGGCAACTTTTGAATTCAAATCCCCAGGGGGAAGCGGTCCAAATGCTAAACCGATTGTTGCTGGAAGATGCTTTTCCCGGGGCGCTAAACGCGCTGGTAAAACCCCGCGATAATGCGGTTCTCGCGGTGGAGGTTTTAATGGCCGTGTCCCACGATGCCAACTTGACTCCCGCAAAAATCGTGGAATGGAAAGCCGCCAATCTGACTTGGCTCCGCGCGCGGTATGGCGCGGAAAATGTCATCGCCGGAGCCGCCAATGGTGACGAAACCACCCCCCATTTGCATGCGGTGATCTTGCCGATGGACCATGAAAATCGTTTAAATTGTAAGGATGTTTTGGGGGACCGAAAGGCCATGCGCGAGTTGCAAGATCATTACTGGCAGGCGATGAAGTCGTTCGGCCTTAATCGCGGTCTCAGGGGCAGTAAGCGCCAATACATTCCCCAACAAGAGCTTTATGAGCACCGGATATCCGTCAAAAAGGACGTTGAAACGGTCAAATCCAGTCTCCAAGCCCAGCTTGACCGGTTGCAAGCCATGGATTCGGCGGCATGGCAGGTGAATCGCGAGGAAATCATCGCTGGCATTAAACAGACCATGGGCGCAGCTCAATCCAAGCTGGTGGAGATGGCAGGCATGGCCGAGGAGGTTCTTCTTGCGCGGCGCGACGAACGGGAACGCATCGTTGTTGTTGCGCAGAATGAGGCGACCGACGACATCGTGGCCGTTGCAAGACTGGCCTCCGATAAGATCGTCGCTGAGAAAACTATGGAGGCCAAAATCGTTGCCCAACGGGCCGAAGATTCGATATTTGAGGCTAAAAAGGCGACTGATGCCATAGTTGCCCAGGCCAAAGCGGAGGCGGAAGCGGTTAAAACGGCCGCTACCACCACCGTTATCGAGGCCCAAAAGGAGGCCAGCGACACCGTTTCCAAGGTTAAAAAAGAGGTTCAAATCGTCACTCAGCGGGCTGATGCTGTACTTAAACAGCATGCCGCGCTGGTGCGCGGACTGGATTTGGTGCCCATCGCCAAGGATATTTTGGCATTGGAACCCGTTGAAAAGGATGGTGTTTTTACCTTCACCAGCGAGAAGAATTCCCTCCAAATCACGGGTCGGAAGTTTGAGGATGCCAAGAATTCCCAGTGCAAGGGAACGGGGGCGATTGACCTCGTCAAGAGTCTCACTAATTGGAATTTCAAAGACGCGGTTGAGTATTTAATACCACGGGTTTTGCCCGCAGTCATTGAGGCTGATGTCGCCGGGGAGGTTTCCGAGCAAACGAAAGCTGAGGTTGCCGCCATCAAAGACCTGCAACCGCGTGCGCTGACCCTTGATGATATTCCGCACATCTGGACACCGGCTTCCAATGTCTGGGACAAGTTGCGCGGCAAGCTGGTTTCAAACTATAAATTTGCTGAAAAAACACTCAATAGCTTCAAGGAACGCGGCATACTTTGGCACGTTTCTGATTCAACATTGGCGGTGGGGCGGGTCGATTTGAATGACGAAAGCGAAACAAAAACCCTTCGCGGGGTGACCCTTTTGGATATTGATGCGCCGGTTTTAATGCCCCGTATACTCGTCCCAGCGAAAGGCGGTGTGCTTCGCCTGGATAATGGGCTGGCTAATGTGGAGACCATTGTCGGCGTGGCCAACCCTCTGGAAGCAATCGCCTATTACGAAATCGCCCGGCTTGATCGCAAGGAAAAAATCAGATTGGCCCCCCAGGAACCCCCTCCTAAATTTCCGATGATCATCAGTCTTGACGCCGAATTTCCCAATCCGCCACTGTTTGAACGCCTCAAAAAGCTCGGGAAGCAGTTCGTGTTGGCCACCAATATATCTTTGAGAAATAACGCCCTCGCCGAAAAAGCACCGATGTTGTATGGCGCGGACGGTAAGTTTTTAAAGTGGGTTACGATGGAAAGTGCCGACGATTATTTAACGCAAACCACGCCGGAGCTGGCTTGGACCAAGCTCATGCCGTTGAAAATTCAGGAGGCGATTGCACGTAATCAGAATAAGCAATATTAGGGTTATAGTTGAGTTTTCTGCCAAGGCCTGAATGGGGCTTTTGAGGTGGTTGGCCTTGCGTTCGTTCATCGGGTAAGCGCGGGCGAGCGCACGAAATCGGTGCATTTCATGCCCAGTTCCCCGGCAGCGCGGACAAGCACTTCGGGCATGATTATATTAGATGCCGATAGAGGGCTACGCGATGCCGCAGCGCGTGGTGACGCCAAGGCCGTGCGCAATCTGTTGAAAGCCGGAGCCGATCCCGAGGAAAGTGACAATGCCGCGCTCCGGCGTGCTCTTCGGCATGGACATGCCGCAGTCGTCAAGTTGCTAATAAAAGCCGGGGCGGATTTCGTTGAAAACACAGAAGAATTTCTTAACCTGGCCGCGAAAAATCGAAACGCCCAGAGCCTCAAAATTCTGCTTCGGGCAGTCAAAACCACCCTCCCCCAGTCGGTTTTAAATCCGGTGTTATATACCGCAATCCAAGCCCGCAGCCACCATGCCGTTGCGGTTCTGATTGCCGCAGGAGCCAGCCCTAATGCCGACGAGAATCATTCCGCCCGGCTGGCCGCCGCCGCCGGCAGCGTTCAAATTCTTCAAATCCTACGCCGCTTGGGTGCGGATTTCGATGCGAGGGACGGCAAGATTCTCGGCAATGCCATCAGTGAAGGCCATGTTGACGTCGCCAGATATATTCTTGAATGCGGGGCGCAAGTTAATGCCCACGCCCATATGGCCATCACATCTGCGCTGGTTTTGGGCGATTCTGAAATGCTGGAAACGTTGCTCGACGCTGGCGGCACGTTACAACACCCCTACCTTGTCACCGATATTACAGCCCGTGATTCAGTCGAATGTCTGTTGATTTTAATCCGGCGTGGGTATGAATTTCACGCCTACGCCGCTGACATAGCCATGCATGCGGTGCGCCATAATGCACTGCGCGTGCTTCAATATGCCCATCTACATTCAACGATTCCACAACGCGCCAGAGACCTGCAATTGCAGGTTGCAGCGGACAAGGCGGGGGAAACCATTTTGGATTTCCTCATTGAACACGGCGCGGACCCTGCAGCCGACAATAGCGACGCGCTAAAACGAGCCGTCAAATCGCAGAAGCTTCGCTTCGCCGGGAAGTTGATCAATGCCGGCGCCAGAATCCGCGACCTTGACGCCAGTGCTTTCGTGGCCACGACGCAAGCCGGAAACTGGACTTTTCTGATTGATTTATTGCAGCGTGCGATGCCCGTAACGGGTTTGATACTCAGCACGGATCAGGCCGCAATATTCTTCCGCAATATTTCCCCGCCCGCGTTCATTTGCGATACCGACGGCGACTTGTTGCCCGCAAACATTCGCCAGGAACGGAACCGGTTCGCCAAAATAAATGGCGGCGCAGCGGCCCGGAAATCAAACGACGAAGCAACGTTCGTCAGCCGCTGGCTCACCGACTTCATGATAATACAGCAGGCGGGTGCCTGAAATAAGGTGCCCTACCGAACGCTGGCCGACTGATACGGCAGTGCGAAGCGCGGCGGCAATTAAAACCATCGCCGGTAACCAACCACCGGCGCAAGGGAAACGTCTGCCCGGCCGCGATTTCATCGCGTAGGCCCCACTCCGGGGAAGAACTGTTTCGAGTATGATTAAAAAGATTATCGGCGCGAAAATAACCTCCACCATCACCACCGAAACCATCGTTATCGGCCTCAAACTGGTCGATTCCGAAGGCCACCTTTTGAAAATGTTCGGCACGGGTCTGGCCTTGCTGAGTGCCACACTGCTCTTGGTTTGCTGGGCTAATCACGGAGAATCCACCGTGACCGCCACCGCCCCGGCGACCGTTGCCACCACGAAACGCGCCCGCAAAAATCCCCGTCGCTCCCGCGCTTCGCACTCCAACTGAGCGAAAATCCAACCAGCCAGGCACTATGAATTATAATCTTTCACACCAAAATCTAATTGCAAAAATTGCTGGCGATTCCCAAGCTCATGCCTTGATGGAACGATATGGCAGCCTAACCGCAATCGCCCGCGCCGATGAGCAGGAGCTTACCGACTTGCCCGGCGTTGGCGCATCCACCGCCGCCGCCGTCAAATCCGCCCTGGTCCTGGCCGCTGAATTATCCCTAGAGGCATTGCCCGAAGCCCCCTTGCTGGACGCTCCCGAACACATCGCCAATCTCCTCCGGGAAGAAATGCGGGTGCAGACCGTGGAGACGTTTTACGTGGTTTTAATGAATGTCCGCCGCCGCCTGATTAAGGCGGTAAAAATCAGCCAGGGCACGATCGACACCCTGCACATCCATGCCCGTGAAATCTTTCGTCCGGCTATCGTATACAATGCGCACAGTATATGTTTAGTTCATAATCACCCGTCAGGAAATTCCAGCCCGTCCGACGCGGACTGCAAGGTGACAAGGGATATTATTCGCGCCGGGCAGCTCTTGAAAATTGACGTTCTGGACCATGTCATCATCGGTTTGCGCACGGCTGAAAACCCCAAGGATTACAGTTCCTTGCGCGAATTGGGGTTCTTCTATGCGTGAAGACCTTTTTAATAATCACCCTCTGTGATTTCATCCAATAACCATAAACAAAACAACCAGTCATATACCAAGCAAGAATGTAGTCATATCCATCAGTATATTCTCCCCCGGGAGAGGGGGAATTGGTTCCAGTGTTTTTGAAAATGTGAGGTGCTAGATTGGTGGGGGTGACCTGAAGGGGCCGTAACCGCGTTGCGGTTGAAAATGGTTGGGGGGCGAGTACCAAGGGTAGCTCGTTCCTCGCAACCCTGGGCTTTGGGCCGGAATCCCTTTGGGATTCTCACCTCGGATGGCTTCCGGGGAGAGGGGGAATCGGTTGCCGCGTTTTGGAGAAGAGGGCTGCTGGGGTGGTAGGACTGGGAGGCGAATGAATTGAAGTGTTTCAGGTGTAAACTCTCTCCCGGGGGAGAGGGCAGGGTGGTCGTAAAAACCAATTTGAAAAGAAAAGGATATTGCAAATGAATAAAATCCGTCTCGTAGAGGCGCTTGCCGCAGCCGTAAAGGCCGCGAGGGCGGCCGGCCAGGTGATGCATGACAATTGGTATAAGGTTAAAAAAGTGAACCATGCCGAGCAGCATGACATCAAGCTGGAACTGGACGTGCGCTGCCAGGCGCTGATCGAAAAAACGCTGGCGGCGGCTTTCCCGGAAATTCCGGTGCTGGGCGAGGAGGGGATCACGGGCGATGTCACCGCCGAATACCGCTGGGTGGTGGATCCGATTGACGGCACGGTGAACTATGCCTCGGGTGTGCCGCACGCGGCGGTTTCCATTGCCCTGCAATTTCGGGAGCAATCGGTGGTGGGCGTCATTTACGATCCTTTTACGGATGAATTGTGGAGCACCATGGAAGGCGCGCCGACGCGGTTGAACGGGAAAATTGTGCGCGTGAGCAACTGTGACCGGGTGGCCGATTCGGTGATAGCCGCCGGATTTTCCAAGAGCAAGAGCAGCCTGCGGGCGAGTCTGCCGCACGTGAACCGGCTGCTGCGCCAGGCGCGCAAGGTGCGCATCATGGGGTCCGCCGCGCTGGAACTGGCCTATGTGGCCAGCGGCCGGTTTGACGCGTATGTGGAGCGGCGCATCAATTTGTGGGACGTGGCGGCGGGCAGCCTGCTGGTGGAAAATGCCGGGGGCGAGTTTTACTCGGTGCCGGCGCCCGGGAAGTTTCGCTATGGCATGTGCGCCGACAACGGCAAGCTCAGGAAGAAGCTGCGCGTTAATGCGTGGTTGAAATGACCTGAATCCGCCGGTGTGAATCCAGCCAACATCTGAACTATTATCATACGTTTATGTGTCGTTTTTTGTGCCTGTTTCTGTTCGCGCTGGCCATGGCGGTAATGGCCGCGCCGGTCATTGATCCCATTCCCAATGTGACCATTCCCGCCGGGAAGTCACTTATCATTCCGATTACCGCGACCTCTACCAATGGCCGGGCGCTGACGTATACGGTCACTAGCAGCACCAATGCCATCGCCATTGTACTGCACACGAACAATCCGATCTGGAAATTGAATATTGCGCAGGCGGCGGCCACGAATGCACCGGGTGCCTTTGCCACGCCTTACCGCGGCGGGTTGGTGACAGTGACGAACATGGGCGATATGACGTTCATGCTCTTTCCCGAATACGCCCCGCACACGGTGAATGTGTTCCAAGGGCTGACCGCCTCCGGCTTTTACAACAGCAACACCATCTTCCACCGCGTCGTTTCCGGCTTCGTTAATCAGGGCGGCGACCCGCTCACCAATGGCTCCGGCGGATTAACCTTCAAGTATGATGATGAGTTCCATCCGCAGGCGATCTTCACCGGCAACGGCCAGCTCGCGCTCGCCAACTCCGGTCCGGATACGGACGGTTCCCAATTCTTTGTGACGGTCGGCCCGCAACGGTATTTGGATTTAAAATATACGATATTCGGCCAGTTGCTCCGGGGCTTCAACGTGCAGACCAATATCAACAATACGGCGGTGGACGCCAACAGCCGTCCGCTGGCCGACGTGATCATTACACAGGCAAGCCTGGTACCCAACCTTACCGATACGGCCCTGACGCTCGTGGTCACCAATGTGCCCGGCGTGGTAAGCACGAATAAGGTGATCGCGGATGACGGCGCCGGCGGGCGCGCCACGAACCAGTTCACAGTAACCACGATCACGGATACGAACAGCAACGGCGAACCTTTTTTCTATCCCAGCGCGCTGACCAACCTGGTGGGGCCTGTGAATGTGCCCCTGACCAACACGCTGACCAGTCTCGGTCTCGATGGTCAGACGCCTGCCTGGTATGTGCAGTTTGCCGATGCCAACTCGGCGGCCAATGCCGGGAATTCAAGTTACGCCCTCACCAACAGTTCTTACCAGTCGCTAACGTTTAATGTGACGAACGTCCAAGGAGCGATGCAGATTTATGTCCGGCCGGCAACCAACTACGTTGGACCGGTGAACGTCATCTTTTACGCAGCCCCCAATTCAAGTTATTCCAGCTATGATCAGCAGGAATTTACTTTCGTCTTTGGCGATACCTCGATCGTTGCCCAGCCTGCCGCTATCACGACGCAAACTTTTGCCCCCTTCACCAATCTGCTGCTGGCGACGTTTACGAATGGGGTGGTCGGCAGCGCGGTGACCAACTTCACCGCCAGCATCAACTGGGGGGACAACTCCATCACCGCCGGGGTGATTACGACCAACGTGGCAAAATTTAAGCAGGTCTTCGGCGCCCATGCTTACACCAACTCTGGCGACTATCCCGTTTACATCACCATTCAAAGTGCGCTGGGAGTGGCGGCCGTTGTTACCAACACCCTCACCGTGGTGCCGCCGCTGAAGCTCAAGCGCACCGGCACGAACAACGTGGTCACCTGGCCGGCTTGGGCGTATGCCTATCAGGTATTCACCAGCACCAATCCGGCGAGCACGAATTGGACGGCGGTCACGAATCTTTCCACGCTGGCCGGTTTCCAGAATGCGGTGTCCAATTCCGGCGCGGGCACCAAGGGCTTTTTCCGGCTGAAGAAGTGACAGGGTTTGGTGGGTGTCGTAGATCGGCCGGGGTAACGGCGGCGGGAGGTCGGTAAAACCGAATGCCGCCCTGTGCGAACTGGCGGGAGCGGGTGAATCATTGCCAAAGATCGCTTGTTATTTGTCGCCAGTAATTAGAATATTTGCCTCATAAAAATCCTGATCCCCCCATTATTCATGAAGAGCCAAATTTTTTACTGGTCGCTGGTTTCGGCATTGGCCGGGTTTCTGTTTGGTTTCGATACGGTGGTCATTTCAGGCGCGGAAAAGACCATCCAGTCTCTTTGGGGGCTGGGGGCGGGGTTGCATGGGATCGCCATGGCCTCCGCGCTCTATGGCACGGTTTTGGGTTCGCTACTGGGCAGCTGGCCAACGGATCGCTTTGGCCGCCGGCGGACACTGTTATGGATTGGCGTATTGTATTTGATCTCCGCCATCGGCACGGCCTTGGCACCGCAGGTTTACATCTTTATTGCGGCACGATTCATCGGCGGCCTGGGGATCGGGATTTCCACCGTGGCGGCGCCGCTTTACATTTCGGAAATTGCGCCGCCGAAATACCGGGGGCGGCTGGCCGGGATGTTTCAGTTCAATATTGTGTTCGGCATCCTGATGGCGTTTGCGTCCAACGCCCTGCTGGCGGGCCTTGGTGAGTCGGCCTGGCGCTGGATGCTCGGCGTGGCGGCGGTGCCTTCGTTGCTCTACACGGTGCTATGTTTTGGCATTCCGGAAAGTCCGCGCTGGCTGCTGGGGCGGGGGGATCGTGCCCAAGGTATGAAGGTATTGCAATTGATCCAGCCGGAGGCTTCAACTGCCGAACTGAATCTGCTGGCGGATACGATTGTTGCCGCCTCGGCGACGCGGACGGACACCTCACGCTTCTGGAGCCGCCAGCTCAAGACACCCATACTGCTGGCTTTTTTGATCGCCTTTTTTAACCAGTTGTCCGGCATCAACGCCATTCTCTACTTTGCGCCGCGCATCTTTGAACTGACCGGACTGGGGGCCAAGGCGGCGCTGTTGCAATCGGTGGGCATCGGGCTGACCAATCTGGTTTTTACGTTCGTAGGGCTTTGGCTGATTGACCGGCTGGGCCGCCGCACGCTGCTGTTTATCGGGTCCTTTGGTTATATCCTGTCGCTGGGCCTGGTGTCCTGGGCGTTTTTCACCGAACATTACAGCATTGTGCCGGTGTGCATCTTTGCCTTCATCGCCGCGCATGCGATCGGGCAGGGGGCGGTGATCTGGGTGTTCATCTCCGAAATATTTCCGAACAAGTTCCGGGCGGAAGGCCAGTCTTTGGGCAGTTTTACGCATTGGTTTTTTGCCGCGTTGCTGACCACGTTTTTCCCGAAGATGGTCACGGTCTTTCCGCCGGGCGGAGTATTCCTCTTCTTTTGCGGCATGATGGTGCTCCAGTTGATCTGGGTGAAATATATGGTGCCCGAAACCAAAGGAGTGCCGCTGGAAGATATGGCTGAACGGCTGAAGTGGGGGCGGTCTTGATTTTTAAAAGCATGAGAAAATGTATTTTGGCCACGCTGCTATTGGTGGCCGGCTGGTCGGTGCAGGCGGAAAAGCAGCCGGTGGATTATGTGAATACGTTTCTTGGCACGGCGCCGCTGACCAATAGCGCGGAGATCGGTTTCACGCCGCCGTGGCGGGTTTGGGCCGGACTGACCTTTCCCGGGGCATCGGTGCCGAATGCGATGGTGCAACTCAGTCCAATCACCAAATTTGGCAGCGGTGCCGGCTATGAGTATGAAAACACAGTGATCCATGGGTTCGCGCATTCCAACAAGGGGCATTGGAACCTGTGCAACATCCCCATTCTGCCGGTTACCGGCGAGGTGGACCCAGATGATTTTGGCTCGGTTTTCAGCCACACGAACGAGTCGGCGCATCCGGGCTACTATCAGGTTTTGCTGCAACGTTATGACATCAATGCCGAGCTCACCACCACGTTGCGGTGCGGTTATCACCGGTACACGTATCCCGCCGGTCGCGAACAGAAGCTGGTGGTCAACCTCGCGGTGTCAAATGAACGGGTGACAGATTGGCGGATTAGCCCGGCCGGTGACTTTGCCTTTCAGGGGTTTCAGACGGCGAGTGAAAAGGTTTATTTCTACGCGATAGCTAATCATAAAATTCGGAACATCGATCAGTTGCAAGGCCGACGCCATGACCTGCCAGTGGTTAACTTTCAAGCCTCCACCAATCCCGTTTTGGAAATCAAACTGGGCCTGTCCTTTGTCAGCATGGAAAACGCCAAGCTGAATCTGGAAACAGAGGTGGGCGAAAAGAGCTTTGATCAAGTTCACGCCGAAGCCACGCGGACGTGGGAAACCTTGCTGGGGAAGATCAAAGTGACGGGTGGAACGGAACGGCAAAAAGGGCTGTTCTATTCGTGTCTGTACCGGTCGTTTCTCTGGCCGGCGTTGCGCAGTGACGTGAACGGCGACTTTCTGGATGAGAGCCGGCAGGTGGTTAACAAGCATTTCCAATATTACACGTTGCCTTCGCTCTGGGATGATTACCGCAACAAACTGGTATTGCTGGGCATGCTGTCGCCGGAAGTGACGGTGGATGTCATTCGCTCCCTGATTGATCGCGGCGAAAAGACCGGGTTCATGCCGACCTTTTTTCACGGCGACCACGCGGCCGCGTTCATTGCCGGTCAACACATGCGAGGCCTGCGGGGATATGACGTGAACAGCGCTTATCATTTGCTGCTGCGAAATGCCACCGTGGAAGGCGGGACCCGGCCGTTTATCACCGAGTACATGAACAAGGGGTACATTTCCGAGCCCGACATTGCGGATCCCCGGGTGGAAACCAAAGCGAAGGCGGGGGTGACCAAGACCTTGGAATATGCCTATGACGATTATGCCGTCGCTTTGCTGGCGAAGGCGTTGAAGGATGAGACCAATTATGACCTGCTGATGGCGCGGTCGCACAATTACACCAACGTGTTTGATGCGTCCACCGGACTCATGCGGGGTCGGCTGGACAATGGCGACTGGGTGAAGAACTTCAATCCCGAGTTCCCGTATTATGAATACATGTACCGGGAAGCGAACGCCTGGGAATCCTCGTTCTTTGCTCCCCACGATACGATGGGGTTGATCGGGCTATATAAGAGCAATGCGGATTTCGAAAAGCAACTGGACCGGCTGTTCACCATTCCATGGAACACAAATTATATTGCCATGAACATCAATTGTTTCATTGGGCAATACTGTCATGGCAACCAACCGGACCATGGCTTTCCCTACCTTTATTATTTTGTGGGGAAGCAGGAAAAATCGCAGGCGGTTTTGAACACGATCATGGAGCGTTTTTATGGCATGGATGTCGAGGGCCTGGCGCTATGCGGGATGGATGATGCGGGCGAGATGTCGTCCTGGTATGTGTTCAATGCCATTGGCCTTTACCCGTATTCCCCGGCCGATGAAGATTACATTATTTCGGTGCCGCTTTTTGACCGGGTTGAGGTGAAGTTAAATGACCGGACCCTGAACATTCTGAAAAAGAATGCGGGCGAGAAAATATCCGGCATCACTTATGGCGGTCAAAAGGTCAACGGGTATTTCCTGCCGCATCATGAGTTGATTAAGGGCAAGAAGCTGGTCATTACCACCGAGTGAAAGGCAAGGCTGGATAGCTGAGGACCACCCCGACATCTCTCCCCCGTTTAGCAGTGGCG
Organism: uncultured Verrucomicrobia subdivision 3 bacterium; assembly: GCA_903872345.1. Taxonomy (GTDB): domain Bacteria; phylum Verrucomicrobiota; class Verrucomicrobiia; order Limisphaerales; family UBA11358; genus UBA11358. The sequence goes on along the minus strand of CAIQKM010000190.1, from coordinate 43,915 downwards.
GAGAGGAGAAAGCCCGCCCCGCGTACGGTTTGCAGCCTAAACACGGCTTAGGATTTGGTGGCGGTGTTAGGATGCGTCCCGCAGGACAATGCCGGTCGGAACGGCGTTGACAATGTGGGCGGGAGGAGGAGAATCGGAAGCATGCGGCGTAACTTTATGAAACAATTCGTTGTCTTATTCTGCGCGCTTGGCGCGTTTTTGCTGGCGGGTTGCCGCACGAGCCAACCGGCCAGGGTTTACAAAACGACTTTTTCCAGTTTTGATTTGCCGACAGAGCATCGGGCTGAAACTTTGACGAGCAACGGGGTCGTGAATTTTAAGGGCGTGGCGTTGGATCAGGTTTTGGAGATATATCAGGAGCTTTCGGGCCGAACCGTTATTCGTGGGCAACTTCCGGAGGTGCGTGTCAACCTGCAAACCAAAACTCCGCTCAACCGCATCCAAATGTTGCAGGTGCTCGATTCGGTGCTGGCGGAGAACGGAATTGTAATGGTGCTGTCCGGCGACACGGCCGTTAAAGTCGTGGCCGCCGCCGCAGTGAATACGGCCAGCCCGCCTGAAATAACGCGGTCATGGGAGCAATTGCCGGATTCCAGCTCTTATATGATGCGAACCGTGCGGCTGAAATACATGCGGCCAAGCATGGTCGTGCCAGTGTTGGCGCCTTTTTCCAGACTGCCTAACAGCTTGGTGTGCATTGATGGCGAGCATCTGCTCGTGCTGCGAGATTATGCTGCGAACATCCGGCAGGAGCTGCAGATGTTGGAAAAAGTGGATAAGCCGAAGTCGCCATGATTCCAATCGCAAGAGCCGCCCCCCGTCCGCGCTGGCTGTTCCGCTGTAGCGGTTCACATCGTGAGACGACGGCGGCTCATTTTTTTTCATTAAGGCTTCATGTGAAAACGAGCACCAGAGTTATCCTGTTTTTAGGCTTTATTGCGGTCTATGTCGGACTCGTATTACTGACTGGCGTAAAGTTTCGTGTGTTTTCCGGCCGATACAGTGGCGGGCCAGGGATTGATGTTTTCATGCTGGCTGATTATGCGGCATGTTTTTGGTCGGGCCCGTTTGTCGGGCCGATGGAGCCATATCCATATCGTTCGACTTGTGCGTTCATCGGCGGTTTGGGGATGGTAGCGGTTTCACTGTTGAAGTTTGTGATACTACGATGATCAGGCCTGAGCTGTCGCCCGATTGCGCCGGTGGCTTCGGGCGGCAAGCGGTTGTCCTCACGAGGGCGGGTGGTTCGAGATTGTTGAGGATGGAATCTAACCGCAGAACGCATAGAACAAAGGGGATGGGACGGAGGGAGCGGAGGGGGCCTATCGGTGATGGGGGTGGTGGGTGGTGGTGCCGTGATGGAACTGGGGGGGAAATCAGGGGGATGGCGTGTGCCGGGAAAACTTCTTTTGAACGTTTGGGCGGTTTTTTGACTCAATTCGTTGCCATCATTGATTAACCGTTGGCAAATGCGCGCGCGGTTTGTAGTATGTAGGGATAGTTCATGCGTCAATTCTGGAACATAACGGCCAATGCGTTCATGGAACTGGTCCGGCAGCCGATTTTTTTGCTGCTGATGACCGGGTCCGTACTGTTTGAGATATTTCTCGCGGTGCCCTATTACTTTGCGTTTGGGGACGAAATCAAGCTGGTGAAGACGAGCGCGCTGGCGGTGATGCTGCTGACGGGGTTGTTCGGGGCGGTGTTGAGCGCGTCGGCATCGCTGGCGCGGGAGATTCGCACGGGCACGGCGCTGGTGGTGTTGTCCAAGCCGGTGGGGCGGGTGAATTTTCTGCTGGCGAAGTTTGCGGGGCTGGCGGGGGCGCTGGCGCTGCTGGCGTATGTGAATCTGGTGGGGGTGATTCTCGCGGGTTGGATGGCGTTTGATGCTTATGGCAAGACGGACATGACGGCCATCGGAATTTTTCTGGCGGCGGTGATTCTGGCTTATTTACTGGCGGGATTCAGCAATTTCTTCCTGCGGCGGCCGTTTGTGAGCGACGCGGTTTTTGCGCTGGTGGTGACGACGACGCTGGCGACGTTTGTGATTCTTCAGTTTACGTCGCAGATGCAGAGTTTGGGCACCCAGGCGTCGGTGGATTGGAGTCTGGTGCCGGCGGGCATATTGATATTGTTTGCGCTGTGGATGCTGGCGGCGCTGGCGCTGGCGTGTTCCACGCGGTTTGACACGATTCCGACGCTGGCGATCTGTTCGGCGGTCTTTTTGGTGGGGCTGATGTCGGATTATTTCTTCGGCCGGCCGGCGGGCGAAGGCAAATGGTGGGCTTCCATACTTTACAGTGTGATTCCAAACTGGCAGATTTTCTGGCTTGCCGACGCCCTTGAAGCGGGTAAAAACACGTTTCAGTGGGCGTATGTGGGCAAGGCCTTGGCGTATGTGGTCTGCTACGCGGGGGCGGCGCTGGCGGCCGGGGCGGCGATGTTTGAAGACCGGGAATTGAACTGAAATCGCAGCGCAATGCATAATAAATGTTTTCATCACGCCGCCGGTGTCGCCTAACGCGATGCCGGGCGGATTTGCGATGGGCGGTTTTGCCGGTATAATCCTTAAATATAGATTTTTGTGGAACGTAACATCCAAAAGAACGGGTTGGTGAATTTCGCGGCGGCGCTGGCGATTTTCCTGGCAGGCTTTGGCGTAACGGTTTTTGCCGGCACGCTGGCGGGGCAGGTGGCGTCGGTCTTTTTGGGCTTGGCGGTGCTGGTGACGTTTGCGAGTTGGTTTCAGATGCGGCTGGAGGAAAACGAACGTTCCGAAAAGCTGGAATTGGAGGAATTGGCCCGCAGCCGGGGGGCTTCGCTGTTTGAGATCAAGGATTCGGGCAGTTTTCCCGCCCAGAATGCGCGTCGCCAGTTTGAGAAGTATTTTGTGCCGGGCACGGCGATTTTGCTGCTGTTGCTGGAAGCCGGCGGCGGCTGGCTGCTCTGGCGCTGGACCGGGGCGAACACGGCGGGAATCCATTCTGTCAACGCGGCGGCAGGGCTTTCGCTATTTGCCATTTTTGCCCTGCTGCTGTTCATGTTGGGACGTTTTTCGGTGACGATTGCGCGGCTGGAAAATCACCGGTTGCTGCAGCCCGGCGCGGGTTTTCTGCTGGCGGGCGCGTATGTTTGCGGGTTGGTCGCGATTGGCATTGCGGGCGTGGAGGCAAAGGTGGCCCACGCGGATTTTTACATGGCGCGCGCACTGTGCGTGTTGCTGGGGCTGATGGCGGTGGAAAATCTGCTGACCCTGCTGCTGGAAATATACCGTCCGCGGGTGAAGGGCAAAATTACCCGTCCACTGTATGACAGCCGGGTGGTGGGCATTCTGGCCCAGCCGGAGAGCCTGTTCACCACGGCGGCGCAGACGCTGGACTATCAATTTGGCTTCAAGGTTTCGGAAACCTGGTTTTTCCAGGCGCTGCAAAAGAATCTGCCGGTGTTGCTGGGGTTGCAATTGGGCGTGTTGATTTTATCCACTACCGTGGTTTTCATCGGGGTGGGGGAACAGGCGGTCTTGGAACATTTTGGCAAGCCGGCGGCGGCGCCGCTGGACCCGGGGATGCATTTCAAATGGCCCTGGCCGATGGATCAGATTAACCGCTACCGCACCGAGCAGATCCAGTCGATCTATGTCGGCTACACGCCGGATATCAGCAAGGATGCCGCGCGGACGGTGCTGTGGACGGTGACGCATGACAAGGAGTTGAATTTTCTGGTCGGGAACAGTGCTCAAGCCTCCGCCGGGACGGACGAGACGGATACAAACAATCCCTCCAAACTGCGGGCGGTGGGGTTGATTTCGATCAGCATTCCGGTGCAGTTCCAGGTGACCAACATCATGGACTGGGTCTATAAGAACACCGATCCGCAGGGGTTGCTGCAAGCTTTGGCCAATCGTGAGGTGACGCATTATCTGGCCGGGGTGGATTTGAATGATGTGCTTTCCCATGGCCGCACGCTGGCGGCGGACACGGTGCAGAGCCGGCTCCAGGCGGCGGCCAACGAACGCGGCTTGGGCGTGAAGATTGTATTTGTTGGTTTGCAGGACATTCATCCGCCGACGGCCAGCGAAGTGGCGGCGACGTATGAAAAAGTCGTGGGCGCGGAGGAATCGCGTCAGTCCTCCAATTTGGTGGCGCAGGCGGAAGCGATCCGCACGAATGCGCTGGCGGATGCCCGGGCGTTTGTGACCACGAACGCCGCCGAGGCGAATCGCGTGCGGGTGGAATTATCCGCGCTGGCGCGGTCCGGCCTGTTTACGAACCAGATCCCGGCCTATCAGGCGGCCCCGGCGGTGTACCGTCAGCGCCTGTATTTGCAGAGTTTTGCCGATGCCACGAAGGGTGCGCGCAAATACGTCCTGCTCGTGACGAACACGCATGACGTGGTGATTTTCGACCTGGAAGACAAGATCCGGGATGACCTTTTGAATTTGAACGTGACTAACAATACGCCATGAAAAAGAACCTTGCGACCATCATCATAGCCGCCGTGCTGGTGGTGATTTTTATGCTGCTGCTGTTCACCTTCCAGGTGCGGCAGTCGGAGGTGGCCCTCGTGACCACTTTCAACAAGCCGACCGGTGAATACACCAACGCGAACATTTACTTCAAATGGCCTTGGCCGGTGCAGCAGGTTTATAAATTTGACCAGCGCATCCAGACCTTTGAGGACAAGTTCAGCGAGCATCCCACGGCGGACAGCGCGCTGCTGGTGTCGAGCGTCTATGTCGGCTGGCGCATTTCGGATGCGAAGGTGTTCTTCCCGAAGTTTCCGGGCGGTTCGGCGGAGGCGGCCAAGCGTCAGTTGGAGGAAATCGTCCGCAGCTCCAAGGCGGCCGTCATCGGCCAGCACAACCTCTCGGACTTTGTGAATGCGAATCCGCAGGATTTGAAGTTTGAACAAATCGAGGCGGAGATCGCGTCCGCCGTGCAGACGAAGCTGGCGACGAACAATTACGGCGTCAGCGTCGAGTTCCTCGGGTTCAGCAAATTGGGTTTGCCGGACAATGTGACGACGGCGGTGTTTGACCGCATGAAGTCCGAGCGCAACAAGTATATCACCGAGGCGCAATACAAAGGCGAGGCCGAGGCGACGAGGATCAAGTCCGAAGCCGAGCGCGAAGCTTCCGATACCATTAACAATGCGACGGCGGTGGCGACGCGGATTGAAGGCGAAGGCGAAGCGGAGGCGGTGAAAGCTTTGAAAGTGTTCCAGGAAAATCCGGAACTGGCGGTGTTCCAGTTGCGGTTGGCGGCGCTGAAGCAGTCGCTGAACCAGAAGTCCACGCTGATCTTTGACGAGCGCACCCCGCCATTTGACCTTTTCCGCAATCTGCCGGCCGCCCCGGCGAATCCGTGATGTGACATGAGCACCGAGCACGAACATCATCATCCGCCGCAGACGCCGGAAACCCGGGATGCCGGGTCGCAGGCGCTGGCCGAGGCGTTGCACAGCAGCTTTATCATCGTCAAAATCGCGATGTTTGCGCTGGTGGTGCTTATTTTTGCCGCCGGATTTTTCACGGTGGGGCCGCAGGAGCGGGCGGTGGTGCTGCGCTTTGGCAAGCCGATTGGCGAGGGCCAGAAAATGCTGCTGACGGCGGGCCTGCACTGGTCGCTGCCGTATCCGATTGACGACGTGGTTCGCATCCCGGTCACGGAGCTGCAACATGTGACCTCGACGGCGGGTTGGTATTTCACCACGCCGGAAATGGAAGCATCCGGGTTTGAACCGCCGCCGTCGGCGTCGCTGAATCCGGCCGTTGATGGTTATGTCATCACGGCGGATCGCAACATTATTCATGTGCGCGTGACGGTGCCTTATCACATTGAAGACCCGCTGCGGGCGATCTTCAATTTTGCGAGCGGCACGAATCAGCAATTCAATTTGAACGGCGTTTCCAACGCGGTGCTGAATGTGGCGAACAACGCCATCATTGCCACGGCGGCACGGTTCAATGTGGATGATATTCTGATTCGCAACCGGGCCTCCTTTTCGCACGCGGTGGACCAGTACATTCGCGTGATGGTGGACCGGGAGAATCTGGGCGTGGCTTTGGACAACGAATGCACGGTGGAGCCGATTGCACCGCGCCAGTTGAAGGATGTTTTTGCGGCGGTTTCCACCGCGCTCCAGAATCATGAGAAGCTGATCAATCTGGCCCTGAGCGAAACCAACAAAATCCTCAGCGAGGCGGCCGGTCGTGCGGCGGCGATCACCAACGTGGCGGAATCCGCCCGGAACCGGTACGTGGCAAACATGCAGTCGCAGGCCGAAGCTTTCCAACAACTGCTGGACTCGCCGGCGTACAAGAGCAATCCGCATTTGTTTGAGGAAATGAAGCTGGCCGAGGCCATGGCACAAGTTTTGACGAATGTGCAGGACAAGATTTTCTTGCCGCAACGCGAAGACGGTCAGGCGCGGGAATTGCGGTTGCAGTTGAACCGGGAACCGCCCCAGCCGAAATCGGCGGCGAATCCGTGATGAACGGGAAACGTAAAACAATTTAAAGCAGCATCCTATGCAAGTAACATCGCTTTTGAGTCAGCAACACCAGCATGGGCCGGAGTGCGGTTGCGGGCACGACCATTCGCATTCCGTCGTCCACATGGTCCAGGTGGTGCTGGGCATTGTTTTTGTCCTGAACTCGTTCATTGTGGACTGGTTCTTTGCGGCGGGCAGCACGCTGTCCAGCGCCAGCGCGATGATCGGGGCGATCATTCTAGGTTATCCAATCGTGGTGACGGCGGTGCGGGATTTGCGCGTGGGCCGGCTGAGCATCAACGAACTTGTGGCGATTGCGGTGCTGGCGGCGTTTGCCTCCGGCGATTATCAGGTTGCGGGCGTGGTGGCGTTCTTCATGCTGACCGGTGAAATCATCGAAACGCGCACGGCGGAAGGCGCGCGGAATTCCATCGAATCCCTCATCAAACTCACGCCCACCAAGGCACGGCGCATTTTGAAGGATGGCAGCGAAGAAGAAGTGGCCGCGAGCCAGTTGTCCGTGGGCGATGTGATTCGCATCCGGCCCGGCGACAATGTGGCGGCGGACGGTGTGATCGTGAATGGCCAGGGTTCTTTGAACCAGGCGACCATCACGGGGGAATCCCTGCCGGCGGACAAGAAGGCCGGGGACGAAGTTTTTGCGGGCACGCAGAATTTGAACGGGGTGCTGGAAATCAAGGTGACCCGCGCGGGCGAAGACACCACGTTGGGGCGCGTGCGCGAACTCATCATGGCGGCGGAGCAGACCAAGCTGCCGATCCAGAAGATTGTGGATCAGTACATGGGTTATTATACGCCACTGGTGCTGGTGATCGGCGGGCTGGTCTGGGCGTTTACGCATGATTTGAACCGCGTGATCGCGGTATTTGTGGTGTCCTGTCCCTGCGCCTTCATTCTGGCGACGCCGACGGCGATGGTGGCGGCGCTTTCGGCGGCGGCACGGTTAGGTATTCTGATCAAGAACGTGGCCGACATTGAGCTTGCGGCGAAGATCAACGCGTTCATTTTTGACAAGACCGGCACGCTGACAACGGGTCAACTGGCGGTGAGCCGGCTGGCTCCAATCGGCGAAGTGAAACCGGCGGAATTGCTTTTGCTGGCGGCCTCGGCGGAACGTTATAGCAACCATCCGACAGCGAAGGCGCTGGCCACGCTGGCGGGCGAAGCGGGGTTGCCGCTGGCGGAGCCAAAAGATTTTGTGGAAACCGCGGGGCGCGGCGTACGGGCGCAGGTGAATGGCGCCGATGTTTACGTGGGCCGGGCCCAATGGCTCAAGGACAACGGCATTGACGGTGGGTTTGAAAAATTCGTGGATCTGAACGAAACTGAAGGCTGGAGCCTGATTTTCATCGCGCGCAACGGCCATTGCGTCGGCTGGGTGGGCATGCAGGACAAGACCCGTCCGGAGGCGGCGGAAGCGCTGGCGGAATTGAAGGCCAATGGTGTCCGCCGGATTGCCATGGTTTCCGGCGACCGTCAGGTGGTAGCCACGCGGGTGGCGGCGGAGATCGGCTGCGAAGAGGCCAAGGGCGACTGTTTGCCACAGAACAAGGTGGAATTTGTCCATGCCGTGAAGGCGAAGGGTTACAAGGTCGCAGTGATCGGTGACGGCGTGAATGACGCTCCGGCGCTGGCGGCGGGTGACATCGGCATCGCGATGGGCGCGGCGGGCAGCGAAGTGGCGATTCACAGCGCGACGATTGCGCTGATGAACAACGATCTGCGCCGGTTGCCGTTCCTGATTAAACTGTCCCGCAGCACGCGCGCCGTAATCAACCAGAACTTCTTGTTCGGCGTGTTGTTCATCGTGGTCGGTCTGACGGTGACGTCGTTTGGCTACATCGGTCCGATTGCGGCTTCGATGCTGCATGTGGCGGGCACCTTGATCGTAATTTTCAACAGCGCGCGCCTGGTGCGCAAGGGTGAGGAGATGGAGCATTTCGCGCCTGAGCTGGCGGACGGAAAAGACAAGTCGGCGGGGCAGTTGACGCCGAAGATGGCGTGAGCTGGCGGAAATTGCCAAGCGGCTTGCTGGAACGGCGGATTGTGGTTAAAATATTGCCATGAGTGCCACCGAAGTCATTGAGGAAATCAAGCAGCTCTCGCCGGAAGAGTTGCGGAAGGTTGCCGCCTTCATTCATCAAATTGAGTCGGATGGCGAAGTGAGCGAGGAATTCAAGCGCCTCGCCGATGAAGTGTTTACGACCAACGACGAACTGTTCCGTAAACTCGCCCAATGAGTCCGGTCGAGCCTAAGTTTTTGTCCCTTGCCGAAGTGCTGTATTTGCATGACGAATCGTTGCGGCGGTACGGCGGTTCAGCGGGGATTCGCGAGCAAGGGCTGATCGAATCGGCATTGGGCTCGGCTCAAAATGCGTTTTGGTATGGGCAAGGCGGAGTTTTTGAAATCGCGGCAGCTTACGCTTTTCACCTCGCCGAGTCGCAAAGTTTTATAGATGGAAACAAGCGAACGGCGGCAGCGTCGGCGATTTCTTTCTTGAGAAAGAATGGCGTGCGTTTTCCAAAAGACGACGGCTCGGTTTATCGGGCCATGATTGAAGTTGCGGAAAAGAAATTGAATAAAACCGGATTAGCCGCTGTCTTAAAGCAGCAGGCGGATAATTTTTTTTGAACACGCTATGTCTGTCGCCGAATTAAATTCGCAGTCGGAAGTCCGCAATCGGAAATCCGACGAGGTTGTCATTTCCGTGCGGGGTCTAACCAAGGTGTTCCGCGATTTCTGGAACCGTCCGAAGGCGCGCGCGGTGGACAACGTGGATTTTGAAGTGCGCCGGGGCGAGGTGTTCGGGCTGCTCGGACCGAACGGGTCGGGCAAGTCCACCACGGTCAAGTTACTGCTCGGGTTGCTGAATCCCACCAAGGGGCACATCGAGGTGTTCGGTCATTCTCCGCGACATGTACAAACGAAGGCGAGAATTGGGTATTTGCCGGAAGAATCCTATCTTTACCGCTACCTGAATTCGAAGGAAACGCTGAATTTCTTCGGCAACATTTTCGAGCTGTCCAAGGCGGATCGCGACAACCGGTCCGAGCAGTTGCTGGACATGGTGGGTTTGGGCAAGGCCCAGACGCGGGCGGTGGGAGAATTTTCCAAGGGCATGCAGCGGCGTATCGGTCTGGCGCAGGCGCTCATCAATGATCCGGATTTGATAATTTTGGATGAACCGACGGCGGGGCTGGATCCGATTGGCTGCCGCGAGGTGAAGGATTTGATTCTGGCGCTGGCGCGGCGCGGCAAGACGGTGATTTTGAGCAGTCATTTGCTGTCAGATGTGGAAGACGTTTGCGATCGCGTCGTGATTTATTACGGCGGCAAAATCCAGGCGATGGGGACATTGAAGGATTTGCTCGCGAAGCCGGACTCGGTGCGCATCACGGCGCCGGTGCTGCCGCGCGAAACGCTGGAGCGGGTGCTGTCCATCATTCGCAAGGACATTGCGAGCGGGGAAGTGCGCGTGGACAATCCGACGCAAAACCTTGAAAGCTATTTTCTGGACGTGGTGGCCAAGGCGCGGGCGGCGCAAGAAACCAGTGGAGCGCAATCCGGGGCCAAGGTGGCGGCGTATCTGCGGGCGGGGGTGGAAGCGCAACCGGCCACCGACAAGCTGTTGGAAAAACTTTCCCTGCCGCAGGCTCCGGCGGCGGCCCCGGTGGTCAAAGTCGAAACCGGTCCGGTGGTGGATGACAGCAAACTGGCGGCACTGTCCCAGCCGGTCACGGCCCCGGAAGCGCCCCCGCTACCAGCGTCGGCGACGCCAACGGTGAAGCCGGCGGATCTGGCGCAGGCGGATGACAAATTGTCCTCGCTGCTGGGCGGCAAGAAGTGAGCGGGACACCGAAGCACGCGCACATTTAATCTTTTCCGCACGAATTTATTCCTGATGCAAAAAATTCTGGCCATCACGTGGTTGACCTGGAAAGCCGCCCTGCGATTCCGGCTGTTCCTGGTCATCGCGGCGTTGCTGGTGCTGGCGGTGGTGGGGTTGCCGATGGTGATCAAGGACGATGGCACGGCCCAGGGATTTACGCAGATTATTCTCACCTATACGTTGAGCAGCATTACCGCGTTGTTGGGGCTTTCCACGCTGTGGCTTTCTTGCGGGACGCTGGCGCGGGATGTGGAGGAATGTCAGATTCAGGTGGTGGCGACCAAGCCAATCGCCCGGTGGCAGATCTGGCTTGGCAAATGGCTGGGCATTATCTCGCTCAACGCGGTGTTGCTGGCGATTTCCGGAGGTTGCGTTTACGGTTTGCTGCAATGGCGGGCGGGCAAATTGCCGCCGGCGCAACAAGCGATTCTGCGCGACCAGATTTTGGTGGCGCGGGGTTCGGCCAAGCCGGCCAGCATGGATGCGCAAATCGAGTCGGAAACCGAGCGCATCTTGGAGAACCGGTTGAAAACCGCACCGGTGGACAAGGTGGACCTGGCGGAAGTGCGCCGTCAAATTCATGAAGGCGTGAAGGCGGATGCCCAGGTGGTGCCGCCCAGTTATGTCAAGCAATGGCAGATTGACCTCGGGTTCGCCAAAAATTATCTCAAGGGCCGCCCGCTGCAATTGCGCATCAAGTTCAATGCGTCCCAGAAGAACAATGCGGATCATTATCTGGGCATGTGGCAGGTTGGCGTGCCCCAAAAGACGCTGCTCTGGCAGAGCGAAACGATGAGCCTGCCGCAGGACACTTTTCAAGAGTTCACGATTCCGCCGGATTTGTTTGATGCAGACGGAGTGCTGACCGTTCAGTTCGTGAATCAAAATGAAAACATTGCACTGCTGTTTCCGTTGAATGACGGCATTGAGGTGCTGTATCCGGAGGGCGGGTTTGCGCTGAATTATGCGCGCGGGCTGGCGGTGATTTTCTGCTGGATGGCGCTGCTTTCGGCACTGGGTTTGATGGCGGCGAGTTTTCTGTCCTTTCCGGTGGCGACTTTTTTTGCCCTTGGCCTGATTATTGTCGGGCTGTCCTGCGGCACGCTGTCGGAGACGGTTGAATCCGGATCAGTGGGGGTGGGCAACGAGGAAACCGGTGCGGCCGGTCATTCAGTGGCGGACATTGTTTTGATTCCGGCGTTCAAGGGCATTCTGACCGTGGCGGGCTTTGTGAAAAGCAGTTCGCCCATTGATTCACTGAGCACGGGACGGAGCATCACCTGGCTGGAGCTGGGGACGGTGTTTGGGCAGGTGGTACTGCTGATCGGCGGCGGCATTGCGCTTATCGGGATGCTGCTCTTTAACCGGCGGGAACTGGCGGCGGCACAGGGAACCCAATGAACGCGCGTCTTAAAAAAATCATCTGTCTGGTGCTGGCGGCGGCGCTGCTGTTTGCCTCCGGGCGCATGCAGGCGTGGCTGAACCGGGATCGCGATGCCCTGGGGCTCACGCGAAACACGGTGCTGGAAAATGCGCCGCCGGTACTGGCGTTTACCACCATCGCCCTCGGCGGGTTTCGCGGCATTATTTCTAACTTTCTCTGGATTCGCGCCAACGATTTGCAGCAGGACGACAAGTTTTTTGAAGCGGCGCAGTTGGCGGACTGGATCACCAAGCTGGAGCCCACGTTCACGCAGGTCTGGCTGTTTCAGGGTTGGAACATGGCCTACAATATTTCCGTGAAGTTCAAGGATCCCACCGACCGCTGGCGTTGGGTGGAAAACGGCATTGAATTGTTGCGCGATGACGGCCTGAAATACAACGAGAACAACGTGCTGATTCATCGGGAACTTGCCTGGTTCTTTCAGCACAAGATGGGGGCGAATCTGGACGATGCGAACATGTATTACAAGGCCCGCTGGGCGCAGGAAATGATGCCGTTTTTCGGGCCGGGGGGAACCAATTTTGCGGCTTTGCTCAACCCGGTCACGCCGACGGAACGGACGAATGCGCTGGTGCTCCGGGACCGCTACAAGATTGATGCCAAATTTGCCAAGTCGGTGGATGAAAAATATGGACCGCTGGACTGGCGTCTGCCCGAGGCACATGCCATTTATTGGGGCCGATTGGGGCTGGATGATGCGGATAAAAATCCCGGCAAGGTGAAGTCGGACGACCTGATCACCCTGCGCCGGATCATTTACCAGTCGCTGCTGCAATCCATGCATCACGGGCGGCTGACGATTGACCCGTACACGCGCCGGCCTTCGCTGACGCCGAATCTGGAAGTGGTGCCCATCCTGAACGAAACCTATGAGGAAATGTTCCGGGAGGAAACCCAGGCGGGGCAGCGGGACGGCATCCTCAAGGCGCAGCGGAATTTCCTGCGCGACGCAGTTTATTTTCTCTATGAGGCGAACCGGATCAGCGACGCGCAAAAGTGGTTCAAATATCTCGGGGATAAGTTTCCGGACAAGCCGGTGATTGAGAACCAGCCGGACTCGCTGCCGCGCACGCTCACGCTGGATGAGTACGCCGTAGCGGTGGTGCAGATTGATATTGGAGAGACGTCGCAGGATCGCGTGACGGCGGCGGTGCAGGGTTTGCTGTTCCGGGCGTATTATGACCTCGCCATCGGGGAGGATGACCGCTACGAGAATCTCAAGCGGCTGGCCAACCGCGTCTATCAGCGGTACACGCAGAAGACCAGCGGTTTCAATGGGGCTGATCGCATTCCACTGCCGCCCTATAACCAGTTGAATTCGCAGGTGTTGACCCAGTTGCTGGATCCGGATCAGGGCATTCCCTACGCCGCCCGCGCCGCGTTGCGGACGCAATTGGGCCTGCCGGCAGAACCGCAGAAGGCCGCCGCCGCTCCGACGACGGCACCCGCGCCGGGCGATGCTGCCACCAACGCGGCGCCGGAAGTGACGACCAATCCGGCACCCACCGCCATCCCGTAAGATCAGAAAGATTATTTTCGACCGGACGCCGGTTTTCAGTTAGTTTGAAGGACTTGTGAGCAAGAAAAATTCCAATGAACGGCCGGTGCGGGTCGGCATGATTTCCCTGGGTTGCGCCAAAAATCTGGTGGACGCCGAGATCATGCTGGGTTCGCTGCTGAAGAGCGGTGTCGAGATCACCAACGATGCCGCGCAGGCGGATGCGGTGATCGTGAACACCTGTTCCTTCATTGATTCGGCGCAGGAGGAGAGCGTCGATACCATTCTGGAATCGGTGGAACTGCGCGAGGCAAATCATCGCGGCCAGGCGGTGATTGTTTCGGGCTGCCTGCCGCAGCGTTTTCGCGACGAACTGCCGAAGCTCATGCCCGAGGTGGATGCGTTCATGGGCATTGACCAGGTGGCGCAAGTGGCGCAGATCGTAAGTCAGGCTATCAGCAATCGCACGGAAAAGGCGAGTCAACCGCCACGGGATGGCAAAGCGGAACGTCGGGCCGCCAAGGCGCTGGCCCGACTGTCAGAACTGGAAAAGAAAGCGGGGACCACCGACCACGAAAAAGCGGCCTCGCTCCGGGGCACGGACAAATTTGGCAAAACGAAGACGGTAATTGGGGTCAAGGCACCGCCGGCGGAGCCCATCATGGAGGTGAACCAGCGACCGACGTATATTCCGGACTTTGTCACGCCGCGCTTCCGGCTGACGCCGAAACATTTTGCGTATGTCAAAATTGCGGAGGGCTGCAACCATCCGTGCAGTTTCTGCATCATTCCGCGCATGCGCGGTTCGCATCGGAGCCGGGGGCAGAGCGACATTGTGGCGGAGGTGAAGGCCTTGATTGCAGACGGGGTGAAGGAGATCAATCTGATTTCCCAAGACTCGACCTACTACGGAATGGATTTGCGGCCCAACCACAGCCGGGCCATTTCATCGCCGGAAAAATTTACAAATGCGGCGAAGACGCTGGCGGCGGATGCGACGACGATTTGCACGCTGCTGCGCGAGTTGAACGCGCTGCCGGGGGACTTCTGGATCCGCCTGCTGTACACGCATCCGGCGCATTGGACGGACGAGCTGATTACCACCATTGCCGAGTGCAAGAAGGTGGCCCGCTATGTGGACATGCCGTTGCAGCACATTCACGAAAACATGTTGGAACGCATGCGCCGCGAGACGTCGCAGCAGTATATTGTGGATCTGATTGCGCGGATTCGCGCGGGCATTCCCGGCATTGCGCTGCGCACGACGTTTATCGTCGGGTTTCCGGGCGAGACGGAGGCGAGTTTCAAGACGCTGCTAGAGTTCATCCGGGAGACCAAATTTGAACGACTGGGCGTGTTTGCCTATTCCAAGGAAGAGGGCACGCGCGCCGGCACCATGGCCGGCCAGCTCACGGACAAGGTGAAGCAGAAACGCCGCGAGCAGGCCATGGCCGCGCAGCATGAGGTGGCGGTGCAGGTGGCGGAATCGTTTGTCGGGCGCGAACTCAAAGTGCTCGTGGAAGGTGAAGCCGATGCCAAACAGTTGCAGGGAGCCAACGTCAGTTCGTGGGAGCATGGGCTGATCCGGGCGGCGGATGAACACACCGGTCAGATGAAGGGGCGCTACCTGGTGGCGCGCGGGGAGGCGGATGCGCCGGACATTGACGGACGCGTCTATATTCGCGGCAAAGTGCCGGTGGGGGATTTTGTGCGCGTGAAGATCATCGGGCACACCGACTACGATTTGATTGCCGCGCCGGTTTAGGGTTGGCGCGTGTTCCGCTGCCAAGCCGGGCGGGCAATGACAAATCCGCCCTAAAAATTGGGGCTGACCAGCCGGTACGCCTGCATCTTGTTGGTGGCACTTAGCACCACCATCGCCTGCTGGTTGGTGATGATGAGGGGCAGGAGATTGTTGGTGGACCAGGCGGGCGATCCCATGATGCCGCCGACACCTTGGGGAACAAAACCAGCGGGATAGGCGGGCCATGAAAGTGTCGTGTTGGTGCCGTTCTTGCTGATGGTCAGTTTTGGCATGGGAACAAAGGCAAAGGCGAGGGCGTAAGGCTCGGCGGTGCTGACGATGCCGGTGCCGCCGGCTTTCCACACTTGCAGATCATACCGGCCCGGGGCGAGTTGCGGCAGCCAGAGGTGCTGCACATTGTTCACCACGCTGGTGCTGCACGCGACGAGGTTGCTGTTGGCCGTGTTGTACAAGTAAAGCCGGAGATTGTTGATCGTGGAGATGCCATTTTGCCGGTTCCAAACCAGGGTGGCGGAAGCCAGGAAATTTGCTTTGCCGGCGCTGTTGGTGACGTTGAAACAGTAGTGATTGACCGCATCGGCGGTGGCGGTGCTGTTATTGGTGTTGAAATCCCAGCCGCTTAAAACGCCGATGGTATTCGTGGCGGTGGCGGGCGGATGGGCTGCGGTGGCGGTTACGCTGGTCACCACGAAGTTGGTGTGCCGGCCGCCGGCGAGTTGACGGTAGGAATTGTACAGATTCAACATGCCGGCGCCGGAGCGCGCATCCAGCGGCGTTTTGGCGCTGTTCGTCCAGCCGGCGGGCTTTACGGCTCCGTTGAGCAGCAGGGCCTTGAGGGTGCGCATGTTTACCGCCGCGTTGGTGTTCGGGCCGCCGTCA
Organism: uncultured Verrucomicrobia subdivision 3 bacterium; assembly: GCA_903872345.1. Lineage (GTDB taxonomy): Bacteria > Verrucomicrobiota > Verrucomicrobiia > Limisphaerales > UBA11358 > UBA11358. The sequence goes on along the minus strand of CAIQKM010000190.1, from coordinate 27,926 downwards.
CCGCGCAGACCGGCCTGCATGAGCACGGCCGCCGCGCCGGCCACCTGGGGCGCGGCAAAACTGGTGTTGGCGTCCGGCGCGGAAATGTCAGGCTTGCAACGGCCATTATCCATGGTGGGGCCGGTGGCGGAATCGGCGCCCGAACTGTAAGCGGCAACGCTGATGGCGTTGTAGCCGGTGGCTGGCGGGGCAGGGGTGCCGGTCTGCCCGGCAGCCGCAACAAAGAGAACTCCGAATTGCGCCGCGTAATTGTCGAAGTGCGTATCGAGCGACTGCTGAGTGTCCACCGATATCTGACCGGCGGGCGGGATGGCATTGGTGGATACATTCCCGTAGGAATAACTCTGGTTGATAACGGGATCCCCCAAATTGACCGGCGAGAACTCCACTTTTTCCGTGTAAAAGAAATTGGCATCCACCAGATCCACGTGGGCCACATTGGTGGCCACGCCATCGGCGGTCTGACCGGGACCGACCGTGCCGTAGAAAAACTGTCCCACCCGTTCCGGATGATACGCAGCCACACCCACGCTGTTGGGATAGACACTGTTGGTGCCGGCGGCGGACATGTAGGTGAAGAGGGTGTTTGGCGACCCGGTGTTGGTCGGGTTGACCTCGAAGGTTTGAGCCCCCGCCGTCTCGCCGCCATCCGCCTCAACCTGGGCGACGCGAATGCCCGAGCCATATAAATTGGTGGTGGCGGCGCGAAAAATTTTGATGCCGGTCAGGTCATCATCCTGGGCCGGCAGGGTGAGATTCAGGATGGAAAAACAGCCGCACACCAGCGACTTGAAAGGCGCGGGCCCGAGCTTGAAAGTCATTTGATTTAACGCCTGCGTTTCCCATAGTTAAATTACCGTGGGAGAATATGAATATTCAACTGTATGGTCACATTGCGGCCGATTTGTTGGCAATGGGGCCTTTCCCGACTGTCCATTCCCGACAGGCGAGCGTTAATATGAGTTGACAGACTGACTCAATCGGAGAAGTGACAGGCAATTCAATCTTGCCGGGCGGGGCGGGTGTGCCGGGCTAGAAATTCGGGCTGTTCAGACGGAAAAATTGCGCCTTGTTGGTCGGGGGCAGGGGCAGAACGATTTGCTGATTGGTGACGGAAAATCCGAGGAGATTGTTGGTGGACCAGACGGGTGTTGGGAGCAGATTGGTCGTGGCTTGGGCCAGATAGCCGGCGGGAAAGGCGGGCCAGGAGACGGTGACGTTGGTGCCGGACCGGCCCATGGATAGCACGGGTGCCGGCATAAAGGCGAAGGCGAGGGCGTAGGGTTCGGCGGTGCTGACGATGCCGGAGCCGCCGGCTTTCCAGACCTGCAGATCATACCGGCCGGGCGCGAGTTTAGGCAGGTAGATGTGCTGAACATTGTTCACGGCGCTGGTGCTGCAGATGACGAGGTTGCTGTTGGCGGTGTTATACAGGTAGAGCCGGAGATTATTGATGCCAATAATGTTTGGCGGGGAAATGCCCGGGTTGTAACTGGCATTGGAATGACGGTTCCAGACGAGGGTGGCCGAAGTGAGGAAAGCCGCCGTACCGCTGTTGGTGACATTGAAATAGTAATGGTGGATGACATCACTCGAACTGCTGCTGGTGTTGGTGGTGAAATCCCAGCCGTAAAGGGTTCCGACGGTGTTGGTGGCGCCGGTGGGCGGATGGACGGCGCCGGATGAGACGCTGGCAGTGACATAGTTGGTTTGCCGGCCGGCGGCGAGCTGGCGGTAGGAGTTGTACAGGTTTAACATGCCGGCGCCGAAGCGGGCATCCAGCGGCGCGTTGGGGCCGTTGGTCCAGTCGGATTGTTTGACGGCGCCATTGAGCAGCAAGGCTTTGAGGGTGCGGATATCCACGGCGGCGTTGGTGTTGGGGCCGCCATCGCCGCGCAAGCCCGCCTGCATCAGCACGGCGGCTGAACCGGTCACCTGGGGAATGGCAAAGCTCGTGTTTTGATCGGGGGCGGAAATATCGGGTTTGCAGCGTCCGTTATCCACCGTGGGGCCGGTGGCGGAATTGCCGCCGATATTGTCAGGTCCGTTATAAGCGGCCACGGAGATGCTGTCATAAGCAGTGCCCGGCGTGGACGGCGTGCCCGTGGTTCCCGCCGAGGAAAGAAACAGCACATTGAATTGGGCGGCATAGTTGTCGTAGGCCATATCCAGCGATTCCTGAAAATTAATGGATGACTGGTTGCCGGCAACGGTGTTGGGAAAATCAAAACTTTGATTGATGATGGGATCCCCCAAATTGACCTGGCTGAAAGGAATTTGGTAAACGTAATTATTGATGAAATAATTGGCGTCAATGACATCCACATGCGCGAGATTGGTGGCCACCCCGCCCGGCACGGGGCCGGGGCTGACCGTGCCGTACAGAAATTCCGCCACGCGCTCGGCGTGACCGCTGTTGGTGCCGACGGTATTGGGATAGGAAGTGGCAGTGCCGTTGGCGGACAGGTATTTGAAGATTCCGGCGGGGGATCCGACATTGGCCGGATTGACCTCAAAGGCCGGCGGGTTGGTCGATGCTTCGGCTTCGGCTTGCGCCACGTGAATGCCGGTTCCGTACAGATTGGTGGTGGCCAGCCGGAACAATTTGACGCCGGTCTGATCATCATCCTGGGCATGGAGTTGCGGTTTCAGGCAAAGGAAACAGGTGCAAAACAAACCGATGATGGCAGCGTATTGGGGCGTCATGCTCGCAACCTAATATAAGCCCATTGGGGCCGAAAATCAAATGACTTGGCGGGTTAATTTGTGGCGGGATTTTTCCGGCCGCACCGCTAAAAATTCGGGCTGACCAGCCGGAAGAACTGCGGGGCATTGGTGACGTTCAGTTGGAGCACGTTCTGTTGATTGGTGACGGTGATGGCGAGCAGATTGTTGGTGGACCACGCGGCTCCCGGCACGGGCAGGGCCGCCGCTTCGGCGGTGAAACCGGCCGGATAAATGGGCCAGACCAGTTGCAGATTCGCCCCGGTGAGGGTGAGGTTCAGCATCGGGATGGGGGCGAAGGCAAAGGCCACGGCATAGGCTTCATTGGTGCTGACCTGGTTGGTGCCGCCGGCTTTCCACACTTGCAAATCATAGCGGCCCGCCGCCAGTTGCGGGAGGTAGATATGCTGGACGTTGTCCACGAGGCTGGTGCTGCAGGCCACGAGATTGCTGTCGGCGACGCGGTACAGGAACAGGCTGAGGTTGTTGATATTGGTCTGGCCCAGTTGCCGGTTCCAGACGAGGGTGGCGGTGGTAAGAAAACGGGTGGTGGCGGGACCGTTGGTGACGTTGAAGTAATAATGATTCACCGAGTCGGCCAGGGCGCTGCTGGTGTTGGTATTAAAATCCCAGGCGTTGAGGCTGCCGATGGTGTTGGTGTCGCTGGCGGGCGGATGGCTGCCGCCGATGTCAACGGCGGTGGTGACGCAATTGCTCTGCCGCTGACCGGCGAGCAGGTGGTAGGCGTTGAACAGGTTGAGCAGACCGGAGCCGTAACGGGCATCCAGCGGGGCATTGGGACCATTGGTCCAGCCGACGGGCTTGACGGCGCCGGTGAGGAGCAATGCCTTAAGTGTGCGTATATCCGTGGCGCTATTGGTGTCGCCGCCGCCATCGCCGCGTTCGCCGGCCTGGAGGAGCACGGTGGCGGCACCGGAAACCTGGGGGGTGGAGAAACTGGTGGCACCGGCCGGGGCGGTGATGTCCGGCTTGCAGCGACCGTTGTCCACAGTGGGGCCGATGCTGGACGTGGCGCCGGAGCCGTAGGCGGCGACGCCGATGGAATTGTAGGCGGTTCCCGGCGGGCTGACGGAACCGACGTTGTTCACGGCGGAGACGAAAAGAGTGCCATTCTGATTGGCGTAATCATCGTAGGCCGAATCCACCTGCTCGGCATCGCTGACGGAGATTTCGTTATCCGGTGCGGGATCATTGGTCACCTCATTGCCAAAAGTGAAACTCTGATTGACCACGGCATCGCCGCAGGGGGGCAGGAGCGGATTGCCAACGTAGTTGGTGATGAAAAAATTGGCATCCACGTTGTCCACATGGGCGACACTGGAAGCGGCCCCATTGCCGGGACTATAAAAAAACCAGGCCACATTCTCGGCATGCCACGAATTGGTGCCCAACCGGTTGGGATACGTGGTGGCCACGCCATCGGCGGAGGCATACGTGAAGATGGACGGCGATCTGCCGACATTGGCGGGATTGACTTCAAAGCCCAGCGGGCTGGCGGTGACATCCGCCTCCGCCTGACCCACCACGATGCCGTTGCCGTAGAGATTGGTGGTGGTCTGTCTCAGCAAGGTTACCCCGGTTTGAACAATGGTCTGGGCGGTGGCGTTGACTCCCGCAACGCCCAAAATACCCAAAACCATACCCGTAGCCGTCCGAAGGTGATGCTTCATGATTGCGAGTCAATAAAGATGGCTTATTGGGGACAGAAGTCAAATGCGTCTGGCGGTGGGAGGTTAACCGGGGCGCATCTTGGTACTGCCCCGATTCTAAACAGATGAACGCAACCTCAGCCCGACCCTGATACCTCCATTTACCAACGGTGAAGAGGAAGAAAAACCGCTTGGGCGAACGGTTTACGCCAAAATATTGGCTCTGGACTGGACGGCGTTTTCGGGTTGCGCCCGCTGAAAAGCGCACCGGATTTTGGGACTTGGCGGAGTTGGGGTGGACGATTAGAATCCCTGCACATTACCACTATGATCAACACCGGCATTCTTAATCCACAAATTCTCTCACTTCTGGCGCGCGTGCGTCATACCAACGCCTTGGTCATCGCCGATCGCGGCTTTCCGTTCTGGCCGATGATTGAGACGGTGGACATTTCGGTGGTGGACAATCTGCCGACGGTGCTGCAACTGATTGCGGCGGTGCGGGCGAACCACCAGTTCACCCAGGCGTATCAGGCGGAGGAGTTTTTGAAGAACAATACGGCGGCGGTGCGCCAGAAGTTTGCAGCCGCGCTGAACGGGGTGCCGACCAGCTATGAACCGCATGTGGATTTCAAGAAGCGCGTGCCGCTGGCCATCGGGCTGATTCGCACGGGGGATACGGTGCAATATGCCAACATCATATTGATCTCGGGTTAACCGGGGCATCTGACACTTCTCCGCCGGCACACTTTTAGATTATGAAACGTCAACTTCGCGTTGGGCTCTTTGGCATTGGTTTGGATACCTACTGGCCGCAATTCAAGGGGCTGAAGCAGCGCTTGGAGGGGTATGTGCGGGTGGTGGAGCAGAAGCTGGCGCGGCCCGGGGTGGAGGTGGTGAATCTGGGGTTGATTGATAATCCGGTGAAGGCGCTGGAGGCGGGGCACCAGTTTCGTGAGGCGGATGTGGACGTGATCTTTCTGCACGTAACGACGTATGCGCTGTCTTCGACAGTGCTGCCGGTGGTACAGCGGGCGAAGGTGCCGGTAATCATTTTAAATCTGTCGCCGGCGGCGGCGATTGATTATGCGAGTTTTAACAAGATGGGGGATCGCACGGCGATGACGGGCGAGTGGCTGGCGTTTTGCGCGGCGTGTCCGGTGCCGGAAATTGCGAATGTGTTCAACCGGGCGAAGATTGATTTTCATCAGGTGACCGGGATGTTGGAGGAAGATCCGGTTTGCTGGCGCGACGTGGATGCGTGGATCGAGGCGGCGCGGGTGGCGCACACAATGTTCCATAACCGGCTGGGGCTGATGGGCCATTATTACGGCGGGATGCTGGATATTTATTCGGACACGACGCTGCAATGCGCCACGTTTGGCGGGCATCTGGAGATTGTGGAGGTGGATGAACTGGCGGCGCTGCGGCGCGAGGTGACCGCCGCGCAGATCAAGGCGTGCGTGGCGAAGTTCAAGCGGGTGTTCGCGGTGCAGGACGACTGTTCCCAGGCGGAACTGGAGCGGGCGGCGCGCACTTCGGTGGCGCTGGACCGGCTGGTGAAGGAGCATGATCTGGGGTCGCTGGCGTATTATTACATGGGCACGGGCAATGCGGAGAATGAGGATGCGATCAGCTCAATCATTCTGGGCAATTCGCTGCTCACGGCGCGGGGGATTCCGGTGGCGGGCGAATATGAAGTGAAGAACGCGCAGGCCATGAAGATCATGGATACGTTCGGCGTGGGCGGGTCGTTCACGGAATATTACGCGATGGATTTTGCGGATGACGTGGTGCTTATGGGGCATGACGGTCCGGGCCATATTGCGATTGCCGAGGGGCGGACGAAGGTGCGTCCGCTGAAGGTGTATCACGGCAAAGTCGGCCGGGGATTGTCGGTGGAAATGTCGGTGAAGCATGGTCCGGTGACGCTGCTCTCGGTGGTGGAAACGGCCGACGGCAAATTGAAGCTGCTGGTGGCGGAGGGCGAGTCGGTGGCGGGTCCGATTTTGGAGATTGGCAATACGAATAGCCGTTATCGCTTCAGCATCGGGGCGCGGAAATTTGTGAACGACTGGAATGCCCATGGCCCGGCGCATCATTGCGCGGTGGGGGTGGGGCATATTGCGGACAAGCTCGACAAGCTGGGCAAATTGCTCGGCGTGGAGGTGGCGCGCGTATGTTGAAACATTTATTGGCGGTGCTGGCGGCAGTCATGGGGCTTACCCAAGCATTGCTCGCAGCGGATAGCAACAAGGAGCGCACGGTGATTCCGGCGATTCCCGAAGGCCGGCTCGTGGATACCAACACGCTGGCACAAATTTATGACGAGGTGAAAACGCCGTTTAAGTATGGCGTGGTGATCCGGGGCGGTGGCACAAATGAGTTTGTGGATTGTCCGAGCATTTTTTGCCGGGGGGATTATTGGTACATGATGTATGTGGCCATCACCAACAAGGTGGGGTACCAGACCTTTCTGGCGCGCAGTGAGGATCTGCTGCACTGGGAAAAGCTGGGGAAAATATTGTCGTTTGATCAGACGAATGCGTGGGATGCGTGGCAGGCGGACGGCGGCATTGCGCTGGCGGATTATCGCTGGGACGGAACTCAAACGCTGGAGAAGTTTAACGGCCGGTACTGGTTGTCTTATATTGGCGGAGGCAAGCAGGGATACGAAACTGACCCGCTGGCCATCGGACTGGCGTGGAGCAAGAATGCGGTGAAGCCCAAGGAATGGACCCGGCTGGCGGAAAACCTGGTGCTGGGACCGAAGCAGACGGATGCGCGGTCGTTTGAGACCAAGACGCTCTACAAGAGCCAGATCATCCATGATGCGAGCGAGTCCCTCGGCTGGCCGTTCGTGATGTATTACAATGGAAAATTCAAGAACGGTTACGAGCAGATTGGCATGGCGGTCTCCCGGGACATGACGCACTGGCAGCGTTATGGCACCAATTCGGTGATTGTAAACGGGCAGGAAAAGCAGCGGGGCATCAGCGGGGATCCGCAAATTGTCAAAATCGCGGATGTGTGGGTGATGTTTTACTTTGGGGCGGGCTGGCAGCCGGGGGCGTTTGACACCTTTGCCGCCTCATACGATTTGGTGCATTGGACGAAGTGGGACGGGACGCATCTGATTCAGTCTTCCGAGCCCTACGACAAGACCTACGCGCACAAGCCGTGGGTGGTGAAATGGAAGGGCGTGGTGTATCACTTTTACTGCGCGGTGGGCACCGAGGGGCGGGTGATTGCGGTGGCGACGTCGCGGGAAATGCGTCCGTGAAGCGGGCGGTGCTTACGGATATTGCAAAAGATAAAATCCTCGCGGCGCGTTGGTGGTAATGGCGTTGGTGAAGCTCAAGGTGCCGTTGGGCAGGAAAGAATTGGTCGCCAACCTAAGCCAGTTCGCAAATGGTTGCGTCAGGTTGGTGGTGGTTAGCAGGTAGCAGCTAAAATTCGTATTTCCCCCGGTGGCGGTCAGCACAAGGTTGGTTAAATTGACGAGTTGCACGTTTTTGAGCAACGGAGGGGCGGGTGACGAGACGACCAGATTGACCTGTTTGGCGGTGTTGGTGGCCAGGCTGAAAAGGGTGGCATGGCTGGTGGCTGGCAGGTTGCCCAAGACCGGGGCGCTGCCGCTCAAGGTTCCAGAACAACTCATCAACGTGTAAGTTCCATTGGTGAAACCGCCACCGGCATAGATGTTGTTGGTGCCGCCCAAGGTGAGATTGCCGACGACCATGAGTTTGGCGGTGTTCGTTCCGGGCCAGAAATTCAACACAGTGTTGGGCGTGAGGATGAAATTATTGCTGAGGGTGAGCGTGCCGCCAATCAAGGTGACCGGGCCGTTATTAATCACGTTGGTATTGGCGGTGGCGGCGGTGGCATTGGCCAGCGTGAATACATTTTCGTAGCCATTAGTGGTAATCCCTTCGAAAAAAACCGGACCGGCCGCCGCCGTGCTGTTGCTGACGGTTACTTGGGCGTTGAAGAGAGTGAAGGTGCCGATGCCGGCGGGCAGGGTGAAGTGGGAGTCAATGAACTGGACGCCGCTGACATTGAAGAGGCTGAAGGTGCCGAAAGCGGTGAGGTTCACCTGATCAAACAGGATATTTGTGGCGGGCAGTTCGGTGCGGGACCAGATGGTGCCGGCGGGATTGCCGCTGGAGGCGGTGCCATTGATGTTGCTAAAAAGGATGTTCCGCCAGATGGGGGTGGTCCCGGTTACGGCGGCGACCGCCTGGGCGGCGGCTTGCATGGGGGTGACGCCATCGGGGGAAATGGAGCCGTTATAGTAGCTGTAAATGGTGAACGGCATGTTCACGTTGGTCATGCCAAGATTCAGGTAGGCGAGGTTTTGCACCAGGCCGGCGCGGTCGTTGTCGGATTTCAGCCGGATGCCGTTTTGGGTGCCGTTGAAGGTGCAATTGATGACCGTCAGATTGGACACACCGCTGGAAGTGTAACTGCCGATGGACACGCCGTGGCCATTGCCAAAGGCGCAGTTGGTGACGAGGATGTCGCTGGAGAGGCCGGCGCTGCTGCCGATGGCGATGTTGTCGTCGCCCACGCTGAGGTTGCAGTTTTGGATGAGGCAGTTGGTTTCCGCGAGGTCGATGCCGTCGGTATTATGCGAGAGCGGGTTGCCGGTGATGGAGTCGGGCGCCAGTTCGGTGAGGCCTTGAATGGTCACATTGCCGCCGCTGCCCTTGATGGACATGTGCTGGCAGGGCGGGTTGGAGATGGTCAGCGTCTGGATGAGGACGCGGCTGCACTTGGAAAAATTAACGATGACGGGGCGCGAATTGGTTTTGTAACCGGGCCACCAAGGAGCGCCCTGACCGTCGATGGCCCCCGGCCCGCTGATGGCGATATTGGTAAGACTGGAGCCGGTGATAAAACTGGCGGGACTGGTAATGCCACCGGGATAGGTGCCGTAGGGGAGCAGGCGCAGGATGGCTCCGCCGTCGATTTGAAGATTAACATTGTTGGCCAAGGTCAGAGGACCGCACAGGTAGGCATTGGTGCCGGCGGGGATGCGCACCGAGCCGCCAAGAAGTCCGTTGGTGAGACCGCCGCGAGAAGCGGCCGTGATGGCGGATTGAATGGCGGTGGTGTTATCGGTGGCATTGTCGCCCAGAGCACCGTAAGTGCTGTTGGTAACGGAGACGATGAAATTGGTGTTGATGGACGGCAGGATGGGGGTCGCCGGGGATGACAGCGAGATCAACCACACAAGCCCGGTGCTCAGCAGAACAATCAGCCGCCATGAGGTCATACAACCGGGTTTATGCTGGCTGGTCATGGAATGATAATTGTGTGTGGCAAAGGGCGTTCGTCTATTTGGCTGATTCCAATGAGCAATCATCCAGTTTGACATCCGCATCTATCAGCACGTCAGGTTTTTTGACCTGTTTGAAGGTGCAATGGCGGAGCCAGATGTTGCTGATGGTGGCGGCGGGGAAGCCGCGAACATTGAGTACGCGGGGGGTGTGATCCACGGTGACGTTTTCGATGTCCACGTCGTTGGCGACCGGTTTAAAGGGGCCGTTGGGACCTTCATCGTAAAGGAAGTCAATTTGCAGGACGGAGTCTTTCACGAGGCCGACATGGCAGTTCCGCATGTGGATGTTGCGGAGTTCGCCGCCGCGCATGGCGTTGGATTTCAGGCGGAGGGCGCAGACGAGATTGGAGCTGCTCATCTCGCAGTTTTCCACGAACACGTTGCTGCAACTGCCGGAGATTTCGCTGCCGATGGCGGTGCCGGCATGGCCGTCGCGCATGGTGGAGTCGCGGATGATAAGATTGACGGAGGGAACGCCGACGCGGCGGCCGTCGTTGTTGCGGCCGGATTTGATGGCGATGCAGTCATCGCCGGTGTCGAAAATACATTTCTCAATGAGCACATCGCGGCTGCTTTCGGGGTCGCAGCCGTCATTGTTGGCTCCGTGGCTGAAGATGTCCACACCGCGCACGATGACGTTGGTGCAGAGCAGGGGATGGATTTCCCACATGGGGGAGTGGCGGATTTTGACGCCTGCAATCAGCACTTGCGAGCAGCGTTGGAACTGGATGAAGTTGGGGCGCAAATAATCGCCGGCACCGAAGCGGCGCTGGTCCACGGGTACCTGGTCGTTGTTCATTTTATCGAGGCGGGCGCGGGCGGCGGTTTGCGTATGCGCACCGGCGGATTTGCCACCTTTCCAAGTCAACCAGGAGAAGTCCGCCTGGCCATCGAGCGTGCCATCCCCGGTAATGGCGAGATTGGTCTGGCCGACGGCGACAATGAGCGGCGAATAGTTGTAGCATTCGATGCCTTCGAAGCGGGTGAAGACGGCCGGGAGATACAATTGGGTGTTGGTGCTGAAGAGCAGGGTGGCGTCCTTGGCCAGATGGAGCTCGACGTTGCTTTTCAGGCGAACCGGGCCGGTGACAAAGGAACCGGCGGGAACCACCACGCGGCCACCACCCAAGGCGGCGGCGGCGGTAATGGCCTGCGAGATGGCGGCGGAAGCATCAGTGACGCCATTCCCGACGGCACCAAAGCCGGTGATAACGAAATCATGCGGCGGGATTTGCGGCGGCTGGATGCGGGCCAAAATTTCCGGAACCTGTTGCCAGCCTTCTTCAGCGGCGGGTGCGATGGTGGCGGCCAGCAGAGGGAGCAGATAGAACAGGATTTTTTTCATTTGGAAGGATTGCCGAAGCCAAGCATTTCGGAGTTGCGGATGGTGTAGGCCTGGCCGGTGGTGGTGGCGATATTGGCGTTGGTAAAGCGGAGCTTGCGGGTGTTGCGGATTTCAAAGCCCTTGTCCGCCGCGATGTTGATGTTCTGCAAGGTCAGGCCGTTGATAGGGCTTTCGGGCAGGCCGATGAGCAGGCCGGCGGTTTGGGCACCGGTGGCGGTAAGATTGGAGATGGTGATGTTTTGGAAATGGGGCGTCCGGTCGGTGACGGGTTCGGTGGTGTCTTCCGGCGGCACCTTGGGATAATAGCAAGTGATGCTGACCGGTATATTGACATCGGTCATGGTGAGGTCGGTGTAGGTGCAGTCGGCGACGGTGCCGCCGCGGGTGCGGTCGGTTTTGATGCGGATGCCGCTGACGGTGCTGGTGAAGGTGCAGTTGCGGACGGTGAGGCCTTTGACGCCGCCGGTGGTTTCGCTGCCGATGCTCATGCCGTGGCCGTGCAGGAAGGTGCAATTTTCGACGAGAATATCTTCACAGGCGGCGTTGGGGTGGGCGGCGTCCACATGGCCGGATTTGATGGCGACATTGTCGTCACCCACATCCAGCACGCAGCGGAGGATGTGCAGGTGGCGGCAGGTGCTGGGATCGATGGCGTCGGTATTGGGCGAATCGAACGGGGCGCGGATGGTAACGCCGTCAATGGTCATATCCTCGCAATCAGAGGGAACGAGATGGAAACTGGGTGAATTCTGCAGGGTGATGTTTTCCACAAGGGTGTTGAGGCATTTGGAGAGAATGACCAGGCGCGGGCGATGGCGGGTCTCGGGTTTGCCGGCTTGCTTGGCGACCCGGACGTCGGGCCACCATTTGGCACCGGCACCGTCGATGGTGCCCTGGCCGGTGATGGTGAGATCCGTGAGACCGTTGGCGCTGATGAGCGGTACGACGGCACCGGGTTTTTCCGGGCTGTCAAAATCGGAGAAATTGTCGGTGGCTTGCAGGGTGGCTCCGTCATCCAGTTGGAAGGTGAGGCCGTTGCCTTTCAAAACGATGGGCTTGATCAAATACGTTCCGGCGGGCACTTCCACCCGCCCGCCGCCGGCGGCGGCGCAGGCATCCAAGGCGGATTGAATGGCGGCGGTGTCGAGGGTCTGGCCGTCGCCTTTGGCACCATAGGTGCGCACGTTAAAGACCTTGGCACTGGCGGCGACGGGTTGGTCGTGAAAGCAGGAGGCAAGTTCCGGGACGGCCTGGGTGAGGGCTTTGACGACGAGACCGGCGAAGACGACGCTGCCTTTGGCGTTGAGGTGGGTGTTATCAACCTGATTGCTGGCGTTGATGGGGCTTAACTTGTTGCATTCGGCCCGGCCCAGTTTTTCGCAGAGAGATTGGCTGAGGTCGTGCAGATCTATGATGGGAACGTTTTTTTCGGCGGCGATTTTTTTAACAGCTTCGACGTAGGGCACGAGGGAGGAATTGATTTTGCCGTTGCCGGATTTATCCCAGGCGCGGCGGACGAGCGAGGTGACGAGGATGGGCTTGGCACCGATGGCCCGGGCTTCGTCCACATAACGGGTCATGTTTTGGGTGTAAGTGGTATTCGGATCGGTCTCGCGGTCGGGGCCTTTGCCGGGTTCATCGTTGTGACCGAACTGGATCAGGTAGTAGTCGCCTTTAAGGTCCAGCGCCTTCTGCCAGCGCCCCTCGGCGAGGAAACTTTTGGAACTGCGGCCGCCGGCGGAGGTGTTGATACATTCGGCCTTGTCGGTGAGGTATTGTTTGAAACCGGCGCCCCAGCCGGCCTTGTCGGTGACGGTGGAGTCGCCGACGAGGATGATTTTAATTTTTTTTTGTGGGGCCGGGGCGTCGCCGGCGCGCAGGCACGCAGGCGGAATTAGGAGCAGGGCAAATAATAAGGTGACAAAACGTTTCATGGGTAAAGCTATATGATCTATTTGAGGCCATCCACCTGGGCGTTGTCCAATAGAAACGGCTGGCCTGTGGCGGCGGTGACGGTGACATTTTTAAGTTGAATGCCTTTGGCATTGCGGATTTCAAAACTTTTGGGCGCGGTGATCCGGACGTTTTCCAGCACCACATTGGAGATGCAGCTTTCGGGCAGGCCATAGATGAGGCCGGCGGTTTTCTGGCAGGTGGCGGTGAGGTTGCTTACCTGGATGTTTCGGAAGCTGGGGATCTTTTGACCTTTGGCCGGAGCGGTGTCGGTCTGAGCGGCGCTCGCGTGGGTGGTGTCGCCGGCCGAGTTTTGCTGGTAGTAACAGGTGAAGGTGATGGCCGGAACCACGTTGGACATGGTGATGTCGGAGTAACGGATATTTTCCACCATGCCGCCGCGCCGGACATCGGATTTGATGCGGAGGCCGTTTTCGGTGTTGAGGAACGTGCAGTGGCTGACGGTGACGTTGCGGACGCCGCCGGCGGTTTCGCTGCCGATGCTTAGTCCATGGCCGTGGAGGAAGGTGCAATCGGTGACGGTGATGTCCTCGCTCTCGAAGCCGCCGTCGGCCGGTTTTTTGCCGGCCTTGATGGCAATGTTGTCGTCGCCGACATCAATGCGACATTTCGTGATGAGCATGTGGCGTCCACTGGGATCAATGGCGTCGGTGTTGGCGGCGTGGGCGGGGGCCAGAATGGTGACATTGCTGATGACCACGCCGTCGCAATCGGTGGGGACGAAATGGAACTTGGGCGAGTTCTGCAGGGTGAGATTTTCCAGCCGCACGTTTTGGCAACGTTCGAGCACGATCAGGTTGGGGCGGGGGAGGGTGTAACCGGATTTGATCTGACGCGCTTTTTCGGCTGCGTCCCACCAAGCGGAACCACCGCCATCAATGGTGCCGCTGCCGGTGAACGTGATGTCGGACAGATCCTTGCCGCCGATCAGCGGAATGAATTCGCCGCTGCTCCTGGCTTTTAGCCAATCGCCGGGGGTCTTCATGAAATCGCTTTGATTCGTACCGGCCTGCAAGGTGGCACCGGCGGCCAGTTCAAGGGTGGTGCGGGTACGCAGGGTCAGCGGTTGCGAGAGGTAGGTTCCGGGAGGGAATTTTACCGAACCGCCGGTGCCGTCGCAGGCATCGAGCGCTTTTTGGATGGCGGCCGTATCAAACGTTTTGCCGTCACCGACGGCACCGTATTGGCGGACATCGAATTCAGCGGCGCGCAGGCTGAGGGCCAGCGAACAGAGGATGACGGCGGCTATTTTCATGGTGGTGTTTGCCTAATGTGCATTAAAAAACCGCGTGATGAAACGCGGTTTTGCGCAAACTGTTTTGAAATAAGTGCAACGCACTCTTAGCGGGTCTTTTTAGCCTTGGCCGGCTCATCCACGCCCGGGAACGCCATGTAATTTTTGGCGTTGGCATAGCAGATGTTTTTAATCATGGAGCCGAGCAATTCGTCGTCGTCGGGCAGCAGGCCATTTTTCACGTCACGGCCGATGAGATTGCACAGGGTGCGGCGGAAATATTCATGGCGCGGATAGCTCATGAACGAGCGCGAATCGGTGATCATGCCGATGAAGCGGGAGAGCAGGCCGAGGCTTGAGAGGGCGTTGATCTGCCATTCCATGCCTTCCTTCTGGTCGAGAAACCACCAACCGGAGCCGTACTGGATCTTGCCGGGAATGGTGCCGTCCTGGTAGTTACCGATCATGGTGGCGAACACGTAGTTGTCCGCCGGGTTCAGATTGTAGATGATGGTCTTGGGGAGCAGATTGTCCGTATCCAGCCGGTTGAGGTAGGCGGACAGCGTCTGGGCCTGGGGAAAATCACCGATGGAATCGAAGCCGGTGTCGGGTCCGAGCTGCGTGAGCAGGCGGGTGTTGTTGTTGCGCAAGGCGCCGAGGTGAAGTTGTTTCACCCAGCCGCGTTTGGCATCGAGATGGCCGAAGAGCACCATCAGGTAGGTGGCGAACTGGGAATGTTCCAGCGGGGAAACGGCGACGCCTTTGCGGGCCTTCTCGAAGATGGCGGCGGCGGTTTTTTGTTCGCAGAAATCGGCGAAGCAATGGTTCATGCCGTGATCGGAAAGGCGGCAGCCTTGTGAATGGAAGTACTCGTGGCGCTTTTCCAAGGCGGACACGAAAGCGCCGAAACTATTGATGTCCGTGTCGGCGGCGGCGGCGAGTTGCTCCACCCATTTGTTGAAGGCAACGGGCTGGTTGACGGCCAGCGCCTTGTCAGGCCGGAAGGCCGGCAACATTTTGGTAGGGTGCCCGGACTTGGCGAACGCGCGATGGTATTCGAGATTGTCCACCGGGTCGTCGGTCGTGCAGACCACCTTGACATTCATCTTTTTCAGGATGCCCTGGGTGGTGTAGGCCGGGGTGGCCAATTTGGCGTTGGCTTTTTTCCATACCCTGGCGGCGGTGGATTCATCCAGCGTTTCACCGATGCCGAAGTAGCGCTTCAACTCCAGGTGGGTCCAATGATAAAGCGGATTGCGGAGCGTGTGCGGAACCGTTTTGGCCCAGGCGAGGAATTTTTCCTCGGGCTTGGCGGCGCCGGTGCAGAATTTTTCGGGCACGCCGTTGCTGCGCATGGCGCGCCATTTGTAATGATCCCCTTCGAGCCAGATTTCAAAGAGGTTTTTGAACTGCCGGTTTTCCGCGATTTCCTTCGGGGAGATGTGGCAGTGGTAGTCAAAAATGGGTTCCGCTTCGGCGTAGCGGTGGTACAGCCGGCGGGCCGCTTTGGTTCCCAGCAAAAAGTCTTCGTTGATAAAGGCCATAATATTAAATATCACGCCGCCGGAATGACGGCGTGGCGTACAGATGGTTTACCGCTTCAGGCTTTCCCAAGCAACAACGGTTTCATGTGGCGCTCAAAAAGATTGCCGGTGACGTTTTTGGCCACGACGGCTTCGTGCTTCTTTAAGGCGTTCAAATAGCGGTCACCCTTTTTGGCGGCCACTTTGAAGCTGACGTGCAGCAACTGGCGGAAACTGGGGTTGTACTCGGGGTTTTTCTGGTCGTGGCGCAGGGCGGAAACGAATTGCTGCGAGGTCCAGCCATTCACGGTGGCGGCGCTGGGCAGCTTGGCTTTGTCTATGTCAATGACGGTGGCGTAGGGGGCGCAAAATTCATCCACGTGTTCGATGGAGTAGGCGTAGATTTCCTTGGCAATTTCCAGGCCGTCGCCGCCGGCTTCCGCGAGTCCGATGAGTTCTTCCAGCCAGGTGGTTCCGGCGGTTTTGATATGCACACCGGCGTTGAATTTCTTCAAGGCCTTGCGCATCGGTTCGTAGATTGAGAACTTGTCGCTGCCGGAGTGGACGCTCAATTTAAGCGACGGGGGCAGGCCGTATTTGGCGATGGCGTAGGCGATGACGGCGAGGTCTTCGTTGAATTCCTTTTCAAACTGCGGCACGTCGCCCACATAATCCACTCCCTTGTTGAAGCGGCCGGTGAACTTGGGGGCGATGGTCTGGATGGGAATCTGTTCATCGGCGATGGCGGCCAGGATGATCAGCAATTCTGGCGGCGTCTGGGGGCTGTCGGTTTCATCCATGGAGACTTCGGTGATAAAATTGGCGGCACCCTTGACCACGGTGATGTGGCGGTAAATTTTGCCGGCATCCTGCACGGCCAGCAAAAACTTGTTGGCCACGCGTTCCACTTCGGCGCGGGTGATGGCAAACGGGTGATCAATGTGCGGGATGGTGACGGAGCCGATGAGTTCGGGGTGACGATCTGCGAAGGCTTTTACATCGGCGGGGCTGGCGGGTTTGCCGATGCTGTCGGCGACGTCAATGGTGAAGAAATCCGAGGGGGCGATGAACCGGTCCACCGTTTCGAGGCGGATATGGTCGGCGTCCACGTGATAGGGCTTTTTCCAGCCGAGGGCGGCCACGGCGGCGTCGGCCTCGGCGCGGAGGCTGGAGGGTTCGGTGCCGATGAAGGTGTGTTCGCGGTTGGACTTGTTCCAGACCGGGATGAATTCCGCGCCCAGTTCGGTGGCCAGCACACAGGCCTGCAATTGCGCCTTGCCCTGATGGGCGAAGCGATCACCCATGCCAAATGAGAATTTTCCCAACAACAGATATTTGTTCATATGAATAAAAGTACGAGCTGAATCACAAAAATGTATCAAAGGACGGGGTCCTGACGCCATGTGAGTTCTGCAAATCTATTTGATAAAACTGCACGGGCCAATTCGCCAAAACTGGTGATGCGGATGAGCCGGCCGAAATAACGTTCTTTTGAGAGGCATCAAACCAATTTAACAGCGGGCGGCGAAGGTGTCTGTCGAATGTTTGTACGAGTCCGGGGGGCAAGTTTTCGCCGCATGCCTAATTATTTGCGGGCAGATAAATTTTTGCCACGGTCTGGGCCACGCTGTTGGCCACGCCTTCTTCGCCGGAATTGGAGAGGACGACCACTTTCAGTCCGTCATCCGGGAAACGCTGGTTGGCGGCGGAAAAACCGGACGTCGCGCCGCCGTGCGCCTGACAGCGGTGGCCGTCGAGCGGGGTCAGAAACCAGCCGAAACCATAGCCGGTGGGAGTGCCGTCGTTTAATTTACCCGGGGTCCACCATTGCGATTTGGCGGCGGGGCCAAGAATTTTATCGGAGTCCAGCCCGGCGTTCCATTTCATCAGGTCGCCCACGGTGGAGGCGATTTCGCCGGCGGAAAAGAGGTCGGTGTAATTGACGTCACGGTTCACGAGGCGGCCTGCCACCAGATCATAACCGGCGGCGCGGCGGGCGAGGATGCGGCCGGGTTCGCGTTTTACTGTGGCGGTCATGCCGAGGGGTTGCAGAATCCGGGCGGTCAGGAAATCCCAGTAAGGCTGGCCGCTGACATTCTCGACGATAAAGCCGAGGAGAGTGTAGCCGGTATTGCAGTAGGAAAACCGGTTGCCGGCGGCAAAGAGTTTGGGTTGGCCGCCGATTTTGGCGATGAACTCGGCTTGGGTAAGGTGCCGGGACAGTTCAAAACCATCGAGGCCGGTATAATTGGTAATGCCGGAAGTATGTGTTAGGAGATGGCGGATGGTGATATCACTCCAACTAGCCGGGGTATTGGTAAGGTAACGGCTGATGGGATCGTCCAAAGACAATTTCCCATCCTGCATCAGGATGAGGATGCAG
This sequence comes from uncultured Verrucomicrobia subdivision 3 bacterium, assembly GCA_903872345.1. Lineage (GTDB taxonomy): Bacteria > Verrucomicrobiota > Verrucomicrobiia > Limisphaerales > UBA11358 > UBA11358. Next base: position 9,729 of record CAIQKM010000190.1, on the reverse strand, counting down.
GCGGCGGTGAATTGCTTGGTGATGGAGCCGATCTCAAACACGGTGTCCGAGGTGGCGGGAATGTTCCATTCCAAGTTGGCCTGACCGTAGGCGGCCGTCTTAATGGTCTGGCCATGCTGCACCACTTGCAGGACCAGTCCCGGAATCTGGTGTGCGTTCATAACATTTTTTACCGCGTCATCCACGGGATCGGCAAACGTGTTCATAACGGAAATCAAAACTCCCAATAACAGCAAAATCCTTTGCATGGGATCATAATATGGTGGTGGGGTGGTTTTCGCCAGCCGGGTTTAATATGCAAGGGGATAAAATAATACGTGTACAAACCCTCGACATTTTCCATTATTGAATGCCGGACACCCGGTGGTGTCCAAATTTGCAGCATGAGTGAAAGCAAACAACCATTTACGGACCATGTAACCCGGGCGCAAAGGACGCAGCGGGCGCCGGGGTTTTTTACGCCGGCCCGGATTGTTGCGGGGCTGATGACGGTGCTGGCCGTGGTGTTTTTGTTCCTGTGGTCGGCGGCCACCATCAGCCAGCAGGATCAGCAGCAAAAGATTGCCGCCATGAAATCCAAGCTGGACGAAATGGCGGCCAGACTGGTCGATGCTCTGGCCCAAAACCAGACCAATCTGGATCAGATCACGGCCTTGCAAGGGCAGGTTGCCGACTTGGAAAAACAGAAGGAAGCGGCGATGCAAATGTCCAACGGTTTGGAAAACGAAATGCGCAACGATTTGGAATCCAAGGACGTTACGATCTCCAAGCTGCAAGGCAAACTTACGGTGTCCATCTTGGACCGGGTGATGTTTGATTCCGGCGAGGCGGTATTGAAACCGGCCGGGCAGACGGTGATGCAAAAAATCGCGGATCTGCTGGCGAAGCATCCGGAACTCAAGATTCATGTGATTGGCCATACGGACAACGTGCCGATCCGGCCGGCCGCGCATGGCCGGTTTGCGAGCAACTGGGAGCTGTCCACGGCGAGGGCGCTGGCGGCGGTGCATTATCTGACGGAACAGGGCGGCGTGGACCCTCATCGGGTTGGGGCGGTGGGCTACGGGGAGTTCCGGCCGATTGCGGATAATTCGACGGCGGAAGGGCGGGCGAAGAACCGTCGGATTGCGATTACCATTTTGCCAGACGAACTGGCGGCGGCGGATACGGTGCCCGTGCCCAAGCCGGCGATTGGGACGAATGCGGTGGCGGTGCCGTCACAGTTGCCGGATCAGCACCCGTAACGGTTTCAAATCCGGGTCGCTCAGGGCCTGTTTCCGAATATCCTCCTTACCGGCAAGGGCGATGGATTTTTTCAGCCAGTCCAAGGCTTCGTCCAGATTCCCCAACTGACAGGCGTAGCAGGCCAGATTGTAATGGATCAGATGCTTGTCCGGCCACTGTTCTACCGCCGGGCGCAAGGCATCATAGGCTTCCTGGGTGCGTTTCAATTCATGCAGACTGTAGGCGAGGTGAAAGGGGCCCCAAGGGTTGTCGGGCAAGGTTTGGATAATGGTGCGGGAAATGTCCACGGCCCGTTTCCAATTGGCGGCCTTGGCGCAGATTTGAAAGCGCATTTCCAGGACGTATGGATGGGCGCGCTGGGGCGGCGAAATGTTTTCCAATTCCATGTCCGCCTCGCGCCAATTGCCAAGTTCCAGCCAGCCTTCGGCGGCGGACAGATGCAGGTTGTCGGGGTGCGGTAGCGGTTTTAACACGCCGGGATTCTACCGGGTTTGCCCGGCCCAGGCGAGTCCATCGGTGCCGGGACCGGTGTTGATTAATTTTGTGACCTGCCAATCGGCCAGGCTGATGACGGCGACCTGGCGGCTGGCGTCACAGGAAACATAGGCGAGTTTGCCATCCGGCTGAACCAGTATTTCCTGCGGCGATTTGGGGACGGCGTGGGTGCGTACCAGTTTCAGGGTGTGGAGGTCAATCAAACCCACCTGATTGATTTTGTTCAAGGCCACCAGCAGACAGCGGCCATCGGGGGTCGTGGCGGTGCCGTAGCCGGTACTAGGGAGATCAATCCAGGCGCTGATGCCGTTGGTGGCGGTGTCAATGACGGCGAGGCGGGGTTGGGTCTGGTCCGCAGTGAACACCCAACGGTCATCCACCGACAACGAAATCCGCTGGGTCTGCCGGGAAACGGGGATGATGGTGACCACCTTTCTTGCCGCGATATCCAGCACGGAAACGGTGCCGGGTCCGACATTGGCGGTGTAGCCGCGTTTGCCGTCACGGGTCAACGCGAGCATGTGGGATTCCGGTTGTCCGGTGGGAATGGTATGCAGGATTTTCAGCGAGTCGGGATCAATTACGGTGACGCAATTGCCCAGTTCCGTGGTGACATAGAGGAGATTGTCGCGCGGGCCGATCACGGCGCAGTGCGGACGCAGTCCGCGTCCCAGATCCACGGTGCCGACGATCTCATGCGTGGCCAGATCAATTACGCGGATCAATTGTCCATCGGTGCCGGCATGACCCACCCCGGTATTGCTGTAAATAGGGACAAACGCGCGCCGGCCATCGGCGGAGGCGATGACTTCATGTCCGGTGATGCCGTTTTCGGGTACGGCAGCCAGCGTGGTGCCGCTCACCGGGTCCACGATGGAAAGAGTCTGGTTGCCTTTGTTGGCGACCAGCAGCAGACCGCTGGCGGATTCCGCCGCCAAGGCAACAGACCCGGCCGCACAGCCGATCAGGCAGCCCAGTGCCAACCGGGAGACGCAGGTCCATGATTTTAGTACATGCATGAAAGCAGATTGCCTTACGGAGCGGAAAACTCAAGGGGCAAACCTATGTTGATGTCCGTATGGGCTCATCCTGACACCGCCCCTGTGGCCAAATAGATGAGCACCACCTCACCCCATCCCTCTCCCCCATTTATCAATGGCGGAGAGGGAGATAGCCTGTCGCGCGAACGGTTTGCTGCCATTTCATGGTTGTGGATTGGGGACATGCCGCAGGATGCGCCCTTGCCGTTTTTGCAGACAGTTTTTTCAAGCTGTGTTTGGTGGGGACAACTGTCGCCGTGTGGCCAGTTCATGCCATTGCCGGGCCAGTGTTTGCGGCGTATTTTCATCCGCATGATACCCTTAGTACAACGCCGTCTTGGCCGCTGGCTGGTTTGTGTCGGCATGGTTTTTTCAATGGCTTCCGGCCGGGCGGAGGTGACTTATCAAAACCCCGTCATTCCGGGCGATCATCCGGATCCGTCCATCATCCGGGTGGGCAAAGACTATTGGGCCACCTGCACATCATCGGCTTGGGGACCGCTGTTTCCGCTGATGCACTCGACGGATCTGGTGAATTGGGAACAGACTGGCGCCGTATTGAACGTGCGGCCGGACTGGGCGGCGGGTGATTTTTGGGCGCCAGAAATATCGGAGTTTCACGGCACCTACTTCGTTTATTTTGTGGCCCGTCAGCACGATGGCCGGCTGGCGGTGGCGGTGGCGACGGCCAAAAAACCGGGCGGTCCCTATGCCGATCACGGCCCGCTGGTGGCGCAGCCGGATGGTTCCATTGACCCGATGCCGGTTACGGATGTGGATGGAGCACGTTATCTGATCTGGAAAGAGGATGGCAACAGCCGGGGGCAGCCGACGCCGATCTGGGCGCAGCGTCTGGATGATAAAGGCACCAAGCTGGTGGGGCCGCCCCGGGAATTGATCCGCAATGATGTCGCCTGGGAAGGGCCGCTGGTGGAAGGGCCTTATATTTTGCGCCGCAACGGCTGGTTTTATTTGTTCTATTCCGGCAATGGCTGCTGCGGGCGGGATTGCAGCTATGCGCTGGGGGTGGCGCGCTCACGATCGCTATTTGGTCCGTGGCAAAAGAATCCGGCCAATCCAATTCTGGCGGGCAACGAGACTTGGAAATGTCCCGGCCACGGGAGTGTGGTGCAGGACAAGCGGGGCCGCTGCTGGTTTTTGTATCATGCCTATTCGGCGAAGGGCACCATTTTTACCGGTCGCGAGGGGATGTTGGACGAGATCAAGTTTGGCGCCGATGAATGGCCAACCATGAATAATGGTGGCGGTCCCAGCGTAAAAGCGCCTTCACCGTTTGGGGTTTCGCAGAAGGCGGCCGCCACGGCCTATGCCGACAATTTCACAGGTGACAAGCTGGATTATGGCTGGCGCTGGCCGCAGAATCGGCAGCCATTAACCCGCTTGGAACACGGGCGACTGATGCTGACCGCTCGGGGCGTCCATAGCAATCTGCTGGCGGCGGTGCTGGCGCGTTCGACGACGGCGCCGGATTATGTCGCGGTGACAGTAGTGGAGACCGGTCATTTGCAGCCGGGATGCGCCGTCGGCCTGTGTGCGTTTGGCGATTCCGAAAATGCCATGGGCATGGTCCTGTGGGATGGCCAGGTGGTCATCTGGCGGCGTGACCGGGGAAACTTCCGGCGACTCGCACAGCAGCCGGCTCCCACCGGCTCGAAACTGTTTCTGCAACTGACCACCCATTACGGTTATCTGGTGCAGCCGGCGGTGAGCGTGGATGGCCATAATTGGATTCCGTGCGGCGATCCGGCGGTGACGAAAGATCTGCCGCCGTGGGACCGGGCCATGCATGTGGCGTTGACGGCGGGAGGCATTGCCCAAGCGGCAGGCATGTTTGATTCGTTCTCCATCAAGCCGCTGGAGGGTGCGGGGCCAAACTGATTCAGGCTGAATTTCCTGGGCTTGGGTGGTTTGACTGGCTGAATTGATTGACGAAAAGGCAAGTGGCGGAGAGGGGGGGATTCGAACCCCCGATACTATTTCATGTTGAATAACTGCGTAAACGTTAATAAAAACCAACAAATGTGATAGTCTTGACAGGTATGCACGTTATACCGTAACGTTATACCGTTATGGCAAGCATTCATAAAGTAACAGGCAAACCGAATTGGTTTTGCGCATTCTACAACCCGGAAGGGTTTCGGCGGTTTCGCACGACCGGCACAGACAACGCCAAGATTGCCCGGACAATCTGCGTAAACGTAGAACGGGCGTCCATCCTCGCCCGTGACAACAAACTATCGAACGAGAAGGGTTTAAAACTCATTCGTGACACTTGCGCCTCTATTGAGGAAACGCACGGCAAACTGGCAGCAAACCGGGCGCATGACATCCTGAAATCATACGTTGAAGAATTCGTTAAAATAGCCGGTGGCGAGTTGGAGTCCTACACTGTACGCAGTTGGCTTGATTCATGGCTCGCCAGCCGGACAGACACCAGCAAGGCCACACAGCTAGAATATCGCAGGGCAAAAGACTTGTTCCTGAAATTTCTAGGCACAAGGGCAGACAGGCCGCTAACCACCTTGCAACCAAAACAGCTTGATGATTTTAAGATTGAACTGGCCAAGCGTGTTGCGCCGTCAACCGTCAATAAGGCAATCAAAATAATGAAAGCAGCGTTCAATAATGCAGTTGCCAAACGTCAGCTAGAATTTTCACCAGCCGAACACGTTACGACCATTGAAGTTGAGGATTCAAACCGCCGTCCGTTTACTGACGAAGAATTGAAAAAGCTGTTGGCGGCAGCAGACGCAGAATGGCAAACGATGATTTTGACGGCGTATTATACCGGATTGCGGCTAGGCGATTGCGCCAATCTCACCTGGAGAAGCGTAGAGTTGCACGAAGGGACAATTAACATTCAAACGGAAAAGACCGGACGCAGGCAAATTTTACCGATAGCTGATCCGCTAAACCGTCACTTGGCAAAATTGGCTGGTGACAATCCAGACGCTCCCTTGTGTCCTGCCCTTTTCGGAAAAACCACCCCTACGCTTTCAAATCAGTTTTACGATGTCATGGCAAAGGCCGGACTGGTGGAAAAACGCAGCCACAAGGGTACGGGTAAGGGAAGGGACGCCAAACGTGAAACTGGCCACGTCAGCTTTCACAGTTTGCGATACAATACCACCAGCGCGTTAAAATCGTCCGGCGTGTCCGATAGCGTGGCAATGGACATTGTAGGCCATGAGACGGCATCCGTTTCACGGAACTACACCGTTATTGACGATGCGGCCAAACGTGCGGCAATCAATAGGCTTCCAGACATCACAAAGTAACCATACCGTTTGCCCCGTTGTATCAAAAAATATACAACCCTACGTTGTATATAGGGGGCGGATTTTTGCTCCGGGGGTATAGTTGTATCAAATTGTATCAGCACCACTCTGACCACTCCCGGCGTGACGCATTTGGGTTAGAATTAACGTGCAGCTTTGGACACCCTTGACACCTTTGGACACCCTTGACAGGCCCGGCGCATGGGATGACACCATGACGCCAGATTTTCCGCTTTTCCCTTTTTTCTCTTTGTTTTTTTAAAACTTAGAAAAAGGGTGTCATGGTGTCATCCGGCAATAGATTTATTTGACAGGTGCTGTTAAAACCCAACTCCTAGTTTCACTTGTTCGAGAAGCTTTCACGCGTGATGGAAACTTCATTTGAAGTCTCCCCAAATATGATCCCATGGCATTTTGGAAGGTTAGAATCCTTTCAACTTCTATTTTAACAGAAGATGATTTCAAGATTTCTTCTAATTCCCTTGCTGTACCATTCCAATACAATTCCTTTGGAAATTTTGTTTTAAAAATTACTATATCAATTAATTCTAGCAGATAATTTTCTGGAGACAAAATTTCCAATTCTTTCACAAGCTCTGGATGGTGATAATGTTTGATGCCAAAGCGTTCACATCGGAGTTCTGATGGTATTTCCCATTTTGTCAGAAAGTGTAAAAAAGCAGGCAATTCCGAACTGAGATTGATCCTAAATGCTTTTCGTTCTTCCAATGTGTTTATAGTTAATGGCAAAGGCTTTTTTGCCGCTTTTAGTAGGATTATTTTGTCTGAAACACTCTCATCAAATGGAGGTAAAATCAAAAGATTTTCCGGTTCGTCATTCAACGTTATGGTAGTACGCCAGAACGGCTTTAATGAGATTGCGGGGTGCCCTTTGGGGTGACAGCTTTGAACTACATTCACTGTTACTTGCTTTATGTTCGTTCCAAAGTTTCGTCGTGTTCTAAGGTCAGTTGATGCGATGTCATCTTCAATCATTAAGTGTTCGGCTTGAAACAATTCAGAGTTGAACTCTGTTTTTCCGCTCATATAACGATAGGGCTTGGCGGAGCGACCACCCAAAATTTCTGTTATTAGATTTTGTATGAGTGATTTTCCAGAATTTGCCGGACCAGCTACGACAAGTGCTTGCCCCGGTCGGTTTGTCCCTGTGCTAACACATTCATAACATATTTTCAACCACCCGTATAAATACGGACGTTGGTCTATCAATGGATGATTAAAAAGTCCGTCAAAAATAGCGTCAAGCAATGGATATTCACCCTCTTTCGGTTCAATGATATTAGGTGAGTCAATTACCAATACCCTCTCCCCGTTAAATGAATAAATCCCCTTTCTGTGACCAGCCAAAGGGGCGGCATAGCAAATGTCATTGGTTGTTTGGATTTTTAGAATTTTGTCGTCCAATGGTGACAACCGTTCCATTCTGCCGCACTCTGAGCTAATGCCATGCGATTTTAAGAGACGCTTAACAGAGGATTCGTTAAATCGAATCCAATCTTCTCTGTCGTTTGTGACCCAATAACAGCCAGACCGATTATCGTAATATATATCTGGCAATTTAATTTCTGTATTTTCGTGCATATCATTTGTTGTTTGTTGCGTTAAAGAATTGATTTCTATGTTCATATTTTTTGTTTAGACCATTTGTGAATTGATGTAGTTGCGGACGCTGGCGAGATGAATCAGCCGAATTCCCTGGGTGTTTCCCGCCTCACGGATGCAGACGGATTTGATTTTCCCGTCTTTCATCCACCGATACAGAATCCCACGTTTGACGCCCAATATTCTTTTGACATCATTTACCCGGACAAATTCGGGTAGTGTTTGGCTTGTATCGGCTGGCTCGATTCTTTCAGTTGTTAGTGGCATAGTTTTATTTGTTGTTGTTGGTAAGAATTACTAATTATAATTTGGCAATATTTTTGCGTTGTTGGTTGTTGTTGATGTTTATGTCTGGCTTCGGGGGTGACGCCTTTGACAAGGATAAACAGTAAGCAGCTTGCGTGCCAACCGTCTAAAACATTGGATTATCTCGAAACGAAACCTTTGAAATTGAAGCCGAACCGAAAGGAAACAATCCGTCATAAATGAATGTGACGATTACGAGGAAAAGCTACCATTGAGAACTGAAACAACCGAACTATCCAGATCAGTGCAAACCGTTATTTAAAATTCAGGAGAAGAATACACCAATCACGCGCGCCAAACGTCATAATTGATTTCTGACGATGTCGCTGGATTGCATTTGGCAAGGTGATCTGGGGACTCTAAAAACAGGCGAAGTGTCTATCTAAAGACTTCATCTTCACCGCGCCAAAAGAATATGCAAAGAACTAGATTGAACTTAGCACGAGATTAGCGGGTGTCAATTCTTTAGACATTTATGCGTAAACCATAAAGTGATACTCTTAATGAGGAACTGGCCAGAATGGCCCTTTACATCCTGGGCAAATTTGCATCTTTCCAATTTCAGATGTGTTTCCGCTCATTATCAATTTGCATTGTGGACACGAATAATTGATTTTATTAGCCGTTGGAATTGTATTTCGAGTTGCCTTAAAAGATGGGCTGGCTTGTGTTTGTTGATCCTGACTGACACTGCTTTTAGATATTTCGAGCAGTTGTTGAACCCGGTAGCGGATGTATAATGCACGCGCCTTTGCTTCGTCACCATCCATTTCGGCATAGGCTTTAGTCCAGAGTCCAGCAATCAACGTCTTCTGCTGTAATTCTAAAGCAACTTGATCGTAGAATTTGTTTTTTTCGACTTCGTCTCGTTTTTTATTTTTTCGATTGGCAAACCATCCACTTCCAAAATAAAAAATCAAACCAGATAAACTACCGCAAAAAAAATCTGACATTACTACAATTATGGGGTGCGCCTGATACTCCTGACCGTTTGCATGTGAGTCTCGATATGCGAACTGACAACCGAGAACGAGCGAGACTGTCAAGGTCGTTAAAATTCGCGTCGCTTTATTCATGTCTCATAAAATTAATTCCTGATAGCTGTCTTTGCTCTGATTTCACGGAAAGTCTTTATTCTGGTATCAATGTCGCAGTGGATTCCCATTGCTATAACTATATTAGAATAATTCTTGTCGTTTACAATATATTGTAGCACTGTGATTGCCAATACTGGATATGATCGTCCTGCGTCAATCAATTCCATCTCCTCGGAAGCTGCCTTATCGTAGATCGCATACAATTCGCTAATTGATAAGGAGTTTACATGGCTAAGATGGTGAGCATAATTATGCATTGCATCAAGAATCTTACTGTCAGAAACCCCTAAACTGCGCGAAACTAACCAAAGATGAAGACGCAATGTCTCGTCCACAAATATTGAGTCTGCGGTTGAATTCTTTAAATATCCGGCAGATTCCAATTGCGGTCTATATTCTTCGCAAAACTTCTCTGCTGAATCGCAGCAAGCCAGCCACATTCCATGTCCGAATTCTTCACTAGAAACTCCCCTTTTGAATATATTAACCCATATTTCCCAAATAAACTTCACAAGCAGGAGTTAGTGGCATACAATAAAGCCGCATAAACAAAGGCTTTCATCTATGTCCAACCAACGAAAAACCGAGAATCCAACGGGTGCAGGCATAAAACCGGGTCTGCGG
>CAIQKM010000189.1 GCA_903872345.1 uncultured Verrucomicrobia subdivision 3 bacterium | reverse complement strand
TTCGCTCTCGATCTCGCGCAAGGGGCGGGGACCCGTTGGTTTTGTATTCATCCTCTTCCTTTGGTTGGTTGGTTTTTGCCAGTTGGTTGAGGAACCCCCCTCTTCTAACCGTATTCCGGGGGCAGTGTCAAGATGCGCCCTTTTGCCATTACCTCACCGGATATTGAATAAATACGGGCTTTACGGTTTGATTTGCACCGTGGTTTCAATGACCTTTTTGTGCTCCAGCTTCTCCAGTTTGGGCGTGATGACCACGGCGCAATACGGCTGGGTTGAATTGGCGTCGTAGTAGCCTTGGTGATAATCCTCGGCCTTGTAAAAGACCTGAAAAGGAACAATTTCCGTGACGATGGGGCTGTGGAAATGGGTTTGCGCCTCCAGCTTGGATTTTTCGGCGATGAGCTTCTGGTGATCCCCGTGATAGAAAATTACGGAGCGATATTGCGTGCCTTCATCCGCGCCCTGGCGGTTGAGGGTGGTGGGGTCGTGCGCCTGCCAGAATACTTCCAGCAACTTGGCGTAGGAAATCCGGGCGGGATCAAATTCAATCTGGGTGACTTCGGCATGACCGGTGTCGCCACCGCAAACCTGATGGTAGGTGGGGTTCGCCGTCTGACCGCCGGAAAAGCCGCTGGTCACGGAGACGACGCCCGGCAGGCGTTCATAAACGGCTTCCATGCACCAGAAACAGCCGCCGCCGAGGGTGGCGGTTTCAATTTTGTTTGTGCTCATAGTATTCGTGGACTGGGCGGAGGCCCCGAGGGGCAGGCATCCGGTCAGCAGGGTCAGGCATAGCGCCAATTTCATGGCAAAAGGTAGCATACTATTCGAAACGCGCCAGTCTGGTTCCAGTCGGCAGATGTTTTTTTAGCCAAACTCCATTTCATTGCTTGAGCCTGTGGTTCCAATCGGGCCGGGCTAAGAGCCAAACTGTTACCACTTCCAGCGCTGGTTTGCCGGTGGCTTGATTCGCGTCCCATGCTCTGCACCATGCCTCTCAAAAAACCTGGTGTTCCGATGAAATAACAAAAGCGCTTGTTTCAGTTATTGCGTTTCGAATGAAACAGCGGCATTCTTTATTTCAACCGTGAGCACCACATCGGACAAACAAAAAACCGCCAGCCAACCGGGAAGATGGATTAAGACGTTGGAAGGTTATCGGGCTTTTTATCCGATTCCGTTGCCGCCGCCAATTGTGTGGACGCAATCATTGGCCGTGGCGCTGGCCAACGCTTCCACCTTGGTGGGCAAGCTGGCAGGGGAGGGAAAGCGACTGCCCAATCCGCACGTTCTTATTCGCCCCTTTGTGCGCCGCGAAGCGGTGTTTTCAAGCCGCATCGAAGGCACCAGGTCAACCCTCGGCGAGTTGCTGGCGGCGGAAGCCGGCGCGGCGGTGGAGCGCAGTCCGGATGATTTGCGCGAAGTGGGCAACTATGTTGTTGCGCTCGAATACGGCATCGAAAGAATCAAGACCCTGCCGCTTTCCCTGCGCCTGGTGCGCGAGCTTCACGAAAAACTGATGGCCGGTGTTCGGGGACAACATGCCACCCCGGGGGAATTCCGCCGTACGCAAAACTGGATCGGCCGTCCCGGTGACACGCTGGCGCAAGCGGCCTATGTTCCTCCGCCACCGGATGCCTTGGGCGAACATTTGGCTGCCTGGGAAAAGTTTCTTCATGACCGCATGCTGCCGCCGCTGGTGCATGCGGCGCTGTCCCACTATCAATTCGAGGCCATCCATCCCTTCCTGGACGGCAATGGCCGGGTGGGACGTTTGCTGATAACCTTGGAATTGTGCGAGCGAGACATTTTGCCCGCGCCGCTCCTCTACCTTTCGGCGTTCTTTGAGGCAACCCGCGCTGAGTATTACGGCGGACTTCGCGCTGTATCCGAAAGTGGCGATTGGGCCGGCTGGCTGCACTATTTTTTGAACGGCGTCGCCCGTCAGGCCGAAGACGCCCTAAGCCGCGCCGAGCGCATCAATGCGCTGCTAACCCGCTGGCGCGAAGGGCTGGCCGGCGACGCGGGTGCAAAAGTCGCATTTCAAATGGTGGATATTTTGGGAGCGAATCCTTTCATCACGGCACGCGGAGTCGAACAGCGACTTGGGGTCGTTTTTAATACCGTGATGCGTGCGATTGGACAATTGGAAAAACGCGGTATAGTTCAAGAAATCAGCGGTGCTAGGCGGGACCGGGTATATTGCGCCAAGGGGTTGCTCGACATCTTGGAGGAACCGGCGCAGCTTCTGCCCGGCGGGCGTTTTTAAATGGCTGCGCCATGACAACGATTATTTCCAGCGATGGCAACCAGGCGCAGGCTTTGGTCCGGGAAGCGGACGTTTCCGGTTCCCCCAAACCCACGGTCACCAACCAGTCTTCACCCGCTGCCAAGATCAAGCTGTTTCGATCCCTTTTCCGGGGGCGGGAAGATGTTTATCCCCGCCGTTTCGAGAGCCGGAAAACCGGGAAATCCGGTTATTCGCCCGCCTGCGCCAATGAGTGGGTTCCCGGTGTCTGCGAAAAGCCGCGCATCAAATGCACGGATTGTCCACAGCGCCGCTTTTTTCCAATCACGGATGAAGTGATCGGCTGGCATCTTTCGGGTCTTCAATCGCTCGGCAGTATTGATTCACCAATTTTATCAGCTGGAAAAACTTGAGTACGTGGCGCAATGGCGTGACGTGGTGCATTTTTAAGCGTAGATTAGGCTCCAGTGGCGACAACACTACCAGCCAAATGAACACAATTCATGCCCAGTTAAAAATAAAGCGCGGTATAGTCGTTGATGTGGAAATTCCCACCGATGAAGAAATTGAACGTATTGCGATGCGGATGCACAAAGGAGGGAAACCATGCCTTGAAAATATTCTCGGTTGGAAAGTGTTCTACCGCCCTCGGCTGGAAAATGCTTATTCACTCACCAGTGTTAATCCCTTTACTGGCGAGCAAGGCGAAAAGACGGCTCCTACCAAAACACTCGGCCCTGCGGAGTTTACATTTGGATACAAAGCACCGTGGAGTATTGTCTTGTCTTGGAAAGCTGGAGATGAAAAGCAGCCAGAATGGTTTCGGTATGATGATAAGTTAATCCAATCGCCCAAACTGAAACATATGGAAAACCAACTTCTTTGTGAATTTGTTCAAGACATTCCACCCGACGAGAAGCTGCATATCTGGAAACCAAGAGCCAGCTATCGGTCTGCGGGGGGGAGTCACTGGCACGCCAAAGTAAAATTATCGGAGCGTCCTTATTTCCTTGAATTGTATTGGCGTCGTACTGATGTCAGTTCAGAGGAGTCACCTCAGCCCCTTGGAGTGTTTCGGCTTAATTTGATTGGCCTTCTCCGTAACGGGTTTATTCGATTAGAGAAGACTGATGGTCATGGATCTGCTTGCGTGCGTCTCAGGATTTTTCGAGCCGATAATGATGGCCGCTTTTATTTGCAAACCAAAGAAGGTAAACCAAAACTTTTTATTACTGCTGGTTTGCCTGTCCCCAAAGAGACTCAACAAACACCAATTGATTTGCCGGAGCCTCCGGCACGCTTTGCGACACAGGTTTCTCGCATCATTCGCGACACCCCACTCGCACGAGAATTAAAGAGTCTTTATGGCTTTGCCTGTCAAGTGTGCGGCTGCAATTTTCGTATCGAGCCAGCACCGAACTCTTTTTACATCGAGGTTCACCACGTCCGGCCACTTGGTGGTGATCACGCCGGTAGCGACAGTCACGCCAATATGCTCGTGCTGTGTCCGAACCATCATGCAATGTTTGATTATGGTATTCCGCGCTTTCTTTCAACGCAACGCATCGAGATTGCAGGCGTCATTTGCGACCTCACCACAAAACACGAGTTGGCACCTGACTCCATAGAATATCACAACGCCAAACTCCAAAACCGCAACGCTTAGATGCGGCATAAATTTTTTGGGCGTGTCCATGTCATTTTTTACCAAACAACGCTTCAATATCCCGCGCGCCATGGTAAACGTGATTCACTTGAATGCCGTCGGCAACGCCACGATAAAAAATCAGGTAATTTTCAAACCCTGAAATTCGCCAGGAACGGACATCGCGGAGTCTGGGGTTGCGAAACCGCCGCAGTCTGCCAAGGCCGGGATTGGCGGCCAGCGTCTGGAATGTCTCGTAGGCCGCGTCAATGACGCGCGTCGCGGCATCGGGATTGTCTTGGGCGATGGAATGCCAAATGCCCCACAGTTCATCCTCGACGCAGGGGTCAAGGATCAATTTAGGCATGAGAGCGGGATGCTTTCATCCGTTTGCGGAGCCGGCGAAACACTTCCTCGCCGTCAACGCCTTCGCCGCGATCCAAGCGGTCAATGCTATGTAGCAATTGTGTCTCCAGTTCCTCAAGGGTTCCGGGCAGTTGGGGCAGGCGGGCGGCTTGGTCTTCCTTGAGACGGCGGAGACCGGCGCGGACGACCTCGCTGGCGGTCTGATACAGGCCGCTCTCGACTTCTTTTTCGACAAATTTTGCCAGTTCTGGCGTCAACGATATGTTCATGGCGCAAACCCCCATAAAATTTACTTCACGGACATACTGCCACGAATAACAGGAATGAGTCAAATTCTGTTATTATCGGTGGGACCGGAGCGTATATTCAAAACCGGGTGCCGCTTGCCGAAGCGGGGACAACTTGTATCTTGCCGACATGAAATTTCGTGTCCTTGTGCAGCCGGATGAGGATGGCGTGTTCGTGGCGGAATGTCCCACGCTGCCTGGCCGCATTTCACAGGGTGTCACTTGTAATGAGGCGTTGACCAACAACAAGGACGCCTTTGCCGGCTACCTCGTCAGCATGGGAAAGCACGGCGAGGCGGTGCCGGTGCCGCTGCCTGTAAGCGAATAAACATTCACTGGCGTGTCCAATTCGCGCAACGCGGAAAACGCCTCTGTGTATTGACTGCCTCGATTTCTTTGCCATCCTATCCTCATGCGTCCTACGGCCAAAACCGCCCCGAAAACCGCTCCAAAAATCAAACTGCCCCCCGCGCATGACTGGCGGACGACCGATGCGGACGAGATCAACAAACGCCGCCAGCGCGCCCGCGATGAATCCTTTGCCATCACCAACACGGACGCGCGCCATCCGCTGTTTTCCAATTTTCGCGTCAAATCGGCCAGCGGGCTGACATACGCGGTGGAGATTCGCGGCCTGGGCGAACAACAGTCCGCCTGCGACTGCGTGGATTTCCGCACCAATGGCCTGGGCCTTTGCAAACACACGGAAGCCGTTCGGCTTTATCTGGAGGCGCGCCACAAAAAACTTTTTAAAAGCGCGCTCGCGGAGGGATCGAACCGGCTGGAAATCACCGTGGATTCGGCGGCGGACACATTGCGCACGCACATCGGACGCAACCAGCTTCCGCCCGCCGTGGGCAAGTGGTTTGACGCGAGTGGCCGTTTGCGCTCCGGCCCGCCCGAGGACGCGGTGGAGGCGTTGCGCCGGTTGCGCGACGGCGGTTTCCCGCAGATCCGGCTCTCGCAGGAAATTGAACCGTGGCTGGAAAGGCGTCGCAGGGTTGCCGAAAGCCGCCGGCTACGGCATGAATACGAATTGAAAGTGCAAAGCGGCGAATGGCCCGTGCAGGAAACCACCGTGCCGCTGTTTCCCTACCAGCGCGAAGGCATGTTGCACCTGGCCTTCACCGAACGCGCGCTGCTGGCCGACGAAATGGGCCTGGGCAAAACAATCCAGGCCATCGCCGCCTGCGCGCTGTTGCACCGCCTGGGGCAGGCGCGCCGCGTGCTGGTCGTCACGCCCGCCTCGCTCAAAACGGAATGGGAGGAGCAGATTCGGAAGTTCACCACCCTGGATTACCAGGTTGTTTTCGGCGGCAAAGCCGGGCGGCTCAAGGCTTATGAACAAAACCCCGGCACGCCCTTTTTCACCATCGTCAACTATGAGCAAATGGTGGCGGACACGCTGGATGTGAACACCCGTCTGGCACCGGATGTGGTGGTGCTCGACGAGGCCCAGCGCATCAAAAACTGGAGCACCAAGACCGCGCAGGCGGTGAAGCGCCTCCGCAGCCGCTACGCCTTCGTCCTCACCGGCACGCCCATTGAAAACCGCATTGATGAACTCCATTCGCTGATGGATTTTCTCAATCCCGCCGTGCTCGGCCCGCTGTTCCGTTTCAACCGCGACTTCTACGAACTGGACGAGCGCGGCCGCCCCGTGGGCTGCCGCAATCTGGATGTGCTGCACCAGCGAATCAAACCCTTCATGCTGCGCCGACGCAAGGCGGAGGTGGAAACCGAATTGCCGGAGCGCACGGACCATAACCATTTTGTGCCGCTGCACGATTTGCAGAAACAAAACTACGGCATGCATGAGCAGCAGGTGATGTGGCTCGTCAACACGGCCATGCGCCGTCCGCTCACGAAGCAGGAGCAGGACAAGCTGCAGCGCGAGCTGGCCATGATGCGCATGATTTGCGACACCAACTACATTTTGGATCAGGATGACCGCACCTGCCCCAAGCTGGGCGAGCTGGGCCAACTGTTGGAAGAATGCGTTGAAAACGACGCCAAGGTCATCATTTTCTCGGAATGGGAGCGTATGCTCGAACTGGTGCGCGACCTTTGCGAGGAGCGCGACCTGGGCCACGCCTGGCACACCGGCAGCGTGCCGCAGCAACGCCGCCGCGCCGAAATCAACGCCTTCAAGGATGACCCGCGCTGCCGCGTTTTTCTCAGCACGGATTCCGGGGCGACCGGCCTGAACCTGCAAAATGCCAGCGTCGTGATCAACTGCGATCTGCCGTGGAATCCCGCCAAGCTGGAACAGCGCATCGCCCGCGCCTGGCGCAAGAACCAGACCCGGCCCGTGACGGTGTATAATCTCATTTCCGAAAACACCATTGAACACCGGATGCTGGAAACACTGGCGCTGAAACAGACCGTGGCCATGAGCGTCCTGGACAAGCCGGGCGAGGTGCGGGAAATCAAACTGCGGAGCGGACGGCAGGCCATGGTCGAGCGGCTGCAACAATTGGTCACCCCGCTAAAACCGTCGGCTGGCCAGCCGGAAAAACCGGCAGATCAAAAGCGGAAACTCCCGTCCGATCCGGCGGAAGCCTTCGCGCAACTGGCGGCGGAACGCGTCAATGGCGCGCTCGTCCGCTGCGAGCAACGCTTCCCCGATTCCGGGCCGCATTCCGTCCTGGTCGTCGTGGTGGAACGCGATCCCGCGCAATGGAGCGAGAAGCTGAAATCAATTCATGCCGAAGTCTGCGGGCCGGGCAAATCGGATCCGCTGGCGCCCGTGCAATTGGAGATTCTTGACCGCGCCACGGACGAGGCCATCCAGCGCCTGATGGCCGCCGGACTGATTTGCAAAACCACCCGCGCCGTCCGTCCGCTCTTTCCCGAGTCGGATGTCGCCGGCCCCGCGCCGCTGACCCCCGAAGAAGTGGCCGGGGTGAAACGGCTGCGCGCGGGGGCCGCCCGCAAACTCAAGATGGCCCGCGTGCTGGGCGAGGGCGGATTCAACGACGAGGCGCGGTCGGCCATATTGGACGCCATGCATGGCCTTGCCCGCGCGCTGGCCGTGGAACATCGGTTGCCCGAACCGGCCGAATTGAAAGCCGCCTTGCTGCCGCCGCTTTCCCATTACTGGCAGAACGCCCTGCCGGCGCTCCAAGCTTACCTGCAAGAATCGGCGGCCGACTGGCGGCCGGTGGCGGAGTGCCTGGGTGCCGTATAGGACGGCATTGGGATGATCCACATTTCAGAGTTGATTGTGCAAATCCCCAGCATCTGGTGAAGTGGAACACAGACAAGTGAATGAGTTGAGAAGGGCGCGAATTTGGAGCACCCAGTTACTGGCGAATCTGTGACCAGTCAGTGATGTCGGAAATATTCGGTCAAGCCGTTTAGAAACATCTGAACCGATAGCATCACCAATAACATGCCCATCAGCCGCTCGACCGCCCGCGAGCCCCGCTGTTTGAGCACCCGCATGATGGCCGGCGCAGAAACCAGCGTGGCAAATGTGATGCTCCAGGCGATCAAAACCGCCCCCAACCCCGTCCAGACGCCGTCCGGCTTGCTGGTGATCAGGATAATCGTGGCCAGCGTGGCCGGCCCGGCCACCAATGGTGTGGCCAGGGGAACAACAAATGGCTCGGCCTCATCGGCCGCCGAACCACGACGGCCTTTGCCCGGCATGATCATCTCCAAGGCCACGAGAAACAGCACTATCCCACCGGACATGGAAATCGCCTCCTGCTGAATGCCCAGACCTTCGGTCAGAAACCGGCCGGCCAATACAAAGGCCAGCATGATGCCCAACGCAAACAGCAATTCCCGGATAATGACCGCCTTCCGACGGTTTTCCGGCACCGGCTGCAGCACGGAAATGAATACCGGCACATTTCCCAGCGGATCGGCAGTAAGCAAAAGCAGGCCGATGGCGGTAAGTAAATTCATGAAATACAAATGGCAGCTTATTTTCGGGGAAGTTTGTCTGCTACTCCGTTTCCGGCGTATCCAAATCCCGGCCCGGCGGCAGATCCTCGAATTCCTTGAAATGATCCGGGCGGAGGGGCTCCGAAATGACGTGTTCCCCCTCAAACCATTTGCCCAGATCCACCAGCTTGCAGCGGTGCGAGCAGAAGGGGCCGTACTTGCCTTCAAACCACTCGCCGCGCTTTTTGCAGGTCGGGCAGGGGACGGTCATTTATTTGGTCTGGTCAACGAGGGCTTTCAGGTCGGCGGCGATGTTGGTGGCGTCGTCGGTGGCGACACCGGCGTGTTCCAAAACTTTTTGCACGATGCCGGGGAGGGATTGTTGCTGGGCGGCGGCCAGGTGGGAACTGTTCATGACGGCGTGCAGAATCTGGGCCACTTTGGTTTGCTGCTCGTGCGCGATCTTGTGACCGCTCACGGCGGCGCTGAAATCAGTCGCCAGTTTCTGAATGGCGTCCTGCGCCGGCTTGGCGCCTTGGGCGGCGGCGGCGAGATCGTTCAACAGGGGCAGTTTTAGCGCGGGATCGGGGGTGCCGGCGGGCGCTTTGCACAGGGCGTCAATGTCGCCGGCCAGGCTCGAAATGTTTTGCAGGGTGGCCGCGAGCACGGGATTGACCGGTGGGGCGGCGGGGGGAGCCTGGGGGGCGACGCCCTGGCTCGCGTTGGCGGAGGCGTTCTCGGCGTCATGCGCCTGCCGTTTGATGATATTATAATTAACCTGGGCGGTGGCGACATTCGCCACCAGCGCCAGACCAAGGATGCCAGCGAGCCATTTCATAGCCTTTGAGGGGTTGATTAATGAGTCAATGCCACCCGGTTGGACCGGGACAGCAGGGTTACGTAATCCTCCAGAATGCGTTCGGTTTCGTCAAGCCCGGCGTCCGTACTGGGCACGGACGGCGTGACGTCCTCGTCTTTGCCGTCGGTCTTGGCGACGGCATTGGTGGTGCGGGTTTTCACCTGCCCACCGGCATTGGTGAAAAAGCCGGAAAAGTTAGTATCGAAGTTGTAGGCAACGACGGGCTTGTTACGAGTGAGCTTGTCGGCAACCGTGACACTGTTAGTCGGTTCTTGCAGGCCGGGTTTATCCACATTTTCCAAGGTGACTTCATACACCTTGGGGCCGGGCTTGCGGGCTTTGCGCTCGTCATCGCGCGCCTTGTTGCGGGTGGCATTGGTCTGGCGCTCCTTGATGGCTTCACGTTCGTTCAGGGTGATGGCTTTTTCGGCCTCCTGTTTCTCGAACAGGGCGATATCTTCACGCGTGTAGATGAAATCCTGGTTGGTGGCCACCCGGGCGGCGGAGCGCTGACTCAATTCCGCCAGGTAGGGTTGCACCATGTTAAGGGCCGTATAGCTGCCGGGTTGGACGGGAATGGTGTCCCAAGGCAGCGGATTTTCCAGGGCGCTTTCCCCAACCTGCTTGGACAAATTCCAGATGTCGGGCAGAACGATATCCGAGGACACCCCCTTCAACTGGGTGGAAGCACCGCTGACGCGATAGAATTTGTTGATGCTGATCTTGATGGTGCCGGGATCATTGGTGGCGCTGGGGGTGGCCGGCCAGACAAACGGGCGCAGCTCATTCAAGTTCTGCACGGTGCCTTTGCCATGGGTGGAAGTGTCACCGACCACGACGGCGCGACCGTAGTCTTGCAAGGCGGCGGCGACAATCTCCGAAGCGGACGCGCTGAAGCGGTTGATCATGACCATGAGCGGGCCGTCATAGAGAAAGCCGGAGGAGTCGGTGTTGGCCCGGGTTTTCACCGTGCCATCGGGCGAACGGGCGAGCACCACGGGGCCTTCCTTGATGAACAGGCCGGTGAACTTGACGGCTTCTTCCAGCGAACCGCCGGGATTCGAGCGCAGGTCCAGAATGATGCCCGCGACATTTTCCTGTTTGAGCTTTTTGATCAGGCGGATGGTGTCGGTGGAGGTATAACGGCCGGTATGCCCTTCATTGCCCGCCGTGGGAATGGTGGCATAGAAGGAAGGCACATCAATCACGCCCACGCGGTTGCTGCCGCCGTGGCCGTCGGGCATTTCAACGATCTTGGCCTTTACCGCCGCGTCGTCCAGCTTGATTTCGTCGCGTACAATTTCCACGACCTTGCGGGCGGCGCGGTCGGATTCGGGGCTGATGGTCAGCTTGACCACGGTGCCTTTCGGGCCGCGGATTTTCTGGACGACTTTTTCCAGTTCCATGTCCACGACATCCACCGGCGGGGCGTTGCTTTGGGCCACCGCCAGGATGCGATCCTTCTCGTTCAATTTATGGCTCTTCGCCGCCGGACCGCCGGGGACGAGCGAGCTGATCATGCAGTAGCCGTCGTCTTCGCCGAGCGTGGCGCCAATGCCAAACAGGGAAAGGCTCATGCCAATGGAAAAGTCCACGGCCTTGGGCGCGCTGAAATAATCCGAATGCGGATCATAGGCGTGGGCCATGGCGTTGAGATAGACTTGCAGGACAAAGTCGCTGTCGCTGTTGGTGGTCATGCGCTGCGCCCAGCCGTAATGGCGCAGCAGCTTTTTGGGAATTTCGGCGGCGTTGGTGGAGGACAGGCTCACCTTGACGATGCCGTTGGTTTCCGTGAGTTCATCGGCCAGTTTTTCCTGGAGATATTCGTGGCGGAGCCACTGGCGCCAAAGCTGTTTGGCCTCGTCCAAATCCTTGGGGAAGGGGGCGTGACGGCGGTCTACCTGAATTTTTTCGCTCGTATTGAACTTGAATTTATCCTGCCGGAGCAGGTCGTCCACGTACGCCACCCGCTGTTCAAAGCGGTCCACATAACGGGTGTAAATTTCAAAGGCGGGCGTCAGGTCGGACGTGCCATGGCCGCCGGTGGTCAGCTTGTCCAGGTTGGTGCGGTAGTGGTCGAACTCGGCGAGGTCGGTTTGCAGGAAATTGTCGTGGCGGGGATCCAGCGAATTAATGTAGCCGTCGAAGAAACGCCGGGAAAGTTCCGCGTCCAGAGGGCGTTGCAAATAGTGGAGGTTTTCCAGCAGCAGGGCGGCCACGTAGGCGATGCGCGGATCGTTGGGTCCGGGTTGGAGCCGGGAATGGGTGATGACGGGGGCCGGGGCATCGGCATGGCCTTGCTGGCTGACGCAGCCGGCGGCGATGACAAAGATGAGGAGCGAGGCCCCGGCGAGGGCAAACAACGAGATTCGGATTTGGCGCATGTTCAGTTGCACAATTTGACCCAACCTAGCCTATTTTGTTCACCGTGGGAAATAAATTGCTTGGTGACAGCGCATTTTCCCCGCAAAACCGGATTGCCTTTCGTCCTGCAATCATTAATCTTTACCGCCTGACATCATCAAAATGAAAAAGATTATTTTTGCCTCCACGCTCGTTCTCGGTCTGGCCGGCACGCTCCGGGCCGACGGGACCAACCAAACTTCTTCTCTCGCCGACGAGAAGTCGCGCGTCAGCTACGCGATTGGCCTCAACATTGGCCACAGCTTCAAACGGCAGGAACTCGATCTGGATCCGGAGCTCGTCACGCGCGCCATCAAGGATGTGCTGAACGGCAGCCCGGAATTGCTGACCGAAACCCAGGTGCATGACGTGCTGGGCGCGTTCCAGAAGGAATTCGCCATGACGATGCAAAAGAAGCGCGCCGAGCAGGGCGTGAAGAACAAGACGGCGGGCGCCGCCTTCCTTGCCGCGAATCGCAATCAGCCGGGCGTGCTGGCCGCCTCCGTGGCGACCCCGACCGGTGGCACCGCCGAATTCCAATATGTCGTCATCACCAACGGCACGGGCCCGGTGCCCGCAGCCACCGATACGGTGACGGTGAATTATCGCGGCACGCTGATTGACGGCACCGAATTTGACAGTTCCGCCAAGCACGGCGGTCCGGCAAGCTTCGTGCTCAACCACGTAATTCCGGGCTGGACGGCCGCCTTGGAAAAAATGAATGTCGGTTCCAAGTGGAAAATCTTCCTGCCGGCCGAACTCGCCTATGGCGAACAGGGCAATGCCGGCATCCCGCCGAACTCAACGCTGATTTTTGAAGTGGAACTGCTGGGCACCAAGCCCGCGCAGGCCCCCGCCGCCGTGGCTCCGGCCGCTCCGCTGACCAGCGACATCATCAAGGTTCCCTCCGCCGAAGAAATGAAGAAGGGCGCCAAGATTGAAGTCATCAAGCAGGACGACGCCCAAAAAGCCGCGAAGCAATAAGCTTCCGGTTTGAACATTTGTCCGCGCCGGATGTCAATTTTAGCATATGAAATTGACCTTTAAAACTGTCTTTGGTTTTTCGACGGCCTTGGCCAGCGCCCTCCTTTTGGTGGTGCTGGTTCATCATCGGGTTTGGGCGCGTGAAAACGCGCCCGACATTCATGTCGATAACACACCGGTCAACCGGGATGCCCGCATGGGCACCAGCTTTGCCCCGGTGGTAAAAAAGGCGCAGCCCAGCGTCGTTAATATCTACTCCACCCGCATCGTTCACGAACAGTCCCGGATGAGTCCGCTGTTCAACGATCCCTTCTTCCGCCAGTTCTTTGGCAACCAGTTGCAGGGCGACGACCAGGAACGCACGCGCAAAGAGCAGAGCTTGGGCTCGGGCGTCATTGTGTCGCCGGACGGCTTCATCCTGACCGCCAACCATGTGGTGGCCGAGGCGGATGAGGTCAAAGTGGCCGTCAATGGCGACAAAAAGGAATACACCGCCAAAGTGGTGGGCAAGGACTCCGCCACCGATGTGGCGGTGCTGAAAATTGAGGCGAACGATCTGCCGGCCATTACCCTGGCCGATAGCGATCAATTGGAAGTCGGCGACGTGGTGCTGGCCATTGGCAATCCGTTTGGCGTGGGTCAGACCGTGACCATGGGGATTGTCAGTGCGCTGGGGCGCAGTGGTTTCGGTTTTAGCGGCTACGAAAATTTCATCCAGACGGACGCCGCCATCAATCCCGGCAACTCCGGCGGGGCGCTGGTGGATGTGCAAGGCCGTCTGGTGGGCATTAACACCGCCATCATCAGCCGCAGCGGCGGCAATCAGGGCATCGGCTTTGCCGTGCCGATCAGCATGGCGCGCAGCGTGATGGAACGCCTGATCAGCGGCGGCAAAGTGACGCGCGGCTACCTTGGCATCGTGCCGCAGGATGTCACGGCGGATCTGGCGCAGGCCTTCAACCTGCCGGATCAAAACGGCGCCCTCGTGGGCGACATCTCGCCCAATACGCCCGCGCAGAAGGCGGGGATCAAACCGGGCGACATCATCGTGGCCATCAATGACAAGCCGATCAATGATTCCCATGCACTGCGGCTCACGGTGTCGGATTACTCGCCGGGCACGGTGGTGAATGTGAAGCTCTACCGCAACGGCCGGGTGAAAAATATCAGTGTGACGCTGGCGCAACTGCCGACCGCCGCCAACCCGCAGGACAATGAAAACACCGGAGCCAATGACGCGGGCACCAGTTCCATGACCGACGCCTTGGATGGCGTGACAGTGCAGGATTTGGACCCCCAAGCCCGGGAGCAGTTGCGCATTCCCGATGATGTGGAAGGCGTCGTCGTGACCGATGTCAATGGCGATTCCAACTCAGCCGATGCCGGCATTCAGCGGAATGACGTGCTGGTGGAAATCAATCATCAGGCCATCAAGAATGCCGAGCAGGCGGTCGCCGTTTGCAAGGCGGCCAAAGGCCGGCGAATTCTGGTGAAAGTCTGGCATCGGGAAGGCAATTTTGCCGCCACCAAATACTTTTCGGTGGACAACACCAAGCACACCAAATAATCATTTTCGCACACTTTGCCCGTCTGCGGCTTTGACAAATCGCCGCCGGCGGGCAAATTCTTTTTATGGCCGTGCAATACAAAGATTATTACCAGAGTCTGGGAGTGCCCCGGACGGCGACCGATGTTGAAATCAAGAAGGCTTTTCGCAAGCTGGCGCGGGAATTTCATCCCGACGTGGCCAAGGACAAAAAGAAGGCCGAGGAGAAATTCAAGGAAATCAACGAGGCTTACGAGGTGCTCTCCGATGCCGGCAAGCGCCAGAAATATGACGAACTGGGCGCGAATTGGAAGTCCGGCGCCGAGTTCCGTCCGCCGCCCGGCTACGGCGGTCATCCGGGTGGTCAGACGTTCCGGGGCGGGTCCGGTGGCGGCGCAAATTTTGAATTCGACGGCACCGGGTTTAGCGACTTTTTCGAGCAACTGTTCGGCTCCCGGATGCGCGGCGCTGGGTCGGGGGCGCACTTTGATCCCCGCCGGAATATGGCCGAGCGCGGGAGCGACATCGAGGGAGACATCATGGTCACCCTTGAGGAAGCCACGCGCGGATCCGTCCGTTCCGTAACCGTGCGGCATGAGGATCACACCGAGACGCATCAGGTGCGCATTCCGGTGGGCGTGAGCGAAGGTCAGAAATTGCGGCTGGCCGGCCGGGGTGAAACCGGCAGCGGCGGCGGCGAGGCGGGTGACCTGTATTTGCGGGTGCGCTTTGCCAAACACCCGGATTTCGACGTGGACGGGCATGATCTGATTCACGAACTGGAACTGGCCCCGTGGGAAGCCGCGCTGGGCGCGGAAATTGCCGTGCCCACGCTGGAGGCCCCGGTAAACATCAAAATTCCCGCCGGCACCCAAAGCGGGCAGAAGCTGCGCGTGCGCAACCGGGGGCTGATCCAACGCGCCGGCGCTCATGGGGATTTGCTGGTGGTGGTGCGGATCATGGTTCCGGCCAAACTCAACGCCGCCGAAAAGAAACTGTGGGAGCAACTGGCGCAGGAATCCCGTTTCAATCCCCGGGCTTGATTGAAAAATCGCCGCGGGTGGCACAGATTCATTTGACCCGGCACCAGTTCGCTTTTAGGTTCAGATGATGTCGAACGCCAAAAAGAAGACCAAAGCGATGATGCTGGGGCTCGGACTTGATTCCGACGGCCACAAGCGCATCACCAAGGGCGACAATTTTACCCTGATCGGCGGCACGCAGGACACGCACGAGCAAATGACGGAGAAAGCCATCAAGATCAACGAAAAGCTCAAAGCGCGGGGCAAGCAACTGGAAACGGTAAGCCACGAGGAATTTAGCGACATCGCCCAGGAAGTGGGACTGAAGAAAAACTCCTGACGCCCGGGTGAAAACGGTCATTCATTGGTTCCGGCGGGACCTCCGGGTTTCCGATAATGTCGCGCTGACCGAAGCGGTTCGGCGCGCGGAACACGTCATCCCGTTGTTTATTTTCGAAGACGCCTTCCGGAGCGGACCGGATGTGGGCGCCGCCCGGCTGGCGTTTCTGCTACAATCCGTCGAATCCCTGCGCAAAAACCTGGCGGAACTCGGCTATTCACTGGTGGTGCGCAATGGCAAATCGTCCGACCTGCTGCCCAAACTGTGCGCGGAATTTGGCGCGCAGGCGGTTTTTGCCAACAAGCGTTATGAGCCCTATGCCCAGCGCCGGGATGAGCAGATCGCCGGTATCCTGCTCCAGGCCGGGTTCGGGTTTGAGCTGTTCAAAGATGCGGTGGTGTGGGAGGAGCAGGAAGTTCTCACTCAGGCCGGTAAGCCGTTCACGGTGTTTACCCCGTATTCGCGGGCTTGGAAAACCCACGCCATTCCCGCAGCCAAGCCCCGGCTCGGAAGGCGCGAAGGCAGGGGACATTCTTTTCCATCCGATCCGCTGCCAGCCTCACCCAATGAGGTGGGTTTGCCGCTCACGCAAACCGTGCCGCCGGGCGGCGAACGCGCCGCCTTGGAATTATTGCGCCGCTTCATGGCGGGCCCGGTATATGACTACGGTGCCAACCGGAATTTCCCGGCTGTGGACGGCACCTCTGGTTTGTCACCTCACTTGCGGGCGGGTACAATTGGCATTCGCACCATCCTCGCCGAACTGAACCGGGCGCGCGCTCAGGCAACGCCAGCCCAGGCTTCCGGTTGCGATGTGTTCCAGAGCGAGTTGATCTGGCGGGAATTTTATCTGCAAGTCCTGCACAATTTCCCGCATGTGACCAAGGGCGCATTTCGTCCCGAATACGACCGGCTGGCCTGGTCGGACAATCAGGCGCATTTTGCCGCGTGGTGCGAGGGGCGCACGGGCTATCCCATCGTGGATGCCGCCATGCGCTGCCTGAATGCCACCGGCACCATGCATAATCGGCTGCGCATGATCGTGGCCATGTTTCTGACCAAGGATTTGCTCATCCATTGGCAATGGGGGGAACGGTATTTCATGAAGCAACTGGTGGATGGCGACATGGCGGCCAATAACGGCGGCTGGCAATGGAGCGCGGGCACGGGTACGGATGCCGCCCCGTATTTCCGCATCTTTAACCCGGTATCGCAGGGCGAAAAGTTTGACCCCGAAGGCAAATTTGTCCGGCAATGGGTGCCGGAACTGGCCGGTTTTGCCGATGACCTCATCCACCAGCCTTGGGAGAACCCGTTGCTGCTGGCCCGGTCAAAATATCCGGCCCGCGTGGTGCTCCACGAAGAGCAGCGGGGCAAATGTTTGGCGATGTTTAAGGCGGTGAAAACGGGTGCGGCCTGAAATTCTGCACAACTCACAAATTGGTTGCGCCTCCGCATTGACTTGCCGCCTCGCACTGGTTAGCCTCTCACCAGCATGCAGGAAATTATCGAGAAGCTTCTCGTTGTCCAGGATCGTGACCGGAAAATTCTCCGGGTAACTCAAGAACTTGCCCAAATCATTCCGGACCGTGAGAATTTGCGGTCCAAGGCGTCTTCCACCCAATCGCAATGGGAAGCCGCCAAGTTGCGGGTGAAACAGATTGAGGCCGAGCGCAAACGACTGGAGCTGGAGGTGGATGGCAAGAAGACCCAGATTGAAAAGTACCTCAACCAGCAGTTGCAAACCCGCAAGAACGAAGAATACAAGGCGCTGACCCACGAAATTGACATGGCCAAGGAAGCCATTGTGAAGATTGAGGACCAGGAAATTGTGCTCATGGAGCAGACGGAAGCCGCGCAGAAGGCCGTGGCCGTGGCCGCCACCGAAGCCGCCGCCGCCAAGAAGCTGCTGGATGACCAGATCACCAAATTGGATCAGCGCGAAGCGAATTTAAAGCAGGAATTGACCGCCCTGACCGCGGAACGGAATACCCTCATTTCCACCGTGGATGAAGTGATCCGCAGCCGCTACGAACGCCTGCTCAAGAGCAAGGGCGAAAACATCGTGGTGGGGGTGGAACATTCCGTGTGCGGCGGCTGCCATATGAAACTGCCCGCGCAAAATGTATCCAGCGCCCGCGCCCAAATGGAACTGGTTTGCTGCCCCAACTGCGGCCGCATCCTTTACTTCACCCGCGGCATGGATTTGGTCCACACGGACTGAGTTCGGATTTCCGGAATTAACGCGGAGTCGCAGAGGTTCCGGAGAAACGCAGAGGGACTGCGTTTCTACTCAAAATTGCCTGCATCCAGTTATGCCGGCAGCAAGTTAATCTCTCTGCGCAACTCGGCGTTCTCAGCGTCTTTGCGTTTTATCCGCTTCAGAGTTTACCCTTGGTGCTGGGGAGTACGCCGGCAATGCGCGGGTCGTGCTGACGGGCGGCGTCTACGGCGCGGGCAAACGACTTGAACAGGCCTTCCACAATATGGTGCGGTTCGTCGCCGTACAGCAGTTCCAGGTGCAGATTGCAGCGGGCTTCGTTGGCAAAACCCTGAAAAAATTCGCGGGCCAGACCGAATCGGAACGTGCTGGACATGTCCTGATTTTTTTCCTTGGCGGAAATATTCTTATACGCGTGTTCGTTCAAACCGCGCCAGGCCAGATGGGCGCGACCGCTGAAATCCACCACGGCGCGGCAGAGGCATTCATCCATGGGCACGTAGGCTTCGCCGGTGAAAGGATTGCGCGGGTCAAAACCATGACCGTAGCGGCGGATGCCGCGCTTATCGCCGAGGGCGGTGGCGAAGGCCTGGCCAAGGGCGATGCCGCAGTCTTCCACGGTATGATGGGCGTCCACTTCCAAATCGCCATCGCAGTGCAGCGTGAGATCCACGGTGGCGTGCTTGGCGAAGAGGGTGAGCATGTGGTCAAAAAACGGGATGCCGGTGCGGATGTCGGCCTTGCCCTTGCCGTCGAGGTTCAGGCGGATGGAGATCCGGGTTTCTTTGGTGTGCCGTTTGAGGCTGCTTTTGCGCGATTTCACGGGGAGATTAAAACAGAACGGCCGGCAAAAAAAAAGGCGCAATCGCAGGGGGCGGGGGCCAAATCCAAACATTGCCCCCGAATTAAAGGTTACATGGCCGGTGTAGCGCGGGCGTCCGCGCCTGCGAGTTCTGGCGGCGTCTCGCCGCCAGAGGCTGTCAAGCAGGGGACACGCACCGAGACGGTGCGTGAACTCGCAGCCGGGGACGGCTGCGCTACGCTTAATTTCCATGGTCAGCGTCAGGTGCCCGGCCAGCGGTTAATCAGTCGGCCCGGATGGAGCCGCGCGTGGGAGTCACTGCCTGTGTATGCACCGAGCATGTGGTGCGAACATTGTTCGGGTTGATCGTGTAGGTGCCACCGGACGGGCAGGTGGGGAACATGCCGTTCATGAGATGGCGTGAGAGTTCTGCTTCGCTGGGAGTGTCGTTAGTGCCCTTTTGGTTTTCCAGCGCCCACATCTGCTTGGCCTGTTCGATGGCTTCGATATTCATGTCACATGTATTTTGTGGGGACTTTTTATGGGTTGTAGAAATACCGAAGGTGGCGATAGCCAGTAATGTGCCAATGACCGCAACGACCAGCCCAAATACCCTGAGCCAGCTAAATTTAGTTTGTTTTGTTTTGCATGGCGTTTCCGATTCCATAAGCGTATCAACAAACTAGGCTGGGAAAAGTTTCGCAGAACTTTTTACCGCCCAATGCCATGGCGACAGCTAGACATAAAAAAGACGCAATCGCAGGTTGCGATTGCGCCGGGAAAATGCAGTCGGAGGTCAGGGCGTGGCGGCGGCGGTCTGCGCATGAACCGAGCAGGTGGCGCGGACGTTGTTGGCGTTGATGGTGTAAGTGCCGCCGGAGGGGCAGGTGGGGAACACGCTGTTCTTGAGATGGACCTTGAGGTCGTCTTCGCCGGCGGTGTCGTTGTCGCCTTTCTTGTTTTCCAGCGACCACATTTGCTTGGCCTGTTCGATGGCCTCGATGTTCATGTTGCAGATGTTCTGTTTGGAGCTTTTGATGGCGTGACTGATGCCGAGAGTGGCGACACCCATCAACATGCCGATGATGGCGATAACCACCATGATTTCAACGAGGGTGAAACCAAACTGGCGGCGGTTGCGAGTTGCTTGCAATTTCATTTTCATAAATCAATGCCTGTTTAAAATTAAAACACCTGCGCCGGGGCAAAGTTGCAGACAATTTCATTCCGCCGGCGACCCGGCAAATTTATCCGTTGCGCCACCAAAGGCCAAGGGGAAATGTTGTAGGCTCTAATCACCGGGCACATCCTAACACTGCCCCGCCGATTGCCAACTGGCGGGAGCGCGGCTGTCCCAGCCGCAGCATGCCGCCAAGCATGGCCGGGTTGAACTTTTAGCACCTCGCCGTTCCGCCAACACCATGCGCGCGAACTTCGCCGCCATCAGGCCTGGCCACGCGCTGCGGCTGAGACAGCCGCGCTCCGAGGCAGTATCGGGATGTACCTCTGATCCTCAAAGGCGGCAGGCCAATTTCTAACTTATTTGGGGTCGGACGGATCGGCCGGCGTGCCGGTGAGGGTGACGTGGTCGAAGCTGGCCCAGTGGATGTTGGGGTTAGCGGAGGGGCCGGCGTAGGTGAAGAAGCCGGCGTAAAAGGCGGGTCCAAAGTCCGGCAAGTTGGTGGTGTTGACGGTGGTCCAAGACGTACCGTCGCCGGAGACCGAGCTGACAAAGGTGTTGCCGGTGCGCTGGAGGCGGAACCATTTCTGGCCGCCAAGGTCTCCGGAGTGATAGCCGCCCCCGCCGTTGTGCATGTGCTCGTTCTGGTAATAGGTTTCACCGCCGACGTTGCCGAGGACGGCCGCAAAGGGGGCGCTGGTGGAGACACCTTGGGCGCGGGGGGCGCAACCGAGCGGGTAGCCGGGGGTCATGTTGGTTGATCCGCGCAGGATGATGCCGGCCTGCCAGTCGTAATCGGGCGTGATACCATCGGGCGCCGGCTGATTGCCGGGCAGGGCGGCGAGATGAGCGGTGAAGGTGCAGTCGCCGTTGACGGGGCGGCAGAGCAGGTTTACGCCGTCACCGATGAGCGAGAAGGTGTCGTTTTGGCTGCGGGCACCATTGGGATGTTGGTGGTAGAAGATCTGGGAGAATTGCCAGGGGGCGAGGGTCATGTTGGTGGTGGCGACCTGCTGTACCGCCGAATCGAGGCTGTTGGTGATGTTATAAATCAGCCGGGCACGCAGGTTGTTGGTGGGACTGGCCCAGAAAAAGGAAGCCAGGCTGAAGGGGGGATTGGTGGACTGGGTCCAGCAGGTGTCGCCGAGATAATACTGCACTTGGTTGAGGGTATTACCGTTGGCGGTTATCGAGGCGGCGAGCGGCACATTGGCGCCGGAGACGGTAGAATCGGCTCCCGGGGATGACAGGGTGACAGTCGGTTCGCCGGCGGCGGGCACGCGGTAATAGGCGCTGTCGGGAATTTTGGCGAGCGGGTGCCCGGGGCCTTCGCTGGACAGGGTGAGGCGGTCGAAATAAGTGCGGCCACTATAGAGCGAGGGCTGGGTGTCCAGATAGTATTGGACGTTCAGGGAATGGAAGCCGGCGGCCAAACCGATCCAGCCGCTCAGGTCGCGCGGGCTGTGGTCGCCATCGTTATCCACGACCAACTGGCCGTCGAGGTAGAGCTTGCTGCCGCTGTCGGAATTGAGAGTAAAGGCGTAGAGGCCGGCGGCATCCACTTTTAGGTAGCCGGAATAATTGAAGGCGTAACCGTTGCGGCGTTGCCGGGGCGTGAGGTCGAGGCCGTTCACGGCACCGGAGGAAACGGGGGTGAGGGCGGCGAAGTCCGGCATGGTGGACCAGTTGATTTCGTTGTCGTTATCATGGGCGGTGGCGGATTGATAGTAGGCGAAGTTGAGGCCGTTCACCGTGCCGGTGACGGGCGAGGCGGCCTGAAGGGTGGCGGTGGCCGGAGTCAGAATGATCGGCGCATTTGTCTGGTCGAAAAGGTCAATGATGGTCAGCCGGGCAACCGGGGTGGAGACCTGACCGATGGTGAGCAGCTTTTGGCGGGCTTCCGGGGCGATGTCGTAGGCGGTGGCCACGACGGGGCCGGTGCAGTCGGCGTTGGTGAAGACGTCAATTTGATAGGCAAATTGGGGCGAGCCGGTGGGCGGGATTTCCCATTGGACGAGGAGTTGGTCGCCGGCAACGGTGGCTTTATGGTTGGTGACGAGGATGGGGTCCAAAGGTTGCTGCTCGGGCTGGGTGAGATGCAGGGTGGGCGAGGTCTGGCCGACGGTGAATTCACCTTTGTAAACGCCGTTGGTTTTGCAGGTTTCGTAGAAGACGGCGGAGTTGGATTCGATCAACCCGGTGTTTTCAATGGCGCTGGGGCTGTGGACGAAGATATGAAAGTTGGTGGAGCTGTGCCACGCGCCGTTGTAGTGGTAATAGGAGCCGCGATAATCAGTGCGCTGAGGCTGGTCGCCGGCGACGTTTTCCTGGAAGCCCATGGAGCCGCTCACGCCGATGACGGAAAATGGCAGTTGCACGGAGGCCATGTGATGCCAGATGCCGCCGACGGGGTCGCGCATCCAGGTGCCGGCGTAGCCGAGATGAGGGGTGCCGTCGAGCGGCCGCCAAGTGCGAAGGACCATGCGGTACCAGACATTGGTCTGCCAGCCGGTGTAGAGGCCGGGCGAACCGAGAATGGTGCCTTCGCCAATGGTTTGCATGGCGAAGGTATTGGAACTGGTGTAAACCGAGGCGATGGTGTCCGAGATATTGACGGGATGACTGAGCGGCCAGAAGCTCCAGTTGATCACGTGCTTTTTGGTGACGGGGCTGGGTTCATTGGGATTGGGCAGGGCGAGACCGTTGTAGAAATAGCCGCTGGTGCCTTCGCTGCTGATCCAAGTCTGGCTCCACCAAGTATTATAATAGCCATACCAATAGGGCCAGCGAACTTCCTTGACCACGATGTCGGAGCCTTTCGCGACATCGCTGAAGTAGGAGTATTCGGCCCGCACGGAGGTGGAGAAAAGGCTGGCGATGGCGAGCAAGCCCAGCAGGTGGCGGATAAGCATGGATTGGATATTCATAGCCTTGGTGGCGGGCGAAATTTAGCAGATTGGATTTGCGGCGGTATCCCACATTCGGGGGGCTGGAATCAATCCAATCAACCCCCCGAAAACCACCACCAAAATTCCCCGGCCATTTCGCCAGTATGGTGAGGCGGAGCTCCCGCCCCGCCGCCCGGTGCAGCGAGTGGGCTTCGCCGCCGGCTTTAGGCGTCCGTTCTATCAAAATGACAGGTGCGAAGTAACCGGATCCTCTGGTTTTTCATCCTTCCAAAACCGGTCTTTTTTTGCCAAAAGCTTTTCTGGGCGGTTTGGCGGCTCTTTTTGCCCGAGGATTTTGCTCGCCGCTGACGCTGCATTTTGTATTTTGAATTCATATATATGGAACCACAAGGCGATATCGCACTGATTGGTCTGGCCGTGATGGGTCAGAACCTCATTCTTAACATGAACGACCACGGCTTCACCGTCGTGGCCTACAACCGGACCACCGAGAAGGTGGATCATTTCCTGGCCAATGAAGCCAAGGGCACCAAGGTGCTCGGCGCCCATTCCATCCAGGAAATGGTGGCCAAGCTCAAGCGTCCGCGTCGCGTGATGATGCTCGTCAAGGCCGGCAAGCCGGTGGACGAATTCATCGAACAGCTCATCCCGTTCCTTGAACCCGGCGACATCATCATTGACGGCGGCAACTCCCTTTTTGACGACACCAACCGCCGCCAGAAATACGTCGAGAGCAAAGGTCTGCTGTACATCGGCACCGGTGTTTCCGGCGGGGAAGAAGGCGCGCGCAACGGCCCGAGCATCATGCCCGGCGGTTCGCCGGCGGCCTGGCCGTTTGTGAAGGAAATTTTCCAGGCGGTTTCCGCCAAGGTTGAGGGCGGCGTGCCCTGCTGCGACTGGGTGGGCGAAGGCGGCGCGGGTCATTACGTCAAGATGGTTCACAACGGCATTGAGTACGGCGACATGCAGCTCATCTGCGAAGCCTACAACATCATGAAAAACGGCCTCGGCCTGAGCGCCGACGAGATGCACACCGTTTTTGCCGAATGGAACAAGGGCGAACTTGATTCCTACCTGATCGAAATCACCCGCGACATCCTCGCCAAGAAGGACGAGGACGGTTCGCCGCTCGTGGACAAGATTCTCGACACCGCCGGCCAGAAGGGCACCGGCAAATGGACGGTCATCAATTCCCAGGACTTGGGCATTCCGATCACCCTCATGGCCGAGGCCGTTTATTCCCGCTGCGTCTCCGCGCTGAAGGACGAACGTGTAAAAGCCTCCCGCAAGCTCAAGGGTCCGCGCCCCGCGCTGACCAGCATTGCCTCCAATCCCGAGAAGAAAAAGGCTTTCATTGCCGACATCATGAGCGCGCTCTACGCCTCCAAGATTGTCAGCTATGCCCAGGGCTATATGCTCATGCGCACGGCCGGCAAAGATTACGGCTGGAACCTGAACTACGGCGGCATCGCTTTGATGTGGCGTGGCGGCTGTATCATCCGGAGCGCCTTCCTGGGCAAGATCAAGGAAGCCTACGATAACAATCCCAAGCTGGCGAATCTGCTGCTGGACGACTATTTCCGCGGCGAGATCAAGAAATCGCAAAAGGGCTGGCGCAACATCGTGTCCACCGCCGCCAAGAAGGGCATTCCCGTGCCCGCCTTCAGCACCGCGCTGGCGTTCTACGATCAATACCGCTCGGCCGTGCTGCCCGCGAACCTGCTCCAGGCCCAGCGCGATTATTTCGGCGCCCACACTTACGAACGCGTGGACAAACCCCGTGGCGAATTCTTCCACACCAACTGGACCGGCCGCGGCGGCACGACCTCCAGCAGCACGTACACGGTGTAATTAGCCGGAAAGTTACGGATCAATCATTTAAGGCGCGGAGCAATCCGCGCCTTTTTTTTCACCACGAATGGACACAAATACACACGAATGGGGAAGGTGATGAACGCGGAGTCGCCGAGGACGCGGAGGTGCGCGGAGAGGAGGGGAAGCGGGTGGGAGGCTGGGAAAACAGCAGAAAAGCACCCCCTACTGAAGTTTGTTCCAGAAGTGGAACAGGCTGTTATCGAACGTGAACTGCCAGGCAATGTAGCATTGAAAATCCACGGGGCCGTCAATGGAGCGGCCGACGGAGAACAGCAGGTGGTGTTGTTCGGTAAAGTCAATGACGGTGCCGATATTAAAGGCGGTGTTGTCGCGACCGCCGATCTGTTGGGCGGTTTGATGGTAGATTTCCGCGCCGACGAGGGTGTTGGTGAACACTTGTTTTTGCAGAACGGCGCCCACAAAGTTCCAGTTTTGGTTGCCGGCCCCGGCATTGAAACCGTAGCCGCCGCCGCCATAGGCGGTCCACGAGCCCCAGCTTTTTTGCAGCCAGAGGGGCAGGAATAATTGGGCGCGGCCATTGCCCAGACCATCGGCGGCGCGGCCGGAGGGAAGTTCGACCAGAGGGAAAATGCCGGCCTGCGGCAGCTTGTCGGATTCCTGAAGGAAACGGAATTTCACGCCCAGTTCGGTGTCGCCGTAACCATAATGGGAATGGTCGCCGGCGGGGGCGTCGTAGGCGAGCGGAGTGATGAGGTGCAGTTGAACGTTCGGCACGACGCCGTAATTCAGCTCCACATGCGGGGCGGTGCCGGACCAGTCGCCGGCGGTTTTGGAGTCGATGGAAGCGACGTAAAATTCCCAATGCTGGTAATCCACCGGCTCGGGGTCATCGGTCAAAAAGGGCGGACCGCCATAGGTTTTGAGGGCGAACAGGGTGGCGGCCAACAGAAGGCCGGTGCCGAGCGGGAAAAATCGTTGAGAGTGCATGGTGATGGACGGAGAGTTTAACCGCTGGTTAAATCACTGGTGATGTAGGAGCCGACGTGAGGAGGCACTGAATAAATAAACGTTTTCATAGATATTTGAGCCTCCTCACGTCGGCTGCTACGGGTAAACGGGCGGTTAATCGGCCACGAGATAGAATCCGGTGATAATGAGCGCGGCCAGGGCTACGCCACCCACCACGGTGCCAATGAGGGAACGGATGGACAATTTCATCCCCTTACCGCCGTTGGTCTGGGACAGGATGCCGCCCAAAATGAAAAAGAGCAGCACGATGACGGTGGCGTGGGTGATCCAGTGATGGCCGGTGAGGCTTTTCATGGCGGCCTGCACGGCGGGGCTTTTTTCTTTGACCACGACGAGCAGGGCGTTAACCACGCTGGTTACGGCCAGGGCCACGCCGAAGGAGTTGGTGTATTTGGAGCTGGTGGAATTTTCCATATGCATTTTGGGGTTAACGAGCCAGCAAGGCAACTTTGACACCCATGGCGATGACGGCGCCTTCGCCTTCCATGCCGAGGGCGAGCAGAACGATCAGGGCGGCGACCCAGAGGGTGAGTTTGCGGGCGTCTTTATTTTGGGCGAGTTGATTGGCTGCCACAATCGGCAGATAGGTGGTCAGCAAGAGCAGCAGGATGACCAAGTGTTCTTTGGTCTCCATGAAGAAGCTGTGGGCGAACGGCCAGGGGCCTTTGAGGATGATCGCTTTGTCGGCCGGGTACAGCTTCACATACCAATAGCCCGCGACCAGAAAGGCGAGCCACATGGCGAGGGCGATAAACCGGCTCAGCAGGGTGATGCGTTTCTGGTTGGCGGCGCTGGCGTGGAGGACATCCACGAACAGCCAGACGGTCGCCACCATGCAGGACACGCCCAGCAGGACGTGGATCATTAATAATATTTCGTGCATGATTTTATATTTTCAAACCCGCGGATTTAAGGGACCTTATTATTACAATTATCAGGGGGGGCGAGGCAAAGAAAAACCGCACGGCGAAATGACAGCTTGACGCCAGAGGCGGCCGGCCGTCTCCGGCTGACCGGTGAATGGGAAAACAACTTGTTCGCGGCGCTGGTACGGGGAAGAATGCTGGCAGGTCAGTCTTGGTCGCGCAGGGCCAAGGCTTGCAGGGTGGACTTTACTTTTGAGCGGGTGGCGGGGTCGGGGGCGCAGGAAAGGCAGCGTTCTAGGTAGAACATGGTGCGGTTGGTGTCATGCCGGGTCTGGGCTACCCGGGCCAGTCCGTAATTGGCCTGAAACGACTCTTCGCCGGATGATTCAACGGCTTGATAATCGTGTTCCGCGGCCGCCAGATTGCCCAATTTCAACCAGACACTGGCCCGGTCCAGGCGGGCCAAAGGGAGGTTGGTGGTGGCCAGAATTTCATTCAAGCTGTTTAGCCCATTGGTAAGCTGCCCCATCAGAATAAACACTCCGGCCTGGTTTACCCGGGCTTTCAGGTCGCCAGGATTGCGGACCAGTTGCCGGCTGATGGCCTGCATGGCCCCGGCGAAATTGCTCCGGGCGATGCAATATTGAAAGTCGTTTTCAAGGGCGACGGGAGCCGGATTCAAGTGCGGGGAAGCGGCCGGGGAAGTGTCGTCGCCGGTTTGCGGACGGGACTTTATCCGGGTTTCAAACTGTTCCAGCCGGTCGGCGAGCGCCTGGTTTTGCGGCTGGCTGGCGGCGAGGGATTTCAGTTGATCCAGGGTGGACCGCAATTCAGCCGACTGGCCGGTGCCGGCATAGAGTTCTGCCAGCAGGATACCCGGGGCGAAGGCGGTGGGCGAGAGTTCGCGGGCGCGCTGCAGTTGTTCAACCGCCTGGCGCTCCATTTTTTGATGGGTAAAAATGCTGCCCAGCAGGCAGCAAAAGAGCGGATCATCGACCGGACCGTAGCGGGGCAGGGCTCGCAGGAGCTGACGGGAATCATTCAACTGGCCAATGATGCCGGACGAACCGGCAAAGGTGATCGGGCGGCCAGATAGCAGCGCATGGCTGGTGGCGAGGTTAATGCGGGCGATGAAATTATCCGGGTTCAGATAACTGGCCTGTTCAAACCGGCGGCCGGCTTCGGCCAGATGACCGCTGCGTTGCAGTTCCACCCCCCAGGTATTCAGGGCAGCCGAATACCATTCGAGCAGGAGGTGTGATTGTTCATCCGGCAGCGTGCGCAGATGGAGCTTGTCTTCCCAACGGCCATTGGCCGGGAATAGTCCCTCCGGAACCCGGCAGGCAGCCAGAGTGGAAAGCCAGATCCCGTTCCAGAATTGTTCACCGCTGGCAAAAGCGGCAGGGGTTAATTTGGGCGCGCCCGGACGGGTGGCCAGAGCGGGGTGCAAGGCCTGGCCGAACACCCCGGGTTCCGGGAGAAACCATTCCAACAGGTTCCCGAATCCGGTTGGCAAATAATAAACCGGCTGGCTGGACTGGAGATTGGAAAGCCAGGAGAAAAGTCCGGCTTCGCCGGGATTGTCGTTATCGGCTGGCACGGTTGCGGGCGTCAACCGCAGATGGCGGCGATAATCCGGCGACCAGAGCTGACTGGTATCGGCCGCCTGCCAGCGGTTGGAATCCAACTGGCTGGCCGCCCCTTGCAGCACCTCGCATTTGACCGGATCCTCCGTGAGGACCAGTCCGCCATCAGCCGGCAGGCTTTGGAGAATCTGCCGACCGTAGGCAACCAAGGCGAGCCGGTTGGGGCGGGTGATGGCGGGCAGGCTTCTGACCACCAGCAGGCTTCCAAGCGCCAGTGGCAGGATGACCATGGCAGGCAGGGTGATGAAACGTGATCCCTGCGGCAAGAACGGTGGCGGCTTGAATTCACCGTTTAACCAGCGGATCGCCGCCAGATCCGCGCCATAAATGAGGAGAAAATGGGCGGCCAGATAGCCGATGCACAGCGCATTTATGTACATCAAGCCGGTAAGCGGGGTGGCAAGATTCAGCGTTTTTTGGAGAATGGCCTGCGGCCCGATGGCCGGCTCCAGCGTCTGCCAGAGGCAACCGGCGAGGCACAAGGCAAAAAACAGATGCAGGCCCAGCAAATGGAGGCGCCCCTGGACCGATGATTGATAGCTGGGTTCCCGTTTTAACTTCAGCAGCAAAGGCAGGGTGAGGCCGACGCAGGCCGTGGCCAGCAACAGAATGGTGTCCAGCGTGGATACCCGATAATCCCAATACGCCAAGGTGTAAGTTTGTTTCAACGCCCGGAGGGATTCCATGACGCCGTGTGCCAGGCTCCAGTGGATGCCCGGGGAAAGCCAGTTGAACAGGGGCGGGAAGGCGGACACGGACAGGCCGGCAATCAGCCATCTGCCGAATTGCAACCGCCGCCGGTACCGGATCTGAAACAGGGCGGCGGCCTGCAAATGGCTGCCGGGGTGGCGTCGGATTGCATTGCGAAAGGCCAGGTAGTGGGTGAAAGTGAATAAGGCCGCCGATAAAATTAACAACGGCAGCGTAAGCAGGGCGGCCCAATTTTCCGCCATGGTCAGGCCCCAGATCAGCGCCGCCCGGGACAGCCAGATCCGTTTCCGGCTGGTCTGATATTCCAGCAAGCTCCAGAGAGTGGCGGCCAGCATCAGCAAATCGAGCATGGCTCCGGTTCCAGCGGTGGCTTCCCGCCAGA
This sequence comes from uncultured Verrucomicrobia subdivision 3 bacterium, assembly GCA_903872345.1. Taxonomy (GTDB): domain Bacteria; phylum Verrucomicrobiota; class Verrucomicrobiia; order Limisphaerales; family UBA11358; genus UBA11358. Next base: position 16,182 of record CAIQKM010000189.1, on the reverse strand, counting down.
AGCTAAAGGAAAGGCCACAGGCCAGCGCTGACAGCACCGGTGCCAACCAGGCTTCCGGCCGGAGAAAACGCCCGCTATGACCGGTCAGAAACATTCTTTGCACCCGCAGACGGTTCAAGGGCAATAATTGCACTGATCGCGTCAGCAAAGCCAGCGATGTAGCGGCCCAGATGGCAGATGACAGGTTAACTGCGATGGGTACCCATTCCGGCGGCAAACACCGAAATGGGGCTGTTACCAGCCATAAAACCGGCTGCCCGGTGACGGGAGAGACATGCCACCCGGCCAAGGCAGATGTGAGCGGCAGATTGGTCAGCGAAATTCCGCGGCAAAGGGTGACGCTATAAATCAAAAAGGCCGCCCAACCGATGATTACGGGCAGAAACCGTTGCCACCGGGAAAGCTTGACCGGGGTGTAGTTTGACCTAGGGGCTGGCGCAGGCATCCTCTCATGGCGAATTGCTGGTCTTCGCTGCGATCCTCGGCGGTTAATAGAAGCACCTTTGACCCGAGGTGAGTGCCGTGTTTCGGGTATGTCGGGTGACGAGTCGATCACAACAGGCCTCCTAGAAGACCGAATATAAACCGATGGAAATAATGCATTTCCGACAAATGAACCCTATAAAGATTGCTGCTGGTGAGGAGGCAATGCTTTCTAACGGATCGCCCGGTAGCGGATTGCGCCGTTTCAGTCAGGGGAGATGTTGGGCGCAATTGGAGGAAAAACCAAGACGGCCAATTTCTTCCAAAAGCAAAATTAACGCAGAATTTCGTTCTTATACAGATAGGCACAAAATCACTAAAATTGTCTAATTAACAGGCGTATACGATTCCCCCCCCTTTTTTGTGAATTAGCGCTTCTGAGTAAGAAAACTATGGATGAATTCCCCCCTCAATTCATCGATATCAGATACTGTTCGATGAATTAATCCGTTCCAACCCGATCACTCTACTAGGTAAAACCTTTATTCCGTGTACGTGATTACTTTAACTCGTTTGGCGGAATTGTCAAAAAAACAGTTACAACCAACTTGGTGTTGTTTACATGGCCTACCGATTGCCAGTTACCTGTCGCTGGATATCAATGCCGACTCCAAGGTCGTTCACGGATTGGCCAGCAAAGAGTGCCTGGTCGTTTTGGCTATCTTCCAAGTGTGTGACGGATAGAGTCTTAAAAAGGTTTCACTGAATGGCTGGGATTCTGGGAGTCAATGAGATCGTGTTCGATCTGTTCGAGGGATTTGCCCTTCGTCTCCGGCAGGCGCAGGCAGATGAAGACAAAACCGGCCACGCATACGGCGGCATAGAGCCAGAAGGTGCCGGCGGCGCCGAGGGCGGCGTTCAATTGCGGGAAACTGTAAGTCAGGAGAAAACAGGCCAGCCACAGGGCGGCCACGGCCACGGCCATGGCGGCGCCGCGAATGCGATTGGGAAAGATTTCCGAGATGACCACCCAAGTGACCGGGGCCAGGGAGATCGCGTAGCAACCGATGGCAGCCAGCACTAGCAGCAGGACGGGCAGGCCGGTGACATGGGCGTGATAGCAGCAGCCCAGGGCGGTGTAGATGATCGCCAGGCTGGCGGCGCCAAATTGCATCATGGGCCGACGGCCGAAGCGGTCCACGGTGCCGAGGGCGAAAATGGTGGCGACCATGTTCACCGAGCCGGTCCAGGCGATGTTTTTCAGGACGGATGAGATGTCATAGCCGGCGGAGCGGAAGATTTCTTCGGCATAATTGAAAATCACGTTAATGCCGCACCATTGCTGGAAGACGGCGAGGCCCAAACCGAGCAGCAGGACCCGGCGGAGGCGGGGCTGGAAGAGTTCGCGGAAATCAACGCGGACGGTTTCATTGACCAGGGTGGCTTCGATTTCCGCCAGGGCGGCGGTGGCATAGGTGTCGCCGCCGATCTTTCTGAGAATGGCGCGGGCGGCGTCAGGCCGGCCGTTTTTGGCCAGCCAGCGCGGACTTTCGGGGACGAAGAACATGCCGATGAAAAACAGGGCGGAAGGAATGGCGGTGAGCGCAAACATCCAGCGCCAGCCGGTCTGGCCGTACCAGGAATTCTGGATAAACTCATCGGTGGATCCGGCGGGCAGGTTGCGGACGAGATACCAGTTGATGTACTGTGCCAGCAGGATGCCGACAACGAGGGTGAGCTGGTTCATGGACACCAGTTTACCGCGCATTTGGGCCGGGGCGATTTCGGCGATGTACATGGGCGACAGATTGGAGGCCAGACCGATGGCCACGCCGCCGAGAATACGCCACGTGACGAAGATGAAAAAGGTGGGAGCCACGGCGTTCCCGAGGGAGGTTACGGCGAACAGCAGGGCGGAGGCGATTAACAATTTTTTGCGGCCCAACCGGTCGCTCAGGGCCCCGGCAAAGAGGGAACCAAAGAGGCAACCGATGAGGGCGCAACTGTTGGCCCAGCCGGATTGGGCGGCATCAGTGAGGTGGAAATAGCGTTCGAAAAAGGGCTTGGCGCCGCCCACGACCACCCAGTCATAACCAAACAGGAGTCCGCCGAGCGCGGCCACGATGGTGATGAGCCAGATGTAACCCAGATGATAATCGGCTTGGAGCCGGGAGGACGCGGGAGCGGGAGCGGTGATCATGGTTCAGGGGATTCAGTTTGCCGGGTGGATTTTAAAGGGCAACGTTGATTTGTTTTAGGGAGCGGGTGACAACCGGAGCAGGGCCACGCCGTGGCGGGGCACCTGGGTTGCATATTGGCTGCGATATTTGCCAAGGTCATTTTGCCGCCACAAATCGTGTACCCGCTGGCTGCCGGTGAGGCCCAGATCGGCCCAGGTGACGGCGAGTTTGGCCGGCTGGTCGGCGAGATTAAACAGGCCCACGGCTTTGGAGCCGTCTTCGAGTTCTTTGACGAGCACGAATTCATCCCGGGTCTGGCGCAGAATCTTCCCCTGTCGGCCGAGTGAATCCTGATCCACGCCGATGACTTCGCTGTTGCACAGCACATTCAGGGTGAAGGGATCGAGCCGGGCCATGTCGCCGCTGAAAATGAGCGGTGCGGCCATGAGCGACCACATGCTCATGTAGCTGTATTGTTCATTCGGCGTAAGGGTGGTTTTTTTGCCGATCCCCATGCCGCGAGCGTCGCCTACCCAGCCGATGAGGATGTAGTCGGGATCGTTCCAACCGCCGGGCCGGGCATATTCGGCATGTTGTGCATTGCTGAAGCCGATGCGGTAGAACCCGGGCAGACGTGCGCCGCGTTCCAAGCCGAGATCACCCGTGGTGCGCCAGCAGTTGCCGACCTCGCCGCCCCATTTCCAAACGTCGCCCATGCCGTATTGGCAGAGGTTAAAAACCACGTCGCGGTCCAGCTTCTGGAGTTCGTTCCACATCAATTGGTACGGTTTTTTAAGGTGTTCCAGATCTTTGCCACCGGCCTTGCTGCCGTAACTGCACCAGTCGTATTTCAGGAAATCAACCCCCCAGGCGGCAAAGGTCTTGGCATCCTGCGCTTCATGCTGCCAGCTTCCTTCAAAACCGGCGCAGGTCAACGGGCCGGGTGAAATGTAAATGCCTGCCTTAAGCCCCTTCGCGTGGATGTAATCCACCATACCCTTGATGTCGGGGAAACGCTGGTTGGGCAGGAGCTTTCCGCTGGCATCGCGGGCGAGACCGCCGAGTTCAGCCTTCGCCGCGCCGGGCCGAATATTCCAGCAATCGTCGCTGTTTACATACTGGTAGCCGAAGTCGGCCATGCCGCTGGCGATCATCTGATCGGCGGCGTTGCGCAAGGCCGCCTCGGACACCCGGTCGTAATGGATATACCAACTGTTCCAACCCATGGGCGGCGTGAGCGCCAAGGTGTTCCCCGCCACAATGCGGAATTCGCGTTTGGATTCACCCCGGCGGTTGCGGGCGTGCAGCGTAACCTGGTTGGTTCCGACTTGGGCAACGGTGCCGGTGATAATGCCAGTGGCGGCATCCAAGGTCAGGCCGGCGGGCAGACCTTCGGCGCTAAAAACAACCGGGCGGTCGCCGGTACACGGGATGCGATAGAGAAAAGGAGAGCCCGGGCGGACGCCATAGATTTTCGGCCCGTTGAGGCGCGGTTCGCGCGGAACTGGCGGAGTGAGTAATTCGGCCGGTTCGACCGGGGCAACGTCTTTCTTCGATTTCGGCGCGGTACCATCATATTCGAAGGATGCATCGGCCCAATCGGCGTGGTCGAAGTTGATGCCGTCGCCGGCGTCGGTCACGACGAGTTCGAGTTGTTTGATGCCGTCCAGCTTCACGCGGCAGTCGCGAGGCGTTTCGCCCAGCTTGCAGACGCCGCTTTGCCAGAGGGTTTGGTGGTCGCCACGCACGATAAACTCGATGGACGCGGCGGCATTGGCGGCGTGGTCATCCACGCCCAAATGGGCGGTAAACCAGCGGGTTTTGCCATCCAATTGGATGGTCAGTTCGCTCTCCGCGTGGGTGCCGACGCCATGAGCATAGGTCCGGCCGGCGAGCGTCAGAGGTTTGCCGGTGATGGCCAGGTTCTTTTGCGGTTCTCCCCAGCCGGCGGTCATCGTGGTAAGATCCAATTCGTCGAGGCGCACGGTGGCGGCGCGGGCGGAGAGCAGGGTGCCGGCGAGTGCCGCGAGGGTGAGGGTCAGTGGCAGGTATTTCATACTTGAGCAATTTTGTTTACCGGGGCACCAGGGCGAGGGCGGTGACTTGCAAGTTCGGGCCGGAGGTGGGGCTGGCTTCGAGCACGACTTTTCCACCAAGGCAATCTTCGCGCAGGACTTCCAGTTTGATCCATTTGCCCGCGCCGTTGTGCGTGCCGAGTTCATATTCGCGACCGGCGAATTTAATTTTGCCCTCGCGGCCGTTGTCATTCCAATCATGGAAATGGACGTAGAGGTCATAAATATTGGGGGTGGGGATTTTGACTTCGATGCGCAGTTTCGAATCGCTCCACCAGGCGGTGCCGGCTTCATCCTTCCAGACGGCATTGCATTTGACATCGTAGCCGAACCCGGCCTCGGTAATTTTGGCGTCGTCAATGGCCGGAGTCCAAGGCGTGTTGCCGCCGATCGTGTCGTGGCCGCCGGCCTGAACATAGAGGACGGCGTTGCCAAAATTTCCCGGCATGGCCACGGGGGCGGTGCGGACGATGGGAATCATTTTTTTCAGCAGTTCCGGGGTGGCCGCGGTGCGGGGATGGAAGGCGGATGACTGCATGTAGGCCAGCAGGCTGGTGCGCAACTGACGCGCGGCCGGGCGGCGGTCAAGGTGACTGGAAATATCATAACCGCACAAGAGCAACTGGCCGCCGCCAACGCGCAATTCGAAGATCGAGCCGAGTTTCCAATTGAAATGAAAATCGCCGATGGGCTGGACGATGGGCTGATAATCCAAGGGCAGACCTTCGAGGCGGAAGCCGCGACCGTGGCTGCATAAATCATCCCATTGCCAGTCATAGTGATTCTCGGTCGGGAATTGGTGGAGGGCGGGATGGGCGTTTCGAACCAGGGCACCGAGGGTATATTGTCCTTGGAACATCCAAGCGGACCAATAGGCGGGTTTGAAGCGGGCAAAACTGGCGTTCTCCTTGGTGCCGAGCAAGTGAGCATCCAGAAGGACTTTTTTGCCGGCATGCAATTGGGCCAGCGCCGCATCCAGCGAATCGCAAATTTCAATGCCTGCCGGGGCGGACGTGATGTGATTGGTGGCGGGGAAAACCCAGATGTCCCAGTCATTGGCAAACCGGGTGCCATCGAGGCGCACTTCCAGTCGCGCCGGGCCGGGAACCGGGCAATGGGCAAGCGAGGCGGTCAGGTTGCCCAGGGTCGTGACGCTGGAAACCGGGATGGAAAGCGGGACATCCGTCGCCGCGAGTTTGCCTTGTTCCAGAATCCTGCCGTGGTTATCGCGGAGGAACCAGGAGGCGGTCGGGTGATTCAGCGGCTGCGGGCCATAATGGGCGAGATCGATGCGCGCGGTGAGGGTTTCGCCAGCTTCAAAAATGTATTTGGGCAATCGGGCCAGCGGAACGGTTTCGCCGCACCAACGGTTGAAGCGGGCCGGAGTGACGATGCCTTTGCTGTCGTAAAACGAGTCGAGCCAGCCGACCAGCGCCTCGCCCTGGCCGGAAAAATCCTGCATGCTCAGCAGGTCAAAGCCGCTGCAATCGGCGGTGCGGAGGTGGCTTTCGATTTCGTCTTTGTAGAGTCGTTGGGACGTGGCACCGGAGGCGGCGCGGAATTCATGGTCCAGGTTTGCGACGCCGTTGGACACCGCGAGTTCGTGGAAATGCTCGTAATTGCGGGCGCGCAGCACGCCGGTGTATTTGGCGATTTCATCCCAGGTGGGAAACGCCGGCCACTGGCCGACTTCGTGGGCGATGATGGGCACGGGCGCTTTGGCGTAACTTTCTTGGTAATCCCAGTCGTTGAAGGGACTGATCCGGTCCCGGACCCAGCCCACGTTGGGAACGGCGTGGGTGACGTTGTAATCATCTTCCGGGATGATGCGCCGCGCGGTGCTGACGGCGTAGAAGCGGCGGGGATCGTAGGTTTTGATTTCCTGAATCCACTGGCCGCAAACTTCGGGGTCATACGAACCCATTTCGTTGCCGATGGTGAAGAGAATAAAGGAAGGATGGTTGCCATTGGCATCCATCACGCGGCGGATTTCCTCGTGAACATATTTGTCGATGGTGCCCGGGGGATTCATGAGCGATTCGGGGACGGTGCCGAAGGGCATGCCTTCCATGCGACCGGGTTTGTCTTTACCCAAGGGACGCTGCACCCAGACGACTTCGGACTGGATATAGATGCCCAACTCATCCGCCGCCGTGAAGGCGGCCTCGGGCGGGGTCCAGGTGTGAAAACGGACATGGTTCAGGCCATGGGCCTTGTAGATGTTGAAAATGCGTTTCCACCCGGCCACATCCATGGCGGGATAACCGGTCAGTGGAAAGTGAACGCAGTCCAGATTGCCGCGCAAAAAGACGGCCCGGCCATTAATGGCAATGTGCTGGCCGACGCGGGAGACATCGCGAAAGCCGAAGGTGGTGGCGGCGTTGTCGGTGGTGACATCGGTTTTGGCGGTCACATCAAGCGTGTATAGGTTGGGCGAAAACTCATCCCACAATGCCGGCGCTTGGGCCAGAGTCAGATTCAGGTGCAGGATATTGGTGCCGGGCTGAACGGTGCAGTTGGTTTCCAATTGGGCAACGACCGTATGCGAGCCGTGCGGGTGGAGTTGCAGGCGCAGGGTGGCCGTTTGCGGCATGGTGCTGTCGCTTTGAACGGTGATTTCGGTCGCGCATGTTTTGTCCGTTCCGTGAGGAAAAACGCGGGTTTCGGCGATATGAATGGCATCGCGCGCCTGCAATTCGATCCGGCCGACTGCACCGTTCCAAATGGTTTGCGTCTGCTCAGTGTAGGAATGGCCGTTGATGCCGATGGGATAGAGCGGACGATTATCAATGCGCAGGGTCACTGTGTGGCGTCCGGGCGTGAGCCGGCCGAGCTTGTGGCGATGCGGGGTGTTCAGGGATTCCTGTTCGTCGCATGGTTGGCCATCCACCCACACGCGGCTTTGCCAGATGACGCGTTCGAGAAACAGTTCCACGTCCTTGTTTTGCCATGATGCGGGCACGTTGATCTCGCGCTGATACCAGGCGGGGCCGTAATATTTTACGAGCCGGGTGAGCACGCCCACCTCGGCATTGGTGGTCTTGGTGCCGAAGCCGGCCTGATCCATGGTGCCGGGCAAAGTAATTTTGTCGGGAAATGAATCAGCGCGGGCGGGCCAGGATTCGGTCAGGCCGCGATCATCCGGGTCCATCTGGAAGGCCCAGCGGCCAGCGAGGGAAATGTCGTCGGCGGCGTGGAGGGTGGTACTGGTGAGGTATCCCACCATTCCAAATAACAGTAACTTTTGAATCAAGCGGTTCATATTTCAGCGGGTGGCGGTTTCGGCCAACAGGTCGGCGGCGAGGGCGTGGTTGGGGTCGCGTTTCAGGACGGTGTGCAACAGTTTTCGGCCCGGGGCGGTGTGGCCCAAGCCTAGTTGTGCCTGGGCTTGCAGAAAGAGCGCGGTGGTTTCCTGCCGGTATTGAATATCGTCATCAAACAGCAGCATGGTGGGCAGGGAGGTGGCGAAGTAATCAGTTTTCGCCTTTGCCTTTTGCAACTGCCGGGCGTGGGTCAGCAGGCCGCGCAACAGACGGGTCGCCTTGGTTTTTTGGCCCAGCTTTTGCCATGACAGTGCGGAGTAATAGGTCATTTCGCTGAAGGCGCGCACGCTCATTTCTTGGAAATCGCCCTTGAAGTTGGCGGCGGCGAGCCAGTGTTGCCGGGCTGACGACTTTTCGCCCAGTTGGTCGAAGGCCAGTCCGAGCCAGTAATGGATGTCGCTTTGGTTGGCCAGCAGATGCTTGGCTTCGCCCAGGTTTTCCGGGGAGCGCAGGGCGCTTTTGAAATGTTCGACGGCTTGTTGATAAGACTTCTTCGCCAAGGCGGCGCGCCCCAGGGCGAGTTCGGTGCGAACGTGCTGGCCGAGGGCAGCGCCTTCGCCGCCTTCCCAGGGTTGGAAATTCCGATGCGCGAGCAGTTCCCGGGCTTCGGTGTGGCGACCGGTCTGGTTCAACAGGGCGCAGAATTCCACGCTCAGGTCATCGCGTTGCTCGACGAGTTGCGCGTGTTTGGAGAGTTCGTGCAGACGCCGGACCGGAGTTTCGCCGAGCCGTTTCCAGAGTTGGTCGCGTTCGTAAACCAGCCGCGCATCGGCGGGATTGGCGCGGATGGCTTTTTCGTAGGCGGCGCGGGCTTTGGCGGGTTGCCGGGAAACGTTGAAGTAGGCAATGCCCAGATTGCGCCAGACAATCGAGAACTTTGAATCCAGCCGGGCGCTACGTTCCCAGAGGCGGATGGCTTCGGCGGGGCGGCGGCGGTCATACAGCAGATTGCCAAGATAATATGGGGCGCGGGTATCCAGCTCATTGGCTTGGATGGCGTTTTTGAGGATGGCGATGTCTTCCAGACGTGACGGAAAACAGTAGTCCGGCGCGAGGCGGGCGGCTTGCTTGAATTGAGTGAGCGCCGCTTTGGGGTTTCCTGCCAGACCCTGCAACCAGCCGAGTGTGTAGGCTGCCAAAGGCGCGGCACCCAGACTTTGCGTGGGCAGGTCTTGGTCTGGTGCAGTGCCGGATTTCAGGATGGTTATGGCCGGGGCAATGAATCCGGCCCGGGCGAGGTCGTGGGCGAGGTCAAGCTTGGTCGGCAAATCGCAGGTTAATGGTTCCGAGTTCAACCACCGCGCCCACCAGTCCAGCGGGTCGAGGGTCAGTGTGGCGCGTAACAACTCATTCGCTTCGGTGGAACGGCCCAATTCGCGCAGGACCATTGCCTTGAGATTGCGGGCGCGGGTGTTGTCCGTGTTAAAGCGCAAGGAATGGTCCAAGTGATTTAGCGCGGCGGCCCAATCGGATTTTTTGGCATCAAATTCGGCCAAGGCATGGTAACCGGCGGCTTGCCAGGCTTGATTCCAAGTGGCTTTGTAAAAGGCGGCGTAGGCTTCGGTATCGCGATTCTGAAAGCGCAGGCAGAGGCCGAGATGGTAGTAGGCTTCGCCGTCGTAGGGATTGGGATTGCGGCGGGTGAGACGTTCGATGGCCTGGCGAAAATGTTTTTCGGCGGGGGTGAATTCACCACGCCGGAGATGCCAGAGGCCGAGGGCGTTGTTGCAGCGTGAGTCCAGCGGGTCGCGGCGCAACGCCTCCTGCCAATAAAGCATCGGGGAACGGGTGGCATGACGGTATTGATCGAGATGCAGGCCGGTGATGAACAGTTCATCAGTGCTCGTGATGGCTTCGGGGGCGGCGGGCTCCGTGGCGGGCGGCGGCACTTCGCCTTTCACGCGGGGCTTGGGTTGGTAGGTGATGATTTCCTGGCCGGCCTGGTCGGTGACGCGGATGGTGAGGTCGGTTTCCACGATGCCACGGGGCAGAGTAAGGACGCTCGTGAACGGTTCGCCGGGCGATAGGGTCAGAGTTTTTCCGAGCAGCCGTTTACCTTTCGCGGAGATTAACAGGTTGACTTGCTTGAAAATTTCAGTCACCGCAACGCCAATGGATAATTGTCCATGCCGTTCGGAAACCGGCTGGAGGGCAATGGCGGCGGCCAAATTGGCGTGCCGGGCCGGACCGATGACGCGAAGGGGATACCAGTATTGACTCCAAGTTTTGGTTTCGCCCGGTTGCAGGAAGCTAAAGTCCGGCTGATTGTCCGTATAGACACCGGCCATGATTTCGATGTACGGACCGAATTCGCCCTTGGCGTCGCGGCCGGTCAGATTGCGGTCCCAGGCGTAGCCGAATTCCTGATTGCCCCACGTCCATTGTTTTTTGCCGGGTGAGATATGGTGGTTGGCAATGTGAATAATGCCGGCCTGCGCGGCGTAATCGTAGCCGCCAAAGAAATCTTCCTGACTGCCCATGCACATGTAGGAGGTGGGCACGGGGATGTTGGCGTAGAAGGACAGATCATTGGGAGCGTAATGGGGCAGACCGGGAATCGTCGTCTTGCCGGCGTGCGGCGGGATGAATTGGGCGGGCACTTCGCCCGCCGGAATGCCGTTGGCACCGCGTTCGCCATAATTGACGCCGTAATAATGGCCCTGGGCCAGCGGATATTCGCTGGTGGCGCGTTTGGCGTGGTCGGCGATGTAATACACATCCGGCGGGAAGAAACTTTGGTACGCTTCATGCACGCGGGTGGCCACGTTCGCCCACCACAGGAAGCTTTGCACATAGGGCGTGCGATTGAAGGCGCGCGCCTTGAGTTCCACGAAACTTTTGCCGGGATGCAGGCAGATGCCGTGCATGCCTTTCATGCGGGTCATCGGATCGTGGTCGCTGCACCAGACGGTTTTGGAGCCATCGGCGTGCTCCTCGATTTCACAGGCCGCCGGCAAAAACGTGGCGGGCCGATGATGCTGGGGCCAGTTGAATTCAATGCCGCCGGAAATCCACGGTCCGGCCAAGCCCACCAGCGCGGGTTTGATGACGTGCTGATTGTATATCAGGTCGTAACCGTTGGTCTTGTCTTGGATGGCGTGGATGCGGCCGCCGATTTCCGGCAGCACCAGCACGCGCACAAATTCGTTTTCAATCCACACGGCCTGCCAGGCGCGGTCCACGGGCGTCTCGGCAATGCGGTCGGTGAAGGGCAGAGGATAGATGCGGCCGCTGCTGCCCTGGTACACGCGCTTCTCCAAAAACATCGGATTCTTGTCCGGGGCGAGGGGCAGCCAGGTCGGGATGACCAGCGGCTCTTTTTTGATGCTGACAGGTGTGCTCATTTTTGCCGGAGCAATCAGGACAGGACACAGGTGGTGGCAGGCCGGGATTGCAGTTTTGACAACGATAGGCAAATTCTGTCGCCAGCAAAATGGACGATCCGCCGTTTCACATGGATAAAAATCCGATGACGTGGTAAAAGAAAGCGGCTATCAACCAGATAACGTTATGCAACTGCGCGAAAAGCCCCAGGGATTTCCGGGGCAGCGAATTGTGGTTTTGCCGCGCTCGGTGATCGAGCGCTCGGCGGAACATGTGCTGACCCGTGGTTTGCTACCGACGGATGTTGGCTGGTTTCCCCATGCGCGGGAGCATTTGCGGGAACGGCCGGCCGGGGTGGAGCAGGCGGTGTTTATTTATTGCGCCAAAGGTTTGGGCTGGTGCGAACTGGGCGGCCGCCGTGTGACCGTGAAGCCCGGCGATTTGCTGGTTGTTCCGCCGCGGGTGCCGCATGTGTATGGGGCAGATGTGGCGCGTCCGTGGTCCATTCACTGGTTTCATGCGGGCGGTTCGTTGCTGCCGGCCTTTATGGCGGAAATGGGCGTTACCGTGGAGCAGTCGGTGCTGCGGTTGGGCGAGGATGACCAGGTGCTGGCTTTGTTTGAAGAATTGCTGGATTGCGTGGAGCATGGGTACACCACGCTGCAATTGCTCTATGCTTCGCAGACGTTGGCGCATTTGCTGGCGGCAATCATTCGCAATCATCGCGGCGATGCGGCCGGACAGCCTTCACCGGCTCAAAAAATTGCGCGCACCATCCAGTACATGAAGGAGCACTTGGGCAGCAATTTGCAACTGGCGGCGCTGGCGGGCGTGGCCAATCTTTCCCGGTCGCAATACACGGCGCTGTTCAAGACTCAGACCGGCTATGCGCCGATTGATTATTTTACGCGGCTGCGCATGCACCGGGCCTGCCAATTGCTGGACACCACGGACCTGACGGTGAAGCAGGTGGCGGCGGAACTGGGCTATGCCGATCCGCTCCACTTCTCGCGGCTTTTCCGCAAGGTGAACGAAGCCACCCCGACGGGATACCGGGCCATGCGGAAGGGCTGATATTACATTGGGCATAAATGGGGTCGGGCGGAAAAGGCGTGGGAAATTTTCCCGAATCCGTAAAACAGCAATGTTATAACGATAAAGGCGCATTGCCGGCGTGACGCTGGCCCCAATTATCGTTACAGGCGGTGTCAGATGCGCCACGCCTTGGCTGACACCGATTATCGACGTACTGCGATCGGGCGACCGGGAAACGCAGACATTGACTATTGCTTCGGATTTGCGCTCAAATATACGTCCCATGAAATGGAACACGAAGGTTTTGATTTTATCTGGTGCCAATTGGCTGTTCGCCGGGCTTGCGGGGCTGGCGCAGACCACCAATTCCGACAGCAACACGGACAATGCGGGCACCAAAACGGCGGTGGTGATTACTCACGATGACGGCTTGCTGTACGCGCCGACGTATGAGGAGTGCATGAAGTCGGGGCAGGCGGTGGTGACGCGGACGAATATTTATCATGCGGGTTGGACGGACTTGAACAAAAACGGCAAGAAGGATGTTTACGAAGATTCGACCCAGCCGATTGACCGGCGGGTGGAGGATTTGCTGTCGCAAATGACATTGGAGGAAAAGACGGCGCAGTTGGCCACGCTGTACGGGTACAAGCGGGTGCTGCCGGATTATCTGCCGACGACGAACTGGCATAATGCCTTTTGGCATGACGGGGTGGCGAATATTGACGAAGATCTGACGGGGTATCCCTACTACAAGAAGGATTTGCCGGGCAACGCGTACATCTGGCCGGCGTCCAAGCACGTGTGGGCGCTGAATGAGGTGCAGCGGTTTTTCATTGAGGACACGCGGCTGGGGGTGCCGGCGGAATTCACGGATGAAGGCATTCGCGGGGTGGAACATTTCAAGGCGACGGATTTTCCAACGCAGCTCGGCCTGGGGCAGACGTGGGATCGCGAGCTGATTCGCAAGGTGGGCGAAGTGACCGGTCGTGAGGCGCATGCGCTGGGGTATGTGAATGTGTATGCGCCGATCATGGATGTGATGCGCGATCCGCGGTGGGGGCGGTGTCTGGAGTCGTATGGCGAGGATCCGTTTCTGGTTTCCGAACTGGCCATTCAGATGGTGAAGGGCATCCAGAGTCAGCAGATTGTTTCCACGATGAAGCATTTTTGCATCTATGCAGACAACAAGGGCGCGCGGGAAGGGTTTTCGCGGACGGACCCGCGCTGTTCGCCCCGCGAGGCGGAGATGATTCATCTCTGGCCGTATGAACGGGTGATTCGCGAGGCGAATCCGCTGGGGGTGATGGCGTCGTACAACGACTACGACGGCGTGCCGATTGCGGGGAGTCATTATTATTTGACGGATGTATTGCGGACGCGGTTTGGGTTCAAGGGTTACGTGGTGAGCGACAGCGACGCGGTGGAATATCTGGCCGAGAAGCATCACACCGCCAGCGACATGAAGGACGCGGTGCGGCAGGCGGTGATGGCGGGTTTGAATGTGCGTACAACGTTCACGCCGCCGCAGACGTATGTGTTGCCGCTGCGCGAGTTGGTGCGCGAGGGCACGGTGCCGATGTCGGTCTTGGATGACCGGGTGCGTGATGTGTTGCGCGTGAAATTCTGGGAGGGGTTGTTTGACGAACCGTACCGTCCGCTGACGAATGCGGATGCGACGGTGTTGAGTCCGGAAAACGTGGCGCTGGCGCGGCGGGCTTCGCGGGAATGTCTGGTGCTGCTCAAAAATGAGCAGCATCTCCTGCCGCTGGATGAAACGAAGATCAAAACCATTGCGGTGTGCGGTCCAAATGCGGACAACCCGGAATACGCGAAGGATCATTATGGTCCGATCAATGCGCCGGTGATCACGGTGCGGCAGGCGCTGGAGGAACGGTTTGCAGGCAAGGCGAAGATTCTGTATTCGGAGGGTTGCGGATATTTTGACGCGAACTGGCCGGACTCGGAAATCATGTGGGAGCCGCCGACCCCGGCGGAGCAGGCGCAGATTGACGCGGCGGTGGCGGATGCGAAGCAGGCGGATGTGGTGATTGTGGTGGTGGGCGACGTGCCGCGCGGGTTGCCGGAAACGCGGGCGACGGTGGGCGAAAACTGTTCGCGCACGGGCCTGAATCTGACGGGGCGGCAGGATGATCTGATCCGCGCGGTGGCGGCGACGGGCAAGCCGGTGATTGTGGTGGATATCAGCGGCCGGCCGGTGACGTTGAACTGGGCAAACCGGGTTTGTCCCGCAATTCTCCAGGCGTTTTTGCCGGGGATGGAGGGCGGTCATGCGATTGTGGAGACGCTGTTTGGCGACTACAACCCAGGTGGCAAGCTGACCTGTACTTTCCCGAAAACGACAGGGCAACTGGAGATGAATTTCCCGGCCAAACCGGCGGCGAATGTGGAGCCGACGGGCAAGGGACGCGTGAATGTGGCGGGGCTGCTCTGGCCGTTTGGCTTTGGGTTAAGCTACACGGAATTTAAGTACAGCGATTTGTCGGTGACGCCGGGTCGGCAGACACCGGCGGGCGACATCACGGTGACGTTTAAAATCAAGAACACGGGGGATCGCGCGGGGGATGAGATTCCGCAGCTTTACACGCATCAGGTGCTCAGTTCGGTGACGGTGTACGAAGAGCGGCTGTGCGGATTTGACCGGATTCATCTGGAGCCGGGAGAGAGCAAGACGATCTCGATGGTGATTCATCCGGAATGCCTGGCAATTTGGAATCAGGAGATGAAACGTTTGGTGGAACCGGGCAAGTTCAAGGTGATGGTGGGCGCATCGTCCACTGATCTGCGGCTGAAGGGGGACTTTGAGATTGCGCAGTAGTGAGCAGGGGCCGAAACATCCAAAATTCAGCGGGACAATTGAATGATTTGGACAGGCCGATCGGATTGGGGCCGCAACCGCGTTGCGGTTGAAGTTGGTTTGGCGGCGTGTACCCAGGGTAGCTCGCCAGCTCGCAACCCTGGGCTTTGGGCCGGAATCCCGTTGGGATTCTCAAAGGTGTGGCAGGCGGCAGAGGTCAAACCGATGGCGGTAATTGCCCGGAGCTGGATTTGCTAAAGCGATCTGATACACCTGAAGAATAAAGGCAAGCTGCGCACAAAAAAGAATATCCCCAATATGAATACCACCATGGTTTCAAATAAGCTTACGACCTTTACCTGCGGGGCAAGGTGCATGTCGTCCATGTTCAGATTATCTGGGGCGACAATTTGATATGACCCCGGCAAGATTACGGCAAAATTGCCTATGGCGTCATAGTGGCGTTCGTTTATCCGAAGTTCCTCGGTGCCCCAGATTGGTTTGCGCACGATCGCTTTGCCACCAGCCGAAGGCCGAATGGTGAATTCGCCAGGATGGCCGGACTGCGCCTGGTTTACAAAGAGCGTGTAATCGCCAGGATGGGCGACCGTGAAGGGCTCCCTGGTGCTTATGGTTGCGCCGTTATCAAGGAAAGACACAACCAGGCAGGCAGCGAAACCCAGGGTAGTGAACGCGACGGCAATCAGCATGGCGGCCTTGATCCACGGAGGCTTTTGATTTTCGGGGGTGGTGTAATTCTGCCTGGTTGGCAGGCAAAATCCGGCAAATTCAGATGGTGATGGCACTTCCTCTCCCCGAAGGCCGTATTTGACAAGACCGGCCAAGCCACCGGTTAGCCCATAGGAGGGTGTTACGAAATTCAAAACGTCAAAGTGCGAAAAACGGGCGTTTTTTGAAGATTTTTCAAAACGGCCTCAAGATTCAAAAAAGGTCTAAAGGCATCTGTTCGGGTCGCATTGGAGCCAGCAGATCGGTTTTTTCCG
>CAIQKM010000188.1 GCA_903872345.1 uncultured Verrucomicrobia subdivision 3 bacterium | reverse complement strand
GCTTTTTTCATCGCCCCACTGGCGCTACCGCGAATGACAGCCGCAAAAGCAAGCAAGCAGATCAAGTGTTTTGTGCATTTATTTGGCCGTCAGACTCTGCCAAAACACCCCCAATTTCCTTTTTCAGACGCACTCTAAGGATTGGAAAGACACAGATCCGGTGGAAAAAGTTTATCCAAATGTGCAGAAATATATTCAGAGATTTGGATTGAGGACTTCAATAATGAGAGACGATTTAGACCAAAACGGCCAACATGCAGACAGCTTTGACAAAGTAATGTATGATTTCCAATATAAGTATTCAGATGTCAGAACCATTGCGGACGAAATAGAAAAACTAGCTCAAAATTTACCAGACTAAATATAAAGCACCGCCTGTCCTTTTTATCTTATTCATTTACCTTATATACGCCCAAATAAAACCTTGCATTAAAGGTGTAATTTCGCTTTGAGAGGATTAAAGCGGATACTGGCCGGCGATCAGATATTGCTCAATGCGGTCGAGATACCCGCCCGGCACGGAATCCAAAGAATGATCGGCCACCGGCGCCGCCAGCATGGCTTTCATGTTTGCAAACCCCACTTCCACATCCAGCAGGAATGCATTCCACCAGTGGTCGTCGGAATGCAGTATGCCGTTGGCCTCAAAAAAGCGCAACTGGCCGGTGTGCCCGTAATAGGAAGGCAGCGGGATGCCCGGCACCACCCGGGGCGGCACCCGCGTAACGATGTCCTCATCATTCACGAAGCGGAACATGATGTCGCCAAAATGGGTTTCGCTCTGGGTGCAGAAAGCCAGATCGCCAACGCGCGGCTGGCCAAAGGTGTAGAGTCCATTGACGGGTTCACGGGCGGCAAAGGTGTAGGCCGCCGTGGCCAGCGTCGCGAGCGCGCCGCCGAGACTGTGCCCCGTAATCCACAGCGGCTGGCCATTGTCCTGATAGCGACTGACTGCGGCCTGAATCTCCTGCCAACTGCCGGCGAGCAACCGGCAAAAGCCCTCATGCACCATGCCGACGTCGGGTGCGGGGAAATAGTCGCTGAAGGACACCTTTTCAATTTCGAAGTCGGCCATCCAGTCGATCAACTGGTCCGGCCGGGTGCCGCGAAAGGCCAGCACCACCTTGTCCGTGCCGCCCAAAACGACGGCCTGAAGCACGCTGCTGGTCGGGGCAATCACAGTGACACGGGCCGGATCAAATCCCCACGTGACAGCCTTGGCCGTGATATTGGCCGGCACCGGCTCATAGGCCAGATTGGCGGCATAAACGAGGGCGCGGGCGTTGTACGCGTTCCACCGGGTGGTGTTCGGCACAAAGGCGCTGAACGGATTGGCTGGCAGCGGGTCTGGCATAGGTCAACAGGTCGGGTTGCTGGTTCTCCCGGCACATACTCCTTGGACCTTTATTTCACCTAAACGGCGGATCGTCAATCCCATTCCTTTCCGGGCCGGCATTTAGGACACATCCTGCCACTGCCCCTCAAATCCAGAGCCGTGGTATCGACATAAACCATTCGCAGGGCGGGTTTCCTCCCTCTCCGCCATTGGTAAATGGGGGAGAGGGCCGGGGTGAGGTGGCGCTCAGCCATTAAAACTCGGGGTGTTGTCAGGATGCGCCACGGCATTTACCCGATGCCGACACGGTCGCTTACATCTTTTTTGCGGAAGCGTCCTTGTGCTCTACGTAGTCGTCGCCAAAGGGCATGACTTTGGCCGTGCCACGATACAGACCCCACTTCGGCCGGTAGTCCGTGGCGTTCGGCCGATACACGGCCACGTCCTTGACACCCTGAAACGCATCGCCGTTCACGGATACCGAAATGGCACCCTCGGGTTTGACGGCGGTGGTGATGCGGATGCGGACATTTTCCCAGACGCCCGGCGACCAGGCAAATGTGCGGACGGTGCTGAAGCCCTTGGAGCCGCCCGACCAGTAATGCACGCAGGCCTGATTCGTGCCATTCAGAATGGAGAGCGTCACCAGCGGAGCACCATTGTCGCCATCGGTGGCCTTGAGCTGGAAGATGTGGCAGAACCGGCCGGAGCCGCGAAACGCCGGGTCGGTGCGCCAGGTCGTGGCGTATTCAAAAGTATCGCCGGTTTTCTGGTGCGGTCCCAGGCCTTTCACCTCGGCCCGCTGGCGGGTGGTGTCGTGCCGGTCGCGGTCGGCGTCCCACCAGTCATTCGCCCGGTAATGCAGGAACATGCGCACCGTGTGGTTGCCCTGGTCGGTGATGTTCCCGCTGGCGCCGGGCATGAAACTGTTGTTGGTAACGTGATATTGTAAAATCGGTGCCTCAATTCCTTCGAAGCTGCTGAGATTGGTGGCGGTGACGGCAGTGGCCCGCAAGGCCAGCAATGTGGCGATGGTCAGGATGCAAAATGTTTTCATAAGAAATGAATCACAGCTTCAGGCGAAAACCCAGGCGGTTGAGACCGGCCGTCAGGGCGAGGATGACGGCACCACAACCGGCGGAGCGCGCGCAGGCGGCGGCTAGGCTGGATTCGGCCAGATGGTCGTACCAGTCGCCCAAGTGCAGCAGGTTCAGAAACGATTCCATGCCTTCGCTGATCAGATAGGCGAGCAGGACATTTTGACCGGCGAGGGCGAACGGTTTGCTCAAGGGCGTGATGCGCCGCACATCGCCCAGCAGATAAAAAATCAGCCACAGGGTGGCGGTAATCGCACAGGACCACAGGCACCAGGCGGGCGTGGCGTCGTTTTTGCTGATGCCATAAGGCCCCTGCACCAGCACGGCGGCGGCGGCACACCCGACGATGAACCAGCCGGTGAATCGGACCCGGCCGGCGACGGTCAGCGTGGTATCGAGCAGGCTGGAAGCCAGCAGCACCCCCGCCACCGTGATCGCCGCCTGGGAACCCAGCGTGCCGCCGAAGTCAACGAAATGGCTGAGCCAGACGTGATCGAACACGCCGTTTTTATCCGCCGGATAGAAGCAGAACAGCAACGCGACGCCGCCCAGCAAGGCCGTGCGATGACCGCGAAACAACAGGTAAACGAGCGACCCAACGAGATACGCCCAGCCAATCAGTCCAAGAATCCCATACCAGTCATGGTGTATGGCAAAGGGTTGCAGGGTGATGATGCGCTGGCCGTGTTTGCCGCGAAAGGCAAAGGCCAGCCAGACGAGGGTGGCCAGTCCGAGGCCGCGCAGCAACCGCGACGCCCATTGACATAGCCGGCTTTTCTTGGATCCATCCGCCGGGCGCGCGGGCGGTGATATTTCGCAGAATGCCAGCATGGCGCTGAAATACATCAGACCAGTCCACCACGTGGCCGACCAGCCCATCACCTTGGTATTGGGCGATTCATTGACCATGAGAATGCCGAGCAGCAACAGCGACAGCGTGCGGATCAGAATATGCACCATGGTTTTCCCGACCGCCTCCCCTTTGGCCAGCCGGGAACCGAGGGCAAACGGAATGGACATGCCCACGATGAACAGGAAGCCCGGGAAAACCAGGTCCACAAAGGTCATGCCGCTGACTCCTTCGGGATGGCGGTCGCTGAAATGCACCATCCAGTCGGGCACGAGTTCGCGGGGCGCACCGGCGAGATCGTTCACAAAAATCATCGTGAACATGATCAGTCCGCGCAGGGCGTCAATGGACGTGATCCGTGGGCGCAAATTACCGCTGGCGGGTGAAGCTGCCGCCGGCGCGTTGGCGGGAATGGCCGTGGTCATGGCTGGCCATTTTAGACTGACTGCTCCCGGACGCAATATTCTGCGCCTCCAACAAACGTTCTACGGGCGGTCACTGCCGCCGCCGATCATCAGTGTGTTCAATACCGCGCTTTCATCCGGTCGTAGATGAGCTGGGCTTCCGTGCGGTTATCCTTGGAATCGAAGGTGCCGACGGTGACCTCGATTTCGGTAACACTATCGGTCTGGCGCATCAGCTCGATGACCACCGGCTGGTTTTTGGCATTCCGCCCTTCCAGCCGGCCGGAGGCGCCATCCTTCTGGGATGAGGTCACGACCATGGACAGTTCTTTCAGAGCCGCATTGGCCGCCGCCCAGGAACGGTCGAGGGAAACGTGATCCGTCACCTGCAACGTATTTTTGGCATAGGAAACCGTGCCATAAGCCGCCCCGGCCACCACGCCGCCGAGCAGCAGCAGGGCGCATCCCTGCGACAGGCCCAGGGTAATTACGAGACCCGTCAACATCATCAATTGTTTGATTCGCTTCATAATACGGTCATTGTTCATCCATTTGATTAAATGGGTCTTTCAACGTTCAATATAACACAAAAATTGCCGTTGTGAAACTGTCTGTTGCTTTGGTTCAGGCTTGCAGTATCACCGGGAATAATGGAAAGGTTAATGGCAATGAATCCAATGTCGCCCGGCAATTCTGAAAAACACCGGCTGGCCGCCGCCGACCGCAAGGAACAGCCGTGGCGGCTGTGGGGGCCGTATCTTTCGGAACGGCAATGGGGCACGGTTCGTGAGGATTATTCGCCGGGGGGCACGGCGTGGGATTATTTCCCGCACGACCACGCCCGCAGCCGGGCTTACCGCTGGGGCGAGGATGGCTTGGCCGGCTTCAGTGATGACCAGAACCAGCTTTGCTTCGCGGTGGCACTTTGGAACGGCCGTGATCCGATTTTAAAGGAGCGGCTCTTCGGCCTGAACAATGCGGAGGGCAATCACGGCGAGGATGTGAAGGAGGTTTATTACTACCTCGATGCCACGCCGACCCATTCCTATCTCAAATATCTCTACAAATACCCGCAGCGGGAATTCCCCTACGCCCGGCTGGTGGCGGAAAACCAGACACGGGGGAAAAACGCACCCGAGTTTGAATTGCCGGACACCGGCATTTTTGATGACGACCGCTATTTTGATGTCTTCGTGGAATATGCCAAGGCGGCGCCCGAGGATGTGCTGATCCGCATTACGGTGCACAATCGCGGCCCGGAGGCGGCGGTGATTCACGTGCTCCCGCAACTGTGGTTTCGCAACACCTGGTCGTGGAGTATGGGGCAGTTGAAACCGGATCTGAGCGCCACGGATCCGTCCGTAATCGTCACCCATGGCTCGCTGGGGCGTTATGAACTGCACTGCGATGGCCGGCCGGAACTGCTGTTTTGCGAGAATGAAACCAACGTTCGCCGGCTTTATGGTCAGGCGGACGCGCCGGGTTATTTCAAGGATGCGTTTCACGAGTATGTGATTAACGGAAATCATGCGGCGGTGAACCCCCTGCGCTCCGGCACCAAGATGGCGGCGCATCACCCGCTGACCATTCCGGCGGGCGGATCGCAAACCGTTCGACTGCGGCTGGCACGTGATCCCTTGCCGGGACCGTTTGCGGAATTTGATGACATCTGCACCCGGCGCATTGCGGAGGCGGATGAATTTTACCACGTTATTCACGATGGCGTGACGGACGAGGATTTGCGGCGGGTGCAGCGGCAGGCGCTGGCGGGAATGATCTGGTCCAAGCAATTTTACGACTATGATGTGCGCCGCTGGCTGGCCGGTGATCCGGCCCAACCGGCGCCGCCGGCCGAACGGCGGCACCGGCGGAACAGCGACTGGACGCACCTGTACAATTCCACGGTCATGTCCATGCCGGACAAATGGGAGTATCCGTGGTTCGCCGCGTGGGATCTGGCGTTTCACGCCCTGCCGCTGGCATTGGTGGATCCCGCGTTTGCGAAGCGGCAACTGGATGTGCTCACGCGCGAATGGTACATGCACCCGAACGGCCAGTTGCCGGCTTACGAATGGGAGTTCGGCGATGTGAATCCGCCGGTGCACGCCTGGGCCACTTGGCGCGTCTTTCAGATGGACCGCAAACAGCGGCGGGAAACCAATCCGCAAGACGTGGGCGACCTGGCTTTTCTGGAGCGGGTTTTTCACAAGTTGCTGCTCAACTTTACCTGGTGGGTGAATCGCAAGGACGCGCAGGGGCGCAATATTTTTCAGGGCGGTTTTCTGGGGCTGGATAATATCGGCGTATTCGACCGGAGTTCGGCGCTGCCCACGGGCGGCTTTATCAACCAGGCGGACGGCACGAGCTGGATGGCGATGTATTGCGCCAACCTGCTGCGCATTGCGCTGGAACTGGCCCGGACCAATAAAGTCTATGAGGACATTGCCACCAAGTTTTTCGAGCATTTCCTCGGCATCGCCGCTGCGATCAACGGGGTGTCCGACGGCCATGGCCCGCTGCCGGAGGATGGCCTGGCGCTGTGGGACGAAGGGGATGAATTTTATTATGACGAGCTGAGCCTGCCCGGCGGCGAAAAAATCCCGCTCAAAATCCGCTCGCTGGTGGGGTTGGTGCCGTTGTTTGCCGTGGAGGTGCTCGAGCCATCCCTGCTCCAAATGCTCCCGGAGTTTGCGAGTCGGATGGAATGGTTCCTGACGAACCGGCCGGATTTGGCCAAGCTGGTTTCTCGCTGGCAGGTCTGCGGCACCGGCGACCGCCGGCTGCTGTCGCTCCTGCGCGGACACCGGATGAAATGCCTGCTCCGCCGGATGCTCGATGAAAAAGAATTTCTCAGCGAGTTCGGCGTGCGCGCCTTGTCCAAGGTGCACGAGACGGAGCCGTTTCGCCTGGCGACCGGCGGGGCGGTGCACGAAGTTCGCTACTGGCCGGCGGAATCGGAGTCCGGCCTCTTCGGCGGAAATTCCAACTGGCGCGGCCCCATCTGGTTGCCGATGAATTATCTCATCATCGAGTCGCTCCAGAAATTCCATCATTATTACGGCGACGATTTCAAAGTGGAATGTCCCACGGGCTCCGGGCACTTCATGACGCTCGACGAAGTGGCCGGTGAATTATCGCGCCGGCTGGTAAAGCTGTTCGTGAAGGATGAGCATGGCCGCCGGCCGTCGCTCAATTATCATCCCAAGCTGGTCAACGATCCGCATTTCAAGGATTGCCTGCTCTTCCATGAATATTTTCATGGCGACAACGGGCGCGGCGTCGGTGCTTCCCACCAGACGGGTTGGACCGGCCTGATAGCCAAGCTGATCCAGCCGCGCGGCGGTCAGCCTTCCGGACGGGAGCACGAATGCCGTTAGCACGGCGGGAGCAAGGTGGCAGACTGAAAGTTGCCAGCCGCTGTTTAAGCGATCGCGTGCAGCCGGCCGCTGGCGTCGGCCAGAGCAACAAGTGACACGCTGTCGCGGCGGGCGCAATAGGCGACGTCATCGCGCAACTCGGGGAGGGCGCACAGCCGGGTGCCGTTTTGCGAGCTGCTCAGGGCGGCGACCAGATCGGCTTGGGCGCGGGCATATACTTGCCGGGCAATCAGCACGGCATCCGAATGGTTGCCGCTTAATTGTTCCGCCAGGGCGCCGGCCGCCAGCACATCTTCGAGCGCCACGCCTTCCCCGGTGCCGGCGCAGACCAGCAGGATTTCCGACGGGGCGAGCGGCTGCAAATAACGCGCGGTGGCGGTGAGATTGAGAAAGGAGCCGGCCAGCACGGCGCGGGCGCCGGCGCCGGCGCGGAGCGCGCGGGTGCCGTTCGTGGTGGTGCTGACGATGGTTTTGCCGCGCACCGTTGCCGGCGTGAATTCGCGCGGCGAATTGCCCAAATCAAAATCCACGCCACCGCTTTGCGCGGCGCGTATCTTCACGCCATCGCGTTCGCCGGCCAGCAGAAAGTTTGGATGCTGCCGGCGCAGCGCCACGGCTTCGCCGATTTCACTCACCGGAATAATTGCCGCGGCCCCGTGATGCAGGGCCGTTACAAACGTGCTGGTGGCGCGCAGGATGTCAAAAACCACGCACACTGTCCGGCGCAGGTCGCGGCGGGCGAGCGCCGGCAGTTCGGCGGGCGATAGAATGGCGTCAATATGCATGCGTATTGCCGGCAAGGATGCGGTGCGGCGAAACCGCTTGTCGAGCGCGATTTGTCAGCACCCTTCGGCCGGGCGGCACGTTGCAAATCACTTCGTCATGGCCGGCCGGGGACGCGGCTTGTGAAACGCAAAGATATCCGTTTGATGCCGGTTGCCGGCCTTGTTGCTACGAAAGCCGTCGGCATGGAATATGGGGCTGTCCAAGCGGTCGGATGGCACGCCGGTGCGGATTTCCTCCACCAAATCGGCGACGGTCTGCAAAATGCGCGTCGGGTGATAGACGTAATCGCCGATGTTTTCAAACTGCGTCGAACCGCTGAGCACGAGGTATGATTGCATGCCCGTCTCAAACGCGCCGCGAATATCCGTCTCCATGGTGTCGCCGATCATGACCACATTTTCGGGTTCGGTGAGGGCGAGCTCCGCGAGTTTGCGGCGGGCGCGGTGAAACATATAGCCGTTGGGCTTGCCGAGATAATACGCGCGCCGGCCGGTGCTGGCCTCCAAAAAGGCCGCCGTGGCCCCGGCGCCGGGGCGGGTCTTTTCGCTGGACACGGGACACCAGTTGTCCGGATTGGTGGCGAGCAGGCGCGCGCCGCGTTCGATGCATTCATGCGCCTTGGCCAGACGTTCCATGGTGGTGCTGCCTTCGCCCACCACCACGTAATGCGGGCGGATGGCATCGCTGGCAATCTTGCGCTCGTGCAACGCGGTAAGCAGACCGCCTTCGCCAATCACAAACACGGTGCAGGACGGATCGTTCTCGCTGAGAAACTCCGCCGTGTTCAGCGCGGACGTATAAAAATGTTTGGCTGAGAGACCATGCACCCCCAGATGATTCAGCCGCACGGCGAGGTCCTCGGGCGTGGGCGCGGAATTGTTCGTGAGAAACAGAAACGGCGTGCCGGTGGACACGAGGGCCCGGACAAAGTCCGCCGCCCCGGGAATCAATTGATTCTCCCGGTAAATGACTCCGTCCATGTCAATAAGGTATCCAGTTTTCATAACTTTCAGGAAATGGGGAAATTTCTCCTTGATACGGATGGCCGGACAGAATTGCCCGAACCTTGCGGACACCCTAATGCATATCCGCCCGTCGGTCAAGTGGGGTGATGACAAAAAACACAACCCATCACGAGATAATCAGGCATAAGATGGGGCTTTTATCCGGGAATTCCGGGGGCATTTGTCATTCTTGCCAACGTTTTCAAGGGTTGCCCCTGCTGGTACGGGTTCAACTCTTTCGGGTAATACGGACACCATGGCAACGGGCGTCGGCCGGACGGCCAGTTTGCTGGCAACGGGTAGCCATGTTCGGGGGGGGCAAAACAAAAATCCCCGGCCGTTTCCAGCCGAGGATTCTTCGCTAAAATGATCCGCCCATCAATAGCGCGGAACGTTGCGGTCGATTTCATCCGACCACGCGCTGATGCCGCCCTTCACGCTCTTGACATATTTAAAACCCTGCTGGCGCAGGAAGTTCAGGGCCTTCAGCGAACGCACGCCGGCCTTGCAGTGCAGATAATACTGCGTGTTCGGGTCCAGCTCGGTGAAGCGGCTGGGCAGCTCGCTCAGCGGCAGCAGCGGCACGCCGGCCACCTTGGCAATTTCGTATTCGTCCGGTTCGCGCACGTCCACGACCTTGATGCCGAGCGCCGGATTATCCAGCGCCTTCTTCATGTCCTGCACCGTCACTTCATCGGGGTTGCCCGTGTTTTCGGGCTCCGGAACGATGCCGCAGAACTGCTCGTAATCGATCAGTTCGGTGATCGTGGGATGATCGCCGCAGACGGGGCATTGCGGATCGCGCCGCAGCTTCAGTTCGCGAAACTTCATGTCCAGCGCATTGAAGAGGAGCAGACGGCCGGTCAAATGGTTGCCTTTGCCGATGGCCAGCTTGAGAATTTCCGTGGCCTGGATGCAGCCGATAATGCCGGGCAGCACGCCCAGCACGCCGCCTTCCGCACAGCTCGGCACCATGCCGGGCGGCGGGGGTTCGGGATAGAGACAGCGGTAGCAAGGTCCGCCGAGATGCGGCGCGAACACGCTGGCCTGGCCCTCGAACCGGAAGATGGAGCCATACACATTCGGCTTCTTCAGGATCACGCAGGCGTCATTGGTCAGATAGCGGGTCGGGAAATTGTCCGTGCCGTCCACGACAATGTCGTAGGGACGGATGATGTCCAAAGCGTTCTCGGAGGAGATGCGCGTGTTATGGATTACCACTTCGCAATTCGGATTGATGCCGTGGATGGTTTCCTTGGCGGACTCGGCCTTGGAACGGCCCACATCGGCGTCCGTATGGAGAATCTGGCGCTGGAGATTGGAATAATCCACCGTGTCGAAATCCACGATGCCGATCTTGCCAATGCCCGCCGCCGCCAGATACATGGCAATGGGCGAGCCGAGACCGCCGGCGCCGATGCACAGCACGCTGGTGCCTTTGATTTTCTTTTGACCGGACAAACCGACTTCCGGCAGGATCAGATGCCGCGAATAACGGCGGATTTCGTCATTGTTTAATTCCATAAACGAGTGATCCAACATAGGGCAAACCCCGAATAATGCAAGCCGGGGCGTAGCGGCGGGCATCCTGCGGGCGCATCCCGACACTGCCCCCGATTAGTTGGTTTGCCAGAGTTCGTCCCAATGGTTGTTTTGTCTGGCTTCGGTGAGGGCACCCAAATGGCGCATGCCTTTGGGCGTCCAGAACTGTCCCGGACGTTTGAAGCGGC
>CAIQKM010000187.1 GCA_903872345.1 uncultured Verrucomicrobia subdivision 3 bacterium | reverse complement strand
TATTTTACAGATTTTAAGCCTCACGCTCTTCGAGAAAATGCCCATTTTACAGGCGCTTACTCAACAACCGCCCACTCCTCCGCCATCAGACATCACCGATCATCAATGTTTACTGGGGTTTTAAACCGGACAGTAGTGATGATAAATATCCCGCCCAAGTTTCCGTGCTCACCGGTGGTGCCATGGAATTGGCAGCCACCGGCAACGTCGTGGCCGTGTATCAATGCATGTCCAATGAGCTGAGCACGCCAAAAATTCTATACTGTTACAATGATACGAGCCATCGGCCCGCCACTAATTTTCTGGTCGGCTTCACCGCCAAGAATATCAGTTATTTCGCCGGGCTGGATGCCTCACCGGACCAACCGCAGACCGTTCTGACCGGTGATGCCAATCTCGAATTGAATGACCAACCCGTGGGGCCGGGCGTACTAAGCCTGGGCACAAACATTTTCACTTGGACCAAAGATCGGCATAAATTTGGCGGGTATATTGTGTTGAGCGATGGCTCGGCAGCACCGGTTCGCCAAATGGGATTTACCACCGCACCCGAAACGATATTTTATACAAATCGTCTGGCCATTCCCTAATCCATCACCACAACCCTCATCCCCATTTTATGAAACTGTACCACCGCCGCAACCGCACCCGGGCACTGATGATGGAAGAGGTGCTGATCGTCATATTCGTTCTGGCCTTGCTGGGGTTGGTGTTTTTTATTGGCACCGCCCGGGGCGGCTGGCATTTCGTGGGGCGACAGGAGTCGGCCAGGATCGATTGTGTCAATAATCTGAAAATGGTCGGACTCGGCTACCGGATTTGGGAAGGCGACAATAATGACCGATTTCCGCAAGCGGTCTCCATAACCAACGGCGGGGCCATGGAACTGGTGGCCACCGGGAACGTCGTGGCCGTCTTTCAGTGCATGTCCAATGAGTTGAGCACGCCCAAAATTCTGGTCTGCCGCAGTGATGGCGACCACTCACCCGCCACCAATTTTCTGGCAGATTTCTCGGCCCGAAACCTCAGTTACTTCGCCGGCTTGGATGCCGATGACAGCCAACCGCAAGCCGTCCTGTCCGGCGACGCCAACTTAATCGTCAATGGCCGGCCGGTTCCGGCGGGCATAGCAAATTTGGCCGCCAGCCCGGTCACGTGGACCAAAAGTCGTCATGGGGCGACTGGCAACGTCGGTTTGGCCGACGGCTCGGTACAAAGTTATATCAACCAAATGGGATTCGTCTCCTCCCCCGGAACCATCTTCAGCACCAACCGGGTGGTGATACCGTAAAAATCAACTGCCCCAAATCAGCAGCCCCACCCCCACCGCAATCCAGATCCACGCCGTCAGCCGCAGAACAAAGGTCATCGGCAGCGGCCAGCGGAATTGATAGGCCAGATGGTTCAGCAGCAACATGGTGGGCACAATAAACCCGCGCAGATAGTGCGGTCCGGCATGACTCGCATGAAACCCAAACAGCAGCAGGATAATCCCCAGAAACCCGTAGCGAAACAACGCGCTGTTCTGGCTGGGCTCCTGCAAAAAAGATGTCCGGAATCTCAGGAATGTGTTCATGGATGATTGGGGTAATTACCCGATCCAACGGGTTTTGCAGAGCCGAGCCTGCGCCGTTTGCCGGGAGTTGTCCAGCGGGAACGGAGCCGCCCATCGTAGCGGTGGGCAACCGGCCACTGGCCACAAATCCAGAGCCATGACATCATCAAAACCGTTCGCCGGCGGGGTTCCCCCCTCCGCCATTGGTAATGAGGAAGAAGGCCGGGGGTGAGGTGGCGCTCCACCGCTTTCCCCCCTCGCAGACCAACCAGCACCCATGCTAACTGAAACTGCCATCATGGCTGCGATCCCTCCAGATCAAGCCCGATGGTGCCGCCCCACCACCGGCAATCATTGGGCCGGCGGGTGTGGCAACGACGGACGGAAACGAATTAACAACAACCAACGCCGAACGCCCAATGGTGGGCGTCAAGGCTTGGGCGGATCGCCCGGCATCAGCGGGTCAAGCAATTGTCCCGTCAGTGTGTGGGACACTTTCGTATCCGTGCCATACACCGGTGGCCAGTGCCGGGGCAGCCAAGCGGTGCCGAACACGCGGTCGTACAGGGGAAAAATGGCGGCGAAATTGCGGTCGCGATGTTCGTCGTTGGTGTGGTGCCAGTGATGAAACGCCGGCGTGGAAATCAGCCATTCCAGCGGCCCCAGCCGGCAGCGGACATTGGCGTGAATGAAAAAGCTCCAGATGGTGCCGATGATCGATACCAGTGCGACGTTCGGATCCAGATAGCTGCCCGTGGCCGACGCCAGGCCGCACAGATAAACCAGCCCCAGTCCCGCCAGCCGGGTGAAGATGAGATCAAAGGGATGGGCGCGGGTATTGACCAGCCAGTCCAGATGTTCGGCGCTGTGATGAACGGCGTGGAACCGCCACAGGAAAGGAATGACATGCGCCGCGCGATGCGCCCAATAGACGCCAAAATCGTTGATGAGAAAAACCAGGGGAAACTTCAGCCAGAACGGCCAGGCGGCTACGGCGGAATAGAGTCCGCCCGGATCGACTCCGTGCAACACCCGGGCCAGAAAGGCCAGCGGTACGGCCATAATGGCCGCCGGCACGAGGCTGTTGATGAAATACCACCCGAGATCAATGCCAACTTGCTTGCGCCAGATTTTGGCCGGATGCAAGGCAAAGAGCTTCTCCAGCGGTACAAAAATGGCAACCAACAGGACCAGCCAGACGGCCATCCTTCCCACATCCTCGGCGAAAATCAAAGCATGACGGACCAGTTGAGGCGAATCGGTCATGACGGCCCGGCCACCGGCGGCTTACGCCTGGGTTTTCCGGCGGAACATTTTGCGGGCACCGGCGCAGACGAACAGCAGCGCCACGGCACCGTATTGCAAGGTGGAAGGTTCCGGCGCGGGCGTCGGCGAGGTGACCTGCGTCATGCTGACACCGTCCAGCACGGAAAAGGGCGGCACTCCGGGCGGTGTGCCCCTGGCCAGGAACGACAGAACTTCGTTGGTCGCCGTGGCGGTAAAGTTAAACGTCTGCTGCACCCAGCCGGTAAAGCCATGGCTGACATTGGTCGCAATGTCCGTCGTGTAGGTTTCGGTGCCGAGGCTCACCTGCCACGCTTCGGTGTTGGTGCCGGAAAATCCGCTTTGCTGGGCACCGGCCCAATAGAACGACAGCGAGTACGTGTTGCCGACAAACAAATTGGAAACCGTCTGCGAAATGGCCCCGACTTCATAGGCGCCATCCGCCGCCACATAGTTGCCACCGCTGGGGCTGGTGGACGGCAAACCATTGGCACTGCCGTCACTCGGTCCCCACAATTTGAGGTTGCCATCGGAACCGGTCACACCGGTGGAGTCCGCGGAGCCGGGGGTGAACAGAAAATTATAGCCGCCGGTGGTCCAAAACGCAGCCTGGGTATTGTAACCCAACTGACCACCGCCATGCGTGGTGGTTTCAAAATCACCGTTCAACACCAAATTAATATCAGCGCGGGCGCTGGATGCCAGATTGACGGCCAAAAACCCCAAACAAGCGGCGGCGAGAATGCGATTTTTTAATGTATTCATTTTAAATGCCTTATGGCGTTTGCTGATCATTGACCAAGGGTTTCACCTAAACTAATTAATGACATTATAACATTGATTTTCGGGTTTACAACAAAAAACGACTTTTGGGGGAGGATTCCACTTCCTAAGTGACGCCGGGTTGGGGAGTTAATCCGAAGTGGACGGGCGGCAACGCGCGGCCCTGACGCGGGTAGGGTTTCACCCCATGGCGACGGCCGGTTGGGCGGGCTAGCCTCGATTGACAAATCATCATTCATGCCGCCCCGCTCAGCCATTCGCAAGGTCGCGTTCCTCGGAGATTATCTTCCCCGGAAATGCGGCATCGCCACATTCACGACCGATCTGCGCTGCGCCATTGCGACCACTTTTCCGGACATCCAATGTCTGGTGGTGCCGGTCAATGACCTGCCCGGCGGGTATGATTACCCTGCCGAAGTGCGCTTTGAAATTGCGGAGCAGGATCTGCCCTCCTACCTGCGGGCGGCGGATTTTCTAAACATCACGGATGTGGATGTGGTATGCGTGCAGCATGAGTTCGGTATTTATGGCGGTCCGGCCGGCAGTCATGTGCTGGCGCTGCTGCGCGATCTGCGGATGCCGATTGTGACCACCCTGCACACGGTGTTGCGCGAACCGAACGAGGAGCAGCGACGGGTGATGCGGGATTTGATCCGGCTGTCCACGCGGCTGGTGGTGATGAGCGAGCGGGGCCGGGAATTTTTGCAGGAGATTTATCATGCGCCGGCGGCCAAGATTGACCTCATCCCGCATGGCATTCCGGACATGCCGTTCGCGGATCCAAATTACTTCAAGGATGAATTTGAAGTGGCGGGCCGGCAAGTGCTGCTCACCTTTGGGCTGCTGTCGCCGAACAAGGGCATCGAGTTCGCCCTACGGGCGTTGCCGGCGATCATCCGGGAATTTCCGAACATCATTTATATCGTGCTGGGGCAGACCCATCCCAACCTGCTGCGGGAGGAGGGCGAAGCCTACCGGCTGAGTTTGGAGCGGCTGGCGAAGGATCTGGACGTGCAGAAGCATGTGGTGTTCTTCAACCGGTTTGTGGAGCTGGAGGAGCTGATGCGCTTCATCGGCGCGGCGGATATTTATCTGACGCCTTATCTGACCGAGGCGCAGATCACATCGGGCACGCTGGCGTATGCCTTTGGCGCGGGCAACGCCGTGGTTTCCACGCCATACTGGCACGCGGCGGAATTGCTGACGGCGGAGCGTGGCAAGCTGGTGCCCTTCCGCGATGCCGGGGCCATTGCAACCGCGGTGGTGGAACTGCTCCGGGATGAGCCGGGCCGCCATGCCATGCGGAAGAACGCGTACAAGCTGGGCCGGGAGATGGTTTGGAGCAAGGTGGCACAGGGCTATCTGCATTCCTTTGACCAGGCGCGGCAGGACCACAGTTTCGTGGGCCGGCGGTCCTCGCCCATCAAGACGCTGGACGAACAGCCGGGGCAGTTGCCGGAACTGAAACTGGACCACCTGTTTCGCCTGAGCGATTCCACCGGGATTTTCCAACATGCGAGTTTTACCGTGCCAAATTTTTCCGAAGGCTATTGCACGGATGACAACGCCCGCGCGCTGGCACTGGCGTTGATGTTGCAAAAGCTGGGGCTCGGTTCCCGGAAGCTCGCCATTCAGGCGGCCACGTACGCGGCTTTTTTGAACCATGCCTTTGACCGGCAGCGCGGACGGTTCCGTAATTTCATGAGCTTTGAGCGGCGCTGGCTGGAGGACGCGGGCTCGGAAGATTGCCAGGGTCATGCGCTGTGGGCATTGGGACTCTGCGTGGCGCAGGCGGGACAGGGGAGTTTTCAGTTGCTCGCGGCCCAACTGTTTGAACAGGCGCTCCCGGTGGCGGCGGAATTTGCCTCGCCCCGCGCCTGGGCCTGCACGCTCATCGGCATTGACGAATATCTGCGCCGGTTCAGTGGCGACCGCCGGACCAATCAAATCCGCGAAAACCTCACCACCCGCCTGATGCAAAGTTACGGCGACACCGCCACTCCGGACTGGCAGTGGTTTGAGGAGGTCGTCTCCTATGCAAACGCCAAGCTGCCGCACGCGCTCATCCTGAGCGGCCGCCGACTGGGCAACGCCGCCATGCTGGAAACGGGATTGATGTCCCTGCGCTGGCTGGTGTCGGTGCAGACTTCGCCCAGCGGCGCCTTCCGTCCCATTGGCTCGAACGGATTTTACCGCCGAGGCAAGGAACGCGCTCAGTTTGACCAGCAGCCTATCGAGGCACAGGCCACCATTTCCGCCTGCATCGAGGCGTATCATGCCACCAACGACATATTCTGGGTGGCCGAAGCGCGCCGCGCGTTTGAATGGTTTCTGGGTCGCAACGATTTGGGTATGGCGCTGTATGATGCGGGCACCGGCGGCTGTCGCGACGGTCTGCACATGGACCGCCTGAGCCAGAATCAGGGCGCGGAATCAACGCTGGCCTTTCTGCTGGCGCTGGCGGAAAAACGGGCGTTGCAAAACATCCTGACCAGTTTTAAGGAGCCGGTTGGCGAATAATGTCCGAGTCCGTCCCCGAGTCCCACCCTTTTATGCCTCCACCCAACCCATCCACCTTGCACGTCAAACGCATCGGGCCAACGCTGTTGCCCGACCGTACGCGGGTGCTGATGCGTCCGTTTTCCCCGACCACCGATGACATCGCCCGGCGGATGGCCGCCCGCGTGATGACGCTGCCGGACGAGCAGGTGACGCGCCTGCTGGAACAGGTGCTGGCAGAATTTGCGGACCGGCATGAAGGTTTGGAAGCGTTGTTTGACCGCCGGTTTGCGCAGGTGTTAATGTATCTCGATCCGGAAGCGCAGCCTTCACCGGAACGGCAGCGGCTCATCGGCGCCTATTTTTCGCACGAGTATTCGCCGGAATCCGCCGCCCTGTTCAATCCCTCCATGGTGCCGCACCCGGATCAGACGGGCCTGTCGCGCGGGGCGATGCGTTTCATTCTCAGCCTGCGCGCCACGGGGGAAGGGCATATCTCCTCCGTCACCTTCCGCATGGGCACGATCAGCGCACAGCATCGCATCACCCTGGCGCCGGCCGTGCCGCTCTCATCCGAACCGGAACGCGTGCCCAACGCCGCCTATGCCAAGGGCCTGTTCGCGCTCAAACTTCAGGAGGTGGGCGTGCAAAATGATTTCTGCCGCCGGGTGCTCGACCAGTTGCACGATGATTTTACACTCAAGGAACTGCGGGCGGTGGTCGTGGCCTCCGGGTTGACGGCGGACACCACCGATGCCACCGCCACCCGGGCGGCGCGGGGCATTCTGCTGCTGGCGGAATCAAATTACGAAGTGAGTTTCGCGCCTGGCAGCCGCGTTTCGCAGCGCGTGCTGTTTCCCTCCGCGCCCAGCCAGAGCAACGGGATTGAGGACGCGCGGTTTGTCCGGTTCCGGCACGAGGACGGCCGTTACACTTACTATGCGACCTATACGGCGTACGACGGCAAGATCACGCTGCCCCAGTTGCTGGAAACTTCGGATTTCATCCATTTCAAGTTCAGCACGCTGAACGGTCCGGCCGTGCAGAACAAGGGCATGGCGCTGTTCCCGCGCAAGATCAACGGACAGTTCGTGATGCTGTCCCGTCAGGACGATGAAAACATTCTGCTGATGCGGTCGGATAACATTCATTTCTGGTCGGCGCCGCAGTTGCTGCTGCCGCCGGCGCAGCCATGGGAATTTGTCAAAATCGGGAATTGCGGGTCGCCGCTCGAAACCGAGGCGGGTTGGCTGGTGCTGACGCACGGTGTGGGGGCGATGCGAAAATATTGTCTCGGCGCCTGTCTGCTGGATTTGAATGATCCGTCACGCGTGATCGGCCGCCTGGCCGAACCCTTGCTCTGTCCCAACGAGGCGGAACGGGAAGGTTATGTGCCGAACGTGGTATATACCTGCGGAGCCATGTTGCAAGGCCGCGAACTGATCATTCCCTATGCCATGAGTGATTACGCGACCAGCTTTGCCACCGTTTCCCTGGATGACCTGCTGGCGGCCATGCGCTGAAGTGCGCTGGACGATTAATTGAAATGGTTCTTGGTTAATGCCCCCGGTTAACCGACTATGGTAATTGTCAGTAAAAGCCACGTCATATTGGCAACCCGTTTTCCGCCGGCATTGAACCGGCCGCAGTCCGTCCCCAAAAATACATGAATGCAGACCTTGTAAAACTGGCCCTTGAAAAAGTGGGCAACCCCGCCGTGCTCGTCAATATCGTGTCCCGTCGCGTACGGCAGATCAATGCCGATGGCGGGGCGATGAGCCGTCCCCTCGTCGCCAACGTGGGCAATCTCGGCACGGCCGACATCGCCCTCCGCGAAATCATCGAAGACAAAATGGGCTGGGTGGAGCCGGAACTCCAGAAGGTCGTTCGCCTCCTGCCCAAGAAACGCCGGCGGGCATAACCCGGGGTGGGTCACCACGACCCACGGTTAGGATCACTCCGGCCATGCGGGTTACACCCCATGGCCCGGCCCGGGGGCAAACGGTATGGTGAGAGCAGAAATTACCCGAATTATGCTTTATACCATTGCGGTCGTATTAATCATCCTGTGGCTGCTGGGCGTGGTCACCAGTCAGACCATCGGCGGCTTCATCCATATTCTGCTGGTGGTGGCGCTGATCATGCTGCTGGTGAATTTTATCTCCGGCCGCAATCGCGGGTAAGCATGGTTCAATTCCAATCCCCCATCCCATCCCCCAAAAAATATGAATAAAATCGTTTCCCTGGCCCTGCTGATCGGCGGCGGCATCCTCATCGTTTTCGGCATCAACGCCACCAATGCCTTCAGTTCCGACGTGTCCCGGTTTTTCAACGGCACCCCGACGGACAAATCCATCTGGATGCTGATCGGCGGCATTGTGTTTGCCGGCATCGGCCTGACCGGCCTGCTGCGCGGTTCCAAAGCGACATGAATTTGGTTATTATGGGAGAATCCGTGCAATTACCATCCTGGCTGACCACGGTTTTGCCCGTGGCGGTTGTGCTGTTCGTGCTGATCACCGTCATTTTTTCGCAGGCGGTACGCATCCTGCGCGAGTATGAGCGCGGCGTCATTTTCCGGCTCGGCAAACTGGCCGGCGTCAAAGGCCCCGGCCTGATCCTGCTCATCCCGATGATTGACCGGCTGGTGAAAATGGATTTGCGCGTGGTCACCATTGATGTTCCCAAACAGGAGGTGATGACCCGCGACAACGTGCCGGCCACGGTGGATGCCGTGGTCTATTTTCGCGTGATCGCGCCGGCGGATGCCGTGGTGAAGGTGGAGGATTTTTGGAAGGCCACCTCGCTCATCGCCCAGACCACCCTGCGCAGCGTGCTGGGCCAGGCATCGCTGGACGACCTGCTCTCGCAGCGCGACATGATCAATTTGAAACTGCAGGAAATCATCGACCATCAGACCGGCCCATGGGGCGTGAAAGTGGTGACGGTGGAAGTGAAGGACGTGTCCCTGCCGGAGAGCATGAAGCGCGCCATGGCCAAGCAGGCCGAGGCGGAGCGCGAACGCCGGGCCAAGGTCGTGAATGCCGAGGGCGAATTTCAGGCGGCGGAAAAAATGGTGCAAGCCGCCGCCATGATTGCCCAAGAACCGATCGCCCTGCAATTGCGTTATCTCCAGACCATGCGTGAAATCGCCAGCGAACACAATACGACCACTTTCCTGCCCATTCCCATTGATCTGTTCACGCCGTTCCTAAAAGGTGCCGGCAAAGTTTAACTCCAACCCCGGACCGTCATGAAAGTTAAAATCTTCGAAGTGATCCTCCACAAGCTGCCGACCGGTAAATCGCCGGCGACCGCGCTGGAGGAGCAACTCAATGCGTTTCTCGCGGAATTTCCCAACCTGCAATTGGTGACGAGCCATATGAGCACCCTGGTGGCCCCGGCGGAACCGAACGCCATGCCGAGCTCAACGGAATCCTCCATCATTTTGTTTTGCACCCTGTTCTACCGCGATGCCTAGCCCCATTTTATGGACACGCTGAAACGGGTTTTCCTGACCTTTTACCAACTATTAAAACAGATTGGCCAACTGCCCCAAACCATTGCGGCGGCCCTCAAGGAACGTCGGCGGCAGGCGGCCAGGAACGCTTTTGAAGTGGACCGGCTGGACCGGATTCGCAATCCCTCGAAGTACCGGGGGAAAGATTAGCAGCCAGATTTTCCAAAGCAAAACGCCCGGTGCGAACACCGGGCGTTTTTGTTTTATTGAAAGCTCAGGCAGCCACGGCCGTCTCTTCGTGACAATGATCCTTGCCGCAGCCGCAGCCGGCGCCGGCTTCTTCCTGATCGGCGAAATCATGGCTGTCCCAGTTCGGGTCCAGGCCCAGATCCTTGATCATCTGCAAATCTTTTTCCACGGGCTGGTTCAGAGTGGTCAGGTAATTGCCCACCATCATGGCGCTGGCGCCGGCCATGAAAATCATGCTCTGGGCTTCGCGCAGGTTCACTGTGCGACCGCCGGCAATCATGATTTCCTTGCGCGGCAGGATGAAGCGGAAGCAGGCAATGGTCTTCAGGATTTCCATCACTGACAGCGGCGGAACCTTCTCGAACGGCGTGCCGGGAATGGGGTTGAGAATATTCACCGGCACCACGTTGGCGCCGATTTCCTTGAGGGAGAAGGCGAGGTCGCAGCGGTCTTCGCGGGTTTCGCCCATGCCGATGATGCCGCCGGAACAAATCTTGATGCCCGCCTTTTTGAGATAATTGATGGTCTCAATGCGGTCCTCATAGGTGTGGGTGGTGCAGGTCTGCGGGAAAAAGCGGCGCGAGCTTTCGAGGTTGTGGCCGTAGCATTCCACGCCGGCTTCCTTCAGGCGGTCGGCCACTTTCTGACTCTTGATGATGCCCAGCGAAACATCGGGACGGGTCTTGCCGCTGGCCTTGAGTTCGCGAACGCGGTCGCAGACTTCGTCCAGAATGGGGCCTTCATTCAAACCTTTCCAGGCGGCCACGAGGCCGACGGCGGTCACGGTATTTTTATGGGCCTCATTGGCGGCTTCGAGGACGGGTTCGGGGTCAATGAACCCGTATTTTGGCGAGCCGGTCTGGTAATGGGCGGATTGCGAACAGAAACTGCAATTCTCGGAGCAGGCGCCGGCCTTGGCATTGACGATGGAGCAGAGATGGATCTTGTTGCCCTTGAACTTTTCGCGGATGCGGTTGGACCAGGAGAGCAGGTCCAGAATGTCGGCGGAGCCTTCGAGATTAATCAGCCACAGGGCTTCGTCGCGGGTGATATGGCCGCCCCCCAGAACTCGTTCGCCCAGGAGGGTGATTTGGCCATGATTATTTGCGTCAACCTGTTTCGCACTCATGATTGACAGCATACGCCGGTGGTAAAAGGTGTGCAAGCAAAGTTACAGCCGCACCCCTCACTTTCCCGCCGGCGGGAGCGGCACGGTCGAGGGGTAAATGGCGTTCAGATACTGGGCCAGCGAAGCGATCTGGATGTCGTCCAGCGGACCGCCTTGCGCCTTGGCGAAGGCCGGCATGAGGGAACCGGGCTTGCCGGAGGTGATCCACACGCGCCAGAAATCGGGATTGGTCGGCACCTTGAGATGGCGCAGATCCGGCACCATGGTTGCGCGGCGCTCGGCTTCA
Source organism: uncultured Verrucomicrobia subdivision 3 bacterium (assembly GCA_903872345.1). Taxonomy (GTDB): domain Bacteria; phylum Verrucomicrobiota; class Verrucomicrobiia; order Limisphaerales; family UBA11358; genus UBA11358. The sequence continues at coordinate 122,505 of CAIQKM010000187.1, read as the reverse complement.
TGGCAGATGGTGCAGGCGGCGGCGAACAATTGCTGGGCGTATTTGCCGTTGAGATTTTTATTATGACACGAGGCGCAGTCGCCTTTGAAAACGGCTTGGCGGTCCACCTTGGAGACGGCGATGCCGTTCTCGATGTCGGGATCGGTCATTTTGACAACGGGCTCCGGCAGGATGTTGATGCGCAGATTAAGATTCTTGGTGCCCTTATCCGTGGTGACGGTGACGTATTTGAACAGCGTGCCGATCTTACCCTGAATGTTAACGTTGAGCTTGATCTCGCCACTCGTGCCGGCCGGCAGCAGCCAGGGCGTGGGCGGCAGTTCCGCGGTGGTGCAACCACAGGATGGGTGGACGGAAATGACGGTCACGGGACCGGTGGTGATGTTGGTGAAACTGAAGGAGAATTTCACAACGTCCAGGCCGTTGGTCACATCCTGGTTTTTTAACAGGGCGTCCCAGGCGAGGACGTTATCGGGCAGCGGATCGCCGGCATGGTTGTAATCCGGCACATAGCTGGGCGTGGTGGCAACCGCCGCCCCCGTGGGCGGAGCCGCCGCGATCACCGGGGCAGGGGCGGGCGCGGGCTTGGCCACCACCGGCAGAGCGGCGGTAGCCGGCTTCACCGGCTGCTTATGCGCGCAGGCGGCCACCAGCAACAATCCCGCCAGTCCGCCGGCCATCAAAAATCGTAAATTCATGAACAGTAATTTTCCGTTAGGGATAAAGGTTTCGTCAAGGTGAATCCCCCCAATTGGCGATTCCCGGGGTGCATTTTGCCCCTGGAGCGCGGCTGTCTCAGCCGCAGCGCGTGGACAAGCCAGATGGCGGCGGAGTTTGCGTGCAGCATGTCGGCGGGACGGCGAGGGCATAAGAAGTTCAACGCGGCCCGGTCTGGCGGCACGCTGCGGCTGAGACAGCCGCGCTCCGCCATTTTGAATCCGCCCGGCCGCCGGCTCAATGATTGACCGTGGGCGGGTAGATGGCGTTCAAATATTGGGCGAGCGAGGCGATTTGAACATCGTCCAGCGGGCCGCCCTGGGCTTTGGCGAACGCCGGCATGAGGGAGCCGGGTTTGCCGGAAGTGATCCATACGCGCCAGAATTCCACGCCGGTCGGACCGGTGAGATGGTGCAGGTCCGGCACCATGCTGGCCCGGTGCGTGGCCTCGTGACAGATGGCGCAGGTGACGGCGAACAGTTGCGGTCCGTACTTGCCGGCGAGATTTTTATTATGGCATTGGGCGCAGTCGCCTTTGAAAACGGCTTGGCGATCCACTTTGGAAGCGGCAATGCCGTTTTCCAGTTCCGCCTCGGTCATGACATGCTCGGGAGCGGGCTGGATATTGATGCCCACGACCAGGTTTTTCATGCCTTTGTCGGTGGTGACCGCGACGCTTTTATATAATGTGCCCATCTTGCCGCGCAGATCGACACTCACCTTGATCTGGCCGCCGACGCCGGGCGGCAGAATCCAAGGCGTGGCGGGCAGTTCGGCCTGGGTGCAATGGCAAGAGGGGAGCGCGCTGATAATGGTCACCGGATCGGTGGAGACATTGGTAACGTTAAAAACAAATTGCGCCTGCTCCTGATTATTAGAGGCGTCCATCGTCTTCATGGCCGCATCCCAAAAGAGCACGCTGTCGGGCAACGGATCACGGGCGTGGGTCATATCCGGCGCATAAACGGTCGGCGAAGTAACCAGCGTAAGACTGCCGGGTGCCGGGGCTGCCATTGCCGGTGTTGGTGTCACGGTTGGCGTCGCCGGCAATGACGATGTAACAACGGTCACCTTTGGTTGGTGGGCACAGGCGGCGGCGAGCACTATGAGCGCCGCCACCGCACCACCAGTCAGCAATACACGGAGATTCACGCGCCGGATTATCCGCCGGTGACGGCGGGTTCGTCAAGTGGCGTTCCCCCCATGATTTTGCGGTTGCGATTTTGCGGTTACGTGGGAATATTCTTGGGTCAGCCGCAAGTGGTTGCGGTTGCATTAAACAAAAGTATTTATGAAAGCTGCCGCACAAACCGAGAAGTCTCGCGGAACCGTCATTGCCGAAAAGGCCCGGGCGAAGGCGAACAAGTTTTCGGATCGCAAGCGGGACTCCCTGTTGGAACAAGGCATGGCCATTATTTATGGCGAAACCAATCGTCCCAAATCCGGCGTTACTCGCGGTTGACACCAACGTATTGATGGATTTGGCTGACGGGAACGAGACGGTTCTCGATTGCCTTGCTACCATTCGTAAAAAGCTCCCAAAATCCGTAATTATTGTTCCGCCGACAGTTATTCAGGAGCTCGCAACGATTTACCATGAGGGGGAAACCAAGCTTGCCCAAGAACTGGCATATAAAGCTTTGATTGGCATTCGCGGCAAGTGGGGATTTCAACCGATCAACTGTGTTCCGGTGGGGCATGGAATAGTTGAGGAGACCGCCCGGAAAATCCGGGCCAAGGGGCTGGTTCCCGAGGAGGAAGTGCATGACTCGTTTGTCATCGCGGAGTCCGCGCTGGCAAACGCGACGTTATTGATCAGCAATGACAGCCATATCAAGGACATCGACCAGCAGTTGTTGGGCGAAGTGCTGGAAAGGTGCGATGTGGCCAAGCTGATAGTTTGTTCGCCGCGCAAAATTGTCAGTCACTTCTTCGGTTCATCCCGCCGGTAATCCCAACGCACAGGGCTCATCGTCCGAATTGACGACCGGATGGCGGCGAGTAGGAGCGCCCGCCGCCACCGGTTGGAATTACAGCCGGTTGAGCGCGCTCAACACCGCTTTGACCGACGCCAGCTCAATATTCGTATCCACGGCGGCGCCCCAGCGGGACTTGCCGTCGGCGGTCTTGATCTGGATGTACGCAATGGCGGCGGCGGTTTCGCCGGCGCTTAACGCGTGCTCGCTGTAACCGGTGATCTCAAAGTGTGTTCCGGTCGTTCCCAAGCCATGAACCAGCGCGGCCAGCGGACCATTGCCATGGCCGGCGATGGTGACCAGTTCGCCATTCCGGAGCAAGGTGGCCTCACACGACACTTTGCCATTGTCGCTCGTGGTCCGGAAAGTGCCGAGTTTCCACGGGGCATCGCGCTCCACATATTCCTGCCAGAACATGGCCTTGAGCTCCGCGCCGCTGACTTCGCGGCCGAGCTTGTCCACGGCGTCGTTGGCGATGGGGCCGAACTCGCGCTGCATGTCTTTGGGCAATTCAATGCCGAATTCGCTTTCGAGCAGGTAAGCGACGCCGCCTTTGCCGGACTGCGAGTTCACGCGGATCACTTCGCGGTATTCGCGGCCGATGTCCGCCGGGTCAATCGTGAGATACGGCACATCCCAATGGGTGCGCGAGCCGCCTTCCCACTCGGCCAGACCTTTCTTGATGGCGTCCTGATGCGAACCGCTGAAGGCGGTAAACACCAATTCGCCCGCATACGGCTGGCGCGCCGGCACCGTCATGCCGGTACAACGTTCGTACACCTCGACGATGGAACTGAGTTTCGAGAAGTCGAGCTTCGGGTCGATGCCGTGCATGAACAAATTCAAGGCCACGGTTACGACGTCCAGGTTGCCGGTGCGTTCGCCGTTGCCGAAGAGCGTGCCTTCCACGCGGTCCGCGCCGGCGAGCAAGCCGAGTTCCGTGGCCGCCACGCCGGTATAACGGTCGTTGTGGGTGTGCAAGCTGATGATGAGCGAGTCGCGGTTTTTGATGTTCCGGCACATCCATTCGATCTGGTCGGCATAGACGTTGGGCATGGCGACCTCGACGGTGTCCGGAAGGTTCAAAATCATTTTGTGCTCCGGCGTGGGCTGCCAGACATCCATGACCGCCTCGGAAATTTCCCTGGCGTACTCCACTTCCGTGGCGCTGAAACTTTCCGGCGAATATTGGAGCATGATTTCCGTGCCCTTGAGCCGGTGGAGACGCTCCTTGATCATGCGCGCTCCATTCACGGCAATGGCCTTGATCTCGTCCTTGGACTTGCCGAACACCACGCGGCGCTGGGCGGGCGAGGTGGAATTGTACATGTGGATGATCACGCGCTTGGCGCCGATCAGCGATTCCACCGTGCGTTCGATCAAATCCTCGCGGGCCTGCACCAAGACCTGGAGCCACACGTCATCCGGCGCGCGTTTCTCCTCGATGAGGCGGCGGTTGAAGGTGAATTCCGTGTTGGACGCCGAGGGAAAGCCGACCTCGATCTCCTTGAACCCGATTTTGACGAGCGTCTGGAACAGCTCCAGTTTCTGGGAGACGTTCATGGGCACGGCGAGGGCCTGGTTGCCGTCGCGCAAATCCACGCTGCACCAGCGCGGCGCGGCGGTGAGGACACGGTTGGGCCACTGGCGGTCGGGGAGGACCACCGGCGGATACGCACGATATTTCTTTGACGGGTCTTTTTGCATGATCTATGGCTTTCGTATTATTGCCGTCCGGCGGTCTGGGATAAACAAAAAACCCACCGCCGGGCCGGCAGTGGGTTTGATAAAGTTCGTGAACAATCAACACCCGGCTGCCGCGCCGGTAAGCAGCGCGTTCACAAGCAGCAGGTTCAGATTGCGATTCACAGGGACAAGATAAGGCTCCGGCCCCGGCAGTCAAATGAAAATTCTGCATTTGCAGTCAGCACGAAATTGAAATCGTATTCTTTATTGCCGCCCGTTAAAGTAAAACTCATGAAAACCATTATGCCGCTGCGGATGATTTGTTTATCGCTCCTATTGGCCGGTTGGGCGACGGCGGGAGACTATCAGGTTTTTGTTTCCAACGAAAAAGTCGGCGACCTTACCGTCATCAGCGGCGCGGATTATCGGGTGGTGACCCATATCCCGGTGGGCAAACGACCGCGTGGCATCCGGGTGAGTCCGGACGGCCAGACCGTCTACGTTGCCTTGAGCGGCACCCCGATTGAGCCGCCACCGCAACTGGATGCGCACGGGAATCCTCTCCTTAAAAAGAATGCCGGGGACGACGACGATCTGGTCAAGGCCGATAAAACCGCCGACGGCATCGGCCTGGTGGATGTGGCGCAAAAAAAACTGCTCCGCAAGTTTGCCGCCGGATCCGATCCGGAGAATTTCATCCTGAACGCCGATGGCTCGCGCATCTACATAGCGAACGAAGATGTCGGCGTGGCCACCATCCTGAACGCCACCAACGGCGAACCCATCACGTTTGTCCCGGTCAGCCGCGAGCCGGAAGGGGTGGGCCTGAGTCCGGACGAAAAATTCTTCTATGTGACCTGCGAAACGGCTGGTGATGTTTATGCCATTGACTCCCAATCATATAAAGTTTTCGCGCATATTTCGGTGCATCCGCGCCCGCGCAGCGTGGCCTTTTTGCCGGACGGTTCGCGTGCGTTCATTCCCTCGGAATCCGTGGGCGAACTAAACGTCGTGGACACGGCCAACCAAAGCGTGGTCAAAGTCATCACCCTGCCCAAAGGCTCGCGGCCGATGACAGTGAAAGTCTCGCCGAATGGCAAAAAAGTCTATGCCACCACCGGCCGCGCCGGCACCGTCGTGGTGCTGGACGCAAACACGTATGAGTTGCTGAATGTGATTCCGGTGGGCAAACGGCCTTGGGGCATGGCGTTTTCGCCGGACGGAAAATTTCTGTTCACCGCCAATGGCCCGTCGGACGACGTATCGGTGGTGGACCTGGCCACGGAAAAAGAAATCGCCCGCGTGCCATCGCCCGGGAGCCCCTGGGGCGTCGTGGTTATTCCCGGGGCAAAGTGAGACTGGTCAAGGCTGGCGGAACAGGAAGAATTCCTTGGCCGTGATGCTCCGGGTGGCACCTTCCTTGAAGGCGTTGGCGCGGACAATGGTCGGCTTTTTCAGGGTGAACGGCTGGTGATAAAGCAGGTCCTCCGTGGTCGGCACAGTGCCATCCAGCGTGTAATAAATCTTTGCCCCCGGTTCGCTTTTCAGGCGAACGGCAACCGCCTTGGAAAAATGCCCGCCGGGCGGCGAAATCTCCGGCGGTGGCAGCACGTGCGGCCCAGGCAGGCTGGTGATCCAGGCGCGCAACAAGGCCGCGCCGGCGGTGTCAATCGTGTTGCGTGCCAGCGGCGGCATCGCGTAGCCGTCGGACGTGTTCACGCGCATCAGCAGAATCGAGCGCCAGACATCGTTGGGCGCCACCACGCGCGCGCCGTCAATCCGCTGGTCAATGAGCACATGGCCGTCGACGATGTTTTGTTTGGCCAGGGGCGTGTCGTAGCGGGCGTCAAAACCAGCCACGGTGCCTTCCGGCCGGTGGCAATTCGCGCAATTCGCGTCCAGATACGAGCGCGCGCGGTCGGCCAGACTGCGTGACGGGTCGTCGGCGCGCGCGAGTCGGGGGAATAGTTTGATGCTGGCGGGGGAAATTTCCGCATCAAGCAGGCCCCGCCGGTCCCAGTCGACGAGCTCATTTTCCACCTGGCCATCCGGGTATTTGAAGTCCCGATTCAACTGCCGGGTCTTTACCCCTAGGACGAACCCGGCATTCGGCGTATGACAGGTCTGGCAATCGGCGCGGCTGGGGTAATACCACGGTTGCGGCCGCCACCCGGCGGCGGTTTTGATGTTGATCGCTTCGGCAAGGTTGGTCTCCAGCAAGTCGGCATCGCTGTTGTCAGCCCGCCATTTGTAGGTGACGCCATAGACGCCGCCGGCGGCATCACACACGAGCAACCGGGTTTCCAGGCGGCGGCGGGCGGCGGGATGGGCGGCGTTGGTGGCGATTTCAAAATGTTTTACGAAGATGGTGCCCGGCGGAAACATCCATTCGCCGGTGGGTGTAAAATGAATGATTTCGCCCGGCGGCACGCAGGCCCAGCGTTGTTTGTCCGCGCCGTCCGACCAGAAGGGAACGTTCAAATCATAGGGCACCAGAAACCGCGATGGTATGAGATTGGTGACATCGCAAAATGCACCGGTTTGGGACAGCAACTTCGGGATGGGGCCGGTTGCTGTAGGCGGCAGATGCAACGGCACGTCCGTCCAGCGCGCTTGGGCCACCCGGAACCCGACGGCGGCCGCGAGTGTGCCGGTAAAACGGCGACCGCTCTTTTGCAGCGTGCCGACGGAGGTATAAGTCGTTTCCCCGGCCGGATACGAGAGCAGAATCACATAGTCGTACGGCTTCGGCTTTTTGCCCCGGGCCTTGGGCAGGTCGGTCAGAAACACGGTGCCGACACATACGGCTCCAGGCTCCTGGCTCTCAATCAAATTGGGCGCGGGCCGGACGGCAACCGTGCCGGACACGAGCCAGGAATCGGTCAGCGGCGACCGCAGCAAATCCGGGTAGCCGCTTTCGACGATGAGCCCGTCCGGCAGCACGCGCAGGATTTTTCCGCAGATCATCCGGCGGCCAGCCAGGCATTCGGCGCGGACTTTTTCGGTGCTTTGGAACCGCGCGGCGGGAGAATTGGTGGCGGAAAAGTCGTTCGCATGCGCCAGGAGTTCCCAGGCCACAAACTGGATTGCCAGCCAAAATTTAAGCGTCTTCAGCATGCTTCCCGCCTAGGGCAGCGGCGTGCGCGCATCCTTGATGAACTGCACGTGGTTGTCGAGGAAAACCCGGCAGCGGCCGCCGGCATGGATGGTGTGCCCTTTCAACTCCGGCGGCACGGTGGCAATGGTGGCGGGGAAATAGGGATCCACCGCCAGTTCCACGTCGCTCGCACCATTCACCGTTCCGAGCGTGGCATCCGTGACGGCGGCGGCCACCAGATCGGCCACCGCCTGCGCGTCGGACTTGCCCCAGAAATCCTCCTGCCCCACCGGGTCGTCCGGCCGGTCAAAACGCCACAACCAGTAGCGCACACTCGGCGGATTGGCATTGGTTGAACCGGCCTGCAGCGATTGAATGGCGTTGCCGGTGGTGGAATTGGCGGCCGCCGGACAGGACCACAGGGCATCGCTGGTGCCGGAATCTTTGAACACCATGGCCGCCCAGCCGCCGCGGGGATCGGACGGCGGCCAGCTGGTCCAGGGATGGTAACCGCCGGCCAGCGCGGATTTCAAATCGCGCCGGTCAGGGAAATGGCTGGTGTTATCCGTCAGATAAACGGCAAAGGCGAGGCCGATTTGCTTGAGCTGGGAAAGGCAGACCGCCTGCTGCCCTTTCTTTTTCGCCGCCGCCAGCGCGGGCAGCAGCAGGGCGGCGAGTATCGCTATGATGGCGATGACCACCAGCAACTCGATCAAAGTGAAGGCCGAGCCCGGCTGCCGGCGATGCTTATTGCTGTAACACACGGTAGAAACGCTGGCGGAAATTGGTCGCGGACGGATCGTACAGGTAGAAGGCGTTGGTGGTGGCGGCATTCGTGCTGATCGCCGTCCAATTCAGCAGGTCTGTACTGGCCTGCAGCACGTAATTACTGCCCGTGGCGCCCAGGAAGCCCAATTGGAACTGGCGGTTTGTGGCAAAGTTCGCGGCGGTGAATTGCACCGGCGTGATATAGAACAAGGCGGTGGCGGCCACGCTGTTATTATAGCCCGTTCGCCAGGCGCTGGCGGCAACGGTGGCGTTGCCGGACACGTTGAACGAACCGGCATACAGCAGCGAGTTCGTTGTGGGCGTGGTGCCGTCGAGCGTGTAATAGATCGTGGCATTGGTGTCCGGGGCCACCAGGGCGACGGCGACGGACTTAAAGTAATTGCCGCCGTTGGGGGTGATGCCGGGCGGCGCCTGGGCGGGGGTGCCGGGCAGGCTGTTGATCCAGTCGAGAATCACCTGGACGGCATTGGTATCAATGAGATTGCGGGCGAGCGGCGGCATGCGGACGGCAGGCGCGTTGGTGTTCAGGCGCGGCGGAATTTCGGAGCGCCAGACATCCTGGGGCACGATCATGGCGAAACCGCTTGAGTCCAATCCGCCATTGATGAGGTTCTGGCTGGCCAGCGGCGTGGTGTAACGCGCGTCAAAGGTTGGCCCGGTGCCACCGGGCTGATGGCATTGCGAGCAGTTGGCGTCAATATAGGATCGGGCGCGCTGTTCCAGGGACGCGGCGAGATTGGTGAGGGCGGCAAGCTGCTGGAAGCTGGGGATCGCGGCTTCATCAAACGCGGGATTAAAGCAGCCGAGGCGGTTCAAGGCGCGCAATTGATTGTCGGTTACGCCGGTGGCGGCATAGGTTTGATTGAGGTTCAATTGCCGGGTCTTCACGCCGAGCACGTAGCCGCCCACGGCCGTGTGACAGGTCAGGCAGTCGGCGGGGCTGGGGTAGTACCATGACTGGGTGGTGGTGCCGCCGGCGTTCGTGATGGTGATGGCCTCGGTCAGGCTGCCCGACAGCAGGTCGGCATCGCTGTTGTCGGCGCGCCATTTGTAAGTGACGCCGTAAACGCCGCCGTTGTTGTCGCGCACAATCAGGCGCGTTTCGAGCCGGTGCCTGACGTTGGGGTTCGTGGTGTCGGTATTCAGCTCAAAGGTCTTTACGAACACGCTGCCGGCGGGAAACGTCCAGGGATTGTTCGGATCGAACCCGATCTGCTGGTCGGGCGTCAGCGGGCCGCCGTTGTTCGGGATGGCAAGGTAACGCGTTTTGAGCGCGCCATCGGACCAAAGGGGCGTATTGACGCTGTAGGGAATCAGGCCATTGGTCGGAATCATGGCGGCCGTGTTGCTGAAGACGCCGGTGAGCGACAATTGCGCTGGGAGAGAGCCGCCGGCGTAGGTCGCGGGCATATTCAAAAACGCTTTGACCGGCGCGGTGGTTGTAAGGCCGTAGGCCAGGCCGCTGCCGGTGTTCACGGTCACGCTGACCACGGCGGAAGTGCTGCTCAAACCGCTGGCATCCGTGGCGACAGCAGTCAAAGCGTAACTGCCGGCCGCCAGCCCGGTGGTCGTGAGCGTGTAAGGCGCGGTGCTCACGCTACCCAGAAAACTGCCGTTGCCATAGAAACTAACGCTGCTGATCGGGTTGTTCGGCGCATCGGCGTCGGCGCTGAGGGTGACGCTGGCGGCCGCAGTATAACTGGCACCGGTCAGCGGCGCGGTGAGGGCGACCGTCGGCGGCGGATTGGTGAACGGATACAACTGCGTTGGCGGCACCACGCTCAACGGGGTGGAAAGGCTGCTCCAGGCGAGCGTCACGCTGGCGCTGTTGGTTTCCTGATAGTAATCCAGTTCGATCGTGTAGAACTGCTGGGCGGCGAGGGAAATGGAATTGGTCCGGGATGTCGCGTTGGTCTTGGTCAGCCAGTCATTGATGAGCAATTGCCCGTTGATGAACAATCTCACACCGTCATCGGCGGTGGTGATGAAATTGTAAGTCTCATTGAATTGCGGTTGCACGGAACCGGTCCAACGCACGGCGAAATGGTTGCTGCCCACGGGCGCGCCCGGCCAGTTCGTGACCGACGAGAAGTTCACGGTCCCGTTGGTCGTCACCAGCACCGGCGAACCGGCAAACGGGCTGCCGCTGGATGTATTGGCAAAATATTCCCCGCGCAGGCCGGTGCCGTTGCCCGCGGCCGCCGTATTGACGAACGACGCACTGGCGATCGCGCTGTTGACCGCGCCATTGGCCACCGCGATGGCCTGCACCACCGCGCTGTTGGTCAAGGCAAACGGGCCCGTGTAAAGCGTCGAGGCGGTGGTGGGCGCGGTGCCGTTCAGGGTGTAATAGAGCGAAACGCCGGCCGTGGCGTCGGACAGCGTGACAGTCGTGGCGTTGGTGAAGTTTCCGCCGGCCGGGCTGATGACCGGCGTGGCCAGAAAAATCGCAGTGCCATAAACGGAGACGGCATATTGGGCGCCGACATACACTTTGCCGCCGGCGATGACCGGCGGGACCATTTTCACCGCCGGCCCCGGATTGTCGCGCGCCAGGTTCTGGCTGGAGTTGTATAATTCGATGGCCACATTCGTGGCGTTATAAGCATGCAACACCGCCGCGCCGCTGCTCAAATAGGCCGTCGGGTCGATGTCCCACACAATGCCGCCATTCGTGCCATTGGCGGAAACCGTCGGCGTGGCCCCGGGAAAACCGAAGCTGGTGGCGGATTTTGAGGCCGGCGTGGCCACCAGGAGCCCATTGGTGATCAGGAACGCCTTCAGCACGTCGCCGTTGCCGTGGTAATAAATCTGGTTGTTGAAATAGGCGGGCGAACTCCAGGTGCCGCCAACCGCGCCGGGCAATTCCTGCACATTGGTGTCGCCGCCGGAATTGAACCGGCCCATGTTGTCCCGGTCCACGAGATAAATTTTCCCCTCCTTGCCGCAGCCGACCAGCAGATGCGGATGGGCCACACTGCCGACTGAATCCGGCAACAGCAAGGGGCCGCCCGAGCCGAGATCGCTATCGTTCGATTGCAGCGCGGCCTGATTGTAGGGCGTGAAGTAATCCGCGACGGCAAGCTTGTTGGTGGCGGTCGAGAGTTTCACGAAGCTGTCGGCGTAATCGCCGCCGTTCGTGTTGGCGCTGAACGCGCCGTTGCCGGTTTCGAAATAGAGATTGGTGCTGGCATCCACCAGCAGTCCGTTGCCGCCCTGCCAGATGGCGCCTTCGCCCGCGTTGGAACCAAACGCGGCAAGCCGCGCATTGGGCGTGGTGCAGTAAATGCTCGCCACTGAAAGATTGGTGGCATTATAGCCAAACACCCAGCCGTGGTAAGGATCGGTGTCATCGTGACTGCCAAAGGCGGCATATAAGATGCCACCCGCCAGGGTCAGCGCCGGGCGGCCGCAGGATTGGATGGCCGAAAAGGTCACCGTTGGGCCGCCATCAGTGATCGTCGACCCGGTGCCGGCCCCCGCCACGCCGCCGCTGCCATTGACACCGGTTCCGGTCACGGACCCGGCCACCACCACCGGACTGTAGGACCGTTCATTGCCGGTGGTGACATCGAGCGCGTGGATGCGATGATAATAGTTCGTGGAAACACCGGCCTGCACCTCGCGGGTGAAAACATCCACGTAGAGCGTGCCGCTGGCCGGGTCAATCACCGGCGTGCCCACCATGCCTTCCTCCGGAACGACATCGAGGTTGCCCGTGCCCGGATGGTAGCGCTGGCCATATTCGGGCGTCGGCGAATTCGCGGCAATGCCGAGGTTGGTTTTCCAGAGCAGCCCGCCGTTCGCATCACTATTGCTGTTCGCGTCGAACGCATAGACGGTATCATGCATGGTGGAGACGAAGAGCACATCGCGTATGCCTTTGCCGGGAACGGCCAGGTTCGTCAGTATCAGCGGCTGCGCATAAACGTAGCCATCCACCGCGTAGCTGAACAGCTTGCCAAAGCTGGCCACGTTGACGTTGGCAGGTGTGAGCAGCGTTTCACCGGCATTCAAGCCCTGGCGGGTGTTGTTGTAATGGTAGGTCAGTACGGAGGTTTTTTGCGGGCCGGCCAGCGTGGTAAAAGCCTGGGACGGGCCGCCCCACGCCAGGCCGGCTGAGTTGGAGACGGAAATCGAAAAATAATATGCCGTGCCGGCGGTCAATCCACCGACCTGAACCACGATGGCGCCGGCTTGCGGGCCGGCGGAAAACTGGTTCGCCCAAGCGGCCGGGTTGGTGCCGCCGTCGCTGGTGCCATAATAAATCCGGGTGATCGGATATTCGTTGCCGGTGTTCAGCACCTGGCCGTTGACCGTGGCAAAGGTGGCGGAAATCCCGGTCGCCGGCTGGTTCGTGACCGACGGCAGCGTGGCCGTGGGCGTGGCAAAACTTAATGAAGGCTTTGCCCAGGTGACGCCAACGGCGTTGGATGCCTGCGCCGCAAAGTAATACGTCGTGTTCGGCTTGAGGCCCGTGACGTTCGTCGAAAAACTGCCGGTCTGCGCACCAGGGGTTACGCTGTTGGACCAGGTCAGGACGTTCGTGGAACCGTCGTTGGTTCCGTAATAGACCGTGACGTAAGGCAGGCTGCCGCCAGTGGAGACGATTTTTCCATTAAGCGCCGCCCCGACGGCTTGAATGGTGGTCGCGGGCAGATTGGTGACGACGGGCGCCGTCGGCGGTCCGGTGGAAACCAGCCCCACATCAAAGGCCGCATCATAGTTGTGGCTGGAGCCAAAGGTGATCGTGCCGCCCGCCACGGGAAACATGCCGAGCTCGCCGCCGGCATAGGGATTGGTCGCCGCATTCGCCATGGCCTCCCAACCGCCGACGGCCGTGGACATTTTGCCAAACGAATACGCGTAAAGCGAATTGGCGGCCAGCGAAACGCTGAGATTGCGCCACTGCAACCAATCGCCGTCGGTGAAAGTAAAATTGGTCGCGCCGTAAGTTGTGATCAGGGTGGCCACGCCGTTGCTCACCGAATAGATGTGCAAGACATAATTCTGGGCCGTGGTGGTTCCGGAGGTGGTGCCGCCGCCGGTTCGCATGGTGAGCGAAGTCAGCGTAAACCCCGTCGCGCCGCCCGGAGTAAGAAAGCTTTGGCCTGGCTCACCGCTGCCGTAGGAAACCTGGTTGTCCGTATAATAATTCAAGCCGTCAGGCTTATTGGCCTGCCCCGCAACGCTTAACTGGGACACGTCACTCAACCCCGGCGTCGGGGCCGTCGAACCCAAAGTCGCCAGCGTGACAGCCGCCGGAACGGCGGTGCCGCCCAAAAACATGGCGAGCAAAGCAAACGCCATCCAGACGCGATGAACATTCCTTTGCATCATATTGGTGTTAAACGGAATTAATGGGTGTGCCGGTTAGCATAATCGAGTCACCGGAGCGAGTCCAGTGGGTAAAAATCAGGCTTAAACGTTAAACGCCAGTCACCGGCAAAAATAGTACCAATGATCCCCGAGGGCTTTGAGTTTGGGAAACTGGCGCTTGGACAGCACTTCCCCGTAAGCGAGTGACATAATGCCCACCTGCGCCCATTCCACTTCGTAGGATTGTTGGGGACTCAACCCCTCCTTGATTTTCAGATGCCGGCCATCCGCCGCATAAGTCACCAAACCTGCGTCCATGACTTTTTTGACCTGGTCTGCTTCCCAATAGCCATCCAAACCACCCCGGTATTTGGTGCCATTTAAGCAAAGGGCTTCTTTTTTAAAACCATGTGTGCCCCAGTTTTCATAGGTAACGCTCGGATTTTCCAGCAAACGGCTGGCTGGCATCCGCTGCCGGTTTAACACAGCCAGCACGGCTTTCCGGTCTGCCTCCCCAACAAGTTGCCCCGGTTCAGTGGCGGCAAGACGAATAACCAAGTCATCACCCAGCATCGCTTTCAGCTGCATAAAGGGGAAATCAGCCCGCACTCTGGACGTCTCCGGCGGGCGGTTGGTCGATTCGCCACCTTGGAAATGCCGGATGATTGCCGTCAGAGTATTCCAGTGAATTTGCTCATCAAAAATGGTGGAGGACAAGGCGTCCTGGGCGGTCAGGTCGGGTTTTGACCAAATATATTCGCAATTAAGACGGTTATTGCAAAACAGGAATTGAACAATCCCCTGCGCATCATCCATGTCAGCTTCCACCAGCCCGTACCGCTTCATGGTGTTAATCACTTGTTGATCCACCTTCCGGCGTGGGTGGCCATCTAACATTTCTATGCTCAACGCGACTATGTTCAACCCTTCGTCAGCGATTCCTGAGTAACCTTTTCCATCCAAAGCCATGGCGGCGGCTGTCAAATCGGCGCGGCGCTGACCGGTTAAAAACGTATCGGGTTGTAACGGGGTGTTCCACCAGACAAATTTTGTGCCGTAATCCATAACTAAGGCGGCCAGCCCGGCGAAAACCAAATAGGAGGCCAATGGGAGGAATGCCCGCCTGCGCCGCTTGTTCCAGGCAAATAAGATGTACCCCAAGTTGACGAAAGCCAGGCAGCCAAAAAACATTAACGCCAAAACGCCGGCCGAGTCTACCACTGACCACTCCATATCCGCCGCCACCATGGCGGCGGCAACCAACATCGCCGCGAACAGGTTGGCAAGGATGAGGATAATAAGGGATTTCATGCAAACCTCCGTTTGCAATTTCTCGCTGCCAATCCCTTGCCCATGGCCGTCATCCGAAGGCAAACTTAAAACCGCAAGGCATGGATGTCAACGAGCCTCAACGCATTGCAATCCGCCGGGGCCGACACTCAGACCGGCTTTACTTGGGAAGCCGCCGGCTTGGTCCGAGATGCATCGCGTAAAGCGACGGCTTGATAGGTTTCCGCCGAAGCAATGATTTCGGCCATGGATTAATGCATGGTGTCCGGACAAAGGTCAATCCCGCCCGGCCATTCGACGCAGCCAAAATCGGGATTGATGGCAACCGCATTGAAAACAGCCGGGGCCAGCAGTTTCAGAAAAACGCCGCCACGTCGCCGGGGTTCACAGGGAAAATCCCGGCCAATCCGTCAGCGAAAGAGACATGCAGGCGGCAACCTGGAAGCGGTTGGACGGAAATGATCCGGGTCGCCATGCCTGCAAATGGTTTAATCCACAAACGCCGCGTGTACCGCCTTGAGGGCGGCTTCGCCCTTGGCCAGGTCGATCACGACGGAGATCTTGATTTCGCTGGTGGAAATCATGTCGATGTTCACGCCTTCCTTCGCGAGGGTGTCGAACAGTTTGCCGGCCACGCCGGTGTGCGATTTCATGCCCACGCCGACGATGGAGAGCTTGCCGATCTTTTCGGCGGTGGTCACTTCGCGAATGCCGACCTCGGCTTTGAGGCCGTCGATCACCTTTTGGGCCTTGAGCAGGTCGGGCTTGTCAGTGGTGAAGGAGATGTCCGTGGCCGGGGAGCTGGTGCCGTGGCTGATGTTCTGGATGATCATGTCCACGTTCACCGTGGCATCGCCGAGGGCCTTGAAGATCCGGGCGGCCACGCCGGGTTTGTCCGGCACGCCGATGAGCGTGATCTTGGCCTGGTTTTTATCGAGCGCGACGCCGCGCACGACGACGCCTTCCATGCTTTTGGTTTCTTCTTTCACAATGGTTCCGGGGTTTTCGTTGAGGCTGGAGCGGACTTCAAACACCACGCCAAATTTCTTGGCGAATTCCACCGAGCGGCTCTGCATCACCTTGGCCCCCAGGCTGGCGAGTTCGAGCATTTCGTCGTAGGAGATTTCCGCCAGTTTTTGGGCGGTGGGCACAATGCGCGGATCGGCGGTATAAACGCCATCCACATCGGTATAAATCTGGCAGAGGTCGGCCTTGAGGGCGGCGGCCAACGCAATGGCGGTGAGATCGGACCCCCCGCGGCCGAGCGTGGTGATCTGACCTTCCTGGGTTTCGCCTTGGAAACCGGCCACAATGACGACATTGCCGGCATTCAGCAGGTCGCGGGCCGCCTTGGGCGTAATATTATTGATCTTGGCCTTGGTATGAACACCATCCGTCACAATGCCCGCCTGGGCGCCGGTGAGGGATACGGCCTTGATGCCAATGTTATGCAGGGCAATGGCGGTAAGGGCAATGGTCTGCTGCTCGCCGGTGGCGAGGAGGACGTCCATTTCGCGTTCGCTGGGCAGGGGCATGATGTCCTTGGCCAGCTTGATCAAATGATCGGTCACGCCGCTCATGGCGGAAACGACCACGACGACCTGGTCGCCCTGGGCGTGGTATTTGGCCACGCGGGCGGCGACGTTCTTGATGCGGTCGGTGTTCCCCACCGAAGTGCCGCCATACTTTTGAACAATCAATGCCATACAATGCGATTCCCCGCGCCACACCGGCAATACCTGCCGGGTGGCTGGAGCGGGACGGGGAGTATATCAAAGGTCCCGCGTTTGAAAAGTGCGGAGTTGCCGCGCCCGTAGCAGCCCCGCTTTATTCGCATCATTTTTCACTTCACTCGGGCCGGCCGATCCGTTATAGTTGTCGCCCGGTTGCGCATATGGTGGAATTGGCAGACACGCTACTTTGAGGTGGTAGTGCCGCAAGGCGTAGAGGTTCAAGTCCTCTTATGCGCACCACATTTACCGGCGAAAAACCTCCAAAACCCGTCCGTTTTTGAAATCCCCCCACACTGCTGGCTACTTGCACCGCCCAAGGTCATGACCAGCCCGCTGCCTGGGGGGCGCAGCTTGACACGGCCCCAAGTTTCAATAGCTGAGCGCCAGCTCCCCCCGGGAGATGTTTAAGTCAACTAGGCATTTTACTTAGATGCGTCTGAGGACAATTTTCCTGTTTATCAGCAGTAATAATTGTTCTACTCATGCGCGGATGGCGGCGACAAACCGCCGAACGGCGGAGCGAGGATGGGTATGAAATTTATATCCCGGCTATGAAATCAAACAGGCTGGCCACCACGGCAATTGATCATCGGCATAAAAGCCAACCGAACACCCGGAGTATTTTCCCCGGTTGCCACCGGCGAAACGTCTGGCAGAAATCGCAAACTTTCGGCCGGGCAATGACGGGTTTTCCAGAATGAAAAAGAAACCCTCGGCGCATCAGCGACAGATCCGTTTTTTTACCTGGCTGTTCACCATTGTGCTGACGCTGCTGGTGATTTTGCTGCTGTGGCTGTTAAACCGCGGCCCCGGCGGGCGGCTTTAAATAAAAACACAATCAACATGCTTCACCCGGCAATATGAAAACGGCGAAGGACTTTTCCTTTGGCGCCATTCTGTTGCTGTTCGGCATCTGCCTGGCGGGTTTTGCCTGGTTTGCCCCGGACGCCACCGGGCGGCCCGGCGCGTTTTTTAAAGCGGCGGTTTTGTCAACGTGGCTGCCGCTCTTCAAATTCGGCCTCGCGTGGTGCGGCTTGAAAATCATTTTGTTCAGCGTGGGCCTGTTTCTGGCCATTGAATCCGTTGCCTCCCTGCTCGTCCGGTGCGGGCGCCGGCAACCCGCCCGTCTCGTTTATGGCCTGCATATCCTGTCCTGTGCGGGCGTGCTGCTGGGCGGCTTTTGTCTGGTCAAAGCCTTATTTTAAATTGCCGTGTATAAATCAACGTTTCACCCCGCCGCGCCAACCGGTTCCCCGGCCACTTTCAAGCCATCCCCTGGCCGCCTGGCCCCGGCGCAGTCCGCCGGCGCCGGCCAGGACCGGACGATTTTTTCAGCGGCATTCATTCCCCGCCTCAAATTCTTATGACCAAAACCGCCAAATCCAACCGCACCGGCAGCCTCCGGAACGGTTCCCCCAAACGGATCCTGCTGGTGGAAGACCATCCCATCATGCAGGTGGGCTTGTGTACCATCATCAATGCGGAACCGGATCTGACGGTCTGCGGCGTGGCGGAAAACGCCACCGTGGCCATGGCCGGTTTCGCCCAGGCGCGCCCGGACCTGGTGCTCGTGGACATTACCTTGCCGGGGAAAAACGGATTGGAACTGGTGAAGGATTTGATCGCCATCCACCCCGAGTTGATGGCGCTGGCCTTCTCGATGCACGATGAACAGGTGTATGCCGAACGAATGCTGCGGGCCGGGGCGAGAGGCTACGTCACCAAAAACCAGCCGCCCGGGGAGTTGCTCAAGGCGATCCGGCAGGTGCTGGCGGGCGAATATTATGTCAGTCAGACCATGGCCAAATCGCTGCTGCATCAACTGTCCAGTCGCACCCCCCGGGCGCGGCCGACGCTGGAGATCCTGACGGATCGCGAGTTTGAAATCTTCCAGCTGTTTGGCGAAGGCAAATCCGTGAAGGAAATTGCCCGGCAAATTCATGTGAGCGAGAAGACGGTGTCCGTACACAGCCTGAATATCCGGCAAAAGCTGAAGCTTAAAAACACCGCCCAACTGATCCGTCTGGCGGTGCAATCGGAAAGCGCGGGGACGGCGCACGATTAACCGGGCGGCGGTGTCAGGAGGCGCAGCGGCGCGGCGCAAAGAATTGCGCCGTTTGGCGGAAAGGGGTAGGCTGGAGAACCGCTTGACCACCATCCATCCATTATGAAAAACAGACTCGTTGCGTATCTCACAGCACTTATGACTTTATCAACCGTTGCCTTTGCCGCCGACAATTGGAAAGAAACCTTGCGGGAAGAATTGCCGCTGCTTGGCCACCGAAACTGGATTGTGGTGGCGGATGCCGCGTATCCGCTGCAGACGGCGCCGGGGATTGAGACGATTTGCGCGGATGCCGACCAGGTGACGGTGGTCAAGGAAGTGCTGGCCGCGCTGGCGAAAACCAGTCACGTGAAGCCGGTGATCTTCACGGACGCGGAGATGAAATTTGTGACGGAGAAGAACGCCCCGGGCATTGGCGCGTATCGCGCGGCGCTGGCGGGATTGCTCACCAACCGGCCGGCGCAGGTGCTGCCGCACGAGCAGATCATCGGCAAGCTGGACGAGGCGGGCAAGACCTTCAAGGTGCTGCTGATCAAAACGCCGCTGACGGTGCCGTACACCTCGGTTTTCTTCCAACTGGAGTGCGGCTATTGGAATCCCGCGGCCGAGCAGGAACTCCGGGCGGCGATGTCCGCGAAGTGAACGGTCCTCACGGAATATAGACCGCGTTTTGCACGCGGGTCAGGTCGCCGACCATGCCGGCGGCGGAGGCGTTGTAAGGCAGTTCGGCTTTTAACTGCTGCCATTTCCAGCGCTCGGAATGGCCGTCCGCAAAGGCGAACGCGGCGCCATTGCCATGGCGGGCGGTGGGGGCGTTGACCCAGGTAGTCTGCTGGTTGCCGTACATAAAGAAAATCCCGTCGCCCACGGAGGGGATGCTTTCATCCGCAAAGGTCATGGCATCCACCGGACTGGGTTTGGCGATGTCGGAGGTTTTGCGAAAAACGGAATATTGGGCGGTGACGGTGAAGGTGTTCACCGTGCCGGCCACACTGGTATCGCCGGGCATGGCACCGCCCATGCGGGCGTTCATGGACAGGGTGCGCACGGGCGTGACATTGGCTCCGGCGGGCGAAGGCGGCCGGGCGGAAGGACATTGATAAATGCCCGGCGACGGGTTGTAATTATAAAGTTTGCAGGTTTGAATCCAGATGAGGTTGGTGGCGTCGGGCATCACCTGCATGTTGCCGCCCACCCAGGATTCCGGCGGCGAAGCGCTGGAGGTGAGCACCCAGTTGGGGACGAGATGTTCGGTGTTGTCGCCGGCATACATGAGCCAGCCGAGGGCGAGCTGCTTCATGTTGCTGACGCAGTGGATCGCTTGCGCGCGTTCCTTGGCTTTGGCGAGGGCGGGCAGCAGCATGGCCGCCAGGATGGCGATGATGGCGATGACAACGAGGAGTTCAATCAAGGTAAATCCCGCCTTACGGGCGGTCTTGCTTTCAAACGTTTTCATTTCAGTTGTTAAAAAAATGCCGGTCTGCGGCGAACCCCTCCGCCGCAGACCGGACTAACCCAACCCAATTGCAACCTTGCAATTTCCCGCCGGACCCAACCGGCGGAAATCATTTCAACCGGTGGCCGGCTTACGGATGACGCAGGCGGTAGAACACATTCACCTGCGCGGGGTCAATGGTGAAGCTGTAACTCGTCGCGGCGGCGGTGTTGGAAATATCCTGCCAATCGGCGGGCACCGCCAGATTGACGGAGTTGGACTGCACCAGCCAGCCGAGGTGATCCGTCGGCCAGGTGAGGGTGCCGGTGTTGCCCGTGACGGTGAAGGTCATGTTGGTCGGATTGCTGGCGATGCCGGAACCGATTTGCAAGGAGCCGGTGCCGGTAATGTAAGGCGCGGCCGTAGTGCTGTTATAGACCCCGGCGGGCTGACTGACGCCGTTCAGCACGAGGGCCGCGACCGTGTTCACACCGGTGAAGTCCAGTTGCAGGGTGGCGCCGCTGGCGAGCGTGACGGTGGAGTTCGTATTAATGGAGGGCTGGGCCAATTCGAGCGTGCCGCCATTGACGGTGGTGTTGCCGGTGTAGGAATTGGTATTGGCGAGATTCAGAACGGCCGATCCGTTCTCGACCAACTCAACATTGCCGCCAATCGAACCGTTATAGGAACTGTTGGCAGACAGATCCAAAGTCAGTGTGACCGGGGTGGCGGCGCTGTTGGTAAGCAGCGCGTTCGCCGCGCCGCCGGAAGTCAAACCGGTGAGGGTCTGATTAAACCCGTTGAGGTCAAAGACGGAGGCCGCCGAGACGTTCAACGAAGCATTGGTGGCCAGACCATTGGCAATGCCGATGGAACCGGTGCCGCCGCCCACGTTGAGGACGGCATAATCGCCGCCGCCGGAGAAACGCACCCGGCCGTTGCGGGAGGTGACGGTGCCGCCGGTGTTGGTCACGGGGCCGTTGATATAAAGGAAGTTGGTGCCGTTGATCGGTCCGCAAATCTGACCGCCATGGCCAACCGTTCCCGGTGCGAGTGTGATCGGTCCGGCAAACGTCGCGCCATTCGTGTCACTGCCGGTGCCGCTGCCATTGGCGCCGCCGTAGCCGTAAGTACCAGTATCCACCATGAGAATACCCTGATAATAGGAGGATGCCGTGGCGATGGTGATGGCATTGCTGATGGTCACGCCATTCTTGAGGAACAGTTGGGAGAAAATGCCCGAACCTTGGTCATCAATCAGGATCGGACCGGTGCCCACGGCGTTGTTGTTGGCAACATAAACCGCGCCGGCATTGACGGTGAGGCCGCCGGTGAAGGTGTTGGTACCGGTGAGCGTCAAAGCGGTGGTGGCGCTTTGCGAAACGGACCCGGCACCGGTAACCGTATTGGTCAGGACATAGGCCGCGGGGATGTGGAAGTCCAAATCCGCGCCCGCATTCACAACAGCGGCGACGCCGCCCGTGGGCGCGCCCAACGCCGTGAGGCTGGCCGCTTGGAACACGCCGTTGCTGACCAGGGTGCCGCCGGTATAATTATTATTGCCGCTGACCGTCAGCGTGCCGGTGCCCGCCGCCAGGAAGGAACCGGAGCCGCGAATGTTGTTGGTGAGCGTCTGGGCGTAAGGATTGGCCAGGAGCAGAGTGGCGTTGTTGGTAATGATGCCGGCCACGGAACCGGGGAGGGTGATGCCATCGCCCAATTGGAGGACGCCGCCATTGATAACCGTGCCGCCGGAGTAGTCATTCAGCGTGGCCAAGGCCACGGTGCCGGGACCATTTTGGGTCACCGCCGCGACCCCGCTGATATAATAACCGGAGCCGCTGGAAATGAGGTAGCTGTTGGTACTGGCAAAGACCACCGAGCTGGGCGTGACCGTCACGGCCAGATTCACGGCGGCATTGGCGGCGGGAACGTTGGAGAAGGTCACGTTGTCGCCGGAGTAGAAATAATCCGGCGTATTGGTGTTCAGCCAGTTGGCGGTGGCCTGCACATCCCAGGCATTGCCATTCTGGCCGCCCTGCCAGACGAGATTGGCGGGCGAACCGGACTGACCGACCACCAGCACCACCTGCTGAAGCGAGCCGATGGTGTTGATCACAATCGAGCAATTCTGCCGACCAGGTGCGTTGGCGAGGGTGAAATTCGCCGCGCTGCCGGTGAAGCCGTTGGTGGCTTGAATCAGCACGTAGTTGCCAATCGCGAAGCCGCTGGCGAGCGGCCACTTGGCGAGGTTGATGGTGGTGACGCCGGCGGAGTTCAGGCTGCCGCCGACATTGATGACGTCGTTGCTGCCGCCGTTGCTGAAGTCAAAGTTCAAGATGTCGCCGCCGGCGAGATTCACATTACCCGTGAAACTCAAGGTCCCCACCGGGCCGTTGGCGCCGGGATAAATTTGGGAACCGGCGTTGTCATAAAACGCCCCCACAACCGTGCCGCTGCCGGACAGCGGCACCGTGGCGGCGAGATTGTAACTGCCGGGCGCGGACACATCCAAGGTGGCGTTGTTCGTCAGAATGATGGCCGTGGTGGCCAGCGAGGCGCTCGCCCCCAGCACCAAAGTGCCGCCGCTGATGGTGGTGGACCCGGTGTAGGTGTTGGCGGCATCCAGTTCCAAGGTGCCGGCCCCGGTCTTGATCAGCGAACCGGCCTGGCCGGAGATGTTGGCAATGGGCGTGCCCATAACGACGGCATAGCCGGCGGTGTTGATGGTGGCATTGGTGCCAATCTGGAACTGGCCGTTGGGATCACCGGCGGTCAGGGCCGGAACGTTTGCGGAAAAGATCAACTGGCCGCTGTTTTGCAGCATGAAGCGGTTGTAGGAGCCGCTGGTGGCGGTCGTGAACGTAAATCCCTGGCCGGTGATGAGCGAACCGCCGGTCACGTTAAACGTGGACGATCCGCTGGAGTTGGCATTGCCGGGAATGAAGGCGATGGGATTGACACCCGCGTAGGTGAGCGAGGCGTTGGAGTAGATGCTGAGGCTGGCGGGATAACCGCCGTTGGCCGCCACCGTCATATTCGTGTTCTGATACCAATAGGCATAAGGATTGAGGGCAAAGCCAGAGTCACGGCCAATCTGGAGCGGGCCGTTGTTGGTCACATAGGTCGGATAGCCGTTGGTGCCGGTGACGTTGATCGTATCGTACTGCGAGGCGCCAGTCTGAACCTGAACCGTGTTGCCCAAGAGGTTGGTGCCGGTGGCGCTGACCGCGATGGCGGTGGAGGCTGTCTGGGTGCCGCTGCCAATATTCAAAGCGGCGGAGGAAGTATTGGTGCCGACAAAGATGCCGCCCGTGACCCCGGTCTGGTTGCCCAGCAAGGTCAGGGTGCCGACGTTGACCACCGTGCCGCCCGTGTAGGTGTTCGCCCCGGCGAGCACCACCCCGCCGCCACCCACTTTGATGAGGGTTTGCGCGCCGCCGGTCTGGCCGATGTTGCCGGTGATGGTGCCGGTGCCGCTGTTCGCGCCGACCGTACCGTTGGTGGCACCCAAAATGGGTCCGGCCAAAGTCACGGGGCCGGACCAGACGGCCCCGCCTTCAACGCGGAGCTGGCCCAAAGATTCGCCGGGCGTGCCGCCATACAGAATAATGCTGGCCGGATTGGTAACGGCGGCGCCCACGTAAACGGTGGTATTGGAGAGGACATTGACCGTGGCGGTGCTGGCCAGGGGGCCCTGCAACTGGACTTTGCCGCCGGTGGAATTGGTGCCGACATTCACTGCGCCGGTAAAGCTGGAATTGACACCGTTCAACGGTACCGACGAGCTGCCGGAACCGGTGGTGACGTTGACCGTGCCGGCGCCGCTGATGCCGGCGTTGGGACCCGCGTAGGTGGTATTGCCGGTGGTCAGGTTCAGGGCCGCGCCGCTGGCAATGCTGACCGGGGCAATACCGAGGCCGCCCGCGACGCCGGTGTTCACGGTGCCTTGGTTAATGGCGGTCCCACCACTGTAAGTATTCGCCGTGGACAAGGTCAAGGCGCCGGCGCCGTTCTTGGCCAACGCCACCGGACCGGCAATGCCACCGGAACCGGAAACCGTATAACTATAATTGGTGGTGTTAAAGGTCACGCTGGCCGGATTAACGGTGCCGATCAGCGTCACCGTGGTATTGGCGGCAATATTATTGTCGCTAAAGAACACTTGATCGCCGATCAACCCGCTGTCTTGATAATAGGCCGCCAGAGGCGTGGGACTGGAACTGTCTTTCCAGACCAGATTCGTGGAGTCATTGGCATCCCAGTTGCCGGCAGTGGAACTGTTCCAATTCAGGGGCGCGGTGGCGGTGCCGGCCACGGTCAAGACCAGGGTCTTGGTCGAATACGGTGCACCGGTGCCCCAAGCCAGGGTGCCGGTCAGTCCGCGACCGATGTTGGCGGTGGTGGGTACGCCGGTGGCGGGAACCGTGCCGCCAACGACCAGCAACGGATAGGAGGCGCCGGACACAAGATTGGCCGGATCAACCGTCACGGTGGGAGTGGAGTTAAAAGTCAAAGCGCCGGTAATGGCCAGCGGCGCGACCGTGGTGCTGGGGGTGGTGCCAAAGGCAAATTCCAAACCCGTGCCGGTGCCGCCGGTGTTAAATGCCAGACTGGAGACGGTCCATTGGCCATTGGTGCCGGCATAATAGACGCCCAACGCGGCCGCGCCCGAGGCGGGTGTCAGCGAAACGGCGCTGCTGGCCACGGAACCGCCCGTCACGCCCACCAATTCGCCGGCGGTGACGGTCGTCGCCCCGGTGTAGGTGCTGTTGCCGGTAAGTTTCAGAATACCTGCACCCGACTTGGTCAAGACACCGGTTTGAGATGTGGCGTTCTGGAAGGTCTGGCCGACCGTGATGTTAATGCCGGCGGGCACATTGATGTTCGCCCCGTTGGCTGTCAGATAGGCATGGGTCAAACCACTGAGGTAATTAATGCTCGAAGCGACGGGAGCCAGGTAACCGGTCGTAAAGTCGAGGGTCAGATTGGCCGTGCCGGCGGGTGCGGGGAAGGCGGGGAGTGTAACTTGTGCGGTACTGCCCAGCGTCAGCGTGGCGGTGCTATTGGCCGCACCGACCAGAACCGGGAAATTCGTGGCTGCAAAAGTGCCGCCGGTAAGACTCAAAGTCGCCGTGGTGCCACCCGCCCCACTGTAGCCACCGACATACAAATAGCCGAGCGTGGCCGAACCGCCTGTCTGGGAAAACACCGCCGTGCCGCCGGTGGCCGCGCTGTCCGAACGACCCACTTCCAAGGTGGCAAACGGCAGGGATAACACCCCGGAGCCACTCAGGTTAAACGTGGCGGAACAACCGTTGTTCACCGCCAGGATCACGCCGCGACTGTTGGCGGCGTAGGTACCGCTGCTGAGGGTGCCCCCGCTGAGATTGTAATTGGCCACGGTGTTGGTGCCGTTGCCCATCAGCATCGCGGTGCCGCCGGTAAAGGAAACCGTGCCGGCGGTTTGATTCACCGTGCCGACAAAGGCAGAAGTGGTGCCGCTGCCAATGACAAAGGTATTGGCTCCCAGTGCGAGGGTCCCGCCCTTGACGCCCATGATGGCCGTGGTGGCGGTGTTCCCAACGGTGATGCCGGCCAGGCCGGAAGCACCCCAGTTGGAAATATCCAGTTCGCCGGAGCTGACCGTGGTGGCGCCGCTATAGGTATTGGCCCCGGTCAAAGACAGTACGCCCGCGCCGGTCATGGCCAGGGTGCCGGTGCCGCTGACAATGCCGCCCAGCGTGACATTGCCGCCGCCGGCCACCGAGTTGACCCCGCTCAAGGCAATGGGTGCATTGATGGTTTGCAGGCTCGTGCTGCTGTTGGTGATACCGCCGGTGAGGGTGAACGCATTGCTGTTAATGGTGAAGGCGTTGGCCCCGGAATTGAAGGTGATGCCCGCAAAAGTGAAGGCGCTGTCGTTGTTCGTCAGCGTCGTCAGGCTGGACGTGCCGAAAAACAGACTGCTGCTGGTCACCGGGGTGGTCGCGGCCGCGCCGGGAACGGCGCCGCTGGTCCAGTTGTTGCCGCCGAAGTTGCCGTTGGCGGGAGCGGTGGACCAGGCGAAGTTCGCCGCCGGAGCGACGGTGGCGAGGCCGAGCGACAACCCGGCCAGAAGGGGAACCGCCCAGGTTGAAGCGGAGGTGCGTTGGTAGTTTTGAGTTTTCATTTTTAGCGGTTGGCTGATGGGGGGAACGTTGGATTAGGGAACGGCAATGGCGGATGACAGCGGGTCAAAAACGATATTTTGGGAGCGGGTCATGCAGGCACCTTAACAAACGGGACAAGACTGACAGTCGCATCTTTGGGGGGTATCAACCGGCGGCCGGGCTGTTATCTTGGCTTGTACTCAACCGCAGGGTGAATAAGAATCCGCCCATGACCACCCGGAACCAACACCTTACCCGCCCCCAGCGCCGCAGGTGCCGGTACGTGACCGGACTCCTCGCCGCGTGGCTGCTGACCCTGACCGCCATGGCCGACAGCCCGCCGGGCCAGGATTTTCTGGTCCACAATTGGGACGTGGATGAAGGGCTGCCGAGCACCTGCATCAATGCGGTGGTGTGCACCCCGGATGGCTATGTCTGGGTGGGCACCCGCCACGGACTGGCCCGGTTTGACGGCATTCGGTTTGTGGTTTTCAATTGGGACAATACGCCGGTGCTGATGGACAACCGGATCATCAGCCTGGCCACCGATCAGCGGGGAACGTTGTGGATCGGGACGGAGAGCGGGAATCTGTCCAAATACGAACACGGCACCTTCACCACCGTGGATCTGGACGGCGCCTCCCGCGGCAGCAGCATCCTCTCGCTGGCGGTGGATACGGAAACAAATTTGTGGCTGGGCACGCATGAGGACGGCCTGATCCGGGTCAAGAATGGCCGGTGTGAAGCGTTTACCAATGGACTGCCCTCGTTGAATATTCCGCAAGTGCTGGCCACAACCAACGGTCGGGTCTGGTTTTTGGCGGAGCCCGGCCGGCTGGGGTGGCTGGCAGCGGGCAAATGTCAGGTGGTGGAGGACGTTGCCGGGCTGCCGGATTCCCTCCGGGCGCTGGCGGCGGCCCGGGATGGCGGGCTTTGGCTGGCATCGCAAAACGACGAAAACGCCGGCACCCGGATTCTGCATTTTAAGGATGGCACGGTAACGGCAGATCCCGAACCGCTGCCCTGGCCGCAGACCACCTGGCGTTCGCGCCCCGGAGCGCTATTGGAAGATCACGACGGCAACCTCTGGTGCGGCACCCTGGGTACGGGCGTCTTCTTTCGCCCGGCGGGCGGCACCTGGCAAAATCTGCTCGCCGACCCTTCGTTTTCCCAGGCGGAAACCTTGTGTCTCACCGAGGATGAGGGATCGGCCGTCTGGATTGGCACCCGCACCTCGGGGCTGCGCCAGGCCGTGCCGCGGCCGGTGAACACCCATTCCCTGCCGCCGGCCAACGGCCAGAACGTGTTGCTCACCGTTTGCGTGCGTCATGACGGGAGTGTCTGGGGCGGAACGGACGGGGCCGGGGTCTTCCGCTGGGAAGATGCCAACGCCCGGAGTTATGGCGAATCCGCCGGGCTCGCCGGCCAACAGGTCAACGCCCTGTTTGAGGACAGTCGCAGCAATTTCTGGGCGGGAACGAGCGCCGGGCTGTTCCGTTTTCAGAACGGCCAGTTTCAATTGGAGCAGAAGCCAGCCGGCAATACGCCGGTCTTTGCCCTTTATGAAGACCCGCAGGGAAGCGTGTGGGCCGGCACCATGAACGGAATAACCGTCATCAGCGGCGGCAAGTCGGAAAAATTCACCCGCCAAAACGGACTGCCGGCGGGGCCGGTTGACGCCATTGTCCAAG
This sequence comes from uncultured Verrucomicrobia subdivision 3 bacterium, assembly GCA_903872345.1. Lineage (GTDB taxonomy): Bacteria > Verrucomicrobiota > Verrucomicrobiia > Limisphaerales > UBA11358 > UBA11358. The sequence goes on along the minus strand of CAIQKM010000187.1, from coordinate 94,555 downwards.
ATCCGGCCGGCCGATTTTGGGTGGCGGTTCAGGGGCAGGGAGTTTATGTGCAAAATGGCGGGCGCTTCAATCGCTGGTCACCGAAAGACGGCGGCACGAGCCTCCGGCAACGGTGGGGCAATGGCGGCAACACCCGCAGTCTGCTGGCCGATGCGGACGGTTCGATCTGGGCGGCCACGCACGGTGACGGCCTGTTCCGGCTGAAGGGAAACGGCTTGCGGGAATGGACTTGGGAAAAGGACGGTCTGCCGAGCAACCATTTCTTTTCCATGCAGGCGGACACGGCGGGGAATCTTTGGTTCGGTTCCGAAAACGGCATTGTGGGTTACGCCCGCAAGGCGCTGCTGGATTACCAACCCGGCGGGCTGCCGCCGGTTCCGTGGCGCGTGACCCAGGCGGACGGCTTGCCGTATAAAGTCTGTTCGGGCGGCAGCCAGCCGTCAGCCGCCCGGTCGGCCGACGGGAAATTATGGTTTCCCGACGGCTCGGCGCTGGTGGTGTTTGACCCGGCCACCCTGCCCCGCCATCCGCAAACCTGGCCGCCGGTCATTGAAGAAATCCGCGTGGATGGCCAACTGATGTCCCCGCCCGCCGGCACGGCTTTTAAAATCCGGTCGGGGGTGCGGAGCCTGGAATTTTATTTCACCTTCCCCAACATCCTGTCGCCAAACCGGCTGCGTTTCAGTTACCGGCTGGAAGGCTTGGACAAGGACTGGGTCGAAGCCGGGGCGCGCCGGTCCGCGCAATACAGCCGGCTGCCACCGGGCGACTACGTCTTCCGGGTGAAGGTCTGTGACAATTACGGAGTGTGGAACAAGCAGGATGCCACGCTCACCTTAAAAGTAATACCGCAGATTTGGGAAACCCGGTGGTTCCAGCTTGGCCTGGCGCTGGGATTGCTGGGGAGCGCGGGTTTGGCGGCGCGGCAACTGGAGCGCAACCGCACGCGCCGGCGGCTGGCGGCGCTGGAACGGGAGCGCGCGCTGGAACGGGAGCGTTCACGCATTGCGCGGGACATTCACGACGATCTGGGCGCGAGCCTCACCGAAGTGGCGTTGCTGGGCGACATGGCCGGCGACAATTCCGGCAGCCCGGAAGAATTGCGCGAACAGACCCGGAAAATTTCCACCGCCGCGCGCGAAATGACCCAGTCGCTGGAAGCGATTGTCTGGGCGGTGCGCCCCGAAAACGATTCCCTGCACAGCCTGGTGGAATACATGAACCGGCGCACCGACGAGCTGTTTGAAAAAATGCCGCGCCAGTATGAGTTCATCGCCCCCTCGGAATTGCCGGCAGGTTCCATCCATGCCGAAGTGCGGCACAATGTGTTTCTGGCCTACAAGGAGGCGCTCACCAATTCGGTGAAATACGCCCAGGCCTCGATGGTGCGCATTGAACTGGCTTGCGACCAGATGGAATGCCGCATTATGATTGCGGACAACGGCCGGGGGTTTGATCCCGGCGCGGTCCGGGCGGGTGGTACGGGTCTGAAAAACATGCGGCAGCGGATGGCGGAGATTGGCGGCCGGTTTGAACTGGAATCCCGGCCGGGCTTTGGCACCACGGTGCGACTCTATTTTTCGCTGCCCCGGCCAAACCGAAAATAAAAAGCGATCCGACTACCCCCCAAAGATGCGATGGCGGATGGCCGCCAATGCCCGTTATAACCCGAGAGTGATTGAAATGCCCCCCAAACCCGCCAGAGCGGTCGAAACCGCCACCCCCGTCGGCGCGCGCGTCGTGGTGGTGGAAGATGATGCCAATCTGCGGAAGACCATGATTGCCTTCATCAACCGGTCGCCCGGCTTCTGCTGCGCGGGCACGTTTGGCGATGGCGAATCGGCGCTGGCCGAAATTCCGGGCCTCAAACCCGACGTGGTGCTCATGGACATCGGCCTGCCCGGCATGTCCGGCATTGAATGCGTCTCCGCGCTCAAGGCGCTGATGCCCGCGACGCCGATCATCATGCTCACCGTCTATGACGAGGGCGATTATTTGTTTGATTCGCTGAAAGCGGGCGCGAGCGGCTATTTGCTGAAACGCGCCATCGGCGACAAACTGCTGGACGCCATGCAGGAGGCGCGGGCCGGCGGACTGCCGCTCACCCGGCACATGGCGGCGAAGGTGGGCCAGTATTTTCAAAAATTCGGCAAGAGCCAGACGGAAGTCCACACGCTCACGCCGCGCGAGCAGGAAGTGTTGCAACTCCTGGCGGACGGATTTCGCTACAAGGAAATCGCCGGCGTCATGGGCATCAGCCTGGACACGGTCCGCGAACATGCGCGCCGGATTTACACCAAGCTGCATGTCAGCTCCCGCACCGAAGCGGTGGTCAAATATCTCGGCAGCTCCGCCAAAGCGCCCGGCAACCTCTGAAATCATCCATCGTCCATTATTTTACGGCCGGGTTGCTGGTGCTCACCTTGTTGGCTACCGGTCAACGTCCGGCATTGGCGCAGACCAACACCCCGCCGCCCGAGTGGGAAAACCCGCAAATTTTCGGCATCAGCAAACTGCCGCCGCGCAATCCGGCCTGGCCCTGCCCGGATGCGGACTCCGCCTGGCGAAGTGATTACGATCATTCCCCGTGGGTGAAATCGTTGAACGGAAACTGGCAATTCCACTGGTCGCCCGATCCCGCTTCCCGGCCGGCGAATTTCTTTCAGACGAACTACAACGCCTCGGCGTGGGCGCAAATTCCGGTGCCGTCCTGCTGGGAATTAAAAGGGTACGGCACGCCCATTTACGTCAATTACATCTACCCTTTCCACGTCAACGAACCGCCCCAGCCGCCGCGGGTGATGGGCGATCCGCCGACGAATTACACCTCCTTTCACCAGCGGAATCCGGTGGGCTCGTATCTGCGGAATTTCATCGTGCCGCCGGACTGGTACGGCCAGCGGGTGCTGCTGCACTTCGCCGGCGTCAGTTCGGCGATGTATTTGTGGGTAAATGGTGAGCGGGTGGGGTTCAGCGAAAATTCCCGGTCACCGGCGGAATTTGATATCACGGACCAGTTGCAGCCGGGCACCAACTCATTGGCGGTGGAGGTGTATCGTTTCAGCGACGGCTCGTATCTGGAAGACCAGGACATGTGGCGGTTGAGCGGGATTTTTCGCGATGTGTTTCTCTATACAACCCCACCGGTTTCGCTCTGGGATTTCATGGTGGACGCCAAACTGGATGCGAGTCTGACTAACGCCACGGTTTCCTTGCAATTCACCTTGCGCAATGGCACGGCCACACCGGTGGAGGGATTGCACGTGCGACTGAGTCTCCGCGACCCCGCCGGCCAGTTGGTCGGCAACGGGCCGTTGCTGGACGAATCGGCCGGCACGGTGACCAACGGCTTTGCCGCGCCAGCCACGACGCGCAGCGCGGTGGTTGCTCACCCGCTGCTCTGGACCTCGGAAACGCCCAATCTCTACAGTGCGCTGGTAGAATTGGTCAAGGATGGCCAGGTGATTGAAGCGCGGCGGACGGATCTGGGCTTTCGCCGCGTGGAGATTCATGACCGGCAGTTTTTCGTCAACGGCCGGTCCATCAAAATCAAAGGCGTGAACCGCCATGAGTTTGATCCCAATAACGGTTATACGCTGACCCGCGAGCGGATGCTTCAGGATCTCCGGCTGATCAAGCAGGGCAATTTCAATTTCGTCCGCACCTGTCACTATCCCGATGACCCGCGCTGGTACGAGTTGTGCGACCGGCTGGGACTGTTTCTGCTGGATGAAAACAATCTGGAATCGCACGGCCTCAGCTATCACAAAAAAGTTCTGCCCGGTGATCGCGATGAATGGCGCGCGGCGTGCGTGGACCGGATGCAACGGCTGGTGATCCGCGATCGGAATCATCCGAGCGTGGTCATCTGGTCGCTGGGCAATGAGGCCGGCTATGGCAATGTTTTCTATTCCATGCGCGCGGCGGCGCTGGCGGCGGATCCGCAGCAGCGGCCGATTCATTATGCCGATATGAACCGCGCGGCGGACATGGATAGCCAGACCTATCCGACCACGGAGTGGCTGCATCAATATGTCGCTGGCACCGCCATCCGCAAAGGCGAGCACGGCGAATCCACCAGCGAGGAACAGCACGGGCATTATCCGGGCAACAAGCCATTCCTCATGAATGAATATTGCCACGTCATGGGCAATAGCCTGGGCAATTTTCAGGATTACTGGGACGTGATTGAAACCAATGCCCCGCTGATCGGCGGGTTCATCTGGGAATGGGTGGATCAAACCCCGTACAAAACGAATCCGGATGGAAGGCGGGTGCTGGCTTACGGCGGAGATTTCGGCGATGTCCCGAATGACACCGTCTTTTGCAGCAAGGGCCTGGTGGACGCCGAACGCGGACCGCATCCCCATTATTGGGAAGCGCAAAAGGTGCAGCAATATATCAAGATCACGGCGGAAGACGCCGTTCAAGGCCGCATTCGCATTCGCAACGCCTACAATTTTATTTCGCTGACCAACTTCGCCGGCGAATGGGTGCTGGAGGAAAATGGTCACGCCATCCGCACCGGGAAATTGGACCCTCTGAATTTGGCTCCCGGCGAGGAACGAACACTAACGATTCCTTGGGAGCAGGCGGCCTGGCAGGGTGGCGCGGAATATTTTTTGACGGTTCGCTTTCGTCTGCCGGCAACGGCTTCCTGGGCAGAGGCGGGCCAGGTAGTCGCGTGGGAGCAGATTCAAATTCCGGTGCCACTGCCGTCGCACACGATGAATCCGGAGTTGGGGAAAGTGGATTTGCACCAAGCCGGTGATGACTGGGTGGCAACCGCCAACGGAGTAACAGTTCGCGTGGATGGTCAGCACGGTTGGCTAAAGTCCTATATTTCCAACGGACATGAATTGCTGGCGGTGCCACTGGTCCCGAATTTTTGGCGCGTGCCGACAGACAATGATATTGGCTGGCATCAGGCGCAAAAAATGGGCGCCTGGCAAAATGCCTTTGCCCGTAGCGAATTGCAATCCCTCGACGCCCTGTCCCCCAATGGCGAAGCACAGATTCATACGCGGCTGAAAATCCCGGTGGGCAACAGCACCGGACAGTTGAATTACCTTTTACGCGGTGACGGTCATTTGCAAATCGAACTGGTTTTGGAACCGGATGCCGCCGCGCCGGAACTGCCCCGCGTGGGCCTGCAATTTGCCCTACCCGCCGACATGGAACATATCACCTGGTTCGGGCGCGGTCCGCAGGAAAATTATTGGGACCGCAAGACCGGCGCAGCCGTGGGTATTTACCACACCACCGTTGACAAGTGGATCACGCATTATTTGCATCCGCAGGAAAATGCGAATCGCACGGACATCCGCTGGCTGGAATTGACCGGTGCGGATGGCACGGGCCTGCGGATTCAGGCGTACCGGGAATTCTTCGGCGCCAGTGCGTGGCCCTACTCGGCCGCCGATCTCGCGGCCGCGAAACATGACTGGCAGTTGCCCCGGCGCGATTTCATTACGGTAAACGTGGACGGCGGGCAGATGGGCGTGGGCGGCGACAATAGCTGGGGGCTGCCGGTGCATCCGGAATACCGGCTGCCACGCGGGCAAAGGCTCGCCTTTGCGGTTGAATTGATGCCCGTGTCCGGAACGTCCGGCACCGCGGCTACTCGGTGACGGTGGCGAGGCTGGAATCAAGTTTCACGCTGCCGCCGCGTTTCAACTTAAGTTCCCTCACCGTGGAACCATAACGCACGCGGCACACCGTGCCGCCGATGCTCCGCAAGGTGGCGTGAAGCAATTTTGAATTTTCCCAATCAATCTCCACCGCGAAACCGCCACGCGCCCGCAGACCACTCACGCTTCCTTTTGCCCAGGCGCTTGGCAACGCCGGCAGCAATTCGATTTCGTAGATTCCATTGGTATCGCCAACCTGGCTTTGCAACAACATCTCGCCAATGGCGGCGGTCTGCCCAAGATTGCCATCAATCTGGAAATCGCAATGACCGGGAAACCGGGCGGTGAGATTGGGATTCGCCGCCTGCTGCAAATGCGTATTCAAAATGGTCAGCGCCGCATCGCCATCGTGCAACCGCGCGTAGGCGTTGACTTGAAAAGCCCCCTGCCAACTGCCGATCTGCCCGTGCTGCCACATCCGCTCCGTGTCAAAAATCCGGCGCACCCCCGCCGCCAGTTCCGGCGTGCCGCGCGGCGTGATCTGCGCGCTGCAAATCAGGCCCCAACTTGAGAGCGCCTCGTCGTGCGACTGCCGCGGCCAATCCGCCAGGTATTCCTGCAACTCGCCGGTGGTGGGGCTCACGCGCATCGGCGCCAGCCGGGGCAGGGCCTGTTCCAGCTCGCCGCGAAAGGCGGCATCCGTGCCCAGAATTTCCGCGGCGCGAAGGCTGTTCTGAAACAGTTCGCGAATCATCTGCATGCTGGCGGTCGGTCCCAGGCAGACGGAACCCCGGGTGCCGTCGGGCTTGCGCCAGACGTTTTCAAAATTCACGTCCGGCCCCGTCACCAGCCAGTGGTGCTCCGGTTCTTCGATCAGCGAATCGAGATAGAACTGCGCCGCCCCTTGCAGCAGGGGCCAGACTTCGCGGAGATATTGTTTATCGCCGGTAAAGGCGTAATGTTCCCACACGTGCTGGCAGAGCCACGCGCTGCCCACTTGGAAAATGGCCCACCGTGCGCTCCCGGATACGGGCCCGGCGGTGCGCCAGATGTCCGTGTTGTGATGCGCCATCCAGCCGCGCGCGCCGTAGAGGTTTTTCGCCACGTTGGTGCCATCCACCGCCAGTTCCCGGGTGAGGTCAATGAGTGGCAGATGACATTCGGAGAGATTCGCGGCCTCCACCGACCAGTAATTGATTTCCGCATTGCAGTTCAGCGTCCAGTTCGCGGCCCACGGGGGATAACTGGAAATGTTCCAAAGCCCCTGCAAATTGGCGGGCTGACCGCCGGGCCGGGAGGAGGAAATCAAGAGATAGCGGCCGAATTGATAATACAGCGCCGCGAGCCCCGGGTCCGCGCCGGGCTGATACTGTTTCACCCGCTGATCCGTAGTCAGCGCTTCCGCCGCCGGATTGTGCCCCAGATCCAAGTTCACGCGCTGGAATAGGCTCTGGTAATCGGCCAGATGCGCGGCCAACAGGCGGTCATAACTCCGGCGGACGCTTGGCTTCAAATCGCGCGCACAGGCCGCCGCCGGATCTTTGCCTTCCCGGCTCGGGCTTTTTTGCGGGCCGTGGTAGCTCGTCTCCGCCGCAAGCAGCAGCGTGACCGCATTGCAATTCTCCGCGACGACGCCGGCATCAGTGTAGCGAATTGCCCCGCCCTCGGCGCTTGCCGTCAGCCGCCCTTCAAACATCATGCCCCGGGGATTGTTGGTGCCGTCTTCGTAAATGTGAAAGTGCTTGTGGTAGCTGTCCGAAAAACTCGGGCAACGGCCGGTGAGGCGAAAACAGTTTTTGTCCGCGCCGGTCTGGTGATGCAACTGGCTGTCCAGTGACGCGGTGAAGGAAATTTTGCCCGGCACACTGGCAGTGAGGCGAACAACGATTAACTGCGCGGGATGCGATGCGAAGATTTCACGGACATATTCCACCCCATCACTGGTAAAGCTTTCACGGACAACCGCACGGTTTAAATCCAGTTCGCGCGCATAGTTCACTGCGTTCGTTAAGGGAAAATCCAACTGCAAATCCCCGAGCGCGAGATAATTTTCGTTGTACCGGCCGAGCATGTTGGTTTCCACCAAACGCTGCGCTTCCAGTTCATTGCCGGCCAGCAGTTGTTTGCGGATTTCCGCGAGTGCCGGCAGGCCGTTGGTATTGATGTTTTCGTAAGGCTCGCCCGACCAGAGCGTATCCTCATTCAAGTCAATTCGCTCCCGCGTTACCCCGCCCCACACCGAACCGCCCAGCCGGCCGTTGCCGATGAAGAGCGACTCCGACCAGCGGCTGGCGGGCTGGGAATATTTGAGGGTCAGGTCAGCCGCCCCGGCAGCCCCGGCCCACAACAGGGCTGCGGCCGAAAGGTAAATGGCGCGAGTCAGAGGTGAGGGCATGGGTCAGAAAAACAAATTTCAATTATTTTCCACCGGCGCGAGCGGAATCTGGACGTTGAAGGCCACGCGCCCTGGCTTGACCTGCTGATCGGTTCCGCCGAAAAGGGCAACCAACTCATCGCCTTCGATCAACAGCGCGGGGCGCTCAATCCGTTCGTTGCTCAGGGTGCCATCCGCCCATTTAAAATGATTGCCCAACACTTTGGGGTGGGACGCCGCCTGCCATTGATAACCATCCGGAGAGGCAAACAGGGCAATGCCGCCCGCCGCCCCCGTGAACGTTCCCACTACATCCCGCGCCACGGCATAGTAATAATTGCCATGCTTCTTGCTGCACCAGATGAACGGATCTTCCGCCAGCATCCATTGATGGCCGGCCGCGCCGTCGGCCTCAAAAATGTGACAGCGTTGTTTCATATACGGCCCCTCGGGCTGCTCCGCATAAGCCACGCCATAGCGCACATCGCCGCCCATGAGCTTGCCCGGCACGATCGGCACGGCCTTATAGATTACGATGAGTCCGCCGTCCGGCCGCACCGCCGCCGCCGGGTTGGCCACGCAGAGCGAATCAAACTCCGCGGCATTGGTGCTGACATCAATCACCGGCGCGTCAAAGCGTTGCCAGGGTCCTTCCGGTTTGTCCGCGATGGCGACGCCGATGCGGTCATGATTGCGGTGCGTCGGATATTTGCCGTCGCCATAATTGCCAATGTAGTAGAGCAAATACTTGCCATTCCGCTGGACGATGTTGGGATTGTGCGTCATGTCCCCGTCCCAGTACTTCCGGCCGGTGACGGGATTGACACCCCGGGCGGGCAGCGCCACATCGGCGAAATGATAGGGGCCGAATGGATGATCCGCCACGGCATGGGCGATCTCCGAGTGAATGGCCCAGCCCGGCGAAAAGCCGTCCGGATTGTTCACCGGCCAGCGTGAATAATAGAGATGATATTTTCCATCCGCCGCCCGCGTGGGCGCACCGCACCAGACATGGTAGCCGGGGTCGGTCACCTTCGCCGTGAGCGGCGCCGGCTGCACCAGGGCGCCAAGATCGAGACCGTTCAAATCATCGTTGCCCGCGCCGCGCCGCATCAAGGTTATCAATTCCGCCAGATGCGCGGCATACACGCCGCGCGGGGTGGTGTCGTATTTCGCGCACAGCGAGGCGGCCATGCCAACGACTTCGCCCATCATCCCGCACGTCCGCATCACGCGCACCGGGCCAAGCGCTTCGTGCGTCACGCTGATGTCGCGGCCGGCCATGAAAAGATTCGTTACATTGCGACTGTAAAGACAACGATACGGCGCCCAATAAGGTCCCTTATAATGGTACCCCTCGCCTTCCGTGGCCCGGGAAATAAATTCCTCGCCTTCGTGTCCCTGCTGAAATGTCTTGTCCGGGGTGTGCACGTCAATATGCCAGGAGCACGGAAAACAACCGTCGGCAAAGGACCGGTTCGTCAGAAAATCATCCGTGGTCAGAATCACGTCACCCAGCAGGCGGCGGGACTCGCGTTTGCCGGCGATGTAAGCGGCCCACCCGAGGCGGTAGTTGGGATAAAGCTTGTCCACGTTTTTGAGGGCGTCCCAAGCGCCATACATGGCGCGGAGATTCTGGTCGCGCATCCATTCGACCTCGTTGATGGGATCGCGATTAAACCCGCTTTCCCAGAACCAGCCGCCGAGATTGGCCAGCGCCTCTTTTTGCACATACTGTCCCTTGTAATTTTTGCGGCCCGGGAATGGCTTGTCGGTGAGATCCACCGCCCACGGACAGCGCGGAAACGGCGCGGCCACGGTGCCGATCACCAGCGAACTGCCCAGCGCATTGGTATCCTTGCACGCACACTGCAACAGTTCCTTCGCCGCCGCGGCATCCTTCACATTCCACAAATTGCTCGCGCCCTGATGCTCTTCGCTCGACATTTCAAAATCCGCGCCGGCCATATACCCCACGTCCGCATCCCCCGTGCAATCCGCAAACCAGCGCGCCGACAGCCGCAACCGCCGGGCGGTACGGGTATTTTGCGCCACCACCGAACGCACCCGGCCATGATCAGCCGTAACTTCGTTGACCCGGTGTTCGGTGTACAGCGTGATATTCGTTTCCGCGCGGACGATGGCCAGCTTGCGGTCGTCCGCATATTGGGCCGCAGATTTGGCGTTGCCATCGTCGCCCGCTTTGGCCGGCACGAGTTCCGCGACCACGTCACCGATATGCGTATAGGGTTTTTGATGGATATTTCCCTCCGGCCAGACCCGCACTTCCGAACTGCCGTTGCCTCCCAGAACCGGGCGATCCTGCACCAGTGCCACTTTCAGGCCGAGTCGCGCCGCCGTGACCGCTGCGCTCGTGCCCGCAATGCCGCCGCCGACCACGACCAAATCATAGCTGCCGCCATCCTCCGGATTCGCCGGCAGACCGAGCGCCTGGCGACGAAATTGCGTCAGCGCCGCCAGTTCATTGGGCGGATGAAAATCAAGATTGGCGCAAAACAAGATGGCATCGCACCGGCCCTCAAAACCCGTCAAGTCATGGAGCGCAACCTTGGTTTCACCGCCCAGTTTTCGGATGCCGCCGTCCTGCCAGTGCCAGTCCGCGCCTTCCGTACCAAACGCAACCGGCAACGCCTCGCCATTGAGCAGCAGTTGAAATTTTCCCGGCGTGCCCGGCGCCTTCCACGGCGCCACCCAGTCGCGGGTGCGCACCCAGATATGGTAATCGGTATTGGCCGGAAAGGCGGCCGTCGTGACCGCATCCCGCACCGGTTCGCCCAGGCCGTGGGCCAGCAGATAGGGCGAGCCCATTTGATCCATGAATTGCTGATCCACCACCCAGCCGCCGATATCGGAAAACTGCTCGGCTTCAAGCAGGATAACCGCTGAGTCCGCCCGCGCGGTCACCACGAATAAAACAAATGCCGCACACAGCAGGAAAGCCCCGGCCATTTTCGCACAGAATTTTTTTATAAAGTCTTTCATTGGGAAGCTTTGGATAATGTTGGCACAACCCGTTTCCAGGTGCAACCATCATGCCATTCGCGGCCGGCCATTTCCACGCGGACTTCCACCTGATTGTCTCCCGGTTGCAACGGGCAAGCCCGCCAGACGAAGACGGAGTTGTCATCATTCGTGCGCCCGCCCTGACTGTGGCCGTTCAGGTACAAGTTGACCGTGCGGGCGTTGGAATAAACCTTCACATCGGTCACCGCATTCGTCCGCACCGTGTCGCGCTGGCTGGTAAGATGCAAGACCGGCTGTCCGCTCCAGTTGGCCTGATAGAAATAGAACACGTCCTTCCGGATTTGCCGGTCGAAGGTCACCAACCCCTTGTCGTTGCGACCGTTCACGCCGCCCTCGTGCTGGAAGGGATTCACAAAGTCGGCCAGATTCCAGATCATCGTGGCCCAAATATAAGGTTGTTGTTTTATCTGCCGCCAGGCCGCCTCATGCACGATGCCCTGCCATTCCTCGGGATGCCACTGACCGGCAAAGGCGGGCTGGCGCGGGCTCTGTTCATGTTGGTTCACATTTGCCCCGGCGCCAAACTCGCTAATGCAAAACCCGCCCGACCGGCTTGAATTCCGCAAACCTTTTAGGTCCTGCGTAAAATTGGTCATGTATTTCGCAGGCTCGTACCACCCCGGATAGCGGTTCCAGCCCAATTGATCGGGAATTCGGTTCATTTGCGGCAACTGATCGGTCATGGTGGCCCCGACGGTGAATCGACTGGGATCTTCCCCCTTGGCCACTACATTTAAATCCTGCAACAGGCGGTGCGGATCCGGCCGGTTCGGCCGCAGTTCGTTAAAGAGGCTCCAGCAAAAGATGGCCGGATGGTTGATATTCTGGCGGATCAGATCCAGCAATTGGTTGCGCGAGGTTTCGGCAAAGGCGGCCGTGTTGGAAACGCAATTCACCTGCGGCAGCTCCGCCCAAACCAGAATGCCCGCGCGGTCGCAGAGGCTGTAAAAATAATCGCTGTGCTGGTAATGCGCGCACCGCACCACGGTGGCGCCCAACTCCTGTATCAAGGCCAGATCCTCGTCCTGATCCGCCCGGGAAATGGCCCAGCCTTTGTCCGGTCTATCCTGATGCCGGTTCACGCCATGCAAGGCGTAGGGTTTGCCGTTCAGAAAAAATCCTTTGTCGGGATCCACCGAGAACCAGCGCAACCCCAGCGGTTGTTCCACCGCATCCACCACCCCGTCTTTGGTGTGTACTTCCACCACGGCCCGGTACAGCCATGGATCCTGACGACCGTTCCACAGGTGCGGTTGCGGCACGGTCAACCGCAGAGTGACCGGTTCGCAATTGCCCGCCGCCAGCAGCATCGCCTGTTGCGTAGAGGCCACCCGGGTGCCATCCGGCGTCAAAATCGTCGCCACCATGGTTCGCCATACATTCTCCTTCCGGCCGTTGGAAACTTGCGCCGTCACGTCAATGACCGCCTGGGTGGAGCTGACGCTGGTCTGCTGCCAGGCCACACCCGGCGACGCGTGATCGGTAAGCGTGAGGCAGGTGTCATCCGTTTCAATCAGCTCCACCTCGCGGTATAGTCCGCCATACACGGGAAACCCGCCGTCAAGCGGCGCAAGATCCGGTTCCGGCGCATTGCTCACCCGCACGGCCAGCAGGTCGGGTCCGTTGGTGGTCAGATTCGGCGTCAGTTCAAAACAAAAGGCGCCAAACGCCCCGCGATGTTGTCCCAGCCAGGTGCCGTTCAAATAAACATCCGCCACCGAACCGGCGGCTCCGAATCGGATGAAATAACGGCGGCCCGGCGCTGGTTTTATGTCCAGCGTCCGCCGGTACCAGCCGGGCCCGCGCCGATATTTTTCATCGCCGAGTTGGGCCTGCTCCCAGCCCCAATTATGCGGCAGGGACAGCACCGTCCACCGGGCGTCATCCAAGCCCGGCTGCGCCGCGCCGGATATATCCCCCGGCTGAAACCGCCAGTGATCCGCCAGCACCTGCACCTCCCGCGCCCCGGCCATCGCCACGCTGGCGAGCCACAACCCGATTAAAACTAATACCCGATATTTCATAACGTTCGTCCCGCTGAATCAGTCACCAATTCCCCGAATAATTTAAGGATGCCGCAACCGGAAAAACACCGCCGGATTGGCGGAAAGGATTGGAAAGGTGGCTTTCGTCAAATAGGCGCTGTTCGCCACATCCACCCAGTTGGTTGCCAGCCCGGCGCGCAGCGAATTGGTCTGCGCCTGCAAAATCCAGCCCAAATGGTCGCCCGGCCAAGTGAGGCTGAGTTGACTATTGGTCACCGCATAGCTGATGCTGGCGGGACTGGACGAAATGCCCGAATTGATCACCGCCGTGGTGATGGAATACGGGGCGAGCGTAATGCTCTTGTTTTGATTGGTCAGACTCGTCCCGGTCACGCTGTCCACCAAGGTCAGCCGGAAATTGGCGGAGCCCTCATTGGCCGTCTTGTAAACCTGCCACGACCGCTGGAGCGCATCCGTGGACCAGAGGTTGGACGTATTCAGGGTCACGGTGGTGGCATACGCCGCCTTGTTGATCATCACCGCAATGTACCGATAGCTGACCCCGGCTCCCGTGGAATGGTAATAAAGCGAAACCAGCACGTTGGTGTCCGAGCTCGATGAGTCCACGTGCCAGTCGCCGGGACAAATAAATTTGCTGTAATGGCCCACCGTGTAATAGTTGTCCGTGGCGGGCGAGCCGTTGGAATTGTACAGCAAACCGTAATAAACGCTCCACACGAGATAGGCATTGGCCTCCTCCAAGGCAAAAACATTGTGCATGGTCACCGCCAGCCCCATCCAATCGGGATAGTTGGTGCCCCAATTATCCCCGTCATATTCCGTCATGAATTTCGGCATCGTCCACCAGGTGTACTGTGACTCCAGCGTGCTCAAAAGCCCCGCACCGCTGGTGGACACATTGTTGCCGTAGAGATGATGCGCCACCGCCCCGATCGTGCTGGCGGTCAGATTGTTGAGGTAGTTGGGAACGATGCCGCCGCTGATGCCTTCGGTGTCCGGCCCGATGAGTTTGATGCCGCCGAGACCATTTGATTGGAAAGCCGTATAAGTGGCGTTGAACGCCTGCGGATAACCGGCATACGTGCCTTCCGAGGCGGTCAGTTCGCAGCCCGCCTGCCAGGCATTGTTGGTTCCACTGGTCGGATACCAGTCCGGTTCGTTCTGAATGGACACATAATCCGGCAACGAGGAATTGGTCTGGTAATACTTCAACGAATTGACCCACCAGTTCGCAAAATTGGTGTACACAAATTTCCCCTGCGCATTGGTGGCGAGGGTGCCTTTGAACGCGCTGCCCGTATTCTTCAGCGAACCCGGCGGCGACCACGAGGTCATCATGATCCGGCCGCTCGGTTGCATGGCGCGAAACAGCGTGATGATGGTGTTGTTGATATTCGTCAGCCCGGCAAAGGGCGGTTCGGTCTGTCCATACGGATTATCCAGCCGGATGAAGCTAAGATTCAGCCCGCCCGGCGAGAACGCCGAGGCAAACAGATTGGTACCCGCATTAAACATGGCCTGCTGCTCGCCGCCGGCAATGTTGCCGCCGATGCCATACATTTGCTGGTGGTAAGTGCCCGGGTTAAGCGTGATCGCGGCGGTGTTCGTGCCCGGCAACACGCTCTGATCGCGCACTTGGATGGCATTCAACTGGGAAGAATTGCCGCCGGCCGGAAACACCCCGCTCAACGTAAATGCCTGGCTCACGGCATCGGCCGTGAACGTGCCAATGGTGAACTGGCCCACGCCGCCGTTCGTGCCGGTGTTATTGTAATCCAGCGACACCGCATTACCCCCGCTGCTGTTGACCGTCTCGGTCCGGCTGCCTGCGCCGGGCCGGTTGTCATTCACCCAAACCTGCACCAGATAGGCGTGACCAACGACCAGGTTGCTCAGGGTAACACTCATCGGCACGTTATTCGCCGCATACACACCGCCGCGCAGCAGGGTTTGATAAAAGAGACTCAAGCCATCCCACGGACTGCCGGCGCTGCTGCCAAAAGCGGTGTTCGACCAGGAATAACTTCCGCTCAGCGTTATATTGGTGCCCAGTGCCGTGTAACTGTTCCCGCCGCCGAAGGGTACGCCGTTGACAGCGGTCGGATAATACGCATCGTCGTAGGCATAGGCCAGACTGCCGGATGTAACCACATCGGTATCATTGGAAATCGTCGTGGCCTTGCCCCAGGTGATGGGCGCCGCAACACTGTTCAGGCTGGCAAGCAAACCAACCGCCACCGCCAGCCAGAGAAATCCAGACAATCCGCCCGGGCAATTCCAGCCCGGAACGCCCCGCCCCATCCCGGTTTTGCAAGCCGATAACACTGGTCTGGAGACATGGGTGGCTGATTTCATTAAAAAATTATTCTTCTCCTGTGTGGACACCGGCGGCCAAAGCAAACACCAGCCGCGCCCCTTGAACCGTTCCCTTCACCGGTTGGCCATCGAGCGTCACTTCGTTAACGCCCGCTTTTGCCGGCAAGGCGAGCCGGGCTTTGCCCCCCGCCGGCACCGTAACTTGGAAATTCAGCTTGTCGCCCGCCTTCGTCCACGCCACCAACACCGGACCGAATTCCGTAACCACCACGCCGGACGCCTGCGTGAGATCCGCCAGATGGGGTTCAATGATGAGTTCATGTTTCCATACGGGGGCGTCCCGGCGCACGCCGAGCACATAGGCGCTCAGAATGTAGCCGGGCACGATGCCGTAACAATGCACCTTGGAACCGCCGCGCATGGATTCCCAGCTCGTCTGCCACGGCGAATCAATCATCCCCCGCCAGCCATGCCGGATCCGGTCTAGCACGGTTTGATCCGCATCGCTCCGATCCAGCGCAAAGAGAATCTTGAAATAATAGTAATTCGCCATCACCGCCGTAATCTGCGCTTCATGTTGCAACGTCCAGGCAACCACCCGGTCGCGGCGGTCCGGCGGCACAAGACCGCGATCCAGCGCAAACAGATTGGCGTGCAACGTCGGCTCGATCCGGCCGTCCACGGATTCGAGCGTGATGGATTTCTTGAACATCCGGTCCCCGGGAAGCACTTCCGGCGTGCCGGCGGCCGAGTAATAGCAACCATCCGTTTCATCCCACAGGAGCCGGTTGAAATCGGTCCGAAGCCGGTTCGCCACGGACTGCCAGCGGACGGCGGCGGTGGCGTTGCCGGTCTCACCGGCCAGCCACGCGGCATCCGCGAAGGCGCGTTGGATGAAGGCGTTGTTTCCCGTCCCTTCGCAGGTGGCATAGCTCATCGGATTATCCCAGGCAATCCATTCGCGCGCCTTAACAAGGCCATCCCCCGTCCGGCGACTGGCGAACCATTGCAGCAGCCGTTCGCAATTCGGCCACAGTTCGCGGATCAATTCCTTGTCGCCGGTGGCCTCATAATATTTGCGCAAACCCTCCACCCAGTCGCAGGCGCGATCTTCCATGCGCGTGTGAATATCAATCAGCTCCGAACAGGTGCGCGCCCGCAACATGCCGTCCGGCTCCTGCGTCAAGACGACGCGGCGGAGCATGTTGGCGAACAGCCGGGGATCGCTCCAAACCTTCACGCCATTGGTCCCCGGACCGGCCTCCATCACCCGCGTAGCGTCATACATCGGCGGATCGCAATCCATCCACTCCGAACGCTCCCGATCCGCGCAATCGGTGTAAGCGTCCTCGCTCAACAACTCCAGCGAACGGGCGGTCAGTTCCCATACCCGGTTTAACATCGGATCACTGCATGTAAAACTCCCCACGCGCTCAAACGGATAATTCACTTCCACCAACCGCGCCGACAACAACGCCGCCTGGCCGGATTCCACCCGCACGGAAAGCGCGTTCAGGGCAAAGGTATCGCCGCCCAGCCAACGCTGGCGACCGGCCCGGCAGATATACACGCTCGGCGATCCATGTTTGCCCTCGGGCAACTGCGGCGTCATCACCAGTTTGGTTCCCGCCGCCGCATCCATGTCCAGCACCCAATACGCCTGGACAATGCGCGAACAGGTCAGCTTCCATTCGTTGCCATTGGTCAAGGCACTCTCGCCCATAGCCGGCTGAATTGAAAACTCCACCGCCTTTTCCCGCAGCAACGGAATGGTGCGCGGCGAGAGCACCGGCCAGGCTTCCCGGTTTGACGTGTCCAACCGTTCAGCCACCGGCAGGTTGCAATCATCAAAATCCACCGCCATCCAGTCACCCGGCGAGGACGGCGCATTAAAATTATCGGGAATGGAAGAATACGAGTGCTGAACCGGCTGACCGTATCCGGTTTCCGCAAACGCATGCCAGGATTCATCCGTCGGAATGACGGTTGCCGGACCGGCCGCCTGCAGTTCCAACCGCGCCGTGAAACCCGGCGCATGCCGCCGGATGCGGCTCAAGGTCATCCCGGTCGATTTGGCATTCTCTCCCGGCCAGTCGCGATGCACGAGCACGGCCAGCACATTCGTGCCCGCGTGCAGACGGGCGGCAATGTCCCAGGTGTCATACTCCGGCCGGCGGTTTTCAAACCGGTTGGGACCGCGCCCCACATAGTCGCCATTCACGAACAACTGGTAGCGCGTGTAGGCGAACAGATGCAGCCGCGCCGCAATCGGCGCCACCGGCAGCACCACGCTGCGCCGGAAACCAACCTGCAACGATTGATTGGTGGGCGATGACTCCCGGGTCCAGATGAACGACTGATCCAACTTCACTCCAATGTCGTCCGCCGCCGGCACCGGCAACGTTTCCGCATGCGCAGCCAGGGCTATCAGCCCCGCCAGTCCGGTGAGCAGGAAGAATTTCATGATCAAAAAAACAGCCACGACGGCAGGGCGGCAGGGCCCAGCCGGTCGGGTCAAATGCGTTGATGGATAATTTATTACAGGATTTTAAAGCATGCGACCGCCGGTCGGAGTCGCATCTTTGGGGGGTACGAATGGAAGCCCGGGCGCAACCACGCGGAACCTGACCTTACGTAGGCCGTAAGACCGGCAACCATGGTTTCCAGGCGATTTGGGGCGCCGACCCTTAATTCAGCACCTGAATGGTCGTGGACGGTCCCAGCACGGCCGGTTCCGTCCAGGAACGCAAGGCCCAAACCACCTGTTTGTCCGGGGTGACCTCGATGGCTTGAATCGGCGGATTACCCGCATCGAACTTGCCGCCCCATTGATTGAACCAATTGTTGATGAGGGTATTGCCATTGGGCAGGCGCACGGCCGTTTGCAGATTGGAGAGCTTGCAGGCCGGCGCTTCCGACGTTTTGAATTCCCACACGGTTTGACCGGCACGGTTCATTTCAGCAACAAATCCCCGGGTGCTGCTCACCAGAATGTTGCTGTTGGCCAGCGGCGTTACCGACCAGACTCCCGGCACCTGCACCGACCAGAGGGCCTGCCCATTCAGGTCGTACTCGACCACCTTGCCGAGATCCATGTGCGCCACCAGCAACGTTCCCGCCGCCGTCAGCCGGGCGCGCCGGAACTGACCGTGAATTTTCCCCGGGTTCGCCACCGGCAGAGTGAATTCCTTTTCCGTGTCCCCGGTGGTCTTGTTCACCAGCTTGAACTTCGCGGGGTTGCCATTCTCAATGAACCACAACCGGTCGGTGCCGATGGGCTGGGCGGTATGAATCTCCACCCCGGCCGGCGCATCGTAATTCCACACCACCTGTTTGGCGGCGGTGATTTCGGTGATGCCATGTTGATGCGCAAACAGAATATTCCCGCTCGGCAGCAACGTGGCATCGCTGATCTCACCCTGCCCGTTGTGCGTGTATGACCAGACAATGCTGCCGCCGCGAATGATGAACATCTGTTCCACCTTGGCCTCGCCCGCATAAAACATATCATGCGCGGCCAGACCGTTTCCCGGCAGGGCTGCCGGCGCAGCGGGTGCTTGCTCCGGCACTGGCACCGCCGCCGTTTCCGCCGGGGCATTGGTGGCCAAAGACGCCGATCCGTTCAGCGGCAAATAAATTAATTCAATCCCCTTGCCGTTCTGCGGATCGAGGTTCCGCGAGTAACGCATGGTGGCATCGTTGTCCCAATGTTCATGCACGCCCAGACTGCCGACCGGGACGCCGTTTTGGCGGTAAACGGTGCCCGACGGCGCATGCTCCGCCTCGGCCATTTCAAAGAGATAGTTGTCCGCGTTGGCCCGGATCAAAACCCGGGGATGACCTTGCGCATCGTTGTTGTTTTTGGTCTGCGCAAAAAGAATGTCGAGGCCGACGGAGTCCAGCGCCACGCCGTCCAGCGAGGCCAGCACGCTGGCCGGCCAGTCCGGATTTTCGTAGGGCTCAACCCGGTTGTTGAACGGCGGGTTGGGAAAATGAATGGGATACGAGCGCCATTTGCGGCCGGAATACAGGCCGTCCAGCACGTAGAGAATCGTCTTCGCCCCCAGATGCGGCGACGCCGCGAGATCCACCATCGGCGAATAGGAATTGGGTTTGCCCTCCTGGTCGGTGTTGATGGCCGGATGCAACTCGGGCGTGCCTTTGATGGAACCGAAATGATTTTTGCCGCACATGGTTATGCCGGTCTGGCCTTCATCGCCGTTTTCCATGGTGTTATACGGATAGGAATGCGCCTTGAGCAGGGCCTGATTGATAATGTACGTCGCATCGAACACCTGTTTCGGAATCAGCCGGGCGTCCTTGTATTTGCCGTTGGAATAATCCACGCCCTCCACCCATTGGGCGCCTTCGAGCCCGTGGTAATCGCCGTAGCCGGGATTCTTGGGCTGTTCCGGCTGGGCCGGCTTCTGCTGCACAAACCGCACGTCCTTGTACTCGCCCCACACCTTGGTGAGAATGCACGGCGGAATCAGCCGGCGGGCATCGTAGATCAATATGTCTTCCGGCCGCACATGGGCCTGCCGCACCAGTTCCCGCACCATGGCCAAAACCATCTGCGGCGCGGCATCAATGTAATTGTCCGCTTTGACGGCGTGCTCGCTGTTGTTCAGGTTGATCTTGATGGCCACCACTTCACCGGGCTGGTAGCCGCGATGCTCCAGCGCCCGGGCGCGCTGGTTGTAAAATTCAAATATGGCTTTCCAGGCGCCTTCCTCATTCGCGGCGCCCGTGAGCCGGGTGAGCGTGGCGGCCAGCATGGCGTCCACCCGCGTCTGGTCGGTGTTTTCATCCAGCCACCATTGGTCGGATGTTTGCTGCCAATGCCCCGCCCAATGCGTGGCCTGCGGATCCCGCGCCCAGGTCACGCGCCCGGGGAAAATGCCCCGCGCCGTGCCGACGGGCTGGTTGGATGGAGCGGGAATAAAATGAAAATCCGTGACAATCGCCGCCTTGCTCTGCGCCGCGCTTTGGTTCGTGAAAATGGCCAGCGTCCAGCCCGCCACGGCGAGGATCGTGGCCAGCGCCGCCCAGGCGACCGGCTTCCGCGTGCCGGTCCAGAGCCGGGCGAGCCGCCCGCCCATCACCTTGATGCCAAACGCGCCCATCAGCCAGAGCACAAAACCGCTGGCCACGGGAAAAGCCGCCCGCTGGCAGGGATAACCGGCCCGGCTGGGCTTCGGAATCACCCGCACCAAAAACCAGATCAGCGCCACCAGTCCGCTCACCAAGGCGGCCAGCCGCCATGGCCGTCCCCCAGCCGGGGACTTGTTTGTTTTTTTCATGGTCATTTAGAATTGCCGGTCAGCTCTGAATCATCAAGATTGTTTTACCATTCGCACTCGTTTCTTTTCTAAACTAATACCATCACCAAGCCCCGACCGCCGGTTTCTCCGCGCGTGGCGGAATTATTAACCTCATCTGTTTGAGTCTTTTGAGTCTTACTGGGCGGCCGCCCGCTGGCGGTAATATTCCTGCAACACGTAGAAAGCCGCCTTTTTATTCCCCTCGCTGGAGATGAGACCTTTGCGGTTAAAACCATCCTGAATGCCCGGCAACACGCGCTTGGGCGAGCGGAAATCCACCAGAATCCACGGCGAGAATCCGGCCAGCCCTTGAATCTTGTCCACCATGGGCAAGGTCTGGCGATAGAGGTCGGCCTGAAATTCCTCGGTCCAGCGCTGCGATTTGTCGCCGTGCAACCCCTGTTTGGCGTCGCCGCCAAATTCGCTGATGAACAGCGGCTTGTTGTAGGGAATCTCCCAGCGCACGCGACCGCATTTTCCCGGCAGACCGTCGTACCAGCCCACGTATTGATTGAAGGCCACCACATCCACCACGTCGGCGAGCGGATCCTCCACCACGTTCACCTCGGGTGCGCCGTCCTTGGCGTGTTTCTCCATGGCGGCGCTGAGCAACCGCGTGGAATCCAGCGCCCGCGCCCGCTGCGCCAGCCGGGTCAGAAAACGGGTGCGCGCCGGACTCACCGGCGTCTCATTGGCGAGCGACCAGATGATGATGCTCGCGCGGTTGGCATCGCGCTGGATGTTGTCCGAGAGCTGGCTTTGCGCGTTTTGAAACGTCGCTTCATTGGTCCAGTCAATCGTCCAGTACACCGGCACCTCGGACCAGACGAATATGCCCATTTCATCCGCGAGGCGCGTCATGGCTTCGCAGTGCGGATAATGAGCCAGCCGCACAAAATTGCAGTTCAACTCCTTCGCCCACGTCAGCAATTGCCGCGCCTGCTCCGGACTCGTGACCCGGCCGCCGCCGTTCAGCGGAAATTCCCCGTGAATGCAAATACCGCGCAAAAAAACGGGTTTGCCGTTTAACAAAATCGACCGGCCCTCCGTGCAAATGGTGCGAAAACCAATCCGCTCCGTCACCGTATCCTCGCCATGGGTGATCCGAATCTCATAGAGCTTGGGGCTGTCCGGACTCCACAGACTTAACTGGGCCGGCGTGAAATGAAAGGCCGCTTTTCCAGCGTCATCGGTCTGGGCCGAGAGATCGGCGCCCAGCTCCGGAATCGCCACCTGAACCGTTTCCCCCGCCTTGCCGCCGGCAATCTGCACCGTGGCGGCAATCGCGTGCGTGGTTTCCGATTCAAGCCAGATGCGATGATCCGCAATATATTCGGCCGGCGTGGCAACGAGCGTCACGTCCCGGGTGATGCCGCCGTAATTCCACCAATCCGTATTCAGCGTGGGCACCGCGTCCTTCGCCCGCTTGTTGTCCACCCGCACCACCAGCGAGTTCGTGCCCTTGGCGAGCAGCTTGGTAACGTCAAAGGTGAACGGCGTGAACCCGCCAATGTGCGTACCCACCCGCTGGCCGTTCAGATACACATCCGCGCGATAATTCACCGCGCCAAAACGCAGGAACGCGTGCTGCCCTTTGGCCAGTTCAGGCGACTCAAAGGTGCGCCGGCACCAAATGGTGCCCTCGTAGTAAAACAGCTCGCGCTTCTGCGTGTTCCAATCCCCCGGCACCTGCAACGAGGGCGACTGGTCGAAATCATATTCCACCCGCTCGCCGGCATCGGCCGGCTTCACATCCAGATAAAATGTCTCCGCCCGGGACGGCTTGGCATCCTTGTCGCGCTGACTCCAGCGGTAGTCATAGAAACCGCTTTCATACGGATCAACAATCATCTTCCATTCGCCGTTCAGGGACACGCCGCCGTGGAGAAACAAGTCGGGAATATTGTCCGCCCGGGTTGCGGCCGCCACCAGACACAACACACCCAGCCAGAGGGAAGCGAAGGATTTCATGGCCTAAATATAAATGGAGACCGGTTATTTGGGCAAATCATCTGTCGTGGCGCCGGTCGCAAAGGTCACATCCTGCCACTGCCCCGAAGCGCGGACCTGTGACCCGCAGCAACTTGCGAATTGCCAGCGTTACCATTGGCTTAACCTGCGTTTGCCGGCCAAGCGCGCTGGGCGCGGCGTTCACGCCGCTTCCGCGTCCAAAATGAAGGCGGCCTGGCACTTGCTGGCGCTTGACCGTTTTGGTCATTGCAGCGGGCTGCAGCCCGCGCTCCTTCCGAGACCGCCGATGCCATTCCAAACGGGAAGTGGCATAACCTCCTGCGGCATTGCCTTTGCCCTGCTAATATCGCCATAATTAATAACCAAACCGCCCGGCCAAGAAATGAAACCAACGACACTCGCGTTCACCGCCCTGCTGCTGGGGTCCCTGCCCTTGCTGGCGGCGGATGAAGCCAAGCGCCCGCATATTCTCGGCCTTTCGCACATCGCCCTGTATGCCCATGATCTGGCTCGCACCCGGGCCTTTTACCGCGACTTCCTGGGCTTTGCCGAACCGTATTCGCTCACGAATCAAGACGGCACCCTCGCCATCGTCTGGGTCAAAATCAACGACCACCAGAGCATCGAACTCTATCCCGAGAAGACCGCCGGCAGCGACCGCCTAAACCACATCGCCTTGGAAACCGATGACGCCGCCGGCATGCGCAATTACCTCGCCGCGCACGGCGTAAAAGTGCCCGACCACGTTGGCACCGGCCGGATCGGCAACCTGAATTATTTCATCACCGACCCGGACGGCCACACCGTTGAAATGGTTCAATACGCCCCGGCGGGCTGGACAACGTTGAATGCCGGAAAGTTCCTGCCCGACAGCCGCATTGCCACCAACATGCCGCACCTGGGCATTCTGGTCGGCGACCTGCCGGCGGCCAAAAACTTTTACGAGGGCATCCTGGGTTTCCATGAACTCTGGCGCGGCACCAAAGATCCCGCCATGCTGAGCTGGGTGCATGAACAGGTTCCCGACGGCCGGCCCTTCATCGAATTCATGCTCTATTCCGAACTGCCGGCCCCAACCCAGCGCGGCGTCGCCCATCATCTATGTCTGGAAGTGCCGGACATCGCGCAAGCCGCCGCCACCCTCAAGGAACGCGCCCCGCGCATCGGCTACACCCGCACCCTCGAAATCCGCACCGGCGTGAACCGCAAACGCCAGTTGAATCTCTATGATCCGGACGGCACCCGCGTGGAACTGATGGAACCGCGCACCATTGACGGCCTTCCCGCACCGTCCTCCACCGCACCCGCACCGCACGCGGCCACAAAACCGATCCAATAAATCTGCAATCCAATTTATGAGTCCAAGCAATCTGTTCGCAAAATTCTGTCTCCTCGCCCTGGGTTTCACCCTTGCACCGCACCCGTTGACCGCCGCCCCGGCTACGAGCGCGGAACTGATTCCGGTGAACACCGCACGGTCGCAAATGACCCTCCTGGTGGGCACGGACCAACGCCTGTATCAGCTCGCCTACGGTAGCGCCGGCAACTCCCCGGCCATCCCCGCCAAAACGCCCGGCCGCGACGCCGAATTCTATCCCCAGGCCGGCGACGGCTTTCTCTTCGAACCCGCCCTGCTCGCCGTCCACACCGATGGCAATACCTCCACCGACCTCCGCTACGTCAGCCACACCGTCACCGCGCTGGACTCCAATGTCACTCTCACCCGCATCGAGCTGAAGGATTCCTACTATCCGTTCCACGTGGCGCTGAATCTCAAAACCTATCGGAACGAAGACGTCATTGAACAATGGGCCGAAATCAGCCACGACGAAAAGGGCCAGGTCACGCTCGAACGCTTCGCCTCCTCCTCGCCCGAACTGCCCGGCGGCAATTACTGGCTCACCCAGTTCCACGGCGACTGGGCCAAGGAAGGCCAGCTCGCCGAGGAGCAACTCACCTTCGGCACCAAGGTGCTGGATACCAAGCTCGGCGTGCGCGCCCATCAATATCGCACCCCCGTCTTCCTGCTCTCCAAGAACGGCCCCGCCCGCGAAGACGCCGGCGAAGTCTATGGCGGCACGCTCGGCTGGTCCGGCAGTTACCAGTTCGCCTTTGATGTGGACCCCGCCGGCAAATTACGCGCCCTCACCGGCATCAACCCCTTCAACTCCGCCTATCACCTCGCGCGCCATCAGTTGTTCAACACGCCCAAAATGTTCTGGAGCTGGAGCGCCGCCGGCAAAGGCCAGATCAGCCGCAATTTTCATCGCTGGGCCCGCCGCTATATTCTGCGCGACACCGGCCAGCTCCGCCCCGTGCTCCTGAACAACTGGGAAACCACCGGCTTCAACTTCAACGAACCGAAACTCACCGCCCTGCTCGCCACCGCGCACGACCTCGGCGCCGAGGTTTTCCTCCTCGATGACGGCTGGTTCGGCGACAAATATCCCCGCGACAACGACCGCGCCGGCCTCGGCGACTGGCAGGTGAACCCGCGCAAACTGCCCGATGGCCTCGGCTATCTCACCCAAGCCGCGCACCAACGCGACGTCCGCTTCGGCATCTGGCTGGAACCCGAAATGGTCAATCCCGCCAGCGAACTCTATCATCGCCACCCGGACTGGGTCATCGGCCAGCTCCACCGCGAGCCGCAGTTGCAACGCAACCAGCTCAACCTCGACCTCAGCCGCCCCGCCGTTCGCGACTACGTCTGGAAAGTCATCAACGACACCCTCGCCCCCAATCCCGGCATCACCTACGTGAAATGGGATTGCAACCGCTTCGTCACCCAGCCCGGCTCCTTCTATCTCAAACCGGACGAACAATCGCACCTGCTCATTGATTACAACTGGGCGCTGTACGACATCATGGGCCGCTTCGCCACGAATTTTCCAAACGTCACCGCCATGCTTTGCTCCGGCGGCGGCGGCCGCGTGGATTACCAGGCCCTCCGCTATTTTCACACCTTCTGGCCCAGCGACCGCACCGACCCGCGCGACCGCGTCTTTATCCAATGGGGTTACAGCCATTTCTTCCCCGCCTGCGCCATCGCCGCGCACGTCACCCGCATGAACGAACGTCCGTTCAAGTTCACTCTCGATGTCGCCTTCAGCGGCGCGCTCGGCTTCGACCTGGATTTCGCCAAACTCTCCCCGGACGAAAAAGCCGAAGCCCTGGCCGCCGTGGCCCTTTATAAAAACGACCTCCGCCCCATCGTGCAGCAAGGCGACCTTTACCGCCTCGTCTCCCCCTACGATGGCCAGCGCTCGGCCCTCGACTTTGTTTCCGAAGACCGCAGCCACGCCGTGCTCTTCACCTATCAAATCGCCAGCGGCCCCGCCGATACCGTGAAACCGCAGGGCCTCGACCCGCAACGCCACTATCGCATCCGCGAAGTGAACCTCGCCGTCGGCACCGCCTCCCGCCTGCCCGGTCAAGATACCGTCGTGGATGGCGCCACCCTCATGCGCGACGGCATCACCCCCGCCTGCACCAAGGAATTCGACAGCGCCGTAATTGAATTCACTGCCGAGTAAGTGCCAGCAAAGGCGGAGTCGTACTATTTCCAAGCGATAATCGGTAAGCCGAGAATCGTAGGGCGCGTCACTCCGTGCGCGCCGTCATGGCGAACCAGTTAGCGTTCGTTAGCAATAAACGCTGGAACCCTTTCTCCCTCTCCTCGGGGGAGAGGGCCGGGGTGAGGGCAAGCGTTAGACCATTAAGGTCTTGTTTGGCATTCGACAAAAGCACCCTCATTGTCTGGTCGCCTCGGCCTTGATACTCGTCCCCGGTTATGCACCTCACTCCTTCCGCCCAAACAACGCCGTCGCCATGCCCGGCACGGGTCGGTTGTTTTTCTTGTCCCAGTACCGAAAACCCGAGCTCCAGTCCCAGATGCACCACCCGAGCTTCTCCGCCTCCGCCGCCTGCCGGAAGGCAGTGTAGAAATGCACGCGCGAAGCTTGGTCCCCCTTGGTGTACGCGCCGAATTCACCAATGTGAACCGGCCGGCCATAATAATCCGACCACGCCCGCAGATATTTGAATTTGCCGGCAAACGCCGCCGGACTGCTCGGATTCTGCTCCGTTGGCAGCGTGTTGTACTTTTTGATCCAATCGCGCACCCACGGTTTCAATTTTAACTTCGCATCCGGCACCAGCGGCGTCGGCGGCGGCCCGGGAAAAACCACCCCCGTGGGCAACACCTCATTCACCCAGCTCGCTCCCTGATGCGTGAAATAAAACGGGTCGTAACAATGCACCGACACAATCACGTTGTCATCCGGCGGCAACACCAGATTCTTCAATTCACCGATGCTCCCCCAATTGCCCGGTTCCACAAAAATCGTCCGATGCGGATTCGTCCGCCGAATCTCGGTGATCACCTGCGCATAAATCGGATTCATCAGCGCCGTGGTGGCCTGATCGTGCGGCTCGTTATCCAGTTCAAACGCCAGCGTCGCCGGGAATTTTTGGTAATGCGCCGCAATCTGACGCCAGATCGCCAGAAACTCCCCCTTCGCCATCGCCGGATCGCGGTCCAGCTCGTCGAAATGATGGATGTTGATCATCACCGCCAGCCGGTTTTTCAAGCAGTTGGTGACAATGAAATCCACCCGGCTGAAAATCACCGGCATCAGCGCGAACTCCGGCGCCGCCCCCGTGAAATGATGCCAGCCAATCGGCACGCGCACGTGATCAAACCCCTCCTTCTTGATCTGCGCCAGTTCCCCGGCCTCCACCACCACCCCGCGGCCAAAATACTGCGGCGACGCCTCGAGATAATCCGCCAGATTCACACCGTGCAGAAATTCCTTGGCCGCGCGATCCGCCGGCGTGCGATGACTCGTCAACGGCTTCATCCCCGGCGGATTGCCGGGAATCGGTCCCAAATCCGGTTCGGCCGCCCAAACCGTTAAACCCGACACCGCCGCCAGTGCCACCCAAAAGAACGTTTTAATTTTCATGCCAGTAAATTACCGGCCATCAAAATGCCCTGACTCTGCCCGGGTGTCCCGCTCAAACTGAAAGGTCCGGCAACGGCGGAGCGCGACCGGAGCGCGGTTCAACGGCTGAAGATTCTGCCCAGCACCGGCACCAACAGCACCGCCACACTGGCATTGGCCGCCAGCAGCCAGACACTGGACCGCTGCCGTTCCGCCGGCAGCCCGCGAAACCACGCCGTCCGCCCGGCCACAAATACGGCGATGCTGGCCACCAGAAATGCCAGCGCCCCCATTATCACTTGCGTAAAAGCTTCCGGCGGCCCCGTGAAACCTCCGGCAATGCCCGCACAACCTGCCGTGAGCGTCACCGCCATCAGCGCATGCGCCGGCAAGCCCGGCCGGAATCCGCCCTCGGACTGATCCCGGCGGCTGTATGTTTCCATCAAATGAAAAACCGTGAAGACAATCCACGGCAGCACCAGTCCGATCAATAGAACAACCCCGACCAGCCAGGGCCAAATCACCGTGGCGGGATAATTCCGCGACGACAACCAGCCTTCACCCACCACCGCAAGCGCAGCCAGCAGCGTCATGACCAGTTGCACGCGCGCCAGCACCCCGACCCGGCTTCGACGGATCAACACCACCGATGCCACCGCCGTGGCAAAAGGGATGGTGAACACGAGGCCAAAAAAACAATCCACCAACTCCAGCACCAGAAACAATGCCAGCGCGCCAAACAGGAAGTGGATGATGGGCAATGTTTTCAAAATCAAGACCGCCGCCTCCTTGATACGCCCCGGCCATCCCCCTGTCAAACCGGAATCCGCACCACGCCATTATTGGGCACATCCTGCCACTGCCCCTAAATCATAAGCCGCAAGTTCATGCCGCAAACCGTTCGCCAGCCGGGTTTTCCCCCTCTCCGCCATTGGTAAATGGGGGAGAGGGTCGGGGTGAGGTGGCGCTCAGCTATTCAGACTCGGGGCATTGTCAGACTGCGCCCGCCCCTTATTTCAACGGCTCCAAATAAACCTTCCGCACCTCAATCTCCGCCCCTTCGCTTTGGATGCCGATGAAGCCGGACGTGACATTGCAGCCCGTAATCTTGTTCATGGACTTGCCGTTCACCAGAATTTCCACCGTATCCCCGCTCGCGATCACCTGATATTCGCCCCATTCGCCCGGCTCCTTTTCATTCGGCGGCACGGTCATGGGTGCGTTGACGCTCTTCTTGGGATTTTCATTCGGCGGAAAACCCGCCGCGCTCGCGCCGCTGTGCAGCCAGAAATCGCCCTGCTTGTGATATTGGCCCTGACACTCAATGCACTTCGGCCAGACCCGGTCCGGCAACTGCATGTTCACCAGCACGCCCGTGTTGTCCGCATGCGGCGCCACTTTCACAAACCGCCATTCCACTGTCAGCTTGTAATCATGATAACTCTGTTCCGTGCGCAGAAACCCGGACGGCTTGCCTTTGCAATGGATAATGCCGTTCGTAATGCTCCACGTTTTTTCCGGCGCGGCATTGGATCGCATGAAAAACGTCCAACCCGCGAAATCCCTGCCGTTGAACAAATCCACGCCCGCCGCACTTGCCGTACCACCCCCGGCAAGAGTCAAAACCACGGCCGCCAACACCGTGACCACCAGGTTGTGTTTAAAAAACAAGGCAACTGTTTTCATAGGTTAAATTGAGGATTGTTACTTTTTCCCCGCCAGCAAAAGTTCCGTGCCCGCCAGCAGCGTCACGCCCCGGCCATGCAGGTCGTCATCCGGCTGCTCGCGCTTCACATAGTAAGACAGCTCGCGTCCGATGTTCGTGCCAATGCACGTACCGTTCACGCCGCCATCAGCAGTGACCTTTTTCGCAATCCCCGCGAACGCCTTGCGCGCCACCGCCATGTCGGCCGCGTCCAGCCAGCCCCGGTTCACCGCGCGCGCAATGCCATACGCAAACATCGCCGTGGCGGAGGTTTCCTCCCAAAGCTCGGGCTTGTCCAGCACCTGACGCCACATGCCATCCGGCGCCTGCACCTTCTTTAAACCCGCCACCTGCTGCCGCAGCAACGCCAGCACCTGGGGCCGCAGCGGATCATTTTCCGGCATCGCCGAAAGTGTTTCCACCATAGTGACGGTCACCCAGCCGTTGCCGCGCCCCCACTTGAAGGGCGCATGCTGTTTTTCGTTCTGAAAATATCCGTGAAACCACAGGCCGTCCGCATCCGCCTCCAGCGCCGCCTGATGAATGATCTGGTTCGCCGCGTCATCAATGTATTTCTGCTCGTGGGTATATAGCCCGTAGCGAACCAGAAACACGCCGCCCATATAAAGATCATCCGGCCACAGCGTGCCGTTCATGGCCTTCGGCCGCCAAAACGTTCCGTCCGGCAAACGATCCTGCTTTTCCACCACCCAGTTCGCGATGCGTGCCAGCACCTGCTTCTCCGGCGCCGTCACCTGGTCAGGGTGCCGCAACATGCATTCAAGCAATTCATTTCCCATCGCCCCGCAACTGTCCAGACTCCCCAGTCCCATGAGATTCTTGATTGCCGTGGTGCGGATAAAACCGGGCAAATCGCCGGCATTCGTCACGCTCCCCTTCAGACCGGCCAGCCATTCGTAATACCGGGCGCAAATCTCGTTATGCTGCACCACAAACTGTTCCACCTCCTTGTCACCCGTCACCTCCACCGAACGCATCGCCCCGTAAAGGGTCACCCCCCAGGGATAACCCCACGCAATGCCTTCCGGGGCCTTGGCCGCCTTCGCCGCCGCCACCGATGCGACCGCGCCATAATCCCCGTCCGCCAGCGTGTGCATCTGATGCCGCGCCACCCGCGCAACCACATCGCGAATCTCCGCATCCGTGATGCCGCCCGTCGCGTCCGCATCCGCCGAGCGCAATCCCGGAGCGAAGCCCGCGAGTGAACCGATCAGGATGGATAGCTGGAACGCCAGCTTAAGGTTGGATGTTTTCATGTTGTTATTGGCTGGACGGTGATGCCCGCCCAAAAGTTTCGGATATGTCCGCCGAGCGTTCATGACCATGACACGCCCGCGATTACCAACCGGCCGGAGCGCGACGTTCACGCCGCTTCAACGTACAAACGCCCACAGGTCCGGCGAATCAATGCCATCGGTCCTCCCCGGAAGCGATCAGTGTGCGCTCCCGGGGCAGCGGCAAAAAGCCCCTGTCCAACAGCAACCGATTCCGGCCGCTTACGGCACCGTAATTTCGTAAATGCTGCCGTCTTCCATCAGGGCGTACACCTCGCCGCTCGCATCTTCCGCAAAACTCGTCATATGCTTCGATTGCGGCAGCAGCGTGCCGTGACTCACGAGTTTGTTGGACTCGTAGTTATACCGGAATCCCCAGATCGTGCCGTAGTTGTAATCCCCGTAAATGTACACGCCGTTCAGCGCCGGAAATTGTTTGCCGCGATACACGTAGCCGCCGATCACGCACAACCCCGTGCCGTGATCCGGAAACATCGCCTGCGCCAGCAGGTTCGTGCGGTGCGGATATTCGAGCACCGGCTCAATGTATTTCGCGCCCTCCGGACCCGGCTTGAAATGATGCGCCCCTTCGCGCACGCTCCAGCCGTAGTTGCCGCCCTTCACGATCAGGTCCACTTCCTCCCACAAATCCTGGCCCACATCGCCGCACCACAGCGCGCCGTTCGCACGATCAAAGCTGAACCGCCACGGATTCCGCAGACCATACGCGTAGATTTCATGCCGCGCCCCCACGCCGCCCATGTCCGGCTCCTTCACAAACGGATTGTCCCGCGGAATGCCGTATTCCAGCGACCGCACATGCCGCCCGCCGCCCGCCGTGCTCTTCGTGTTCACGTCAATCCGCAGCATCTTCGCGAGCAACGTCGCCGTATTCTGCCCGCTGCCAAACGGGTCGTCCCCCATCCCGCCATCGCCCAGGCCGAGATACAAATAACCATCCGGACCGAACACCAGTTCGCCCCCCTTGTGATTGCTAAACGGCTGCTGCACTTGGAGCAAAATTCGTTCGCTCTTCAGGTCCGCCGCGTCCGCATTCGTCGCCGACACCTTGAACTCGCTGATCACGCTGCGGAACGGAAAATTCAGCGGCTGATCGCACTTGTCCTCGTTGTTCTTCTGGTTGTAATAAACGTAAAACAACCCGTTCGTCGCGAAGCCCGGATGAAACGCCAGACTCAGCAGCCCGTCCTCATTCTCAAAATGCGGATCGCGGTCCACAATGTTGAAAAACTCCTTCGCATCCGACCCATCCGATCCCTTGTGCGCAATGACAATCCGGCCATCCTGATACACCACAAAAAACCGGCCCGTCCCATCCGGCGCCTCACTCATCCAAACCGGCCGCTGATCCGTGAGCTTCGGAAAGACCGGAGCCAGGGTGATGGCGGGCAGCGCCTGCGCCAGGGCGGCAACCGGCTGGCTGAACATGGCAAAAATTCCCAATAACGGGGCGGCGAGGATGTTTATCTTTCTCATGATTAATTATTTAATCCCAGCATAAAGCAGCCCGAATAATACTCAAAATCAAAATATTTGGTGCAACCACTTAACATCCGGGCCTTAAAGAGGAATAGCGAATTCCCCGCCGGGCTCCCATTGAACATACGTCCAATTGACGGAATTCGCCCCTGCCTGATCCTGTGCCTGACCATGACGTTTCCCCCGTCCCGCCGGGGCCACATCAAATATTGCTCTCGTCCCCTTAAATTTTGTTGTCCGCCGCCGTCCACTACATCAAAATGCATCCCGCGTGACCTCAGACACATGCAAAATCTCCGTCCTTCTTTTGGACCAGCATGGCCATTTCAGCCAGAACGTGACGGTTTGTCTTGGGAAAGTCCGCGGCCTCCGGTTGCATGTGCTTTCCGATGTCCCCTGGCCCGCCGTGCGCATGTCCCGCTTCGTCCGTTCCTTTCACCTGTTTTCAGCCCGCCGCGACGCCGCCGAACAATTGAATCAGGCCTGCCGGGCCACCGGCGCGGAAGTCGTGCTGCCCGTGGGCGAATTTGGTCTGGACCTGCTGACCCGCTGCCGGACCGCACTCCCCGCCAGCGTCAGCCTTCCACCCTTGGCCGCCCCCGAACAACTGGCCACCGTCACCGATAAATTTATCCTCGCGGAAAAGCTTGCCGCCCTCGGCCTGCCCGCGGTCGCCACCCTGCTGTTCACCACCATGACAGCCGCCCGCGCCGAAATTTCCCGCCTGACCTTTCCCGTCTTGCTCAAGCCGGTGACCGGCGGAGCCGGCCTGGGCATCCGCCGGTTTGAAACCCCGGACGCCTTGCTGCCCGCCCTCGCGACCTTTCCCCCTGGTTCGCACATCATCCAATCCTTCGTGCCCGGCCGCGACGTGGATTGCAGCGTCCTCTGCCGGGACGGCAAAATCCTCGCCCACACCATCCAGACCAGCCATCACCCGCGCCGCGATCCCTACGCCGTGGACACCGCCTTGCGCTTCCTGCCGCATCCGGCCGTCCTTGCCACCGTGGAAAAATTCCTCGGCGCCCTCCGGTGGAACGGCGTCGCCCATCTCGACACCCGGGAAGACGCGCGCGACGGCCGGATTTACATCGTGGATATCGCCGCCCGCTACTGGGAAACCCTCACCGCCTCGCTGGCCGCCGGCGTCAACTTCCCGCTGCTGGCCTGCCTCGCCGCCCGGAACATTCCGTTCGCTCCACCCGCCTTTCAACCCATCACCTTCTTCGTCGCCAAAACCCCGCTGCGCGAGCTGATCACCCAATGGTCCCCCGGCAGCCAAACCGGACTGGCCCTCTCCCTCACCGATCCCGCCCCCCGGCTGCTGAATCTATACCGCCGCCTCCTGCCCCGCAAAGCCTGAGTGCCACCCGCCTCTTGCCTTCGGGATAAATTTGATCCCAAAGCGGCTGTGCCTATAACTCCTATCCATTCTGCCAAGACGGTGAATTCATCCAGCATGAACACTCCCTTGGACACCCCTTGTCCCACCCACCGGCCATAATCAGCTAAAAACTTTTGCCCCGACCTCCGCCCACCCCGGAGAAACCGATCCCGTCCGCTCCTGGCACGGCAACGGCCCGGATGGGGCGCGTCACCCCGTGCACATCATCGCGGCAAACCCAAACGCTCCCATCGCCACCTCGCACCCCAATCAAGGCAAAAACCCCAATGATCGTGCATGATCAAGGCTCATCAAGGCAAACGTCAAATTCCCGGAGCGCGCCCGTCCTCGGGCGCAGCAACGGCCAAATCCGCCGGCCGCATCATTATCCCAAGGACTGCCAACCACCACGCCCCGAAATCCGGTTCCCCGCCCCAATCAAGGCAAAAACCCCTGCAATCGTGCATAATCAAGGCATATCAAGGCATCCGCCCAAAAACACCCCGTCCCCTTGGAGCTTGGTAGTTCTCTGGTGCTTGGTGGTTGGAATTTGGAGCTTCCCGGCCCCATCCCCTTTGCGACTTTGCGCCTCCGCGCCTTCGCGTTAAAAACCCGGCAATCAAGGCTCATCAAGGCAAACGCCGATTTTTCCAACCTCGCCTCAACCACCCTGTTTCGCCCCGGCCACATAGGGCGTATCTTGACACTGCCCCGGGTTAAATAGATGAGCGCCACCTCACCCCGGCCCTCTCCCCCATTTACCAATGGCGGAGAGGGAGATAACCCGGCCGGCGAAGGGTTTTAACGATGTCACGGTTCTGGATTGGGGGACAGTGTCGGGATGCGCCCGGCCACATACTGTCCCGGACTTCAGGTTGGACAATTGGGCTGGATTTGGTTTCATCATGTCCTTTCAGAATGGCTGGCAACTATACAGGCGGCAAATTGCGGGTGGTCGTCCTCACCACGGACAACCGCCATGCCTTCAAGCGTCCCGAACTGACCGCGCCGTTTTTCGGCACCGCGCCGGAGGCGTTGTTGCAGGGGTTCGCCCATTTGCCGGCCGAGGTGGAGGTGCACGTGGTGTCGTGCATCCGCCAGCCCGTGACTTCCCCCGCCAAACTGGCGGATAATATCTTCTTCCACAGCGTGGTGGTGCCGAAACTGGGCTGGCTCAAGACCGGTTACCAAGGCTGCATCCGGGCGACGCGCAAAGTGATCAAAGCGATTGACCCGCACATTGTCCACGGCCAGGGCACGGAACTGGATTGCGCCATCAGCGCGGTATTTTCGGGTTTTCCCAACGTGGTGACCATTCACGGGAACATGCGGCTGATTGCCAAAGTGAACGGGGAAAAACCGTTCTCCTTCAACTGGCTGGCGGCGCGCCTGGAAGGATTCACCCTGCCGCGCACCAACGGCGTGGTCTGCATCACGCGCTACACCCAGGCGGCCGTGGCCGACCTGGCCCGGCGGACCTGGCTGCTGCCAAACGCCGTGGACGAAGGATTTTTTGACGTGCAACCGGCCCCGGTGAGTCCGCCGATGATCTTGTGCGTGGGCGCGATTTCCCTGCGCAAAAACCAGAACGCCTTCATCCGCGCGCTCGACCCGCTGGCGGCGGAGCGCAAATTCAAATTAATCTTCCTCGGACAGGCGGATGAAGGTCCGTACAGCGCGGAATTTAATCAGCTCGTGAAAGAGCGCTCCTGGTGCGAACACGCCGGCTTTGCCGGACGGGGCCCGTTGAAAAAATATTTTGCGGCCGCCACGCTGGTCGCCCTGCCCACGCTGGAGGACAACTGTCCCATGGTGGTGCTGGAAGCGGCGGCGGCGGGCGTGCCCGCGCTGGCTTCAAACGTAGGCGGCGTGCCGGACCTGATCATCCCCGAAAAAACGGGCCTGTTCTGTGATCCACTGCAACCGGATACATTCCGAACAGGCGTGGCGCGATTGCTGGATGACGCCAGGCTGGCCGGTCGGCTGGCCCGGGAAGCAAAGGGTGAAGCGCTGCGGCGTTTTCATCCGCAGGTGGTCGCGCAGGAGCATCTGAACATTTACCGGGACGTGCTGGAGGCGTAATTTGCGCCCAACGGCCAGCCGGTCGGAAATCCGGCCGGAACATACCAAGGTTTGCGCATGAACATTCTGATTCTTGGCGGCACCCAATTTATCGGGCGACACATCGCCGAAACCATGCTGGCCGGCGGCCATGCTGTGACCGTCTTTAACCGGGGCCAGACCCCGGACGAACTCCCAGCCGGCGTGGAGCGTCTGCGTGGTGATCGGCATGAAGGCGCAGCTGGCTTACACGCCCTGACCGGACGCCATTGGGATGCCTGCGTAGATGTCAGCGGCTACACGCCTCGGCAGGTGCGCCCCAGCGCCGAATTGCTGAAGGAAAACATCAGCCGCTACGTTTTCGTCAGTGCGGTCAGCGTGTATGGCGATCCGCAGAAACGTCCCGTGGACGAGGCCCACGCACGGCAGCCATCGGTCGCCGAAGACGTAACGGAAATCAACGCGGAAACATACGGTGCCCTCAAGGTCACGTGCGAAAATATTATCGGCCAGATCTACGGCGACCGCTGCACGTTGCTGCGACCGCAAATTGTAGTGGGACCGCACGATTCGAGCGGACGTTTCGCCTACTGGTTGCAACGCGTGAATCAGGGTGGTGAAATGCTGGCACCGGGTGATGGCTCCGACCATGTGCAGGTGATTGATGTGCGTGATCTGGCCCGGTTCACCCGCCGGGTCGTTGAACAAGGCATCGGCGGAGCGTTTAATCTCGCCGGCCACCGGCTGACCTGGACGGAGTTCATGAACTTGCTGGGGGCCCGCAACGTGGTCTGGGTGCCGGGCGAAATGATTCAGGCGGCGGGCGTGACCGAATTTGAACTGCCGCTCTTCCGCCGCGAGCGCGGTCCCCGTAGCGGCCTGATGGATGTGTCCAACCAAAAGGCCCTGGCCGCCGGGCTGACGCTGACCGATCCGGCCGTCACCGTGAAAGATATGCAGGGCTGGTTGCAGGGAAAAACCCCGCCGGACAAACTGACGCCCGCGCGGGAGGCGGAATTGATTGCCACCGCGCGACCGCTGCATTTATAACCGCATAACCGATAAAAATCACTGTGCGCACGGGCGAAAAAGTGCTATTATACCCGGCAGACATGAGCAAATTGCTGTTGATTGACGATGAGGAGGACGTGCTGTATTCGCTCCGCCGGATCTTTGATTCGCCGGA
The DNA here is from genome assembly GCA_903872345.1 of uncultured Verrucomicrobia subdivision 3 bacterium. GTDB lineage: Bacteria > Verrucomicrobiota > Verrucomicrobiia > Limisphaerales > UBA11358 > UBA11358. Next base: position 57,812 of record CAIQKM010000187.1, on the reverse strand, counting down.
ATTGGAACTCGCCACGGCCGCCAGCGGCGAGGAAGGGCTGAAAGTCATCCCCAAATTCAAGCCGGACCTGGTGCTGATGGACGTCCGCATGGGCGGGCTCTCCGGCCTGGAAACCCTCCGCAAAATCCGGGTGAGCGATCCCAAACTGCTGGTGATTTTGATGACCGCCTACGGCACCACCCAAACGGCCATCGAGGCGATGAAGTTGGGGGCGTATGATTACCTGCTCAAGCCGTTCGACATTCCCAAGCTGAAGGATCTGATCGCCGCCGCCCTCAAAGCCGCACGCGACATGAAGCAGGTGGTCTCGTACGAACCGCTGCTCCAGTCCGAGGATTATGAACTGGGCATCATTGGTCGCAGCGGGCCCATGCAGCAGGTGTTCAAACTGGTCGGCCAGGTGGCGGCCACGGACGCCACGGCCCTGATCACCGGCGAAAGCGGCACCGGCAAGGAACTGGCGGCGCGGGCGATTTATCATCACAGCGAGCGGGCCACGCAGCCGTTTCTGGCGGTGAACTGCGCGGCCATTCCCGAGCAGCTTTTGGAAAGCGAATTGTTCGGCCATGAAAAGGGCGCCTTCACCGGCGCGGCCGTGCAACGCATCGGCAAATTTGAGCAGTGCAACAAGGGCACGATTTTCCTGGATGAAATCGGGGACATGACACCGGCCACGCAGACCAAAATCCTGCGCGTGCTGCAATCCGGCACCTTTGAGCGCGTGGGCGGCAACCAACCGATCCAGGTGGACGTGCGCGTGATTGCCGCCACGAACAAACCGCTGGAGGCGGCGGTGGCCGCGCGGCAGTTCCGCGAAGACCTGTTTTACCGGCTGAACGTGGTGCGCATCCATCTGCCGCCGCTGCGCGAACGCCGCGATGACATTCCATTGCTGGTGAATTATTTTCTCGAAAAGATCGCGCGCGAACAGGGCCGTTCCCCCAAGTCCATCGCGAATGCGGCGATCAAGCTGCTCGAGAAATATCACTGGCCCGGCAACGTGCGCGAATTGGAAAACTCGATTCGCCGCGCCCATGTGCTGGCGAAGAGCGATGCGATTTTGCCGGGTGATCTGCCGCCGGAAATTTCCGGCGCGGCCACCGGCGTGGCGGCGCCCCCGGTTTCCACCATGGCCAGCGACGGCGCCGTGGGCGACACCGCCGTGCTGGCCCGACAACTGTTCCAATGGGCCCGGCGCGACCCGAAGCTGAAAATCATTCCCGCCGTGGAGCGCGAACTGGTGATTCATGCGCTGAAGGAAACGAACGACAACCAGGTGAATGCCGCCAAACTGCTGGGCATCACCCGCGCCACGTTGCGCAAACGGATCGAAAAATTCGGCATCACCCGCGAGCTTTCGGTGAAATAAGCCGGCCTTCGGCCGGAGCGCCGGTTTGCAGCCGGCTTTGGATGTCCGCTCCTGCAAAACGACAGGAAAGGAGCAACCGGTTTGAACCAGCGTGAGTTTTAAGCCGGTCACAGATCGGCGCTCCGGGGTCAGCACATAAGTTGCCCCCGCGCGCAATCTGTGGAAGCTTCCAGCAGGCTTGGTCTGGCGGCGCGCGGCGGTTTTAGCAAACCGCGCTCCGCCACCAGCACCCTGCGATACAATAAAATCATGCCAACTCCAGCTTTGGAAACGAACCAGACCGGTGCCAGTCCCGCCGCCGAACTGCAAGTTGGCGGCATGACTTGCAACAACTGCGCGCGCAAGGTCATGGAGGCCGCGCGCAAGACCCCGGGGATTCACAGCGTTTCCGCCGATGTCCAAAGCGGACGCGTGACCGTCCGCTGGAATTCTCCCGCTGAAACCAACCTGCCCGCCGTCATCGCGGCCATCACCCGCGCAGGCTTCGCCGCGCAGGAAATGACCGCCCCGCAACCCGGCGAAGCGCCCACCCGGCAAAGTCATTGGCAGTGGAATCTGATCCTCGGGCTGAGCGTCACCGGCATCCTGATGGCCGGCGAATGGATTTTGGGGCTGGGAATGACCCCGTGGTTTCAGTGGCTGGCATTCATTCTGGCAGGCGTGGTGCAGACCGTATGCGGCGCGCAATTTTATTCCGGAGCCTGGCGGCAATTGAAGGTCGGCGCATCCAACATGGACACCTTGGTGGCGCTGGGATCCACGACGGCGTTCAGCTACAGCACGTGGGCGCTGCTGAGCGGGGCGGGCGGGCACTTATATTTCATGGAGGCGGCGGCGATCATCTCCCTCATTAGCACGGGGCACTGGTTCGAAGCCCGGGTGAGCGACCAGGCGGGCAGCGCCTTGCGTTCACTGCTCACGCTGGCCCCGGCCACGGCGCGCAAACTGGTTGTTCCCGCCAATGCGGCCCCGAAGGCGACGGGCGGAGCAGGCTTCAACCTGCGCACAAGCTTTGCAACCGCACCGGCAAAAGCGCCGGCGGTGCAGGAACTCGAAGTGCCGGTGGCCGACCTGAAAGCCGGTGACCGCGTGGTGCTCAAACCGGGCGACCGCGTGCCGGTGGATGGCACGGTATTGGCAGGCGAGTCGGCGGTGGACGAGGCCATGCTGACGGGTGAATCCATCCCGGCGGATAAAAAATCCGGGAGCGAACTGTTTGCCGGCACGGTGAATGTGAACGGCCGGCTGGTCATGCGCGTTTCGGCCACGGGCGAAGGCACCGCGCTGGCGCATATCATCGCCGCCGTGCAGCGCGCCCAAGGCAGCCGCGCCAACATTCAGCGGCTGGGCGACAGCATCAGCAACGTTTTCGTCCCCATCATCGCGGGGATCGCCCTCGCCGCAGGACTGTGGTGGGGCCTGGCGCCGGAATCGGCGAACCGGGCGCATGAGGCTCTGGCGGCATTTCTGTGGCATTCGCATATTCCCGGCGGCGGCGCGGCGGGGTTCATTATAGCGGCGGCGGTGCTGATTGTGGCTTGCCCCTGCGCGATGGGACTGGCAACGCCGGCGGCCATCATGGCCAGCGCCAATGCGGCGGCGCGGCGGGGGATTTTGATCCGCGACGGCATCGCCTTGGAAAAGGCCGGTGAAATCACGGCGATTGTTTTCGACAAGACCGGCACGCTCACCCAGGGCAAACCCGAAGTGGCGGCGGAACTGGAATTGTCCCGCCCCGCCCTGTGGTCTCCGCGCGTGCTGGCGGCCGTCATGGCCCGACGCTCCCACCATCCCATCAGCCAGGCCATCGCCAAAATGACGGCGGAAGAAATGGCGCTGGGCGAGTGGCAGGAAGTGCGCGGTTCGGGCATTGCCGCCACGCTGACAATGGGAACGGCGGAAGCAATTGCTTTGAAAATGGGCTCGTTAACCTGGCTGGCGGAAGGCGGCGCCGATCTCTCGTCCGGCCAGGCCTTCGCGTCCGAATGGGCCGGTCAGGGCGCCACCATCGTGGGACTCGCGGCGGGCAAAACCTTGCTGGCGCTGTTTGCCGTGCGGGATGCGCTGAAACCCAGTGCCGCCAAGGTGGTGGCCCAACTTCAGGCACAGGGGCTGAAAACGTATCTGTTGACCGGGGACAACGCCTTAACGGCGGCGAGCATCGCCCGACAGGCCGGCATTGCCGCCGAAAACGTTTTTGCCGGGGTGCGGCCGGAGGCGAAAGCTGGTTTCATCAAACAATTGCAGGAACAAAAACAGCGCGTGGCGTTTGTGGGCGATGGCATCAACGACGCGCCGGCGCTGACACAGGCGGATCTGGGCATTGCGGTGAGCCGGGCCAGCGACGTGGCGCGGGAGGCGGCGGACATCATTTTATTGAAATCGGAAATCGAGGCGGTGCCGGAAGCGCTGGGACTGGCCCGGGCCACCTTGCGCACGATCAAACAAAACCTGTTCTGGGCGTTTTTCTATAACGCCCTCGGCGTGCCGCTGGCGGCGCTGGGTTTTATCAGCCCGGTGGTATGCGCGGCGGCCATGGGTTTTTCCGACCTGATCGTCATTGGCAATGCCCTGCGCCTGCTGCGCTGGCGAGCCCGGAAATAGGGGCCTTAAGGACGGCCGAGGGGATCTCAAATATCAAATTTGAGATTTCAAATCGCATTATAGTCCGAGCTCTGACAGTCCCGGATGGTCGTCGGGGCGGCGACCGGCGGGCCAGTGGAATTTGCGGTCAGTTTCCTGAATGGGCAGGTCGTTGATGCTGGCCAGCCGGCGGCGCATAAAGCCGTGGCCGTCAAACTCCCAGTTTTCATTGCCGTAGGAGCGGTACCACTGGCCGGATTCATCGTGCCATTCGTAGGCAAACCGGACGGCGATGCGATTACCGTGAAAGGCCCACAGTTCCTTGATGAGACGGTAGTCGAGTTCCCGTTCCCATTTGCGGGTGAGAAACTGGATGATGGCGGCGCGGCCGGTGAAAAATTCGGAGCGGTTGCGCCAGACGCTTTCCAGAGTGTAGGCCTGCGCGATGTGCTCCGGATTACACGTATTCCAGGCGTCTTCAGCCAGACGCACTTTCCGGTGCGCGGCGGCCTCGTCAAACGGCGGCAAGGGCGGCCGCGGATTTTCCAACTGATTCACAGGCTCAAAATAAAACGAAACCGGCGGGATGTCTTGGAAAAAAAACGGGTTGAAATGGCAGTTTGCGGCCAACTTTCTGCTTGCCGTTACGAAATTGTTTGCCAGCCTGTCAAACAGAAGTCAACTCAAGCTGTGAACCGGAAATCCGAACCTGTTTTTGCATCCGCCTGGCTGCGCCATGCCGCGCTGTGGGTGGCGCTCATCTTGGTGGTGGGCATAGACATTCTCTGGCTGCGACTGGACAATCAGGCGACCAAGCAGGGGGATTGGGTGGATCATACGCACCAAGTCATTGCCAAGGTGGAGGAAACACTGGCCCGGTCCGGGGACATGGTCATGGGCCAACGCGGCTTTGCCCTGACGCATGAAGCCGATTATTTGCAACCCTACCGCACGGCCACCAACCGGATGCCATTTCTCATTGAACAATTGCGCGACCTGACCACCGACAATCCGGGACAGGCGGCCCGCACCGAGCGGCTGGCCCTGTTGCTGAAGCGGCACCAGCGGATCAACCAGGAGCATATTGAATTGTTGCTGAAGACCGATCCCAATGCTCCCGACCTTGAATTCCGGCGCACCATCAAGGACAGCAACGATCGGCTCCGGAGTCTGGCCCAGGAAATCGTCAGCGAGGAAACCCGCCTGCTCATGGAACGCCGGGAGACATTGGATCATGACACCCAAATGATGACGCTGGCGAACATCACCAGCGGCGTGGTGAGCATCGCCTTGCTGCTGGGCGTATTCCGGGCGCTGTGGCGGGAAAACGAGCGCCGGCGCGGCGCGGAAACCCGCCTCGAAGAACTGGTCGAGCAGCGCACGGCGTCCCTCAACCTCAGCGTGGAGCGGTTCCGGTTGGCGCAACAGGCGGCGCGCATCGGCATGTTTGAATGGAATCTGCAAACGGGCGAAAACGTGTGGTCGCCGGAATTGGCGGCCATGCATGGCCTGTCCCCCGGCAATTTTCCGCCGACCAAAGCGGACTGGGAAAAACTGATCCACCCGGATGACCGGGCGGAAACCACCGCCCGGATGCAGCAGACCATGGAAACCGGCGAGCCCAGCGAGGGCGAATGGCGCGTGCTCTGGCCGGATGGCAGCGTCCACTGGCTGTTCGGTCGTTTTCAGGTTTTCAAGGACGAGGCCGGCCGGCTGGTGGCGCTCACGGGGGTGAACATTGACATCACCGAGCGCAAACGCCTGGAACGGGAAACCATTGAGGCCAGCGACCGGGAAATGCGCCGCATTGGCCATGATCTGCACGACAGCGTGGGCCAGCAGCTCACCGCCCTGTCGCTGCTCGTTTACAGCGAGGAAAAGTTGGTGCAAACCCAGGCGCCGCAGCGGGCCGAGTCCTTCAAAAACATAGCGGCAAGCCTGCGCGAAGTGGTCCGCCAAATCCGGGTGCTTTCCCACGGGCTGTCCCCCGTTTCGCTGGAGGACAACGGCCTGCCGGAGGCCTTGCGCAAACTCGCGGCCGAAACCCGGCTGGCCGCGAAAGTGGATTGTGAATTTGCAGGCTCGGTGTCCTCGATCGACATCGACGCGGAGGACGCCGTGCAACTGTATCGCATCGGCCAGGAAGCGGTGACAAACGCGCTGAAACACGGGCGGGCCCAAAAGATCTCCATTTCGCTGGAAACCACGCCCGCGCGCGTGGAACTGAAAATCACCGACAACGGCCGGGGCTTTTCGCCGGCCAAACCGAACGGCGCCGGGCTGGGGCTGCGGGCGATGAAATATCGCGCCGGGCTGATGGGCGCGGCGTTGCAAATTGATTCCGCCGTAAACAAGGGCACCCAGATTACCTGTGCAATTCACAAACTGAACTAAACCAATGGCCACCGCTTTTATCAAACGTTCCACCAGCGCCGCGCGCAAACAGATTCTCGTCGTGGACGATCATCCCATGATGCGCACCGGACTCGCCCAAATTGTCAACGCGCAGCCGGGGCTGGAGGTTTTCGGCGAGGCGGGCAGCCCGGCGGAAGCGCTGGAGAAGCTTTCCCCGAAACTGCCGGACCTCATTATGGCGGATCTGACCATGAAGGGCGGCAGCGGTTTTGAATTCATCCGCGAGGTGCAGGCGCGGCATCCGGAGCTGCCGGTGCTGGTGGTTTCCATGCATGATGAAAACGTCTATGCGGAACGGGCGCTGCGCGCCGGCGCCCGCGGCTACATCATGAAGGAGGAAAGTCCGGACCAGCTCATCACCGCCATTCTGCGGGTGCTGGAAGGCGGGATTTACCTGAGCGAAAACATGTCCACACTGCTGCTCCGCAGCTTTACGAACGCCAAGTCGCGCAGCGCAAAATCCCCGCTCCAGTGTCTCACGGACCGGGAGTTTGAAATTTACCAGATCATCGGCCGCGGCAAAACCACGGAAGAAATCGCCGCGCTGCTCCGCATCAGTCCGCAGACGGTGGATGTCCACCGGGCGCAAATCAAGGACAAGCTGAATTTGAAAAGCGGCACGGCGCTGGTGCATCATGCCGTGCAATGGGTCGAGACGGAAGGCAGCGGCGAATAGCGGGTCGGGGGGAGAACTTCGTTCAACGGTAGGGCCCCCACCGCTCCGGGTGATAGGTTTCCGCCATGTTGGTCACGGACATTTCCGGGAGTTGAACCTTGAAAAAACGATGCGGCTGGCGGGCTTCCGCGCGTCCGTCGTGTTCGTAGGTAACGTAAACCACACATTCGTCGGACCGGTCTTCGGCCACCATGGTCCACACCGGTTTGTCCTGGGGAAACGCCTGGCGCGAATGCCGATGCACCACCTTGGTGAGCAGGCGGATCCGCCGGCGACGGGCAAAATATTCCAGGATCAGTGAGAATCCTTTCTGGCCAGAATCAAATGTCAGGGCGGTTTTGATGTCCAAACCTAACTTACTTGCCGGCAATGTGAAATCGGCGATTAGCTGCTTCTGATTTGTTGGTTAAACATGGCTGTGGATAACGGATTTCTTTAGCCGGTCGATCCCGGAAAAAAAGCCGGCGGAAGGGTGAATACCGGATTTTTCCCGCCATCATTGATGATTCACGCGCGCAGGGGCTTGGCGCGGAAAGGCCGGCGGCGGGCGGTTTTCCCGATTGACTTGCAGGTCGCGGAAAGAGAAGTTCCGGCAGGCAAATTTGCACGATGGCAAGCGTCCGAAATACAGTCTTGGTGGCTTTAATGCAGGTCGGCGTCATTGTCGGCGGCGTGCTGGGCGCGGGGGCGTTTTACAAGACAGCGGCAGTCACCAATCTGAAACTGCCCTGGACCATCCTGGCGCTGGTGACTTATGGCGGCTTCGGGCTATGCCTGCCGTTGATCTGGGTCACGGCGGCATTGCTGATCCGCCGCCGGCCGGACGTCGCCGACGAGGTCAAGCGACTCGTCCATTGGCTGGGCCTTGCCCTGCTGATCGGGCTGGGAGCATTTATGATTTACGCGGATGTCACGCCGTGGTTGGGCATCATGTGGCGGATGGATGGAGAGACCTCGGAATGACCGAACCATCCCATGAAAAGCGCCATACCCAACCGCTCCACCCTGTCTTTCCTTTTCCCCGGTGTCTGTTATGCTTGGCAACTCTGGCATGACGGACGCCCGCATAGATGAAATCAGAAAACTGCTGCCGCAGGGAATGCTCCATGATTGGGTGCGCCTCGGCGGGCGGATGGTCCGTCTTTTGCGCGATAAGGCTCACCCCGCCACGCACGACGCCATTCTCGACCGTTTGCTCGCTCAAGTACGCGCCTCCGTGGCACTCCGCGAACAGCGGCGCTTGAATGCCCCGCGCGTCTCCTATCCCCCGGAACTCCCGGTCTCCGGCCGACGGGATGAGATCGTCGCAGCCATCCGCGCAAACCAGGTCGTAATCATCGCCGGCGAAACCGGCTCGGGCAAAACCACGCAGATTCCCAAGATGTGCCTCGAAGCCGGCCTGGGCATTGAAGCGAAGATCGGTTGTACCCAACCCCGCCGCGTGGCAGCGCAGTCCATTGCCCGGCGGCTCGCGGAAGAATTGAACGTAACCCCCGGCCGCGAGGTCGGCTGCAAAATCCGTTTTGACGACCGCTCCGGCGAGCAGACGTACATCAAGCTGATGACGGACGGCATTCTCCTGGCGGAAACCCAGGGCGATCCCCTGCTCTCCGAGTACAACGCCCTCATCATCGACGAAGCGCACGAGCGCAGCCTGAACATTGATTTTCTCCTCGGTTACCTGAAAGGCCTGCTCGCCAAGCGCGCCGACCTGAAACTCATCATCACCTCCGCCACGATTGACACGGGTACATTCTCCCGCGCCTTCAACAACGCGCCGATCATCGAGGTTTCCGGGCGCGTGTATCCCGTGCAGGTGATTTATGCGCCCTTCGACGCCGAGTCCGAGGAACGTGGCGACCTGACCTACATTGACGCCGCCGTGCGCGCCGCCGAACAGGTGATGTTCGATTCCGACTCCGGCGACATCCTGATTTTCATGCCCGGCGAACGGGACATCCGCGAAACCAGCGATCAGTTGGAAGGCCGGTTCGGTCGCGACGCCGAAATCGTGCCGCTCTTTGGCCGCCTCAGCGGGGGTGATCAACAGCGCGTGTTCGCGGTATCCGACCGGCGCAAAATTGTCATCGCCACCAACATCGCGGAAACGTCGCTGACCATTCCCGGCATCCGGTATGTGATTGATTCCGGGCTGGCGCGCATCAGTCGGTACAATCCGCGCACGCGCACGCGCCGGCTGCCGGTGGAGGAAATTTCGCAGAGCAACGCCAACCAGCGCAAGGGCCGGTGCGGTCGCGTGCAGGACGGCATCTGCATCCGCCTCTATTCGGAGGAGGATTTCGCCGAGCGTCCGCCGCATCAGCAGCCGGAAATCCAGCGTTCCAATCTGGCCGAAGTCATTCTGCGCATGATGGCGTTCGGGCTGGGCGAAATCGAGACGTTCCCGTTTCTGAATCCGCCCACGCCGGCGGCGATTCAGGGCGGCTACACGCTCTTGCAGGAACTGGGCGCGCTCGATGACGCCCGCAAGTTGACGCCCATGGGCCAGGACCTGGCGCATCTGCCGATTGATCCCACGCTGGGCCGGATGCTGCTGCAATCGCAGCGCGAACATTGCACGCGCGAATTGCTCATCATCGCCGCCGGGCTGAGCATTCAGGATCCCCGCGAACGGCCGCTGGACCAGAAGGACGCCGCGGCCGCCGCGCACAAACGGTTCAGCAGTCCGCAGTCGGATTTTCTCACGCTTCTCAACATCTGGAACGCCGTCCACGATGAATGGGAGCGGCTGCGCACGCAGGGCGCGCGCCGGAAATTCTGCCGCGCCAATTTCCTTTCCTACCTGCGGATGCGCGAATGGCAGGATCTCCACGCGCAGTTGCATGACGCGCTGGAGAAGGTGGAAAATTTCAAACTGAACGAGAGCAACGCGGATTACGAGGCCATCCATCGCGCCATTCTCACGGGCCTGCTCGGCCACATTGGCATGAGGAAAGAGCGGAACGTGTATCAGGCGGCCGGCAACCGGCTGGTGAATGTCTTCCCCGGCTCGGCGCTGTACGATCGCGGCGAGCAGCGGCAGAATCCGCACAAGCAAAAGGATCAGCCCAAAGGCCAGCCCCGCTCCGTGCCCGCGCGGCAGCCGGAATGGGTGATGGCCGGCGAAATGGTCGAAACCTCGCAGCTCTTCGCGCGCACGGTCGCGGGGATTGATCCGCAATGGATCGTGCAGCTCGCCCCACATCTGTGCAAGGTCACCCACCAGAATCCGCGCTGGATCGTCACCGCCGGCAACGTACTGGTGGATGAAAAGATCACGCTCTACGGCATGGAGGTGAGCAACCGCAAGGTGGCCTACGGGAACATTAATCCGGAGGAAGCCACCGCCATCTTCATTCGCTCCGCATTGGTAGAGGAAAACTTGCTCCCCAACAGCCGCAAGGAGGAGCCGGAGGAGGATGACAAAGACGACACCCGCATTTTGCGCAGCGTAGCCCCCAAAGCGCCGCCGTTGCCGCCGCAATATTCGTTCATCGAACAAAACCGCAAGGTACGCCAGAAGATTGAGAATTGGCAGACCCGCGTGCGCCGGCATGACCTGACGAATCTCGACGACGCGCTATTCCAATTTTACGCGCAACTGCTGGTCGGCGTTTCCTCCGTACACGAGCTGAACCGTTTTTTGCGCGGGGAAAATCATCCCGCATTGCTGCTGGTGACCGAGGCGGACCTCATGGGCGGCGCGCACGAATTGAGTTATGATGCCGGCGCGTTCCCCGATGCCGTCCATCTGGGCGGCCAGCCGGTGGCGCTCTCCTATGCCTATGCGCCCGGTGAGGAACAGGACGGCGTAACCGTCAAACTCGGCTTCTCCATGGCCCAGACCATTTCCGTGGCCTGCGTGGAATGGTCCGTGCCCGGCCTGCGCGAAGGCTTAATCAGCGAATTGCTCCGCGCCCTGCCAAAATCCTTGCGCCGCGAATTGATGCCATTCCCGCCCAAGGTCGCGGAGATCGTGCAGGAGTTTCAGCCCGGCGGCGATTCGTTGCAACTCGATCTTGCGCGCTTCATCCGGCAGCGGTACGGCGTGGTGATTCCGCCGGACGCGTGGCCGGCGGACGCGGTGCCTGCGCATCTGCGTCCGCGAGTGGAACTGGTCGGCCCGGATGAAAAAACCCTGGGCGCGGGCCGCAATCTCTCCGAATTGCGCGAGCGTTTAAAACAAGAAAAGCCCAAAGTGGCGCCCGCCGGCGAAAACCCGTTGTGGCGGCGGCTGGCCCTGCAATGGGAGCGCGTGGACCTCACCGGTTGGACGTTCGGCGATGTCCCCGAGCGCCTGACCGTGGATGAGTCCGGCCATGTGCCGCTCTTCGCGTGGCCCGCCCTGGTGTGCGAGGAAGAGCGCGTGCATCTGCGGCTGCTGTACAGTCAGGACGCCGCCCGCCGCGCCAGCCTCGGCGGCATACAACGGCTCGTCAGCCTCGCGTTGCAAAAAGACCTGGCGTGGCTGCACAAGGATTGCCGGTCGCTCGCGCGGTTTGAGCCGCTGCTGGCCGGATTCTGTCCGCTCGATAAACTGGTGGACTCCGCGTTTGAAAATCTGCATCGCCATCTGCTGCCCGTGGAAGTGTTCCCGGCGCTGACCGCCGCCCATTTCCAAAAAGCGGTCGAAGACGCCCGCCGCCAGATACCCGGTCTGGCGATGAAGCTGGTGGACCTCACCGGCATGATTTTGAAACTGCGCCAAGACGTGGCCAAGCGGTGCGGTCCGGCTCCCGCGCCAACCGCGACGCCGGGCACGAAATTACGCTCCCTCTCCGATTTACGCCAACTGGATGCCTTGTCCGTAGCCACCGCCAGTGCTCCGACCAATCCCTGGGCCGCTGAACTGGCCGCGCTGTTGCCGCCGGATTTTCTGGCGATAACACCACACGCACAACTGCAACACCTGCCACGTTACCTTAAAGCCCAGCTCATCCGCATCGAACGCGCGTCCATGAACCCGGTCAAAGACCAGGAACGTCGCCGTCAACTGGCCCCCTATCTGGAAACGCTAAAAACCTTCGCGGACACCAAAGCCGCCACCGCCGAAATCGCCCGCCAGTGGGAACTATTCCGCTGGATGGTGGAGGAATATAAAGTGTCGCTTTTCGCGCAGGAATTGGGAACCGCGTATCCGGTTTCCCCAAAACGGCTCGACGAGCAGCGGCAGAAGTGTTGAGGTGGCGCGGGCCAAACCGGCTTCAACCGCAACACGGTTGCGGCTTTTTGAACAGAAGCTAACGAAGGCAACGAAGATTCTTTGTTTCCTTTGTTTCCTTCTGTAAATCCCGTAGAACCATTTTAAGCTTGGGTCAGGCTGGAAGAATTTTGTCCCGCCCCCGGCTTCGCCATTGACATCCGGGCCCCGCCTGCAAACATGGCGGCGCATTCGGGCAACTGTTCGGAACCATAAGCCATTTGACAAAACCATTATGCAAATCAGCCCCTATCTCAGTTTCAACGGCCAGTGCGAAGCGGCGTTCAAGTTTTACGAGCAATGCCTGGGCGGCAAAATCGAATGCCTCATGACGTATGAAAGCATGCCCGCCGAATTCCAGCCATCCGCCGTTTGGCAGCAGAAGATCGCGCATGCGAGCCTGACATTACAAGACCAGACCCTGATGGGTGCGGACGCGCCCCCCGGCCGGCATCAAAAACCGCAGGGGTTCCACGTGACCATCGGGCTCTCTGACGCAGCGGAAGCGGAACGCCTATTTGCGGCCCTCGCGGAAAATGGCACCGTGGAAATGCCCTTGCAAGAAACCTTCTGGGCCATCCGCTTCGGCATGGTCGTGGACCGTTTTGGCACGCCGTGGATGATCAATTGCGGCAAGCCGGCGTGACGGTGGCATACGGACACGGTTTGCCTCGCGCATTTGCCGCATTGACTTCCCGGGCCATTCCGGTCGAAATGTGCGGATGATTACCCGTCGAGATTTGCTTGTGGCCGGGGTTTCCATCATTGCCGCCGTGGCCGGCGTGGCGGTGGCGGAATCCAACGGCAAACCCATCATGCATTCCAGCGTCTTCCATTGGGAAGACCTGAAGGCCAAACCCACCAAAGCTGGCGAATCGCGGCCGGTCTTTGATGCCCCCACCCCGGCGCTCGCCGACCTCGAATGCCACATTACCACCTTGAACCCCGGCCAGTCGCCGCACCCGCCGCACCGTCATCCGGCCGAAGAACTCATGATCATCCGGGACGGCACGGTCGAAGCCATGCAGGAAGGCAAAACGAACATCGTCGGCCCCGGCGGCATTATATTTGAAGCGTCCGGCGAACTGCACGGCCTGCGCAACATCGGCACCAATGCGGCGACGTATTATGTGGTCAAGTTTGCCCCGCGCGATCTGGCCCCTGCGAAGTAGTACTGGCGTACCGCCACCACATGGCTGTATGGCTGGCAATTTCACCCGGCTATATCCACCACCGGACTGGCCGGCTTTTCATCCGGCAACGGATGACCGCATACCAGCCCGAGTGCGAGCGTCACCAGACAGACGCCCGCAAACAGCCCGACGCATGCCGGCCAGCCACCCGCCAGCCAGAACCATCCCGTCACCACCGTCCCCAAACTGCCGCCGGTGTAATAAAACGTCACGTACAACCCGGCCGCCGCAGAACGGGCGGTCTTGGCCACGCGCCCGGTCAGCACCGTGGCGGCCGATTGGGAAATAAACACGCCCGTGGAAAACACCGCCAGTCCCGCAATGACCGTCGGCAGCGATGGCACCAGCGTGAGCAACAGCCCGGCAAAGTTCAGTCCCACCGAGCACAACACCGTGCGGCGAAAGTTGTGCTGATCCAGAAACCGCCCGGCCAGCGGCGTGACCACACAGCCCAGCAGATAGACAAAGAAAATGCCGCCCAGCGCCGCCGGACTGAGGTAAAACGGCGCGCGGGCCAGATAAAAGTTCGTATAGGTGAAAACCCCCACCAGCGAAAACAGCACCGTGAACCCCATGCCGCACACCGCCAGCAGCCGGGGATTCCGCAAATGCCGTCCCATGTCGCCCACAGATTTCAACACATGGTGCGCCGGCACAAAATGCACCGCCAGCGGCAGCCATTGCCGCACCGCCAGCGCTCCCAGCAAATCCAAAACGCCCAGTACTACAAACGCCATGCGCCAGTTGCCGTGTGCCGCCATCAGCCCGGCCAGAAACCGGCCGATGAACCCGCCAAACACCGTACCCGCCACGTAGGCGGACATCACCGTGCCCGCACGCCCGGGAAATTCCTCATTAATGTACGCAATGATCACCGCAATCACTCCGGGCACGAAGAGTCCCTGCACAAACCGCCAGAGAATGAGCTCATGCAGGGTGGTTGCCGTGGCCGTGAGCAGCGTGGTTGCCGCCATGGCAAACAGGGCGGGAACGATGACTTTCTTGCGCCCCACCGTCTCCGCCAGCAACCCGGTGATGGGTGCCATGAGCGCCACCGCCAGCGTGACCGCCCCGACCGTAAGACTCACCGACACCTCCGTGGCGTGAAAAATTTGCTGAAACAGCGGCAGCAACGGCTGGGTGCAATACACGTTCAGAAACGTGCAGGCCCCCGCAATCACGGCAGCCATCAGCGCCAGCGCGAAGGATTTTTCCGCACCGGGCTTCACCGTTCCACTGGCACCCAAACTCATAACCCGGCCTATCCTCAGACCCGCCGGGGAAAATCACCAGCGAAAAAGTTTACCGCAACGTCTCCAAAATCTTTTCCGCCGCAGCGCGCGGATTTTCCGCCGCGTAGATCGGACGGCCGATCACCAGCCAGTTCGCGCCGGCGGCGATGGCCTCGCGCGGGGTTAGCGTACGTTTCTGGTCATCCGCCTTTTCCGCGCCGGTGCGGATGCCGGGCGTGACGAGTTGCACATGGGCGGGAATAATTTTGCGCAGCGCGATGATTTCCAGCGGGGAACAGACCAGTCCGCGCAGGCCGGACTGCGCCGCGAGCAGGGCCAGCCGGGACACTTGTTTCTCCACATCCGGTTCGCAGCCGATTTCCGCGAGCGTGGCGCCATTGGAACTCGTCAGCACCGTCACGCCCAGCACGAGCGGCACCGGCACGCCGAGTTGCTGCGCGGTATCCTGTGCGGATTTTTCCGCCGCGCGCATCATCTCGCCGCCGCCGCTGGTGTGAATGGTGAGCATCTGCACATTCAGCCGGATGGCCGAAGCCACGGATTTGGTGACGGTGTTGGGAATGTCATGAAACTTGAGGTCCAGAAACACGTTCGCCCCGGTGGCACGGATGCGCTTGACGATGTCCGGTCCGGCGGCGGTAAAAAGTTCACCGCCAATCTTGAACGCGCCCACGGCGGGAGCGATCAGTTCCGCCAGTTGAACGGCGGCGGCGGCGTTGGGCACATCGAGGGCGGCAATAATGGGATTATGCATGGCGAAAAAGGCGACGCAACGATAGCCGCCGGGGGGCGAAAAGTCATGCCCAAAAGGGACGGCCTGCCAAGGTCGAGGTAGGCTGAAGGACAAATTTTTCTCGGGCGGAGCGCGGCTGCCTCAGCCGTAGCGCGTGGCCAGGCCGAGAGTCTGCGGAGTTTGCGTGCAACGTGTTGGCGAAATGACGAGGAGCGTGAAATGCTCAATCTGTCAGGGTCTGGCGGCATGCTGCGGCTGGGACAGCCGCGCTCCGCCAAGGAACTACCCGCCGGCGAACACCGGCTGGAAATTCGCCTCCCGCAGAATCCGCGCGGCTTCCTCACGCTTGTCCCCCTGGATTTCAATCTGGCCGTTCTTGACCGTGCCGCCAGTACCGCAGGCCCGCTGCATGGCTTTGGCCAGTTGTTCCTTTTCCGGCAGGCCAATGCCCACAAAGTTTTTGACCACCGTCACGGTCTTGCCCCCGCGCCCCGCCTTCACGCGGAGAATATCCACCCGGCCCCGTGATTTTTTGACCGGCTTGGCGGTCGGCGCAGCTTCCACCAGCGGATGTTCCGGCCCGGGCGGCAGGCCGTCGCTGGAAAGCGCGGCAAACGGGTTTTGCGCCAGACCAGGTCCACCGTCAATCGGGATGCGTTTGGATTCGGCCATATAGGTATAGGATTTCGGCCAGACTAAGATAATGACCGGCATAAGGCCAGCCGCAGGTTTCAAAGACCGACAGCCAATCGCCACCACCGGTCTGGCGCCATGGCTTTGTGATTTTTTTTGCCATGGCAGGACAAAAATAACCACCAATTATCCGCTAACAGTTGTCAATAATCTGAATTATCAAGGGTTAAGCTGCCCGGCATCTTGGCATGTCGTATGCTTTATTCATGAGTATAGAGCTTAACTGGCCTAGCCAGTAACCTGCATCAAGGCTTCATTCTTCCAGTTCTGGTCGGGGGACCATCAACCCCCGGACCAGAACTTGCTCTGTCGGGACATGGAGAAATTCATCCACATTATACGCCCCGAGCCAAAAGCCGGAACGCACTTCTCAAACTGGAAAGTAATGATCAAGCCCTCCTATTTGCGGTTCAAAAAAACGTTTCCCATCTTATCCACGTCTTCCAGACTCATAATCGGCGAGTACATCAAATCATGAATATCCGTTGACCGCTGATACCCATAATAGACATCACCAATGCTGCGCTTCACCATTTTGATAATTCGGCGGTTTACAGTTTCCCGATCCGCCACGCCACCCGCCTGGCTGAGGAACAATCGGGCGGCAGAAACCACGGCGATTCTCATCCCGCTGTTGTGGATGGTGAAAACAAAATGGAGGGCCCGACTGTCCATGTTAATGTCCCGGCTCGTCAATACAATGTAAGCCGTATCGGCGCGCCGATAAGGTAGATTGGCGGTAACCGGCGCGGCCATATTCATAATCGCCGCCGCCGAATATTGACTGGTTCCCGGAAAGGGAACCAGCCCGGTGGCACCCATTTGGAGACATGGCTTGATTCGCAGCCCCGTTTCCTTGCTCAGCGACCTCGCCAGGAAATCCGTGTACTCAAAACTGAAATCATCCAGCGGAATCAAATAAACATCTATGCCCGGAGCCGATGACCGGCTGGCGGTTGCCGCCGGTGGAGTGTGGCAACCGGAAAGCAGCAGGGTGAGCAGCAGAAAACCGGGAAATATCCGCAGCAGATAATTGGCTCGGCAAGAATTCATTGCTGCGTTTGAAAGTGCAACTTTTACCCCTGCCAGACAAGCGCTTAATCCGGCCATCATTATCATCATCCGGACATAATTCCCATGACCGGAAGGATGCCACGCAGCTATCCCCGCTGACGAACGGCTTCATAAAGAAACACCCCGGTGGCCACGGCCACATTCAATGAATTCATATGCGAAGGCATCGGAATCTCGACCATGCCATCACACGCCGCCAAGGCTTGCTCCGTCAGTCCCGGACCTTCCGCGCCAAACACCAGACAGCAGTCGCCCCGCAAATCCGTGGCCGGCAGCTTTTGCGCATCCGGACGCGGATGCGCCGCCAGACACCGCACGCCCTGGGCGCGCAAAGCAGTCAGCGTCGCCACCAAATTCGGCACCTGCACCAGCGGTTGCGCAAAGATGGTGCCCATGGAACCCGCCACCGCCCGCCGCTGAAACGGACTGCCGCAGGATTCGCCCACGATCAAAAAATGCACCCCGAAAGCCGCGCAATTCCGCACCACCGCTCCCAGATTCTCGGCGCTGGCAATGCCCTCCGCAGCGGCGAGCAGCAACGGACGCGGGGCGTTTTGCAGCAGCGTTTCAAAATCCGCCCGCGCCGGAATTTTCGCCACCGCCAGCGCGCCCTGATGCATTTTATAACCCGTGATGGTTTCCAGCAACGGATCCTCGGCGATGAAAACTTTGATCTCCTCCTCCGGCCGCGCCCGCAGTTGCGCTTCCAGCTTTTCAAACCACGCAGGCGTAACCAAGGCGGAGAGGACGGTAAAATCGCTGACCAACAGCCGTTTGATCACCTTGTTATTGGCCGCCACCAGCACGCCCTTGCGTTCGTGTTCATCCAACCGGCGGAGGGTCCGGTAGATTTCCAGTTCCGGCGAGTCGAGGGATTGGACGGGTTCAATGCACAAAATGGCCACGCGGGAATTTTAACCGGCCCGGCATGACCTTGGAAAGCGTGGAAACGCGAGACGCCAGGCATTATGATCTTGCCACCCTGGCCACCGGCAACATTCGCCGCATCATTTGCGGCGATTACAACATTTATTCGCCGCACATTATGCGGCGAATAACACCCCGATTCACCGCATCCTTGTCAAAACTCGCCTTTAATGCAAACCGCCACCACCGGTTCAACGCTTCTTCTTTTTGCCAAACGGCGACGCGGCGAGCACCACGCCGGGAAATTTGTCTTCGACCACTTTCACCGGTTTCGGCACGGCCAGATTGATAAAATCCTGCTGGCTGCGGCGCGGGTTTTCGCCGGCGGCACGTTCCACCCGGCGATATGCTCCGTCCGGTCCGAGCTGCCGCGCCTTGGTGTTGTCCGCCGTTGTCACGCCGAGGATCTCCCGAATGACCCGGTCACAAAGGATGCCGTCCTCGATGGGAAACAACACTTCGATGCGGCGGAACAGGTTGCGCGGCATCCAGTCGGCGCTGCCCACGAACACCTCCGGCTGGCAGGCGTTCTCAAAATAATAAATCCGGCTGTGCTCCAGAAACCGGTCCACAATGCTCCGCACGGTGATGTTCTCGCTCATCCCCTTCACGCCCGGACGCAGACAGCAGATGCCGCGCACAATGAGTTCAATCCGCACCCCGGCCCGGGAGGCTTCGTACAGCGCCTGAATGATGCCGGGCTCCACCAGCGAATTGAATTTGGCGATGATCCGCGCCGGCAGACCGCGCTGCGCATGGGCGGTTTCGCGGCCGATGAGTTGCAGGATTTTCCCGTGCAATTCAAACGGCGCCACAATGAGTTTCTTCATGCCCTGAAACTGGCAGATGCCGGTCAGCAGGTTGAACAGATTGGTCGCATCCTCCCCGAATTCCTCGCGGCCGGTGAAGAGGCTGAGATCCGTATAAATCTTGGCGGTGGTGGGATTGTAATTGCCCGTGCCCAGGTGAACGTACCGCCGGATGCGATACCCCTCCCGCCGCACCACCAGCGCGCACTTGGCGTGAATCTTGTAGCCCACCAGACCGTACACCACGTGGACGCCGTTTTCCTCCAGCTTGCGCGCCCATTCAATGTTGTTCGCCTCGTCAAACCGCGCCCGCAATTCCACCACGGCCGTCACCTGTTTGCCGTTGCTGACCGCATTCATCAGGGCGCCGACAATCCGCGGATCGCCGCCGGTGCGATAGAGCGTCATCTTGATGGCGAGCGTATCGGGGTCCGTGGCGGCGGTTTCCAGAAACTGCACCACGCTCGAAAAACTCTGGTACGGGTGATGGAGCAGGATGTCGCCCTTGGCAATCGCGGCAAAAATATCCGGCTGATCCTTCAGCGCCGGGGCCACCGGAGCGGTAAAAGGCGCATCGCGCAACTCCGGCGAATGGCTGCCCTGATAAAGCATCATCAGCCGCGTGGGGTTCATCGGACCGCTGATGAGATACAAATCCTGCGCCGTGAGGTTCAGGGTTTGCAGCAGGGTGGCGCGGATTTGTTCCGGACAGTCGTGGGCGATTTCCAACCGCACCGCCTGGCCGCGCCGGCGCTTGTGCAACTCCTCCTCCACGGCCTTGAGCAGGTTCGGCGTGTCTTCTTCATCCACGTAGAGCTCGCTGTTGCGGGTCAGGCGAAAAGCCCAGTAACCGAGCACTTGCGTGCCGGCAAAAAGATCCGCGAGAAACTGCCCGATCAGATGCCCCAAAAACACATAATCCCGTCGGCCATCCTCGCGAGGCAGTTGGATGAGACGCGGCAGAATCGCCGGACATTGCACCACCGCCAAATGCTGGGCCGGGATGCCGTTCTTCGGCATTTCAATCCAAACGATCAGGTTCAGCGACTTGTTCAGCAACTGCGGGAAAGGATGCGCCGGGTCAATCGCCAGCGGCGTCAGCACCGGATGCACCTGATTGAGATAGAACGTCTTCAACCAAGCCAGGTCCGCCGGTTCCAACTCGTTGAATTCCAGCAGCCGGATTTTGTGTTTGGCCAGGGCCGGTTGCAGTTCCTTGTGCCAGCACGCATACTGGTCCTCCACCATCTTCTGCACGCGCCGCGAGATGGCGGCGAAAATTTCCGCCGGTGTGAGGCCGTCCACACTGCGGGCGGAATTGCCGCTTTCGATCTGCTGCTTCAGCCCGGCCACCCGCACTTCGAAGAATTCATCCAGATTCGAACTGGCGATCGTAAAAAACTTGAGCCGCTCCAGGAGGGGATTGGCGGGATCAAGCGCCTCGTCCAGAACCCGCTGGTTGAATTCCAGCCAGCTCAGTTCCCGGTTCAAAAATGGTTTTGCCGCAAGGCCGTCCGCCATACTTTTTTGGTTAAAGAACCCAGCATACCGGTAAACCTCCGGTTTTCAAAGTTACAATCCGATTACTAATTTTGCCGCCAGAGCGTATGCCGCACACGGATTCCGAATGACAGTATGGGACACCATACGCTGCGGAGCGCGGCTGTCTCAGCCGCAGCGTGCCGCCAAGCCGAGCCGGATTGAACCTCGCACGCCCCCCGCTGTTCCGCCAGCACTATGCCCACAAACACCGCCGACTTCTGGTCTGGCCATACATTGCGGCTGGGACAGCCGCGCTCCGACGAAGGTTGGCGTTGCCCGGCAGCCTGACACCATGCCACAGCCTGCGCCCATGTAGCCAGCAGCATCCTGCTCCACCACCCCGACCGGTTTGGCCAAACCACCAGCCAGAACTGGCCCCGCAAAAAACAAAAATTGTGGCTTGCATAATACCCCCTTCCGGCCGAGGGTGAGTTTGATGAAAAAGTTCCCAAATCGAGCGACCGGAGCAAAACGGATTGCGGGGAACGTGCAACCAAAGATACTCGCAAGCAGCACCATGACCATCACGGCGACCGACAATAACGAGCTGTTTGAAAATCAACGGCGCGCCACGGTCGTTGGTCCGGTACTGGACGAAATCTTGCACGCAAGCTGGAACCACTGGGGCATGGATCACCAGTGAAACGTTTTGCGCGGTTTTCAGATCAGACTCCAGGCGCAATGCCGGGAGTCCGTTAATGGCCCGTGGATGACGGCAGCTAAAGTATGCTGCCGGATCAGTTCACCTGCGGGCTAGGCTGATCATTGTACCCATGCCGGGCAAGGCTCCGGTCGTCGCCCGGCAAAGACCGGGCGCATCAGAATGCACCCGCAAAGACCCGCCTTATGACAGCTTGGCGTGACTGCCGTCGCAAAACGCGCCGTTTTTGGAATGTTTGCACCCGCACCAGGCGACCGTCTTGTCCTCGGTGATATCCACCTTCTTCGGCGCAAAGGCCGAGCCCTTGTGGGAACCGTCGCAAAACGGCTGGCCTTTGGAGCGGCCGCAGGTGCAGAAATAATAGGAGCCGACTTTCATCGGCAGGACGAACGGTGATTTTTGG
The DNA here is from genome assembly GCA_903872345.1 of uncultured Verrucomicrobia subdivision 3 bacterium. Lineage (GTDB taxonomy): Bacteria > Verrucomicrobiota > Verrucomicrobiia > Limisphaerales > UBA11358 > UBA11358. The sequence goes on along the minus strand of CAIQKM010000187.1, from coordinate 36,281 downwards.
GCAATGGTGGGTTCACTCATCAGTGTGTTATAGGCACACTCATTCCCTTAGGCAATGGAATTTACCAATATTTCGCCTTGGCCGGCACCACCCAGCGAATCCCGCCGCGCGGATCCGGCACATCTCCCTCATACCGGGGAATAACGTGAATATGCGCGTGCGCCACCGTTTGCCCGGCCGCCACCCCTTCATTGATCCCAATATTGAAGCCGGCCGGCTGATATTTTTCCTTCAGCAGATTGCGGACATACGCCACCAACGACCAGAGTTCGGTCAAATCCTTTTCCGGAAGCTCCAGCAGGGAACCAATATGGTCTTCCGGGATGACCAGCACATGACCGGGGGAAACCGGAAACCGGTCGTAAAAGGCAACCGCCATATCCGTACGCGCCAGAACGTGTTCTTCCGGCAGGTTGCAGAACGGGCATTCGGTTGCATTCATGGGCAAAGGCTAGCGGCAAATCCGCTCGTGACGAGCACAATTCCAACCGGCACGCCGCCGGACATTTGCCATTGCCGCCGCATCTCAACTTTGCAGATGATCAAAGTCGGAACAGCTCATGAAATAGTGGCAACGGGGGCAGCGAAGTTTGCACCGTTCATTGATCAATTCATGGCCGCACTGCAGACAGTAGCGCCAATGCTCACCCTGACCCGGCGGCGGCACCGGGCATTCATCTTTGGCTGGTTGATCAGATTCCATCGCGCGCAAAAGCCGGCCATTCGGCCGGCCTGTAAATAAAAAACCGCCCGACTGGCGTCAGAGCGGTTTAAATTTTAGTGTTGTCGGAACATAAAGTCCCGCACATCGAACCAGAAAGTCCTTCCTGGCTCCTGGCACCGTGACTTGCGCTCGGTTGCCGGACTGGGCTCTGCCAGTCACTCTTAATGCAGGGACATTTAATCAAAATCCGGAACTTTTGGCAACAGGAAAATTCGGAAATGTCGTGTGGTTTTCAAAAGTGGAATTTTGTGTGCGAACAAAATTCCACTTTTGAAAACCACACGACAGATTTGACTTGTTTGCTTGACAGCAGTGGCGTTTCAACGCTCCCCTCGCGCGCACACTCAGCAGACGTCCTGCCGGTAAACTGTCCGGTTCCCCGCCCGGTCGCATGCCAGAAACAAAGCCGGGTTGTTTTAAATAAACTTACCGGCCCGGCCAAACTTGCGCCCGGCTGACCCGCCACCTCTTGGCGGGTACGTCCGGCATACTCTTTTATTGCCCCATCCCGCATCCCGCCCCGCGCAGGGTGGTAGGTCATTGGGGTTGGGCGTTCGGTGTTGGGTGCTGGCTGTTTCCCCGGCAATCAAAGCAAATCAAGGCTTATCAAGCCTCATCACGGCAAGCGGCAAATTTCCAGAGCGCGCCAGTCCCCGGGCGCAGCCATCACCAAACCCGCCCCCCATCTGCGGTTAAAATTCCTCGTCCAAATTCACCCCTCTTCGCAGGATCAGGAAACTTTAGCCTTTAGCATTCAGCCTTCAGAATTGGTTAAATTCCCTTTTAATCCGTGAAAATCAAGCTATATCAAGCATCAACCACCCGGTCCCAAAAACATTTGGCCGCCGGACCCTCTGCGAGCCCGGCGGCCAAACCCCATTATTCCTTTGGTGCAACGTGTCTCCGGGTTGCCCCGGGATGACCTTACGGATAGACCATGCGATAGAACACCGTGCCCTGGGCGGGATCCAGAATGATGTTCACGCTGTTGGTGGCCGTCGAACCGCCCACGGTGAACCAGGCGTTGGTGTTGTTTACCAGACCGGTGCTGAGGGAATTGGTCTGGGCCAGCAACCGCCAGCCCGTGTGATCCGCCGGCCAGCTCAGGGTGAGCTGGTTGCCGTACAGCACCGAGACCAAGTTCGTGGGCGTGAGGTTGACCGTCTGCACCACGGCGATCGTGCCGCTGGCCGGGTTCCAGGTCCAGCCGAGGCCGGTGCCAAGCGCCGGGAGGTTGGTGGCGCCAAACGATCCGGTGTAGCTGGCGGCATTGAACAGCTTGTAGCTGTTGCCCGCCGCCGGCGTGCCCGCGAGGTTGGTGACCATGAGCGTTCCGCCATAGGTGAGCGTGCCGCCGACGTTGAGCAGGTCATTCGCCGGTGTCGCGGCGTTAATATCCAAGGTCGCAGTGCCCTGCAAGGTGACATTGCTGGCGACCGTCAGGGTGCCGACCACCCCGAGACCCGCCGGGGCAATCGCGCCGCCAGCCTTGACCAGCACATTGCTGCCCACACTGCCCGTGCCGGCCAGCGTGCCGCCGCTGGCGACGGTCACGGCGGTGACGCCGAGCGAACCATTGATGGCCAGCGTGCCGTTGCTGATCGTGGTGTTGCCCGTATAAGTATTGGCTCCGCTCAAGGTCAGCGTACCGGCCCCCTGCTTGAACAACCCGCCGTCCGGCGTGGCGCCCAAGGTGGCGTCGTGTACCAGCGGGGTGGTGATGGTGATGGCAAACCCGCCGTCATCAATCCGCGCCCCGCCGGCCTTGACCGTGGTGGTCAACACACTCGGCGCGGCCGGCACCGTGATAAAGGTGGTCGAATTCGTGCGAGCCTGCAGGAGGCCGCCGTTAAAGTTGATCGCCCCGGTCTGGCCGGTGGCGGCGTTACCGAAGGCCTCGCCGGTCATCTGGAGCGTGCCGCCGTTCAAATTGAACACCGCGGTGGCGTTGGCGGAATCCGACGAGTTGCGGGTCATGTTCATGGTGCCAATCTTCAGCAGGCCGGTACCCGAGAGGTTCATCGTGCCCGCGCCGCGGAAGGCGACATCAAACCCGGCGGCGGTGCCGTCAAACGTGCCGCCGGCAATGTTCACCAAGCCGGTGGAGGTATTGATGGCATTGCCCAGGATCAGGTCCGTCAGTACGGCCGTGACCGAGCCGCCCGTCTGGTTGTAAACCCCGGTGCCATTAAACCCGCCGATGATGAAGTACTTGCCGCTCACCGTCAGCGAGCCGCCGTTCACATTGAATACGCCGCTGCCATTCGTGGCGTTGCCGACGTCAATGGCATCTTCGTTGGTGCAATTGGCGATCAGCGTGCCGCTGTTCAGGTTGAACACGCCCGTGCCGTTCGCGGCATTGCCGACGATCATGGCGGAAACGGTGGTGATATTGGTCACCGCCAGCAGCGGCGCATCCGTGCCGGTGCCGAAGCTCAGGGACCCGGCGGCCACCGTGAGGTTGGTCAGCGAGGAACTGTTATTGCCGTTCAGCGCCCAGGAATTGGTGCCGCCGGAGTTGTCCACCACCAGCGCCACATTGCCGGGCGCGGGCGATTGCAGGCTTTCCGCCAGGGTGCCGTTGGTGCCCTGCAGGTGGATCGTGTAGTTCACCCCGCCGCTGTTGGTCAGACCGCCGGTCAGCACCAGGCCCGCCGTGCCGGCATTGATCACCGGATTCGCCGCGTAGGCGATGGGCAGATTAACGGTCTGGAAGCTGCTGGAATAGTTCTGAATGTTGCCGTTCAGGGTCACCCAGTTGCCGTTCAGCGTAAACGCGCCGGCGCCGGCGTTAAAATCCAGTTCGGCATAGTTATTGCCCGCCGAAGTGTCGTTCGTATTGGTCACCCGGGCGTTGCCGGCAAAGTAAAGGGTGTTGCCGGCCGAAATGAGCGTGCCCCCCCAGTTGGCCGCATCGTTCCAGTTGCTGTCGGCCAAGCTGCCGCCGTTCCAGACCGGCGGACCGCCGCTGACCACCAGGTTCACCTGATTCGGGACGCTGGTATCCAGGGTAAAGGTGTAGGCGCCGGTATTGTTCACGTAAGGCAGCGAATTCACCGTCAGCACACCCGTGTAATTGATCAGCCGGTAGGAACCGGTGGCCGTCTGCAACAGCCCCTTCGGGTTTGGATAGATCGCGCCGCCGTTCAGGGTGAGATCGCCATTCACGGTAATCAGGTCGTTGATGCCGCCGCCGGGCGTGTTGGTGGTGCCCAGATCGAAGTACAACTGGGCCGAACTCTCAATCACCAGTCCGCCGACCGTCAGCGTGCCCACCACATTGGTATCCCCCGGGAACACGAGGCCGGCCGCATCCAGCGTGCCGCTGTTCGTGCCAAAACCGGCCACAATGCCGTAAGTCTGGTTGGTAATGCCGCCGCCCGTCAACATGCCGTCGAGAGTGTATTTGCCATTATTCACCCCCACGCCAAGCGGGACATTCAAAACATTGCTCTGGATCAGGGTGCCGGTGCCGACCGTGACGCCGCCGGCAAAACCGGCGCTGTTCCCCGTAAGGGTCAGCGTGTGGGTGCCGGTGGCCATGTCCAGAATGCCATTGCCGGACAGCGGCCCGCCAATCAGCAGCGAAGTGCCGCCGATGTTGAACACGCAGTTCGGCGTCGCGGAGCTGTCCACGTTGGTGACCACCACCGGACCAATGATGGTATTGGCGCCGCTGGCATTGTACAGCGTGGCACCGTCGGCCACCACGATGACCTTGTTGATCTGATTCGTGGCCGCATAGATTTCAAACGTGGCGCCCGCCTCCACCGTCAACGTGTTGGTCGGGTTGCCCAAACCGGTCGAGTTGCCTTCGAAATCAAAGGTGCCCTGCTGCACGTCAATGTTCGCCAGCATGGGATCCACTGTGACGCTGGCCAGACCGAAGAAGCCGCCGGTGGTGCCGCCGGTGCCGGTCTTGATGAGGTTGTAAGCATGACCGCCGGTGCTCAGGCTGGCGGTGGCCGGATTGCCGGTGGTACCGCCGGGCGAGCGCAAATCCCAGCGGTTGCCCGCCGTGCCCAGGGTGGTGTTGCCGGTAAAGGTCAGATTGGTCAGCCCGATGTTGCCGGTCGGGATGGTGCCGCTGGTATTGTCCACCGCCCCGTAACCGCCATTGCCGCTGCCGGCCACCGTCACCGTACCGGGGGCGGTGAAGCCGTTCAGATCCAGGCGCGAACCCGGGGTGACGGTCATGGCCGTGCCGGCGGCCAGGGCGGCCGAGCTGCCCAGTTGCAATGTGCTGCCATTCAGGCTCACGGCATTGCTGGTCACCAGCACCGTGCCATTGAACGTGTTGGTTCCGGCAATCTGCAAAGTATCCCCGCCTTCCTGCGTCAGCGAACCGCTGCCGGCCAGGGCGTTCACCAGCGGCGAACTGCCGCTGTAGTCAAATACCAGCGAACCGTTAACCGTGACCGGACCGGTGCCGAGCGTGCCGCCGCCATCATTATTGCCCACCTGCACGGTACCCGCATTGATGATCGTGCCACCGCTGTAGGTGTTGTAGGTATCCAAAATCATCGTACCAGGCCCCTGCTTGGTGATGCCAATGGCACCGGCAATCGAACCGCCGCCGGTGAACGTGTAGGTGGCCGCATTGTTGCTCACCGTCATGGCACCAGGCGTCACCGCAGTGGTCACATTGACCGTGGTCGGACCGGTGGCGCTGTCATTGAACGTCACCAGATCGAGCTGGTTGAAATTGGCGGCGATGTTGCCATTGCCGGTGTCGAGCCAGTTCATCGAATTGACGAGATCCCAATAGGTGGGATTGCTCGGATCGGCGCCGGTCCAGACCAACTGGCGCACGGGAGCCGGGCCGCCCGTGAGAACCAGGTCAACAAAACCATTGACGTTGGTCAGGTAGGCGGCATAGGCCGGACTCGCCGCCGGAATGGCGCCCAGACCGATATTGAAAGCGCCGTTCAGCGTGGTGTACTTGATGAGGTGCGCCCGCAGAGGATAGCTGGTGACCAGCGGCAGCGACACGATGTTCATCACGTTGGTGGCGCCACCGAGGTTCAAAGTGGCGGTGACGATGTTGGTGGTGGCCATGAGCGGCACGGCGAAGTTCAACGTGGTATTGGTGAATGCCACGGCGGTGTTGTTCAAAGCCGGGGCGGTCAGGCCGGAAATATCAAAGGTGGAACCGCTGACGGCGATCAGGGAACTGCCGTTCAAACTTGCCGAATTGGTCAGCGCCAGCGTACCGGCGGTGACGATGGTGTTACCCGTGTAGGTGCTCACGCCGCCCAGCAGCAACGTGCCGTTGCCCACCTTGGTCAGACCAAAACCGCTGCCGCTGATGACGCCTTCCGTGCTCAACACATTGGCCGCGACCGTCACAGTCCGGTTGCCGGTCAAGGCGACCGGGGCGGCGCCAAAATCCAGGCTGCTGCTGCCGGTGAAGATGAAATTGCCGCCGAGGCTGATCGTGCCCGAGCCCATGGCGAGGGACAGCGGGGAACCGCTGGTGTTGTCCACCGTGCCGCCATTGATGGCGAACACGCTGGAGTTGGCGGAAAGAAACCCGCTGAAGGTGCCGGCCGACTGGGCGGAGGCAAAATTCAGCGTGCCGTTGGTGAGCGTGTAATTGCCGGCGTAGGTGGAGATGTAACCGACGGTCAGGTTGGTTTCATAGATATTGACCGTGCCGTTGGTCATGTTCTGAAGGAAACCGGAACCGGCGGTACCATCATTGCCGCCGACGGCGGTGCCAAAGTTGAACGTGCCGCCCCCGATCAGGGTGACGACCGTCTTGTTGAAATTAAGGCCGCCCGGCGCCTGCCGGGTGCTGGACATGGTCAGGGTGGAGCCCGCGTTGATGTACCACGGGACGCTGGCCCCGTGCTCGTTGCCGCTGCCGTTCATGGTAATATTCAATCCGGTACTGTTGACGGTGATGCCGCCGAAGGAATTGCCCGAGGCCAGGCCGACGGAGAACGTCCCCTGCAAGGTCGTGTCTCCCGGCGCGGCGCCATAGGTGAAATACGCGCTGCCGCTGTTGGGAAAGGCGGCGGGGGCGACGGTGCCGGCGGCGCTGGTGCTCCAGATGAGCGAGGCGTCGGTATCGCCGCTCACGGGCGTGCCGAAGCCCGCCGTGGCGCCATTAAAGTCGGCGTAATAATTCGCGGCCCAGGCGGCGGGCACGGCCAGCACGCCACAGGCGGCCGACAGCAGCAAACCGCGCCGGAAGTGCGGGCTGAGACAGGTCAGGAAACGGGTTTTCATAGGGCGATCCGGAGTTGACTGGGTTGGTTGCATAATGGTTGGTGGTTTGACAAAAAAGCGGCTCATTGAGCCCGGACTGGACAAAATTCGGTTTGGATTTGAACCCGCCACCGGCCGGCGGGCGATCCGCTTAAAGCTGATCCGGCCCGGCAGCGGTTCGACTTTACGGCATAACCCGCCGCTTTCGGGGGGAGTAAAAACGTCCGCGTTATGAGCAGTTAAACTCATGTTTTAGGGAGTTGCCTGATGGATTGATTGGGTTGGAGCTACCGTATCACATGCTTGGACGGAAACCATTGAACATTCGTTCTAGGACTGAAAAACCGGTTTCACCGGTCAACCATCCCGGCCGGCCCGGAGCCGTCACGGATTGGCCGGGCAGAGCCAGTGCTGGGTCAGGTAGGCCGTATCGGCACTCGACTGGCTGGGCTGGCAATTCGCCGGCAGCCCGGGATATTCATACGCCACCGTATTGGCCTGGTTGGCCAGCTTGCCGGCGCTGATAATCCCGTTATCGGACCATTTCTTCGGTTCCGCATGGCCGTCGGCAAAATTGAACGTGTTCACATTGCCGTGATAGACGGCAAACAAATCCACATAGCCAAATGTGCTGGGACTGCCCACGGTGACGCTGCCTTCAAAATTCCCGGCATTGTAACCGCGGGAATCCGCCTGCTCGACAAACACCATGCAATCGGAGGAACGCCGGATGTCGGAAATCTTGGAATACGAGGCGCTGGTGCCGCTGCCGGTCACGTTTTCCGTCACCGCATAACTGTCATACGCCCAGTCCACGCTATTGCCGCTGCCCAGAGGCAGATTGAACCGGACATCGCCGGGACAATGATTGACGCCGGGGTTCGGCGCGTATTGATGCAGCAGATTGTTGGTGTTCAAATTGGCCTGCACATCGGCGAGGGCCACCGCCTGGTTGTTCCAGGTGCCCGGGGCGCCGTTGTCCAGAAACCAGTAACCGCCCGCGTTCTTGAATCCGTTCGGCGCGGTGGCGGCGATCAGCTTCTCGGTGTTGTCCGTGGTGTACATGGCCAGGGCCAGACCCATCTGCTTTTGATTGCTCAGGCAGGTGGCCTCGGTCGCCTTCAGCTTGGCCTTGGCCAGGGCGGGCAGCAGCATGGCGGCCAGAATCGCGATGATGGCAATGACCACCAGCAGTTCAATCAACGTAAACGCCCGGCGAACGGCGGGGCGGCCAACGGTGGCATCGGTCAAAAAACAGGAAGGATGTATGCGAATCGGGTTCATAGTGTGGGTACAAGATCACCATACCCTTTCCCCGTGAACCGACCATTGAACGTTTGTTCTAGCTTCCGCCGGAATATTTTGGCCGGCGCAGCAACCGCCTGAAAAAGGCGGGGTTCTCCGCCATTGCCGCATGGCAAAACCGCTTTTCCCGCTCCCGCTCAGCCCTGCCCGAGATATTTCACCACCGCTTCCGTGCGGGACTGGACGTGGAGCTTTTCATAGACCGTGTGCAAATGGGCCCGCACCGTGCTGAGGCTGATCCCGAGTTGATCCGCGATTTCCTTGTACAGGTATCCCTTGGCCAGCAGCGCCAGGATTTCCTGCTCGCGCTTGGTCAGCTTTTCCATGTCCGACTGCGGCATTTTGATCTGCTGAAAATGCGAGACCACCTTGCGCGCAATCTGCATGGACATGGGCGCGCCTCCGGCATGCACCTGCTCGATGGCCTGGATCAATTCCGCCGGCAGCACGTTTTTCAGCAGGTAACCGCTGGCCCCCTTGCGCAGCGAATCAAAAATCAAATCGCCTTCCTCGTACGTCGTCAGCATCAGCACCTGGGTCTTGGGCAGGTGCTGTTTCAGCCGCGCCACGCATTCGATGCCGTTCATCTTGGGCAGGTTGATGTCCATGAGCACCACATCGGGCGCCTCGCCGGGCAACAGGCGCAGGGCCGCCTCGCCGTCGGGATGCGCCCCCACAAAGCGCAGCGCCGGGGCGCGGGTCAGCAGTTCGGTGAGGCTTTCCCGGGTGCCGCGATTGTCTTCCACAATGGAAACGCGGATGCGCGAATCAGGCTTGCCTGAATTGGCTTCGTTTTTTTTATTCATACGATGGGACAAAGGTTCGCTTCAGGCCGGCGCCGGCCAGGGCAGCCGCAGCGTGATTTTGGTGCCCTGGCCGGGACGGCTGGCCACGGCGAAGCCGCCGCCAATTTCCACCATGCGCTGCCGCATGTTGCGCAAGCCGTCGGCCAAAGCGTCATCGGGGGCGGCGGCAAAACCGCAGCCGTTGTCCTCGATGGTGATTTCGAGCACCGCATCACTGGCGCGGACCCGCACCCAGACTTCCGTGGCGGCGGCGTGCTTGAAGATATTATGCAACGCCTCCTTGATCACCAGAAAGAGATTATGGCGCAAATCGGTGGACAGCTCGCGCACCGGCATGACCTCCGGAAAATCCAGCCGGCAGCGGATGCCCGTGAGCCGCAGATAATCCACCGCGAACTGGCCGGCATAATCCAGCAGATGCGCCAGCGTGTCGTTGCGCGGGTTGACGGCCCAGACAATTTCATCCAGCGATTTGACCGCCTGCCGCGCCGTGGCGGAAATCTTCACCATCCGCTCGCCCACCAGCCCCGGTTCGCCGCGATCCTGATTGGCCAGTTCGCCCAGAAAGGCGATCTGGGTGAGGTTGGCCCCCAGGTCATCGTGAATGTCCTTGGCGATGCGCGCCCGCTCGCGTTGCAAGGCCGCCTGCTGCTCCAGCAGCCGCAGCTTCTGGCGCAGGCGCCGGAAGGAAACATAGCGGACCACCGCCGTGAGGGTCAGCGTAAACAGCAGCAGCATCGCCAGCCGGAACCACCACGTCTGCCAGAAGAATTGCGCCACCACAATGGTCAGCCGCGAGCTGGTCCGGTTCCATTCGCCATCGCTGTTGCAGGCCGTCAGTTCAAACACATACTGCCCCGCCTGCAACCGCTGGTAGGACGCTTGGCGAACCGTGCCCGCCGGCACCCAGTCCTCTTCCAACCCGGCCAGCCGGTAGCGGAACTGAATGTTTTCCGTGGCGGCAAAGCCCAGGGCGCTGAACTCGATTTCCACCACGCGCGGCCCCGGGGACAGATGGAGCACCGTTTCCGGAACCGCCAGATCAAAGGCGGACGTCGCCTCCCCCGTGCCGCTCAGAATGCCGTTGTACCGGGCGATTACCCGGTCATCCACCGTCACCCGGGTGAGCAAGGTGGGCGGCGGCTGGGCGGTTTCATAGAGCTTGGCCGGGTTGGCCACCACCAGCGCCGTCTGCATGGGAATCCACAGCCGCCCGTCATGACTGCGCAACACATTCGGCGAATCGCCAAAGGTTCCCTGCAAACTGGTTAAACCCTCGCTGCGACCGTAATGCACCGAGCGGACACGCGTGCCGCGCCCGGCGGCCAGATCGGTCAGATCCGCTTCCCGCACCTTAAAAATGCCCTGATTCGCGCCGAACCACAGCCACCCCTAGTCGTCCGCCACGATGTGGGAAATATAATCGTCGTAAAGGCCCTGTTCGGAATTGACCTCAAAATAATGGCCGTTCCGGATGCACCCCACTCCGGCGCCGGCATAGCCAATCCAGACCGCCCCATCCGGCGTGGCGTGCAGGCAGCGAATGGAAGACAGACCGCCCGGCGGCCGCAGGGTCTCGTTCGCCAACCGGTCATCCGTGATGCGCAGCAGGGTGCCCTTGGAGGTCCCCACCCAGATGTTCCCGGCGGTGTCCTCGGCCATGGCGCGAATAATGCGGCTGTCCGGCGAAATCGGGAAGGTTGTGAGTTTGCCCCGGCGCAGGAGCAGTACGGCCCCGGGGGTTTCCTGTCCCATCCAAAGATCATCGTTTTTGCTCACCAGCAGGGTGTGCAAGGTTTGTCCCTTCAGGGCGGCGGCATCACCCCAATTCACGAAAGCTCCATCCTGCCAGCAATACAAGCCGTGGGAACGGGTGCCGATCCAGACCCGGCCGGAAGCGCCCGCCGCCACGCACGTGGCGTCGCCCGGCCATTGTTCATTCACGGGAATGGCGTTCCATTGATCACCGGTTTTGGAGACCAGAACGCCGTTCTGCGTAACCGCCCACACGGTGTGGTTGCCAGCCTCGCAAATGGATAACACGGAATTGAATGGCAGGCCGGTGTCCACCCCTTCCAAGGTCACCGCCCGCCGCCGGATGCGGTTCAGGCCGCCGCCATACGTCCCGGCCCAAATGTTTCCCTCCCGGTCCTGAATCAGACTTAAAATGGCGTTATGGCTGGTGGGAATCAGTTGAAAGCCGGTCGCATCATGCCGGTACAGTCCGTTGTATGCGGTCGCAATCCAGACGCCGCCTTCCGTGTCCTCCAGCAGGCCGTTGACCCCGGGACCGGGATTGCCGGGTAAAAATTCGCCAAAATCCTCGCAACTGCCACCGGCCCGGCATTTGTAGAGATGAAATCCGCAACATAACCAGACGCTGCCATCGCGGGCCGGCGCCAGCCGCACCGGTTGGGCATCCAGCCGGTGAACCGGGGCCAGTTTACCCTCGCGGAAAACCATGACGGTGTCGGCCTTGGCCAGCCAGAGGCGGCCCCAGTTGTCGGTGGCCAGCGCACTGACGCCGGCTCCCGGCGGCAAACCCAGTTTTTCCGTGATCGGGGTAATCCCTCCGTCCTTAAGGCGGTACACCGAACCGTCGCGATACGCCACCCAGACCGCGCCCTCGCCATCCTCCGCCAGGCCGCAGGGAATCAAATCCGGCAATCCCGCCACGTACGCCCGGGACGCGCCGCCCGCCAGATTCACCACCGCCCCGCGATCCATCGCCAGACACAGTCCGCCGGATCGGCTGGTAATCATGGCGATGATGCCGTGATTCGGCAGGGCGATGAGGTTGGTGAGTGAAACGGTTTCAAACCGCAAACCATCGAAACGGGCCAGGCCGGTGGGCGTGCCGATCCAGAGGTAGCCGTCACCCGATTGCGCCACGCCGGCCACGCTGTTGTCCAACAGGCCGTCTTCCGTCTGCCACGAACGCGCCAGCCACTCGCCCTCGAGGCTGGCGGCACGGCCGGCCGGCGCCAGCCAGAACACCAGCGCCGTCCCCAAGATGATCAGGCGAACAAACGGGGTAAACACGGCTTTATAATATTAGGATGGATGGATTTAGCAAGGTACACCCGGCTTTGCCAAGTTTCCCATGTAAACGAAAAATGCCGGCCGGGACCATTGACCCGCCTCAACGGGCGGCACTCAGCTCCCCGTCGGTTTGCTTGAAGAATACGACGTACATGTTGCAGGCCGTGAGCCGGCGGTCTTCGGTGTTCGAGCCCAAGGTGAGACTCTCGCCGCTATGCACGTGACGTTCGTATATATTCATGGGCTGATGGTTGATATCAAAGGTCATGGCGGTGGCCTTGAAGAGATGCGACAACCAGTCGGGCTCCGGGAGCCGGCGGTCGTGGGCCACATAAACGGTTGCCTCCACGCTCACCGCAAAATCGAGCAAATCCACCGCACTGTAAAGTTTGTCCGCATTGGCGGTTTGCACCCAGTCCGCCTCCTGCAACCGCGCCGGCAGGCCGGCAAAGGCAAAGTCACGGTCGGCATAAATTTTCGCCCCGTCTTTGGCCGCCTGCCGTACCCGCACCGCCGCCGCGGGACCGGAGTAGGAGAAGGAAACCAGATACCGCCCCGCATCCACCTTGTTGCCGGGAATGACCGGCGCCGGTTGAATGTCACCGGATGGACGCACCAGCGCCGGCAGCGCCGGGACCGGCGGCCGGTTCAGGGCGTAACCGTTTGGCATTTCAAATTTGCCGCTGCTGACGGTGATGGCAGCGGGTTGAAGACCCGCGCCGCGCACGGTAACCGTCACCGGTCCGGCCACGTCCGTGGCACGCACCGCCACCCGGTTGATGCCGCATTCCAGCTCCAGCGTGGTCTGGTTGATGGAATTGGTGCGGCCGCTATTGTAGCCCCCGCGCCAAATGCCCGGTCCGGCGAGATCGAAATCCACGGGCTGCTGGAACGTGGGACAACGCTCGCCGTGCGCATCCACCGCCTCCACATCCAGCAGCAGCACGTCCGAGCCATCCGCCTGCCAGCCGGCGGGACCGGTAATGGGCGTCAGCTTCAACGCCACCGGCGCACCCGCGGTATGTTTGGTTTCCGCGGCCATGGTTTTGCCGCCAATGGTGCCGACGGCTTTGATTTCGCCCGGCTCCCACGCCACGTTTTCGAACGTGAACAGGTAGCGGTTGGAAACCTTGCCGTGACCGAGGGAGCGACCGTTCACAAACAGTTCCACGTCGCCGCAGTTGGAGGCGACATAAATGTTCTTTTTGGTGCCGGCGGAATAGTTCCAGTGGCCGATGATGTGCAACTGCGGGTCGTTGCGGTACATCGCCTGACAGACATAGTACGCCTCCTTGGGCAGGCGCGCACCATCCACCTCGCCGCTGGCGCGGGCGACCTCGGCCGCATCCCGGCCGCCGCTGGTGGAGTCCGAGAAAATCCAGTTCGCCCCGCCGGCATGATTCGCCGCGCCGATCTTCTGCACGTATTGCGCCACTTCATTCACCGCATATTCTTCCGAGGTGAGCACGTAGTCCGACTTGCCCCGCGCTTCAGGATAACCGAATTCCGGCGGTGAAAAATTATCCCAGACGCGGCGCGGCGATTCTTCCCGGTCATACTCCCCTTCCACCACCGGCAGGCGCGGAATCTCGCGGCCGCCTTCGGTGCCAATGCAGACATCCATGAACTGGGCATCCACCTGGTCGGCCCGCCGGTGGGCATAGGCCCGGCCGCCGTGCGGATCGTAGGTGTCCATGTAGCCGCGCAATTCCGTGACGTGCGCGAGCGACACCTTTTGATTGCCGCCCTCCCAGATCATGATGGAAGGATGATTGCGAAAATAGATAATGGTGTCGCGAAAGGCGGCGGCGCGGATTTTCCACGCCGCGCCAATGGTGTCGGATTCCCCGTCCACCCCGGGTTGCTCGGCCATGATGCCCAGCCGGTCGCCGGCCTCGATCATCGGTTCGGAAGCTGCGCAATGGCCCCAGCGGATCCAATTCGCGCCCGCATCCTTCATCATTGAGAGCGTATAATAGTGCAGCCAGTCCGGCAGGGCCGCGCCCAGTCCCGGCCATTCGTCCGTCGGCTTCTGTCCCCAGCCATGCAGTTTCAGATGATGGCCGTTGATCCAGAATCCCGTCTGCGCATCCCAGCGCACCGTGCGAATGCCCAGCGGCACCACGCTGGTATCCACGGTCTTGCCCGCCACCTGCAATGCAATGGCTACGTGATAGAGATAGGCGTAATCCGGCTCCCACAACTGCGGAGCGGCCAGCGTGCCGGACAAAGCGAGGCTTGATTTTCCGTTCGCCGCCACCTCCCCGGTTTGGTTGAGCGTCAAAACGGTTTTACCCTTGCGATCCCGCACCTGCGCGGTCACCGCAATGGTTGCCGCCGAGGCGCGGTCATTCTCCACCGGCACATCCAGATGAATGGTCGCGGCGTTGGTGGAAACTTCCGTGGTGTAAACATAAGGCCCTTCCGTCTGCAAATAACTGTACAGCGGGAGGGTGATATGCAGCGGGTCCAGCACATGCAAAACGACATTGCGAAACAGTCCGCCGTGAGCCGGATGCCAGTGCGGATTGTTCCAGGGAATCTGATCGGCTGCAATCTGATCCACGTCCTCCGGAATGCCGGCGTTCACCCGCGCGGAAATCTGGGACAATTGCAGATTGACGGCGGAACCTTCCGGCCCCGCGCCCGCCGGGGGATCTTTCATGAACCGGTTGTCGCACATCACCGCCAGCACGTTCGGCGCGTCAAAACGCAGCCACGGGGTAAGGTCAAAACCGAAGGGCACAAAACCGCTCTTGCTCACGCCCAGATAATGGCCGTTGAGATACACCTCCGCCACCTGCCGCGCGGCTTGAAATTCAATGTACACTTTTTTGCCCGAGGACTCGGCCGGCAACGAAAACGTTTTGCGATACCATGTCCGCCCGCCCCATTGGTTTTGTTCGCCACGATGGCCGGGCAGGGAAAAATGGTCGAACGTGTCCGTGTCGTTATAGGTATGCGGGAGGGCAACGTCGGTCCACGCGCGGTCATCATAATCCGCCGCCGCCGCGTTCGTGGGATCGGCCTTGATGAATTTCCAGCCCGGATCAAAGTTAAGCGACAGCTCATCCGCGCGGACCTGGCCGGCCTGGGCCAACCCCATCAAAACGAGACCCCAGAAACACCGCTGCAAGCGACCAAAGAACAGGTTTTTCCAGTCTGAAGACATTGGCCATATCATCGCTCCAATCCCACCCCCGTCGCCACTGAACGTTTGTTCTATTCTTACCATCCAATCGGACGGCGTCAGGGAGTGGCCGAAACCGGCTTGAGTTGCAGATTGCGCAGCCGGAACAATTCATCACCCGCAACCTGGGTGGCGGTCACCTGAACGGTCAAATCTCCCGGAACCAACGTGATACGCCCGAGCGTTGCCGTTTGATCCACGCCCTTCTTGACCGTGCCGCTAAGCGCTTGGGAACCGAAGCTGACCGTGAATTGCCCGCCGGCGCCTTCCGGCGCCGAATAATTGGCCGCCACTTCATAGGTAACCGGTTCGCTCAAACGCACCGCCCAGCCAACCGACTGCCCCGGCTTGTTCCAGTTGAAGACATAATCATCGGTCTTCTTGCCGGGCCCAAATCGCAAGCCATGACTTAAATCCACATCAAAGGCGCGCAAGGTTTCGACGGCGAAAGCCGGCTGCAACAGCCGGCGGGTATCGGCCGACACGGCGCCAGCACCATCCAGCACCACCACCGAGTCCACCGCATCGGGAGCCTGACCTGGCACGGTGATTTCCACATCCAGCGGATTCAGCCGGTGCACGGCGCAAGTCGCGCCGGAGGCCAGGAGCGACGCGTTTGTCACTTCGGACTTGAGGCCACCGACAATCAACTTGCCGTTCGCCGGCCAGTTGAAGACATGCAGGTACAGGCGGTTGCCCTTGAGCGTGGATTCGCCCCAGGTCTCCACCGGCAACGGCGTGCGGGTGGTGCCGCGAATGGATTCCCCGTTCACCTGCCACCAGGCGGCGATGCCTTTGAGTATGGTGATGTCCTTGGGATCAATGTCGCCCGTGCCCATCGGCCCGACGTTCATCAGCAGATTGCCGCCGCGCGCCGAGGCCTTGGCCAGCAATTGAATGAAATGGGACGGCGGCTTGTGGAGATTGTCAAACGGATTCCACCCATAGGATTCATCGGTGGTGGGAATGCCTTCCCAGACGCCGTCATGCGGCGGAAAATTCGCCGGCCGGTCGGTGGTGTCGTCATAATCCCCCCAGCCGTGAACCAGCCGGCCGCTGATAACCACATTCGGATCCGCCGCCCGGACGGCTTGCATGATGCGTAGGTTCTCCGCCGGCGGCAATTTGCCGGGCGTGTCAAACCAGAGGATGGCGGGATGATAAAGCCGGATCAGTTCGCGCAATTGCGGAATGGCCTTTTCATCCACATATTGGCGGGCCTGGGCCATAAATTCCGGCCGCTTGAGCCACCAGTCCACGCCGCCGAGTTTTTTATCACCGCCCGGATTGGGCTGATCCCAGTCATTGCCGGGGGCGTTGGTATCCGCCCAGTCAAAGGCCTGCGAATAATAAAACCCGAACTTGACCCCGTACTTGTCGCAGGCGGCGCGGAGATCGGCCATCGGGTCATGATGCCACGGGGTGGCGTCCATAACATTGTAATCATTCACTTTCGTGGGCCACATCGCAAAGCCGTCATGATGTTTGGAGGTGATGACGATATATTTCATGCCGGCATCGCGGGCGAGGCGCACCCAGGCATCGGCGTCAAAGTTGGTGGGATTGAATTTGCCGGCAACTTCCGACCGGTAAATCGGGCCGGGAATTTTCAAGACGCGCTGAATGTGCTCGGCATAACCGCCGCCCATGCGCCCTTGAAACTGATTGCCCAACCCCGAGTAAACTCCCCAGTGAATGAACATGCCAAACCGCGCATCGGTAAACCAGGCGAGGCGCGCGTCCAGATTGGTCCGCGAATCCCGCCACCACGCAACGCCGGGATCGTCCTTGTCCGGCGCGTTAAAGGCATCCGCAGCCGGCAGACTGCCGGCACAGGAAAAAGTGGCGACCAAAGCCAGTTGGCGCAGCCACCGGGCAGGAGAAGAGATATTCATAATATTCAGAAAAACCAATCGGTCAGAGTTGCAAGACCACCACGGTGTCCACCGGATCGAGCGGCTGGGCGGGCACATCAATCACCACCGTGCCGGTGGCGGCATCCTGTTTCAGATTCAATCGCGCACCGCTCTTATCCGCCAGCAAATGGGCGGTAAGCCCAGCTTGGGTGACACCGATTTCCGGCACCACCAGCTTGCCATCCTTCGGCCAGTCAAAGACGTGCAGGTAAATATTGTCTCCCTTTTGCGTCACCCGGCCCCAGGACGGCACCGTTTTCAACGGACCGGCTTTGGTGCCATAAATGGCCTCGCCGTTCACCTGCATCCAGGCGCCGACCGCCTGTAAATCCGCCACCGCTCCCGCCGGTATCACGCCCTTGCCGGTGGGCCCGACATTGAGCAGGTAATTGCCGCCCTTGCTGATGATGTCCACGAGATTGTGAATGACGGTCGGGGCGGGCTTCCATTTTTCGTCGCCTTTGAAATAGCCCCAGTGGCCATTCAATGTCATGCAGGTTTCCCACGGTTTGGCATCGGCGCCGCCGGGGATTTTCTGTTCGGACACGCCGTAATCGCCCAGCCCATGGCCCACGCGCGAATTGATAATGCAGTCCGGCTGCAACCGGTGGATCAGGGCCACGAGTTCATGACTTTCGGCGGCGGAAATTTGCTCCGGCGTATCAAACCACAGCACGGCGATCGGACCGTAATGCGTAAGCAACTCCGTGATCTGCGGCTTTACCTTGCGCTCAAAATAACGGGCGAACACCTTTTTGCTTTCGTCGGGATAATCCCACGTGTTGCTGCGATAACCATCGCGCGTGGGCACATCCGGGTCCGCCCAGTCGCGGCCCAGCGAATAATACACGCCAAATTTCAAACCCGCCTGGCGACAGGCCTCGGCCAGTTCCCGCACCGGATCGCGATGCCACGGCGTGCGCTCGACGATGTTGTAATCATTGGTCTCGCTGGCATACATCGCAAAGCCGTCATGATGTTTGGACGTCAGCACCATGTATTTCATCCCCGCTTCCTTGGCGATGCGCACCCATTCCGCCGCATTGAAATCAACCGGGTTAAAGTCATCGGCAATCCGCGCGTAATCCGCGAGCGGAATCTTCAGGTGCAGCATCATGTGCTCGCTGCCGCCATTCGTGCCTTTGTAGAAACAGCCATCCTGCGAATAGAGTCCCCAGTGGATGAACATGCCAAAGCGGGCCTCAGTCCACCAGGCCAGGCGCGACTGCGCGGCGGCATCCGGCGCGGCGGCCAGGGGCACATCCTTGGGCGGTTCCGGAATGGGAATTTCCGCTGCGGTGGCGCGAAGGCCGCATACCAGCGAGGCAGCGAGGGACAGGGCAAGGCAGGTTTGTTTCATGGGAGACAGGTACCGGGATTTTATCGGACGGAGCCGTTGATCTTAAAGTTGTTTGTAGCCCTTGACGACGATCACCGTGTCAATCGGATCCAGCGGTTTGCCGGGCAACTGCAGAGTGGTCACGCTGCGGGAGGCGGCACTGCCGGAGTACACGGCGCCAATCATGGGCGCTTCCGTTTGGGGGTCGGCGAGGAAAACGGCCTTCAGTTTTTCCATTTCGAGACCGGGCACGACGAGCTTGCCATCCGCCGGCCAGTCGAAGACATGCAGATACAGGGTGTCGCCCTTTAAGGTCACGCGGCCCCAGGCCGGCTGGGCGGCCAGCGGACTTTTGGTACTGCCATAAATGGACTCGCCATTCACTTTCATCCAGGCGCCAACCTCCTTGAGCCGTTCCACAGAGGGTTCGGGAATCAAGCCTTCGCTGGTCGGTCCGACATTCAGCAAAAAGTTTCCGCCCTTGCTGGCGATATCAACCAGGTTGTGCACAAGCGTTTCGGTGGGTTTCCATTTCTGATCGGAGACGCGGTAGCCCCAGGTGCCATTCATGGTCATGCAGGTTTCCCAGTCGGCGGCCAGCGAGTTGGTGGGAATTTTCTGTTCCGGCGTGGCGTAGTCGCCGGTGGCTTTTTTGGCATCCAGGCGGTTGTTGCTGATGATGTCTGGCTGCAATTTCAGGAGCGGCAGCAGCTTGGCCACGCGGTCGGCGGTCATGCCCACGGGGGTATCCCACCAGACGACGGCGACTTTGCCATAATTGGAAAACAGTTCCTTGATCTGCGGGATGTCCACGTCATCAATGAACTTGTCCATGTCGCCATCCTGGGCCTTGTCCCAATGCCCGCCGGACGCCGCGCCGCCGGGATGATTCCAATCCTGCGCCTGCGAATAGTAGAAGCCGAGTTTGATGTCCGCCTTGGCGCAGGCCTCGGCCAGCTCCTTGAGCGGATCGCGCTTGAAGGGGGTGGCGTCGTAAATGTTGAATCCGCTCGCCTGTGAATGGAACATGGCGAAGCCATCGTGATGTTTCGCCGTAATGACGATGTACTTCATCCCGGCATTCTTCGCGATGTCCACCCACTGCGTGGCGTCAAATTTAACGGGGTTGAACTGCGCCGGCAGCTTCTGGTAATCCGCCACGGATATCCGGCCGCGGTTCATGATCCACTCCGCGCCGCTGCGGGTTACATTGGTGCTGTCCCAAACGCCGGCCGGCACGGAATAGACGCCCCAATGAATGAACATGCCGAACCGCGCCTGCCGCCACCATTGCATGCGCTGCTCATGCGTGGGCCCATATTCCTGCTGCCACTGCTGCCAGGCGGGATTGGCGGGATCGCCCGTGGCTGAATAAGAAAACGACGGCGCCGGCAGATTGGTGCCGGCCGGCTCGGCCTTAACCGCTTGGTAAGAAAGCAAAACGGTCGCCACGGTCAGGCCGATGGACAGCCAGGGGGAGGAATAAAATTTCATAAGAGTGGTTACAACAGCTATGGTGTTGACGCCGGACCTGGGGTCAAGGTTTCGTTACTTGAACGTTTGTTCAATGGCCCGAACGGGCGACCACCCCTAATCTGGCTCCGATTCTCCGTATGAAACCCATTCATCCCGCGTATTCCGGCTGCTCTGGCGGCGGCGTTTCACGGCCGCCCGCGCCGGGTCGGCATAAATAACCGTAATAACCGTAACCTTTCGGCCATCAATCCACACTAGTTGAGACAACACCACCGACTGCATTTTATGAACCGTCATCTCCCCGGCCTGCTCGTCCTCGGCATCAGTTTCATCGTGTCTCCGGTCCGCGCGGCGGACGCCCCGGAAATCCGCACCCCGCCCGTGCCCCCCACCCCGCGCATCAATGGACCGGGCATATTCGGCGTCCGGCCGGAGCATCCGTTCTTTTACCACATCCCGGCCAGCGGCGACCGGCCGATGCAATTTTCCGCCGACCCGCTGCCGGCCGGCCTGACCTTGAATCCCGCGACCGGCGACATCACCGGCTCCTTGAACGCCGCAGGGGAATATCCGGTCATGTTGCACGCCAAAAACAATCTGGGCGCCACGGAACGGAAATTCAAAATCGTCGTGGGCGAAACCATCGCCCTCACCCCGCCCATGGGCTGGAACAGTTGGAATCATTACGCCTCTCGCATCACGCAGGACATCGTGCTCCAAAACGCGAAGGCCCTGGCGGACTCCGGCCTCATCAACCACGGCTGGACCTACATGAATATTGATGACACCTGGCAGGGCGCGCGCGGCGGCCCGTTCAACGCCATCCAGGGCAACGAGAAATTTCCGGATCTCAAAAAATTGTGCGACGATGTCCACGGGCTCGGGCTGAAGATCGGCATCTATTCAACGCCCTGGACCACTTCCTATGCCACGCATATCGGCGGCAGCGCGGAAAATCCCGAGGGTGCCTGGACCAAACCCGCCGGCAAAAAGGTGGTGAACAAAAAAGTCCTGCCTTGGGCCATTGGCAAATATTCCTTCGCCACCAACGACGCCGCGCAATGGGCCGCCTGGGGCATTGACTATCTCAAATACGACTGGAATCCCATTGAATATCCCGAGACGCGCGAGATGTACGACGCCCTCCGCCACAGCGGCCGCGACATCGTCTTCAGCCTCTCCAACAACATGAACATCACCAACGGCCCCGCCATTGGCAAAATTGCCAACAGTTGGCGCACCACCGGCGACATCAAGGCCAACTGGACCTCCATGAGCACGCGCGGTTTTGGCCAGGACAAATGGCGGCCCTACTCCGGCCCCGGCCACTGGAACGACCCCGACATGCTGGAAATCGCCACTCAAGAGAAGAACCAGCCCGGCCTCACCCCGGATGAGGAATACCTGCACATGACCCTCTGGTGCCTGGTCAATTCGCCGCTGCTGCTGGCCAACGATTTCTCCGAAACGACGCCCTTCACCCGCAACCTGCTGGAAAACGACGAAGTGCTCGCCGTAAGCCAGGACTCGCTCGGCGACCAGGCGGTGTGCATCGCGCAAACCGACACCACCCGCGTCTATGCCAAAAAACTTGAGGACGGCTCCCGGGCCGTGGGCCTCTTCAACCTCGGCACGAATGGCGTGGCGACCGTAACGGTGAAATGGAACGATCTAAAGCTTCAAGGCCGTCAATCTGTTCGCGACTTGTGGCGGCAGAAGGATTTGGGCACCTTTAAGGACGAATTCTCCCTGCCCGTGGCAGCTCACAGCGGGGAGATGGTTAAAATTGCGCCGTGAAATTTTTGTTTGCCCCCATTTTAAGTGGAATCTTGTTTTTAGCCGGAACTGCGCCGCTGGCGGGGGCGCCGGTCACGGTGGTGGTGGACGCCCAAGCCCCGGGCCTGCCGATAGCCGCCAATTTCACGGGCTTGAGCTTTGAAGTTTCCCAATTGTTGCCCAACCCCGCCGGCGTCCGTTACTTCCGCCCGGACAACGCCCCCCTGATCAATTTATTCCACACCCTGGGCATCCGGAGCCTGCGGATTGGCGGGAACACTTCCGACCGTGACGCCCGGCAACTGCCCGCCACGGCGGATCTCGACAGCCTGTTCGCCTTTGCCCGCGCGGCGGATGTGAAGATCATTTACTGCCTGCGCCTGCACGGTGGCGATCCCGCCGCCGCGACGCAGACCGTGAAATACATCATGTCGCATTACCCCGACCAGATGGACTGCTTTTCCATCGGTCAGGAACCCAGCGCCTATCCCAAGGAAATCGCGGACGACCGCCCCGCCGCCGAACGCATGGGAGTCGCGGCGGAAAAGTATCCCTACACCGCCTACGCCGACGAATGGCGGAAATTCGAAATCGCCATCACCGCCGTGGTGCCCGGCGTCAAACTCTGCGGCCCCTCCGTCCACAACAATGCCGCCTGGGCGCAGCAATTCATCACCGACTTCAGCCACGGTCATAATGTGGGGCTCATCACCGAACACCTGTATCCCGGCGGCGCCGGCGGCAAGGTCCCCACGCCGGAAATCGGCCGCGACCGCATGCTCTCCACGAATTTCACGCACGCTTATGAAAAGCTATACCATGGCTTTGTACCGCTGGCGGCCTCCAACGGCCTCCCCTGCCGGCTCGAAGAGGTGAACAATTATTTCAACGGCGGCGCCACCAATGTCAGCAACACCTTTGCCGCCGCCCTCTGGGGGCTCGACTTCATGTACTGGTGGGCGGCCCATGGCGTGGCCGGCGTGAATTTTCATACCGGCGACCAGGTGGCGGCCGGCAATGAATTGCGCGCCTCCAAATACACGGCCTTTTACACCGCCACCAACGGCTTCAGCGTGCGTCCGCTCGGCTATGGCATCAAGGCCTTTGCCATTGGCAGCAACGGAAAACTGCTGCCGGCCGTCATCACCAACGCAGAGAACCTCAACCTGAGCCTCTATCCCGTGAAGGATGAAGCCGGTCATCTGTCCCTGACCATCATCAACAAGGAACACGGCGACGGCGCCCGCAGCGCCACCGTGAGCATTGACGAAACCCATGCCTATTCCGGACGCGGACACCTGATGCTGCTCACCGCGCCCGCCCAAGACCCGGCCGCCACGGAAGGCGAAACCCTCGGCGATGGCACCATTGAAGCCGATGGCAGTTGGGCGGGCCACTGGACCCTGGTGGACCCCAGCAGCACCGGCACCTTCACCGTGGAAGTCCCTGCCTGCTCGGCGGTCATTTTAAAGCTTTCGGCTAATTGATCAGGCCACCGGTTCAGATTGCAGTCGCGGCTTCGATTTTTGAAACCAGCGCGCGAACCAGCGGGAAACCCCCACCATAAAACGTGCGGAAATGCCCAGCCGGTTGCGCCGTTGGAGGGAAGCGCCGTGTGATTCCAGCAGCCGGACCACTTCCGTCCGGCCAAACATCGCGGCAAACATCAACGGCGTCATCCCGCCACCGTTGTCCGCATCAATGTCAGCCCCGTGCGCCAGCAGTTGTGCGGCAATCTCCGCATAGCCCTTGAACGCCACACCGCCGAGTGGCGTCTGGCCGCGATCATTCCGGCGGTCCACGTCCGCCCCGGCCGCCAGCAACATGCCGGTGGTTTCCAAGTTGCCGTGATAACTGGCGAGCAGCAGCAGCGAGTTGCCTTTACGATCCGCCAGGTTCACCGGCAGGCCGTGGCGCAACATTTCCGCCAGCGCGTCAGTTTCGCCGTGGCGGGCGTAGTCGAGCGCCAGAGTTTGCAGCTCGGCGTAGCGTTTCTCTTCCGCGTCGGTGGTGACAGTTTGCATACGGTGACGGGGTGGATGACGACGGTCAGGCCGGGTGATATTCCAAGTTCACCGCCTTCGCCACGCCGGCGGCATACGCGGGATCGGCCTTATGAAAATGCGCGAGCTGGCGGCGGATAATCGCTTCCGGCACGCCGTTCATGCTGGCGGCAATGTTGCCGAAGAGTTGCTGCTGTTGCCCGGGCGACATCAGCCGGAACAAATCACCGGGCTGGGTGTAATCATCGTTGTCCTCGCGATGGTTGTAACGGTCGGCCTCGCCGCACAGCTTCAGCGGCGGCTCGGCAAAGCGGGCATCCTCCACGGGACCGCCAAAGCTGTTCGGTTCATAGTAGGCATCGGTGGCCTTGGGAATGTCATAGCGCATGGGACCGTCCGCATGGTAGGTATGCACCGGCGATTTTGGGCGGTTGACCGGGAGCATTTCGTAGTGGGTGCCCAGGCGATAGCGGTGCGCATCGGCATAGGAAAAGATGCGGGCCTGCAACATTTTGTCCGGCGAGAAACCGATGCCGGGCACGATGTTGGACGGACTGAACGCCGCCTGTTCCACCTGGGCAAAGTAATTCTCCGGGTTGCGGTTCAATTCCAATTCGCCCACCTCGATCAGCGGGTATTCCTTGTGCGACCAGACCTTGGTAAGGTCGAACGGATTCCACTCATACGTCTCGACATCATTCTCCGGCATGACCTGAATGGAGAATTGCCACTTGGGATATTCACCACGCTCAATGGCCTCATACAAATCGCGCTGCGAACTTTCGCGGTCCTTGGCAACGATGGCCTCCGCCTCGGCATTGGTCAGACACTGAATACCCTGTTTGGTCTTGAAGTGAAACTTCCCCCAGCAGCGTTCGTTCTGCGCATTAATCAAACTGTAGGTGTGGCTGCCGTAACCGTTCACATGGCGCAGGCTTTTGGGCAGGCCGCGGTCGGACATCAGAATCGTCACCTGATGGAGCGATTCGGGCGAGAGGGACCAGAAATCCCACATGGCGGTATTGCTGCGGAGATTGGTCTTGGGCTGCCGCTTCTGCGTGTGAATAAAATCGGGGAATTTGAGCGGGTCGCGCACAAAGAACACCGGCGTGTTGTTGCCCACGAGATCCCAGTTGCCCTCCGCCGTGTAAAACTTGAGGGCGAACCCGCGCACATCGCGCTCGGCATCGGCGGCGCCGCGTTCGCCGGCCACGGTGGAGAACCGCAGTAACGCTTCGGTTTTGGTCCCGGGCTTGAAAACGGCGGCCTTGGTGTATTTGGTAATGTCGTTCGTAATGGTGAGCGTGCCGAAGGCGGCGGTGCCCTTCGCATGGACCGTGCGTTCGGGAATGCGCTCGCGGTTCTGGTGGGCGAGTTTTTCCAGGAGCTGGTAATCCTGCATCAGCAGCGGGCCGCGCGGGCCGGCGGAGAGGGAGTTCTGGTTGTCGGCAATGGGGTTGCCGCCGGTGGTGGTGAGCGTGACAGGTTTTTGGGACATAATCAGTATCGTGTTTGTTTCGCTTTCCCACACTACACCAGATTTCCAACTATTGTTGAAATACTTGTTTCCTCTCATTATTATAGTTTCCACCTATGGAAATGTGGCAGCTACGATATGCGGTGGCCGTGGCGCGAACGGGCAACTTCTCGCGGGCGGCGGAGCAGTGTCATGTCTCCCAGCCGTCGTTAAGCCAGCAGATTCTCAAACTGGAGGACGAACTGGGCGAGCGGCTGTTTGACCGGCTGAAACGGCAGGTGAAGCTCACCCCGGCGGGCGAGGTGCATTTTGGAGGAAGTGGACGCCGCCAAGCGCGAAGCCGCCGACGCCACCGGCCTGCTGCGCGGCGTGGTGACGCTGGGCGTGCTGCCAACAATTGCGCCGTATCTGCTGCCGGCGGTGCTGGGCGGGTTCCGGAAACAATATCCCGGCGTGGAGATCGTGGTGCAGGAGGATACCACCGCCCAGTTGCTCAAATTGCTGGCGGCCTGCGAGGTGGATTTTGTGCTGGCCAGCCAACCGATTCACGACCGCCGACTGGAGGTATTGCAATTATTTACCGAAGAATTATTGCTGGCCCTGCCGCCGGGTCATCCGCTCGCGCGGCAGCGCATCGTGAACGCCACCGATCTGGCGCGCGAGCCGCTCATTGTGATGAAGGAAGGGCACTGCCTCGGCGACCAGGTGCGGGGATTTTGCGACCGGCGCGAGGTGCATCCGAACATCAGTTTCCGGAGCGCGCAGTTGGAGACCGTCCAGTCGCTGGTCAGCGCCGGGCTGGGGCTTTCCCTGATTCCCGCCATGGCGGTACAAAGCGGACGGAAAGATTTGCCGGCCTACCGGCCGCTGGCCACCCCCAAGCCACAGCGAACCATAGTGGCGGTGTGGCCGAAACATCGGCCTCCCGCGCGGGCGGCGGCGGAGTTGTTAAAAATGATTTCGACGCGCTACGCAAAAGCCGGTCGTTGAGCGGATTATTCCGCCATCTTGATGGTTTCGGGCGAGGGCACTGCGCCATGCCGCCGGTCACCGGTGAAGGTGGCAGTCCACGAAGTCAACTCAAACTGCGTCTTGCCGGCCATCGCGGTGGCTTCCAGCAATTCCCACTGGGTAAGGTTCCATGCCGTAAAAGTGTGCCGGTAAAAGTGCCAGCTATCGGTCAAACACACCCCGGGCAGCACGTTGGCGCGTACGTTTTCTGACAGCACCGGTTGCAGATTATCCCAGTCCCGGTCATTAAAACAAAGATGGCCTTTCACCGTCAGCCCTTTCAACCGCGCCTCGGCACGCGGGCTTTTCACGGTGGCAAATCCGTCCAGAAAATCCTCGGTGGAGTGCAGCACGAGAAAAGGCGGGACAACGGTGGCCAGAATGTGCGTCTGGTTGGTCAGCGCGGTCAGGCAGTCCAGCAACGTCGGATGGGCCACGGCAAACGGCACATTCACGCGCCGGAAAAAATAAAGTTCATCGGTCGCGCCCGGCATCAGAATCAAACCTTTGATGACGGAATTCGATTGGAAGGAACCCAGCATTATTCCCACCGTATTCGTGCGCGAGAGCAGCGTGGTATTGGTCGCCAGCGGCATTGCGGCAAGGGCGTCCTGCCAGGGTTCGGCGGCGGTGGCACGGATGGCGGGAGCGGCGATGCCGGCCAAGACCAGCAAAGCGGTGAGCAAAACGGTTTTCATGTCATCAATTGCAATTTGCGTTCGGACAACTGGCGGTTCCAGCGGTTGAAATAACCAAACAGCCGGTACAATGCCTCCACTTCGGCCAATAACTCACGGCGACCCGCCGTATCGGCGGCGATCCAGCGCGCGTCGAGCGATTTCAGGTCCTCGGCCAGGCGGTGATTGAAAGCATCCAGTTTTGCGGACAAGGCGTCCAGCTTTTCCAGCCACCCCTGGCTGCGCTCAAAATAATCCACCAACAGGAGCGGCGAGGTGATGGCGGCTTTTTCGGCCAGAAAGAGGTCGGTCTTGCGGCATTCCGTCGAGACCTCGATGAACAGTCCGGCCAGCGCGGCGGGAATCTGCTGGATGTCCGGCGGCTTGGCGCCAAGCTCCAGCTCGAGCAGATGGAGCAGCCGGGACTTGGGTTCACCCAGGCAGAGCTGGGCGGCATTCAGTTCGGCGAAGGCTTGGGCGGCGACCGCCTTTTCGGCGTCGCTGGCGGCATGGATTTTATCCGGATGCACCCCGCCGGAACGGGCGAAGAACTTCTGCCGGATGGCCTCGGGATCCAGCCAAGGCCGGCGAGGCTCGTCCAGCAGGGCAAAATAATCCGTCATGCGGAATCAGGCGCTAAAACTCTCGCCGCAGGAGCAACTGGTCGCGGCGTTGGGATTTTTCACCTTGAACCCGCCGTCCAGCGCGCCGATGAAATCCAGTTCGCTGCCCGTCACATAGAGGGCGCTCTTGGGGTCCACCACCACGCGCACGCCGCCGCTTTCCACGAGGATGTCGCGGCTGGCGGGACCGTCCTGCAAATCCATCTTGTACTGCAAACCGGAGCAACCGCCGCCGACCACGGCCACGCGGAGCACGCCGTTCGGACGCCCCTGCCGGGTGAGCAGCGACGTCACCTTCTGCGCCGCGTTGACGGTGAGCTTGATCAGGCGTTCATCACCCACGCGGATGTTCGGCTGGGCGGCATTGGCGGTTACAGTCCTGGCAATCATTAGATTAGTATGCGCTACTCTACTCTGCCTTAATGAGGGCGTCAATGGATGTACCGGTGAAAATAATTTGACCCGCCCGCAATTCCCCGCATCCTTTCGCGATGCGTTGCTTGCATACATTTGTTCTGTCCGGACTGCTTGCCTCCGGAGCGGCCGCCTTTGCCACCATGCCCACCCTCTCCTACCCGACCACCCGCACCACCAATCAGGTGGATGATTACCACGGCGTCAGCGTTCCCGATCCCTACCGCTGGCTGGAGGATGATAATGCCGCCGAAACCAAGGCCTGGGTCACCGCGCAAAACAAAGTTACCTACGGCTATCTCGCCGCCATTCCGCAGGGCCCGGCCATCAAGCAGCGCCTGAAAAAACTCTGGAACTACGAACGCTACGGCGTGCCCACCAAACAGGGCGGACGCTACTTTTTCAGCCGCAACGACGGCCTGCAAAATCAGGCCGTGCTCTACACCCTACCCACGCTGGACGCCGAGCCCACCGTGCTGCTCGATCCGAACAAACTTTCCGCCGACGGCACCGTCGCCCTCGCCGGCATGGCCATCAGCGACGACGGCAAGCTCATGGCTTACGGGCTTTCCGCCTCCGGTTCCGACTGGGAGGAATGGAAGGTCCGCGATGTCCACACCGGCCAGGACCTGCCCGATTCCCTGAAATGGGTGAAATTTTCCGGAGCCGCGTGGACCAAGGACGGCAAAGGCTTTTTCTATTCCCGTTACGATGAGCCCAAGGCCGACGCCCAGCTCACCAAGGTGAATTATTTCCAAAAAGTCTATTACCACATGGTCGGAACCCCGCAGTCCGCCGACCGCCTGGTTTACAATCGCCCGGATCACAAGGACTGGGGCTTCGGCACCACCGTGACCGACGATGGCCATTACCTGCTCATTGACGTCACCGAAGGCACCGACACCCGTAACCGCCTCTATTATCAGGACCTCACCACACCCGGCGCGCCCGTCGTGGAGTTGCTCAACGATTTCGATGCCCAGTACAGTTTTGTTGACAACGACGGCCCCCTCTTCTGGATCAACACCGATCTCGACGCCCCGCGCGGCCGCGTGATCGCCGTTGATATCACCAAGCCCGCGCGCGCCAACTGGCACGAGGTCATTCCCCAGGCCGCCGAACCGCTCAAAGGCGTGCACACGCTGAACAATTCCTTCGTGTGCGAATATCTCAAGGACGCCCGCAGTCAGGTGAAGTTATATTCGCTCACCGGCCAGTTCCTCTCCGAACTGGCGTTGCCCGGCATTGGCTCTGCCGGCGGGTTTGGCGGCAAGCGCAAGGATACCGAGACATTTTATTCCTACACCAGCTTCACCGTTCCCGGCAGCATTTACCGGCAGGATCTGGCCACCGGCACCAGTACCCTATTCCGCGCGCCCAAGGTGGATTTCAATCCGGCCGATTACGTAACCACCCAGATTTTCTATCGCAGCAAGGACGGCACCCGCGTGCCCATGTTCATCACGCATAAGAAAGGCCTCGCACTCGATGGCAACAACCCCACCCTGCTCTACGGCTACGGCGGCTTCGACATCAGCCTCTCGCCCACGTTTAGCCCCGCCTATCTGGTGTGGATGGAAATGGGCGGCGTCTATGCCATGGCCAACCTGCGCGGCGGCGGCGAATACGGTCGGGAATGGCACGAAGCCGGCATGAAGTTGAAGAAGCAAAATGTGTTCGATGACTTCATCGCCGCCGGCGAATGGCTCATTGCCAATCATTACACGTCGTCCAAGAAACTCGCCATCTCCGGGGCCAGCAACGGCGGCCTGCTCATCGGCGCCTGCGAAACGCAGCGACCCGATCTCTACGGCGCGTGCCTGCCCTCCGTGGGCGTCATGGACATGCTGCGCTTCAACAAATTCACCATCGGTTGGGCCTGGATGAGCGACTACGGGTCGCCCGAAAACCCCGAGGAATTCAAGGCCCTGCACGCCTACTCGCCGCTGCATAACATCCATCCCGGCATCCAATATCCGCCCACCCTCATCACCACCGGCGATCACGACGACCGCGTCGTCCCCGCGCACAGCTTCAAATTCGCCGCCACCCTGCAAGCCGCCCAGGCCGGCGACGCGCCCATTCTCATCCGCATCGAAACCAAAGCCGGCCACGGCGCGGGCAAACCCACTTCAAAAATCATCGAAGAAGCCGGCGATAAATGGGCGTTCCTGGTGCAATCCCTGGGGATGAATCCGCTTTTGAAGACGGAGTAATATGGTCTAACGCTCGCCCTCATCCCGGCGTGGACTCGCTCGCGCCCGCTCGCTCGGCCCTGCGGGCCTTCGGCTCCGCCGAATTCCTTTCGCCGTTTCCCAAACGGCTCAAGAACTCGCCCACAGGAGAAGGAGAAACAGTTCCCGCCTTTTTTTGTGAATCAAGCGGCTGGATTGGTCGCCCTGGTGGACGGATGATTAGATAATGTGCCAAGGTGAAATCCTCTCCTGGGGGAGAGGACAGAGGTGAGGGCGAGCGTTGCCACTAACTTGCTTAGCGGCCACCTATTTTCAAATGATCCATGAATTGCCTGCCGTCTGTTGTTGAATGACAGACCACCCCCTCCACCCCCTGTCAATCCACCATTCAAAAAGCACCCGCTGTTTCTGTTGGGCGTCGAGTTGACTATGCATTAAAATCTGATAATCTGATTTTATGCAAAAGAAGGCCATCAGTGTCACGGATGCGGCGCGCAATTTTGCCGACTGCGTCAACCGCGCCCATTACCAAAACGTCACTTTTGTGCTGCTCAAAAACGGCCAACCCTTTGCGCGGCTGGGGCCGGACTTTGAAAAAGTCTGCCGAGGACGCGACCTGGCCGATGCCCTGGCCCAAACCACCTTGACGGCGGCGGAAGCCAAGGCCTGGCAGGATGACCTGCAAACCGCCCGAAAAACCCTCAAAACCCCCGCCGACAAATGGCAATAATTCTGGATGCCGACGTCATCATTCGCGGGGAAAAGGGTACTTTTGATCTCCATCATTGGCTCGTCTCCCGACCCGATGAACATTTTGAAATCGCGGCCATCACCGTGGCGGAACTCTGGCATGGGGTGGAGCGGGCGGCGGGAGCCCAAAGGCTAAAACGCCAGCACTATCTCAGAACTATTCTGACACCGCTACCCGTCATTCCTTACACCGAACAGACGGCCTACGAACATGCCCGTTTGTGGGCGGAATTAGAAGCGGCCGGCAAGATGATCGGTTATTATGACCTCATCGTGGCCGCAACCGCCTTGGAGCGCGGCTGTGAGGTGGCCACGTTCAACCAGCGGCATTTCCAGCAAGTACGGGGATTAAACGTTATTGTGCCGGCATAAAAAGTCACGCTACCAATTTATTCCCTGGACAACCGGTACCCCCTCCGCCCGCCTGTCAATCCGCGTTTGCAAAAATTTCACCACCCGCCGTTTCTGTTTTGCGGTTCCCGCCCGTCCGGTTATTCTATGCGGATGAACCTGGTTTTCACCAAATATCACGCCCTGGGCAATGACTACATTGTCATTAACCCGAAGGATTTGTCCGCCCCGCTGACCACGGCGCAGGTCAAGACCATCTGCCACCGCAATTTTGGCGTCGGCTCGGACGGCATACTCCTCGGACCGCTCCCCTCGGAAACCGCCAAGTGCGCCCTGAAAATCTATAATCCCGACGGCAGCATCGCCGAAAAAAGCGGCAACGGCCTCCGCATCTTCTCCCGCTACCTGTGGGACACCCAGTTCGTGGGCAATGACGAGTTCCTCATCCAGACCGATGGCGGCCTCGTTCGCTCCACCGTCTATGACGGCGGCAAGATGGTGAAAGTGGAGATGGGCAAGGTCAGCTTCGCCAGTGAAAAAATCCCTGTCGTGGGCGCGCCCCGCGAAGTGTTGAACGAGAACATCACCGTCGGCGGCCGCGAATTCAGCTTCTGCGCCGCCACCATCGGCAATCCGCACTGCGTCCTGCCCCTGCCGGAAATCAGCGCCAAACTCGCGCATGAATTCGGTCCGCTGCTCGAAGTACACCCGAATTTCCCGAACCGCACCAATGTCCAGTTCCTGAAAGTGCTGGACCGGAACAATATTCAGATCGAAATCTGGGAGCGCGGCGCGGGCTACACCCTCGCCAGCGGCAGCAGCAGCAGCGCCGCCGCCGCCGTGGCCCACCGGCTGGGCCTGGTGGACCGCAGCATCTCCGTGCACATGCCCGGGGGCATCATCAAGATCGAAATCAGCGATGGTTTTGCCATCCGCATGACCGGTCCGGTCACCCGCGTCGCGGAAGGCGTGATTGATCCGGAAATTTTTGGCTGAATTAGAAGTGTTGCCGGGAGCTTCCCGGCAGGATAAATTGAATTCAATGTTGGAAACAGTTCCAGGACTGCCTGCAGGCGATGCCACTGCTTTGGGCCGGGAGAAGGCTGTTCTCGCCTATGGCTTCATGCTGCGCGCCCGCCTGCTCGATGACAAATTTGCCACGCTTTACCGCGCCGGCAAAATTCACGGCGGCGTCTTTCTCGGGCGCGGCCAGGAAGCCTTGAGCGCGGCCATCGGCGTTTCGCTCCGGGACTCGGACGTATTTGCCCCCCTCATTCGCGATGCCGCCGGTCGGCTGGCCTTCGGCGAACCCATCGTGGATGCCGTGCGCAATTACCTGGGCTCCGCCCTGGGCCCCATGCGCGGACGCGATGGCAATGTCCACCGCGGCTACCCCCGCGAAGGTCTCCTGCCCATGATCAGCCATCTCGGCGCGATGATTTCCGTGGTGAATGGCGTGCTCTTTGCCCGCCGCCTGAAAGGCCAGACCGGCATGGTCGGCGTGGCCACCCTGGGCGAAGGCGGCACTTCCACCGGCGCGTTTCACGAAGCTTTGAATCAGGCGTCCATTGAAAAGCTGCCTCTGGTCATGGTCGTGGCCAACAATCAATTCGCCTATTCCACCCCCAACAGCCGCCAGTTCGCCTGCGATAATCTCGCCGACCGCGCCCTCGGCTACGGCATGGGCGCGCATAATGTGGATGGCACCAGCCTCCCGGACTGCCTCGCCACCATCGGCCAAGCCGTCGAAACCGCGCGCAACGGCGGCGGACCGCAACTCGTCGTCGCCTCCCTGCTCCGCCTCTGCGGTCACGGCGAACACGACGACGCCGGCTACATTGACCCGAAGTTGAAAGCCTCCCCGCTCGGCCGCGACTGTCTGAAGCTGGCCGAAGAATATTTGCTGTCCCAAAAACTGGCCGATGCCGCGCAGCTCGCCGTCTGGCGCAGCCAGGTGGTCGGCGAAATCGAGGAAGCCGTGAACCAGGTGCAGCGCGAACCCACGCCCGATCCGTTTACCGAAAAATGGACCGCCCTGTCCTCGCCCCATCTCAACGAAATGCACGATGAAATCTAATCGGGCAGGCCTCCCAAATCTTTAAAACCTTGAACGCCATCACCAGCCATCACCCCGTCCGGAGCGCGCCCGTCCTCGGGCGCAGCAACGTGGCCGGCCCAGCGGTGTGGGAAAAACCAAACGGCTTAAACATTCGCACCTGGCTGCGCCCGGGGCCGGGCGCGCTCCGTCAAGCCCCCCCTGTCCTTCACCTGTCATGAGCATCACCTATCTGGAAGCCATCCGGGAGGCGCAGGCGCGCGCGTTGAAAGACGATCCGCGCGTGTTCATCTACGGCCAGGATGTCGGCGCGTTCGGCGGCGCGTTCAAGGCCACCAAAAATCTCGCCAAAGAATTTCCCGGTCGCGTGCTGGATTCGCCCATCAGCGAGGACGCCATGATGGGCCTCGCCGTCGGCGCGGCCATCGAAGGACTGCGCCCGATCATCGAAATGCAGTTTGCGGATTTTTCCACCGTCGGGTTCAACCAGATCGTGAACCAGGCGGCCACGCTCTTCTGGCGCACGAATGTCCCCTGCCCCGTCACCGTGCGTCTGCCCTGCGGCGGCACCTCCGGCAGCGGCCCCTTTCACAGCCAGATGATGGAGGCGATTTACGCGCATTATCCGGGCCTGATCGTCCTCACGCCCGCCACGGTCGAAGACGCCTACAGCATGTTGCTCGAAGCCGTCGCCATTGATGACCCGGTGATTTTCTGCGAACACAAGTTCCTGTACTACCATCTCAAGGCCGACAAATTGCCGGACACCGCCCTGCCCGTGGGCAAGGCCCGCATCGCCCGCGAAGGCCGCGACCTCACCATTGTCACCTACAGCGCCATGGTACACGAATGTGTCGCCGCCGCGAACGAGCTCGCCTCCGAAGGCTGGCAGATTGAAGTCGTGGATTTGCGCTCCGTGAAACCGCTGGATACGGACACCGTCATCGCCAGCGTGGCGCGCACCGGACGTTTGCTGTGCGTGGGCGAAGCGTGGCCCTGGGGCGGCGTCACCGCCGAAGTTATCGCCCGCGTCGCCAGCGAAGGCTACGAACTCCTCGACGCCCCGCCGCAGCGCCTGAACGCCCGCAACACGCCCGTGCCCTATCACCCCAACCTGTGGACCGCGCACCGCCCCACCGCCCGCGCCGTCGTCAGCGCCGCCCGCAAACTGTTGCGCACCTAACATGCATTTCCCCCGCCAAAATAGTTACGCACCGGTTTCCTCCCCCTCTCCGCCATTGGTAAATGGGGGAGAGGGCCGGGGTGAGGTGGCGCTGATCTCTTCAACTTTAGGCTCCGTGTCAGTATGCGCCGGTGTTTGGGCGAGCGTTAATCCATTTAGCCCCCAACCCAACTAATTTTATGCCGCAAGTCCCCATCATCATGCCGCAGTTGGGCGAATCCATCGCCGAGGCGGCCATCATCAATTATCTGGTCAAACCCGGCGACACCATCGAGGCCGGCCAGGATTTGATCGAGGTCGAGACCAACAAGGCCACCATGACCGTCACCGCCCCCTGCACGGGACGCGTCACGAATTTCTCCGCGCAGTTGAACGAAAGCTACATCGTTGGCGCCGTACTCGGCCAAATTGAAGCCACCGCCGAGGAAGCCGCCCGCCTGGGCTTCGATGAAGCCCCGCCCGTCAAACCCGTTGACCCCGATCAGGACCCCGACCACCTCCCGGAAATCATCAGCGGTTCCCGCGTGGAACCCACCGTGCGCGGCCTGCCCGTGCCCGCCAACGCCGTTGGCGCCAGCTACATTTCCCCCCGCCTCAAAGCCCGCATGCACGAACTCGGCCTCAGCGCCGCCGACCTCGCCGGCATTGCCGGCAGCGGCGCCGCCGGCCGCGTCACCGTCCAAGACTTCGAGAAATTCATGGTGCACCTCGAGCACCAGAAAACCAGCCAGGCCTCCTCCATGCGCGTGGCCGTGGCCGACGCCATGCGCCGCAGTTGGACCCGTCCGCTCGCCACCGTCGGCCTGCCCGTGACACTCGACCCGCTCCTGACGCACCGCAAAACCCGCGATCCCAAGCCCGGCCCCGCTCTGTATGCCCTGCGCGCCCTCGCCCTGGCCCTGTCCGAAAACAGCGCCCCCGCCGGCCGCCTCGTCGGCAGCAAAATTGTCCTCCCCTCCTCCATCGACGTCGGTTTCGCCGTCGAAGCCGAGGACGGCGTACTCGTACCCGTCCTGCGCGGTGCCGATAAAAAACCGCTCGCCGAACTCGTCGTCCGCTACAACGAACTCGTGGAACTCGCGCGCCAGCGCAAACTCCCCGGCGACGCCACCGGCGGCTCCGTGGCCACCGTCACCAATTTCGGCACCTTCGGCCTCGTCTGGGCCACACCCATTCCGCTGCCCGAACAAACCATCGTCCTCGGCATGGGTGCCGGCCGCCGCATGCCCCACTGGGACGAAGCCAAAGGCCAGTTCGTGCCCGTGATGGAAGCCTACCTCACCCTCAGCTTCGACCACCGCGTCCTCGACGGCGGCGCCGCCGGACGGCTGCTCCAGCGTATTGCCGCGCTGATGCAGAAGCCGGAGGCACTTTGAGGGAGAGGGTGAGCAAGTTTGCAAATTATTTACAAACGGTCGGTAAAACAATAATAATTCCCAATGGACTCCTTTGAGCAAATCGTTTCTTATTTTCTTGAAGCTGATGGCTACTGGACCCGGATTGGGGTCAGGATTAACGTTTCGAGAAAGGAAAAGGCTAAACTTGGAAAAAGAACTATACCACGCCCTGAGAGTGCGTCTGAAAAATCATGAATGCTGAGGGATCAAGCCAGACGGCGGAGTTGGATTCGGATCATGGCGATATAGATCCAAGCCTCGGCACTGGACTCGGTGGTTTCGTAATCCCGCACCAGTCGCCGCTGGCGCATCAGCCAGCCGAAAGTGCGTTCCACCACCCAGCGGTGCGGCAACACT
>CAIQKM010000186.1 GCA_903872345.1 uncultured Verrucomicrobia subdivision 3 bacterium | reverse complement strand
TGGCAAACTGCGGGAATGCGGGGTGCCACCCTCAAGGAATCGTCGCAGAATTGAAATCGAAAAATGACCGAACAGTGAAAATATACAGGTTTTACCGACCTGAAATCATTCTCAGCTAAATCTTAACCGGACAGTAGTGTCAAATAATGAAAAACCAGAATGATGACAAAGGCTTCTACAGCGGAAAAAACAATTCGATTTCCAACTTCTAAATAAATCCTAGTTGCTTGAAATCTATCGCCAAGCGCCTCTTTCGCTCCGAAAATATTTTTAGAAAAGAATAAACGTAATCGCGACCGTGCCTTCTTCCGCCTCCAATAGGAAAACGACAGTTGCCCCATAAAGGCCGCGAGTAAAGGTTTTTTTAGGCGCCACCACGCATTTCGGAAAAAACTAAATTGTGTGGAATCGTTCACGTAGAGTTATGAATCACCAAAAACTTTGGTTGTTTGTTTAAAAAAACAACGATGTCATAAAAAAGAATCTTCATTCTGTAAATGCACCATGGCACGATTGTCTCATGGTTAAAGAATTGAATACAAGAAAAAACCCGGCGGCGGTGGCGCTGGGGCGGCTGGGTGGATTGAAGGGCGGTCCGGCGCTGGCGGCGAAAATGTCGCCAGCACAACGCAAGGCGGCGGCTCGCAAGGCGGCGCTGGCCCGCTGGTCAAAAAAGACGTAAGCCTTAGATTGTTGTTGTTTATGCGCGAGCGGTCGGGCATATTAACAACAATACAAAAGGCCATCTATGGGACTCTCCTATCATTTCTCTTTCAGCGCTCCGGGCACCACGCTGGCCGCCGAAAAGGGGTCGCTCCAAGAGGGGTCAATGCTTTTGACAACTGAAAGAGGATCAAACTCTATTTTAGACATTGCAATTCACGCGCCTCCGGGATGAAGGAACAAACCCTTCGTTGCCTTTGTTAGCTTCTGTAAAAATGTAGTTCAAGCACCTAGTGGGGAAAGGCAAAGCCTGCGGCCCGCTCCCCCCGCCTTGCCCCAACCCGAAATCTTCCCCCGATGCCACTCCGAACAAAAAAACCTCCCCGCATTTGACATTTTAAAACCCGGTGTTATGGTAATCCCGTTGGAGTTTACATGGTAAACTTTCCGTCACGGCCAAACATGCGCCCGGCTGACCCGCCACCCCTTGGCGTGTCCGTCCGGCTTGCTCTTCCTTTGCCCCATCCCTCCCCCCGACGGCCCCGTCACCGCTTCCCCTCCCCCCGAAATCCGGGAACCAGGAACCGAGACCCAATTTCCCCCTGCCATCAAGGCAGAATCAAGGCAAAAAACCCAGCAATCGTGCATAATCAAGGCTCATCAAGGCAAACGCTGAAATATTCAAACACCATCATGCCACCGTTGCCCCACCCAAGAACCGCGCTCTCACCGGTAGCGCCGACTGGTAGTCGGCTGTATCGCCAGTTGGCAACCGGCGTGCCTTGGCAAAACCGGCCACTCCACCATTCCCTTGGCAACGCCAATACAACGAGCCTCCACCAATCAAGGCAAAACCCCCAGCAATCAAGCCTCATCAAGCCTCATCAAGGCAAATCAAGGCAAATCAAGGCAAACGCGAAAATTGTCCGAGGCACCCGGCACGACTCCCCGAGACCCGAAATCCGAGATGCGAGACCCAATGTCTCTCCCATCTGCGTCCATCCGCGTTTATCTGCGGTCAAGTTCCCCATTCGTATTTCGCGGTTCACTCCCCGCCTTCCCGATACCCGATGTTTTCCCCAGCAATCGTGCATAATCAAGTCTCATCAAGGCTAATCGTGCCCGATCAAGACAAACGCCAAAAAATTCAAGCACCATCATGCCATCGACCCGCCACCCCCCGTTGCGACTCTGCGCGCCTTTGCGTTAAAATACGGCCATATCAAACAAAATCAAACCAGTTCGTGCCGGCTCCCCTTTTGCGTGGTTCGCGTCTTTAGCGGTTAAAACTTGGGATTCGGGCCTGAAATAATTCCGTTGTTGCCCGTCGCCAAAAAACTTATCATTAACCCATGGTTCACGTTGGCATTGGCTATGATGTTCACCAACTCGTCACCGGGCGCAAGCTCGTGCTGGGCGGGGTGGAGATTCCCCACACCAAAGGGCTGGACGGCCATTCCGATGCCGACGCCCTGATGCACGCCATTTGCGACGCCGTGCTCGGTGCCCTCGGCGAGGAAGACATCGGCCACTTTTTCCCCAACACCGACCCGCGCTGGCGCGGCGTGCCCAGCAAAATCTTCTTGGAAGAAGCCGCCAAACAGGTCGCCCGCCACGCCGGCCGCATCGTCAATGTCGATGCCACCCTCGTCGCCCAGGCCCCTAAAATTTACCCCTATATCGCGCAAATGAAGCAAAACATCGCCGCCGCCCTCGGGGTGGACGTGAAGCAAATCGGCGTCAAAGCCACCACCAATGAAACCATGGGTTTCATCGGCCGCGAGGAAGGGATTGCCGCCATGGCTGTCGCCAGCGTGGATTTTTAATCATGCCCAAAGCAGAAATCAGTTGGAAACGCGTCACCGACGACGGCGAGAAACTTCAGGTTTACGCCCAGCACATCGGTCGCGAATGGAAGTTCTTTCACCGCGAAAAACGGTTCGACCAGTGGCGCCCCGTGCCCGAACCGCCCCTCGAAGATTGGCTGGAACTCCTCGACGCCATCGAACGGCTCGTTACCCGTCGTCGCTATCAGCCGGATGACGAACTGTTGCTTCGGCGGCAAATCCGCGAACGGTTTCCCGAATCGGGGGTATAGAGCGTTTTAAAAAATAATGTAGCCGTTCGGAGCGAGGATTTTTGGGTTTGGGCGAGGCTTCGGCGAAGGCGCAGGTTTGAATAACCCTGTAACTGAGCCGAAACGAAGCCCAAACCCAAAAAGACCGCTCCCCCTCTGGCCCCCAACCGAACGGCTACAGTATTTTTTAATACGCTCTAGTCGGCGGGAGCAGCTTCGCCATGCTTTTGGCCGGGAAACCCTCTGCCGTCAAAACCCGTCCAATCCACCGAACTGGCGATGGCGGAGACCGGCGGAAATCGGTTAAATTTCCGCATGACCAGATTTTTTACCCCGGCAGTGCTCCTTGCTGTCCTTGTATCGCTGAGTGGTTGTGCCGGCGTCCCGACCGAGAAATCCCCGGTGGCCTTGAACCATTGGCCGGCAGCCAACGATCCCCAACTGATCGGCCGCAAGGTCGCCCATAATTTCCTCGCCCGCAAACTGGCCGTCAACAAGGCCGGCTTCATCATTTACCCGGAGATCTGCGCGGGCTTTGGCTCGCTCCGTTTCGCCGCCGCCACCGGCGACACCAACTTGGAACAGCGCCTGTTCAAACGCTATGCGGGCTGGCTCACCCCCGCCGGTCAGGAAACCATCTCCAAAACCCAGCACGTGGACATGCATGTCCTCGGCGTCGTACCGCTGGAAATTTATCTCCTGAACGGTGACACTCAGTTTCGGGATCTCGGCTTGAGCAAGGCGGATGAACAATGGGCCGATCCCCTGCCTTCCGGCCTCACCAAGGAAACCCGCTGGTGGGTGGACGATGCCTTCATGATCGGCAGCCTGCAAATCCAGGCCTACCGCGCCACCCATGACGCCAAATACGCTGACCACGTCGCCACCCAACTCGCCGCCTATCTGGATCGTTTGCAGGAATCCAACGGCCTCTTTCATCATGGTCCGGAAGCCCCCTTCTATTGGGGCCGGGGCAACGGCTGGGTCGCGGCGGCACTCGCGGAAGTATTGCAATCCCTCCCGCCGGAACATCCCCAATATGCCCGGTTGATGGACGGGTATCGCAAAATGATGGCGGGTTTGAAGCAAGTGCAAGCCCCCTCTGGCCTGTGGCATCAATTGTTGGATGATCCCGCCTCCTGGGAGGAAACCTCCGGCAGCGGCATGTTCACCTACGCCATGATCATCGGCGTGAAGCAGGGCTGGCTCGATGCCGCCACCTATGGCGACGTCGCCCGCCGCGCCTGGCTCGCCCTCAGTGGCAAGGTGGATGATGCCGGCAATCTGCACGACATCTGCGTGGGCACCAATCAGAGCAAAGACAAACAGTTTTACCTCGACCGTCCCCGCTCCATCGGCGATCTCCACGGCGAAGCCCCGGTCCTCTGGTGCGCTTGGGCGCTGGTTCAGCCGCCTCGGTAACAATTTCCCTTCGGTGCTGTCTTCTGTTTGAATGATGCCAACAGAAATGACCAGCACCTCCCACGAGGACCAACAGGCCGTTACCGCCGTGCGGGATGGCGATGCGGAACGCTACCGCGAACTGGTGGAACGCCACGAACGCCGGGTCTATGCCATCGCCTGGAGCCGCTTGGGCGATGCCGCCCTCGCCGAAGAAGCCACCCAGGAAGCCTTCATCCGGGGCTATCAACGACTCTGGTTGCTCGGCGACGGGGCCAAATTCTCCGGTTGGATCAGCACCATCGTCCGCCACGTGGCCATCAACTTCGGCCTGCGCCACCGCCGCGAACTGGATAAACGGGAACGCTGGGCATTGGAAAACATCGAACCCGCCACCGGCGAAAAACCCGCCCACGCCGACGAACCCCTCTACACGCCCGAAACCCTGCGGCAAACCCTCGCCGAACTGCCCGCCGCCCACCGTGAATGTCTGGTGCTCTTCTATCTGGAAGGCCGCAGCGGTGCCGAAGCCGCGAACGCCCTGGGCATATCCGAAAGCGCCCTGCGCGTGCGCCTCCACCGCGCCCGCGCCGTCTTGCGCGAGCGGCTGGAAGCCCGTCTGGCCGATTCGCTGGAGCAGTTGCGTCCCGCCCACTCGCTTGTACCGGCGGTCATGGCCGGCATCCTCGCTTCCGGCCCGGTCAAAGCCGCCGCCGCCGGCGGCACCGGGGCGGCTCTGCTGGGCGGACTCGCCAAGTTCACGCCGCTGAAATGGCTGTTCTTTTTTATTCCCCTATGCATCCCTTTGATTTCGGTGCTGCCCGGCATCTTTTTCTACGGCTGGAAGGCCCGGGATGACCAGAAAAATTTCCGTGATCCAACCGGCTTTCGCGCCCGCCTGCACCGCGAGGCTGGCCGGGGCTGGTTGATTGTTCTGCCAGTCGGCATGGTGTTGTTTTTCTACCTGTCCGCTTATACCAGCAGTTTCTTTGGAACGCGGACACTGTTTTTGGCTATTGGCCTATTCTCGCTGGCGGGTTTTGCGGCCACAGTGCGACAGTTGGAAATTGACCGACGCAGCTCTCAGTTCAGCCTGCTCCTGAACAGCCTGGTAATGACCATCGTATGCTTCAGCGTGGGACTTGGACTCTTACCGGTAATGGCCATTTTTGGTGCTGTCCTGTTTTCTAGCTGCCTTACCCGCTACTCAGCCAAGTCCATTCCATTGCGAATGGATTCCAACCTGTTTTTGCGCGCCGCCCAAGAAATGCTGCCGTCACTGAACATTCCTGGGCAAAGGGTAACAGCCCGCCAGTTCAGCCGGATGGAACTGCGAGTTTTTGCGCAGTTCCTGGGCGAACGCCAACTGGCGGTCAAATTCCGCTGGAGTCGGGATGGACTGCTGCTTTTTCTGGCCCCAGTCAAATCCCCTTTGAGACGCTTCTGGCATAATTTTTATCCCTCGGTCCATCGGGATTCGTATATTTTCTTGGGCCGGAATGGCTCCGTCCAAGCCCATTGCGGGAGGAATGACGTCGCCGGTCTGGCGATCCTAAAAAACAACCGGCTGCCTGCCTTGGAAAGCTTGGAACAGCAAGTGACGGCCGCCGTGGCGCAGGCCTGGAGCGAAGTTCGGGTGGGAAAAACCGCCCTCGCCGAGCAGACCATTGGCCAGATTCCCGATGCCGAAATTTTCGTGGTCCCGCCGGGTCGTACCCGCGCCAATCGCTGGCAGAAGGTCATCTTCGGCGGTATGATCGCAGTTTGCCTGCTTCTGTTCGGTTGGGTGCGCTTCTTTCCCGAAAGCCTTTCCGGTTTAAAACCCGTGAACATAACCGAGATCCAAGTCCGCGCGTTCCTGAATGACACCACCCCCAATCCGGATCCCCATAAATTCCAGTTCAACAGCATGTTTGTCGCCTTGCTGAACTGTCTGGTTCCGCCGCCACGAAGCCTGGTTACACCGGAAGCCAGTCAG
Organism: uncultured Verrucomicrobia subdivision 3 bacterium; assembly: GCA_903872345.1. GTDB lineage: Bacteria > Verrucomicrobiota > Verrucomicrobiia > Limisphaerales > UBA11358 > UBA11358. Next base: position 5,297 of record CAIQKM010000186.1, on the reverse strand, counting down.
CGCATGCAACGCGATGCCTTTAACGGCGCCGTGGCGGATCCGTCCGGCAGTCGGGAGGCGCAGATGAAATTTCTGTACCAGGAAAATATGGCCCAAGCGGCCATCGGCGGCGGCTGGTTGAACTGGAACGATTTCAATTTTGCACCCGAGGATATGGGCAACTTTGTCCGCCATCAGAAGGAATTCAATCAAACCCAAAAATTCTCCCGCGAAGCCCTGCTCTGCCACGAGGAAGCCTGGTCTTGGGTGGATAAAACCAAGTGGGAGGTTGAGCGCGTAAACATTTTATCCCTCAACCGACTCCGCTGGCTGCGCAACATCAATTGTTTGGATCTCATTGACCGCGAAAAACTCATCCGGCAAATCGTGGCGGTTCAAGTGCTATCCGCCACCCCCGCGCCCGGCCAACCCAGCATCCATGACTGGCGGGACGTGCGGGGACTCTTTTTCACCCCCTGCTGGCCCGCCTTGCAGGATACTTACTTCGCCCTGTCCGCCTTGGAAATCCTTGGCGGCCTGGACCGGATTGACCGCGAACAATGCATCCGCGGCATCTTGCGCGTTCATCACGGCAAAGGCTTTTTCGAGTCGCCAGACTCCGGTAGTTTCAACGAATACCACATCACCGGTGATGCCCGCGACACCTTCGCCGCCTTTGAATCGCTCCGCATCCTCGGCGCCCTCGACCGCGTAAAAGACCTGGACCACTGGCAGTTCCGGACGCGCCCGATTCGCGATGCCAGCCTCAAAGATCAGTTGACCTGGGAGGAGGTGGAAGCCTGGGTCTGCCAGCAACGGCTGCCGCAGATATTGCGGGAACGAAAGGAAACCCCCGCCCAACCGGCCCATTCCCTGCTGGAGCCCCAACCCGCCCCGGGGATTTGATTGGCCGATAATAAGTTGTCAATCGGGAAAGGATGGGGTTTATTGGAGCAATGAAGCAAAGTTCCGTAATCAAGATTGATCCGGAAATCATGGGCGGCGAACCGTGCTTTATCGGCACACGAGTCCCCGTGCGGACGTTGCTCGACTATATTGAGGGCGGCGATACTCTGGACGCCTTCCTGGAACAGTATCCCACGGTTTCGCGTATTCAGGCCGTAGCCTTGCGTGAACAAGCCAGTGAAAGCCTGCTCGCCGCCGTCTGAATGCGCATCCTGCTCGACGAATGCCTGCCCAAGGATTTGGCCGCTTGCCTCTGGTTCGTTTTTTGGGAAAACACCTTCAAATCAGTCCTGGTCCGGGGCTGCCGGAGATATTCGTGGGCCAACTTGTGCAAATGAGCTTGCCTGCCGGTCACAATCCTGCAAAATATCCCCCTCTGACCGCCTCCCAGTATGAGCGCGGTTTTCAGTCGGTGGAGAGATGGCCGAGTGGCTGAAGGCGCTGGTTTGCTAAACCGGTATACGGTCAAAAGCCGTATCGGGGGTTCGAATCCCCCTCTCTCCGCCAGTTGATTACTCTTTATTTAATCCTTCTGGCGCTTTCGCGCCATTTTAACACACTGTAACCGGGTTGGACACCACGAACAATGCCTGTCAGCTTGTCATTAATGTGACGGGCGCAGGACAAAACTCTTCTTTGGCGGAGCCCTGCCGTTTTCGTTTTCAACCGTCCGGAAGAATTTTGTTCCGCACCCTAATGTGACCAATCGCGAACGGATTGGATTTAACCAATCTTGTCAATGGCATCGTGATGCCTGGCAGCGGCGGCGCGGACACGGTTTACCGGATATTCTCCCCGGCCGGGGCGCTGTGGCACATCCATGTGGATGCTACTGGGGGATGAGCACAACGGGGAGTTATCGAAGCAATTGTTTTGGCTGCCTGTTTTAAGAAATGTGAACAATGACGAACTGAAAAACAAGTTGCAAACCCACGCAATAAGAAGAATATGGAACGATCATTGCCGGTCATTGGTCATAAGCCCAATGAGAAATACCGGCTAAACTGAATAAGGGCGTTATGAACAAGTCTTGGACTTTGGTTGTTGGTGTAATGGTGTTGGCAGGGGGCGTTTTGGCGCAACCGGTCATAACCAGCCAACCGGTTGTCCAGCCGGTTGGCTGGGGCGGCAATGCCGTGTTCGGAGTCACCGCCACGGGGGCGGGTCCGCTTACCTATCAGTGGCAATTGAATGGCACCAATCTGCCGAACAATATCATCCATACCATCATTGGTGGAAAATGGCCCGACCGGCTGGCTGCCACGAATACTTCGCTGGCTACTCCCGGCAGTGTGGCGGTGGATGCACATGGCAACCTGTTCATTGCCGATACGGACAATAATCTGATCCGCCGGGTGGATACCAACGGATTGTCGGTGATCGTCGCCGGGAACGGCATCGCCAGTTTTTCCGGTGACGGCGGCCCGGCCACCAATGCCAGTTTGATTGGCCCGGAAGCCGTGGTGATGGATGCGGGTGGAAACCTTTGGATTGCAGACACCGCCAACTTTCGTATTCGCAAGGTGGACACCAACGGCATAATCACGACCGTGGCCGGCGGCGGTACCAATTACTACCAGGTGAAAGATAATATTTCCGCCACCAATTCGACCTTGTTTTCACCCTATGGTCTGGCCGTGGATGCGGCCGGCAATCTGTTCGTTGCCGACACTCAAAACCACCGCATTCGCAAGGTGACCCCGGGGGGAATCATTACCACGGTGGCCGGCAGCGGAATCGCCGGTTATTATGGTGACGGGTTATCGGCGACGGCGGCAAACCTCAATTACCCTGATGGGATCGCGGTGGATGCCTCCAATAACTTGTATATTGCCGATACGGGCAACTCCCGCATCCGCAAGGTGTCTTCGAGCGGAACCATATCCACCGTCGCGGGCAGTTCCGTTGCCGGCTATGCCGGTGATGGCGGGGCCGCCACCGGTGCCAGCTTGAAAAGCCCAACGTGGGTAACCTTGGATGCTTCCAACAACCTGTATATTGCCGATTCCGGGAATAACTGCATTCGCAAAGTTGGAGCCAGTCACAACATCAGCACCGTGGTCGGGAATGGCACCAATGGCTTTCTGGGCGATGGTTTATTGGCGACCAATGCGGAGCTTTCCGGTTCGGGCGGTGTGGCCGTTGATTCCGCTGGTAATTTATTTTGCTCCGATCCGGGGAATAACCGGATTCGCCGCGTGAATACGAATGGCGTTATTAACACAATGGCTGGACGCAGTTTGATCCTGGCCGGGCCGGTGACGAATGCCACGCTTAACGCCCCTTATACTGCCGTTCCCGACCCCTCCGGCAATTTGTTCGTGGTGGATTCCTTTGACAACGTCATCTGGTCAATGGATGCCAATGGCATGATCCGTTGGGTGGCTGGCAATGGTATTCCGGGCTTTGCCGGTGACGGCGGGCCAGCCACAAATGCCTGCCTGAATCAGCCGCACGACTTGGTATGGGATGCCGCCGGGAACATGTATATTGCCGATTACGGCAACCTGCGCATTCGCCGGCTGGATACCAATGGGATCATAACCACTATCGCCGGTAAGGGGACGGCGTTTTACAGCGGCGATGGCGGGTCTGCGACCAATGCCGGCATGCGCCCATTTTCCCTGACAATTGATAACGCCGGAAATCTGTTTTTCACGGATCAAACCAGCGAACGGATTCGTAAGATTGACACAAACGGGACGATCTCTACCGTTGCGGGCAACGGCTCGGTATCGGCCATTGACGGAATGCCGGCAACCAGTTCCGGTTTGTTTAATCCGTCTGGAATTGCCGTGGATGGGGCCGGCAACCTTTATATCGCCGATACGGCAAACTACCGGTTGCGCATGGTGGATACCAATGGAACCATACATACATTGGCGGGTAATGGCACATACGCCAATACGCCAGACGGCAGCGTTGCCGGCACTAGTCTGGGGCTGCCTTTTGGGGTGGCGGTCAATTCGGCCGGTGAGGTGTTTCTAGCCCAGCAAGGCACAGGCGGTTCGGTTATCAAGGTGGATACCAATCGAATCCTGCACGTACTGGCGGGCAACCTGGCATTGGGGTTATCGGGAGACGGCGGACCGGGAAAAGCCGCGGCCATCTCCTACGTGCGAAACGTAAAGTTGAGTTCGAATGGCAATGTTTATTTTGCTGATCAGGCCAACAACTGTATTCGAGTCGTTTCACAAGTGGACTACGCGGATCAAACTTTTTTCACGCTGACCAATGTCACCGGCAGTACTTTGAATACCAGTAACTATTCGGTGGTGGTGACCGGAGCTTCCGGCAGTGTGACCAGCAGTGTGGTGGGAATAAAACTGGAACTGCCGCCAGTGGTGCCAACGTTTACCCCAACCGATGGATTACTCGGTCTCAGTTGGAGCGCCATTTCAAATCTGACCTACCAATTGCAGGTCGCGACGAACTTGATTGCGCCGGTCTGGCAGGACGTTGGAAATTCGTTGACTGCCACCAATGGTTCGGTGTCGGTGTCCGATCTTCCGTTTGGCGGATTACCCAGATTTTACCGGGTACGAATGGTGCCATAGGCACTAACCGTGCATAGTCTGTATTCACCACTGGGCCGGGACATCGCACTTCCTCAAGTTGCCGCCAATTCAACCGGCTCCGCCAAGCTCCCGGAAATGTACTGCTCCATCTGCGCAATCGTGGCTTCCTGCGATGAGATGGTCCAGTTCACCAGATCCCCGATGGAAATGATGCCCATGAGCTGGGTGCGGTTCAGCACCGGCAGATGGCGCACGCGGTGTTCCGTCATCAGGCGCATGCACTCGGCAATGGAGACATCCGGCGTGACGGAGATGACCTGATTCGAGATGATTTCCCATACATGCGTCTCCTTGGAGTTTTTGCCGCACAAGGCCACCTTGCGGGTGTAGTCGCGCTCCGTGAAGATGCCCACGAGGATGCCGCCCGACAGGACCGGCACCGCGCCGATGTTTTTCGCGGCCATCAGTTTGATGGCTTCAAAGACCGTGGTGGCCGGTGACACCGACCAAACCACGGGGCTTTTGTCATGCAACAACGAGCTTACAGGGATGGTGTTTTTCATAGGCTTATCCTCTGGTTATCCGCCTGTCCGGGGCGGGATGCAAGCAATTAATTCAAATTGTTATTAATTTTAACCTTTCGTTCCGGGTTGCGGACACCCGATCAATTCCGGGTCACCTGCCGTGCCCTGCCCGCCGATAGGGGTAGGGATGGGGGATTAGCCCCACCCCTCCCTCCGAACCGGACGGGCGGATTTCCCGCATCCGGCTCTCCAGTCAGTGGGTTCGTAGTTTTACGATTGTCCGCGTATAAGCATGTTCCGCCACCAAGGA
>CAIQKM010000185.1 GCA_903872345.1 uncultured Verrucomicrobia subdivision 3 bacterium | reverse complement strand
TGGCAAACTGCGGGAATGCGGGGTGCCACCCTCAAGGAATCGTCGCAGAATTGAAATCGAAAAATGACCGAACAGTGAAAATATACAGGTTTTACCGACCTGAAATCATTCTCAGCTAAATCTTAACCGGACAGTAGTGTCTGTATTCATATTTTTTAGATGTCAGGCATGAAAAATTTGGTCGGTGTCGGTCGGAAGCTATGGTCGGATAAGATGGATCTGGTGACTGTTTCAGCCTGCGTCATTGTCATGTCTGACCATTCTAATCAATATCAACCTCGGCAACAAAAAGCCGAAAAACACCTGCAACAGGATCCAAACTACTCCAATACCACCGAAAAGCAGCTTGCGTAAAAAAACGTGACATTCGACCAAAGTCCGCACTTGATCTGTATGGATCAGCCATTGAGATAGCGCAATGCAGCTTGCTGTTGTAAGAAATGAAACAAACGTGAACCAAACACAAAAAAGGCTAAGCCGGAATACAAACTTTGCAATAAAATGTTTGGTGTCAGATGTCATGGCTGCTCTCATCCAGTCACAGCAATCAACACAGTGTTGAGGACGATGAATGCAAGAAAAGCATAAAGTGTCCGAATTCCATCGGCTGCTAAAAGTCGCTTGAATAGAACAAAAAACGCAATAAGAGACAACAAAAAGCCAATCTTCGGTACGAATAAAAGAACCACGCAAATGCCAGCCACGATCGTCGCTTCCCTGAAAGTGCAAGAAGCGCTTACAAACTTTGCCGCCCAATATATAAAGGTAGCCTGAACTGAAAAAGCAATAATCAGGCAAATGATGCGGTCGAATATGCTGTTGAAAGTATCCATAGCGAATATGGGTTAACATACAAAAGAACCATGAACCGTCTCCAGTTGACAGTCTGTCTCCTGATTCTCGCAGTCGGACATTTTCACTCAATCCGACCCTAGCAAAAGGAGTTTGCGGTTGTCCATCATGGATTTCCACTTGGCCACGGGGCGGATGTGAGACCGGGCAGAATTTAACCGCAAGGAACGCAAAGATCACATAGAGGGAAAGAGGATGACTGCCGGGAAGGTGTCCGGCGAGTCTCAAAAGAGAGTGTTCGTGGCTGGCGTGTTGTCCGAAGTTGGTTGATGATCTTGGTGGCGGAGCCGGTTTCATTCGGTATGGCAGGGGTGAAAAACTGTTTGACAGTTGGAGCAGCATGCATCAGCTTATCCGCATCCGTTGATTTGACGGACTCATGACGAGTGGTTGAGGGACTGGCCCGATGACACCACGGCAACCGATTGAACTTTGGTTTCAATGACAGGTGCCAATTCCAGCCCAGGCATCATTAGCCCGGGGAAAATGAGAAGCAGCACAATCGTTTTGTCGCCTCTTCTCTTTGTCATGGGAAGGGGCTTTTTTATTGCCTCGGGCGGGCCGGCACGGTGCCGGTTCGCAGACTGGAATGAACTGACCGCAGGTTTCAGGCCCATCGTCTGACTTGCACAAAACGCATATGGAAAAGCAATCTGGATTCATGAAGGCACTCAAGTGCCGGGAATGTGGCCGCGAATATCCGCTGACCGCCACGCATGTCTGTGAATTTGACTTCGGTCCGCTCGAAGTCGCGTACGACTACGACCGCATCAAGAAGTCCCTGACCCGCGAGGTGATCGCGTCGCGCCCGAAATCCATGTGGCGTTACCGCGAACTGCTGCCGGTGGCGGGCGAACCCACGGTGGGGCAGCAGGTCGGTTTCACGCCGCTGGTGAAGGCGGACCGCCTGGCCAAGCGCCTGGGCATTCGCGAACTGTGGATCAAGAATGACGCGGTCAACTATCCGACCCTGTCCTTCAAGGATCGCGTGGTGAGCGTGGCGCTGAGCCGCTCGAAGGAACTGGGTTTTAAAACCGTCGCCTGCGCTTCCACGGGCAATCTGGCCAACTCGGTGGCCGCGAATGCCGCCAGCGCCGGGCTGAAGTCGTATGTTTTCATTCCCGCCGATCTGGAGCAGGGCAAGATTCTCAACTCGCTGATCTACGGCGCGAACGTGATTGCCATCAAGGGCCATTACGACGAAGTGAACCGGTTGTGCGCGGAAATCGCGGGCAAATTTGGCTGGGCGTTTGTGAACGTCAATATGCGTCCGTACTACGCCGAAGGCTCCAAGAGCATGGCGTATGAAATCGCCGAACAGCTCGGCTGGCGGTTGCCGGAGCACACCATTGTGCCGATGGCGTCCGGGTCGCTGCTCACCAAGATTCACAAGGGCTATCAGGAATTGGTGAAGATCGGTCTGGTGGCGAACAGCGAGACGAAGGTTTATGGCGCGCAGGCCACGGGGTGCTCGCCGATTTCGACCGCGCAAAAGGCGGGGCTGGATTTCTTCAAGCCCGTGAAGCCGGACACCATTGCGAAGTCACTGGCCATCGGCACGCCCGCTGACGGCTTCTACGCGCTGAAGGTGATGCGCGAAACCAACGCCGCCGCCGATGACGTGACGGACGACGAGATCCGCGACGCGATCAAGCTGCTGGCGGAAACCGAAGGCATTTTTGCCGAAACCGCCGGCGGCGTGACCGTGGGCGTGGCGCAGAAGCTCATTGCCTCCGGCAAGATTCCGCGCAATTCGTCCGCCGTGATCTGCGTGACGGGCAACGGGCTCAAGACGCTGGATGCCGTGAACGGTTACTGCGGCAAGCCCCGCGAGATCAAGCCGAGCCTGCGCGAGTTTGAGGCGCTGCTGTCGGTGGAGGAGAAGGTGGGGGTATAAAAAACGGCTGGCCTTTCTTGGTAGTCTTCGGCTACCGGTGGGGTGGTAGCGCCTTGCACTGTTCTAGCGGTATTTGCTTTTAAGCCTGATTATTGGTAAGTTGGCAAGCATGAAAGCGTTGACTGTGCAGGAAGCCAGCCGAAATTTGAGCGAGCTGTTGCATTGTGCCGTGGCCGGTGAAGAAATCACCATTCAAGACGGCACTAGCACGGTATTGCTCCAGCCGGTTGCCGCGCCAACTTCAAACCGCGTGCAAGGCCGCGAAGCCTTGCGGCAGTTGCAAAAGCAATCCCGGCTGACTTCCGCTCTGGCTGAAAGTTATTTGCGGGAAGTAAAGGCAGAGCGTTTGGCTCAGGAAAATTGACGCCGCTGATGATCCATCTGGATACGAACTACCTGATTGGTCTGGCCGTTCCCGGGTCATTGCCGGCACACAACGTGGATAAGTTGGCTGGCCGATGGTGAACGTTTGGCTGCCAGCGCTTTGGTTTGGACGGAATTTTTAAACGGCCCGGTCACCGGCCAGGAAATCGTTCTCGTGGAATCGGTGATCGAACCGAAGCTGGTTCCCTTTGAAAAGCAAACGGCAGTTATGGCTGCCGAACTCTTTAATCGAGCCGGTCGCCGCTGCGGTTCACGCTTTGATTGTTTGATTGCCGCCACCGCGATTTTGGCGGACGCTCAACTGGCCACCGAAAACAAATCCGATTTTGTGCCATTTGTCCCGTTTGGATTAAAATTGATTTAGCCGACGGGCCAACCATAATAAAACCAATCTATGTCAAAGAAAGTCCGAATCCCGACGCCGCTCCGCAAGTTGACGAACAACGAGGAGTTGGTGGAAGTAACCGCCGCCACGGTGGGCGAAGCCATTGTCGAATTGCAGAACCGTTTTCCGGGCATCCAGGAACGGCTCGTGGATGACAAGGGCGAGGTCCGCCGTTTCGTGAATGTGTACGTGAACGAGGAAGACATCCGCTTCCTCAAAAACCGCGAAACCCCGCTCAAGGACGGCGATGAGATCAGCATCATTCCCGCCATTGCCGGGGGCTAGTCTGGTTTCCAACCTTTACCTTTATTTTTATGGCCAAGCCCAAGAAAAGCACCTCCGGTCCGGACAGTCCCATGCAGCAGCGCCTGTGGCTGATGTATCCGCCCAAGCTGATCAAGAAGCCCTTCATCTGGGAGGTGGGCCACAAGTTCAAAGTGGTGACCAACATCCGCCAGGCCAGCGTGACCGATGAAATCGGCATCGTTTGCCTGGAACTGGACGGCCCGCGCAGCGAAGTGACCGCAGCCATCAAATGGCTGGAAAAGGGCGGCGTGAATGTGGAGCCCGTCGAAATCGGCATCATGGCCGGTTAATCTGACGCTCATGATTTGTGGGGACAAGCAGACGGCGTGGTTTTTTTACCGCGCCGTTTTTTTGTGCCGGCGTGACATAGGGCAGGGGCAGGCATGATTCGTAAATTCATATTCCGGGCGATACTGATCGGCGCGCTGTTGCTGGCGCTGCTGGGGGCGGTGGTCTGGTTTTTTCCGGGCAAATTTTTGTGCGTGGACAGCGGACCGGTTACCGCCGAGGTTATCGTTGTGCTGGGCGGCGGGCAGAATGAACGGCCCATCCGGGCGGCCCGGCTGTTTGCGGAACACGCGGCGGCGAAGATTATCATCACCGGCGCCGGGGATGATCAGATCAACCGGCAGCTGCTGCTGAAGAATGGCGTGCCCGCCGCCGCCATTGAGGTGGAAAACAAATCGCTGACCACGCGGGAGAACGCGGAGTTTACCATCAAACTGCTGCGCGCCCGGCATGTTCACAGTGCGATTCTGGTGACCTCCTGGTATCACGCGCGCCGGTCGTTGCACGTATTCGAGCATTATGGTCCGGAAATCAAATTTTACGCGCGGCCGTCCTACTATGGCTATGCCCGGAACGAGTGGGTTTCACGGGGGATTTACAAGCGCATGCGGCTGGAATTTTTGAAAGTGCCGGGCTACTGGATTTACTATGGCGTAAATCCTTTTTAAAAAAGCTTGCGTTCATAACACGGGTACTGCATAGTAACAGTTCGGTGCCGCGGGGTGGAGCAGCCCGGTAGCTCGTCAGGCTCATAACCTGAAGGCCGCAGGTTCGAATCCTGCCCCCGCAACCAATTTAAGTGGCCGTAGTTAGCCCGTTTTCAATGGGTTGCTACGGCCATTTATGTTTGGCACTTTTCCTATGGCAAGCTATGGCAACCTACGGCCAGGCCATAAAAATGGCGACAAAGTGGCGATAAAAATGGGTTCGTTCCTTCGATTTCCATAAACATTGATTTGGCTCGTAAACCGGCTGCTTTTCAGCTGGAAGGCCTATAAATTCAAGGGTAAAGCCGCTCGCACCATAATCGCTTTGTTTTGGGTTTGGTGGGGACGAAAAATGGGTTTGTTTGGGTTCGTTTTTGCAAAGCAAACAAGAGGTAGGGTGATTCGGCGGCAGCATAAATTGGACTCACCGGGTCGCAGGCGGCAGGGTCGCGATCCTCGGGGAAGAGCGCACATTGGTGGGACTGTCCCTGGGCTTCATGAAAGACCGCGAGGACTTCTGCTAGGCGGCGCGCCCTGAATCGGTGATCTCCCCAAAATAGAGGAGGTGCTGCTGCATTACCGAGCGACCCGCACACGGCGGCTCTCAACGATGACGGAGTTCGGTCTTAACAGGTGAATCACACTCTGCACCCAAATCTGTAGGCGATCCGCTGGCTGAAATCATTTTAGCCGATTTTGCAATTCTTCCAGGCTGGCACCCTTGGTTTCGGGCAGAAATTTGGCGACGAGCACGAATTGCAACACCATCATCAGCGCAAAAAAACCGAACGCCAACGAACCTGAAGCTTTGGCGATGACCGGGAAAGTCCAGCCAATCGCGGCGCACAGCACCCACATCAACGTGCAGGCCACCGCCGCTCCAGAAGCGCGGACGACGTTTGGCAGTATTTCATTGATGACCACCCACACGACCGCCCCCTGGGAATACGCATGTGACCCCACCACCCCCATCATGGCGGCAATCACGATCCAGCCCTGCGTGTGCGTGGCAAAAACCCACGCGGCCAGTGAATGAGAGATGACAAACGTCACCGAACCGACCAGCAAAAGCGCCTTGCGACCGACGCGATCAATGAGCGCCATGCCAACGATCGTCATCACCAAGTTGGTCAAACCGACGATGACCGATTGCATCAGCGCACTGGCCTTGTCGGCTCCGGCCATGCGGAAAATATCCGAGGTATAGTAAATGACCGCATTGATGCCATCGAGTTGGTTGAAGGCGGCAATCATACAGACCAGCAGCAGCGGTTTCAGATATTTCCGCTGAAAAAGCCGGTCGCCGGCCTCCGTGGCCCCTGCGGAAAGTGATTCCTGGATTTCCCGAGTTTCGCGCGCTGGATTTTCATGACCGAACCGCGCCAGCACAGCTTCAGCCTCCGCCGGCCGGTTTTTTTTGATGAGCCAGCGCGGACTTTCGGGAATCAACAGCACGGTAATCAAAAAGGCCAGAGAGGGCAGGGCCATCACTCCAAACATCCAGCGCCACAGTCCGGAATTATCCGCGCCAAGGAAATGGAGAACAAGATAGTTGGACAAATAAGCCAGCAGGATACCGACTACGATGTTCAATTGGCTTACCGCCACCAGCACCCCCCGGCTTTTGGGCGGGGCGATTTCCGTGATATACATCGGGCAGACAACGGAGGCCGCGCCCACCGCCACGCCGCCCAGGAAGCGGAAGAACAAGAGCGCATACCAGTTCCACGCTCCCGCGCATCCGGTGGCGGAAATCAGAAACAAAACCGCCAAGATAGTCAGCACTGGCCGTCGGCCCCACCAGTCCGCCGGCCGCCCGGCGGTCAGTGCGCCCACCATGGTGCCGAGCAATGCACTGGAAACGGTGAAGCCGAGGAGGTTGTCATTGAGGGCAAATACCTGCCGCAACGCTTCCGTGGTCCCGGAAATCACAGCAGTGTCGAAGCCGAACAACAGCGATCCGAGCGCCGCAACCATGGCGCTTAACAGCAAGATGCCACCGCCGCCGACAGGCGGGTGAGAGCGGGTGTTCGCAGATTCCGTGGCAGGTAGTGCGTGCATGATGAGGCACTTTTTAGTTGACCCAGCCAACCAGTGCAAGCTATTTGTTTGAATGTATAGACAAATGAATCCCAACCCCTCATCCCGCCGGTCACTGCGGGTCGGCACAAAATCTTTCTCCGGCTTGGCGGCGGCTGATTCGGCTCCGCTCCATGCGCAGATCGAGCGGGAATTGCGGCGAATGATGACCTTGCCGGAGTTTCAAAACGGCGCATTGTTTCCCGATGAACTGAAGCTGGCCAACCGCTTTGGCGTCAGCCGGGGAACCGTGCGCGTGGCACTCACACGGTTGGTGAACCATCACTTGTTGGAACGCAAGGCGGGAGTCGGCACGCGCGTGCTGCCCGCGCCAGCCGAGTCGAGCATCGGCGAATGGCGCAGTTTTTCGCGCGAAATGGCGCGGCGCAATATCACCGTGGAAAGTTATTTTTTGAAAGCGCACCGGTTCGCCGCCACCGACCGCGTGGCGGAAGCGTTGAAAATCGCGGCGGGAACCGAAGTATTGCGGCTGGATCGCGTGCGTGGCTGGGAAAAACAGCCGGTGCTTCATTCCCGCTCCTGGTTTCATCCCCGTGTGCGGTTGACGGAAGCGGCTGATTTTGCACAGCCGCTTTATGACCTGATTCAGGCGGAAACCGGTTCGGTGGCCGAAGGTGCTCGCGAGGAACTTTCTGCGGTGCGCGCCACCGCCGCGCTGGCGCGTCACTTGAAAGTGCCGACCGGTGAACCGCTCTTGCTGCGCTGCCACACGGTTTTCGACACGGGCAAAAGGCCGATGGAATTTGCCGAGGTCCACTATGTCAGCGCGCGTTTCACGCTGACGTTGGATTTGAAACGGGAGACGCTATGATTCTCGCCGCTGATTTTGGAGGCACCACCATCAAGCTCGGACTGGTGTGCGAAGGCCGCATCCTCGCGCGAAGCCGGCTCAACGCTTGCGCTAATCGTCCGATGGCGGAGCGGCTTGAAGCAGTGGCTTGCGAGTGGGAATTACTGCTTAAAACGAATCGCTGCACTCTTCAAAACTGTGCGGGCATTGCCTTGTCGCTACCGTTTCTGACAGACCCACAATTGCCGCGCGTGTTGGGTGAGTTTGGAAAATTTCCGGGCGCAACCAACATTGATTTCGCCGCGTGGTCCCACGCGCGGCTGGGATTGCCGGCGGCCTTGGAAAATGATTTGCGCGTGGCGTTACTGGGCGAATGGACGGCGGGTGCCGCGCGCGGAAAAAGTAATGTGGTTATGCTGGCGCTCGGCACGGGCATTGGCTGCGCGGTGATTTCCAATGGCCGGCTTTTACGCGGCGCGAACAACCGCGCGGCCACGCTGTTGGGTCATAGCACCATAGCCCACGAATATCCCGCCGGGCGCTGCGGTAACCCCGGTTGCGCCGAAGATCTCGCTTCTACCGCCACGCTCGCGAATCTGGCGCGGAGCCGTTCCGACTTCGCCGGCAGCCAGCTGGCCGGCGCGGGGAAAATTGATTACGAAACAATCTTCGCGCTGGCCGCCCAGGGCGATGCCTGCTCCGAAGCCTTGCTTCTGCAAAGCCTCAAGGTTTGGGCGGTGGTGGTGCAAAACGCGGTGCTCGCGTTTGACCCTGAACTGGTGGTGCTCGGCGGCGGCGTATTGCGCAGCCGCGACATTATTTTGCCCGCGATAGAAGAGCATCTGCGGCAGCATATGCCCAGTTTTCCTTTGCAAATTCCCGTTACAGCGGCCGCATTGGGCGATGACGCGGCATTGATCGGTGGTGAAACGCTGTTTAATCAAATCCATATTTCCACTTGTGCATGAGAAAACCGAACTACGACAAATTCCCGTTTTTGCCCGTTCCCGGCGGTGAGACAAGCTGTGTCCAGGGCTGGGCTGAAATTGCGGCGCGACTGAGCCAATCCGTAGCCCGTCGCGGCGCAAAAAAAACGGTGCTCGTCGTTGAATGTTACCCGGGCGTGGATGAAGCCACGGTGCTGCACGAGTTTCAATCCCGCCTCGCGCCGGCTTGGGTGTTGCACGCGTCGGAAGCCATGCTCGCGCCGGCGGCCGTTGACGAATTGGTAAAACCGTTTCTGGGCGGAGACGACCCGGTGTTTGGATTTATCTGCCCTCTGACGTTGCCGCAATTTTTCGACCACCAGAAAAATGAGCGGCTTCGCGCGCAGGTTGCGGACATCTCGGAAGGCATCGTGCTGATTGTCGGCTGCGGCGCAAGTTTATTGGCGGAACCGGACATTCTCGTTTATGCCGGTCTGGCTCGCTGGGAGGCGCAACTGCGTTTCCGTCGGAATGAAGCCAGCAATCTGGGCGTAGAGAACAGCACTTTGGCCGCCAGCCTAAAATACAAACGCGCCTTCTTCGTGGACTGGCGCGTGTGCGACCGCTGGAAACGCCCGCTCATCGCCAAATGGGATTTTGTGCTCGATACGAACAATCCGCGGGCACCGAAACTGGCCGACGGCGAAACTGTGCGCTGCGGATTGCGTCAGGCGGTGACAAGGCCATTCCGTGTGGTGCCGTTTTTTGATCCCGCGCCGTGGGGTGGTCAGTGGATGAAGGAGGTTTGTGACTTGGATCGCACCGCGAAAAACTTTGGCTGGTGCTTCGATTGCGTGCCGGAGGAGAACAGCTTGTTGCTTGGCTTTGGAAATATCCGTTTTGAAATCCCTTCGATTGATTTGGTGTTCGACCAACCTCGCGCCCTGCTTGGCGAGGCGGTTCACGCGCGATTCGGCGATGAGTTTCCAATCCGTTTCGATTTTCTCGACACAATGGGCGGCGGGAATTTGTCGTTCCAAGTGCATCCGCTCACGGAATATATCCAGCAGCATTTTGGAATGCACTATACGCAGGACGAAAGTTATTACCTCCTCGACGCCCGTCCCGGCGCGAGCGTTTATTTAGGACTCAAGGACGGCGTGAATCCGGCGGACATGGCGCGCGATTTGCAACTTGCGCAAACCGGTGCCGCGCCTTTTCCGGCAGAGAAATACGCCAATCAATTCCCGGCAAAAAAACATGATCATTTCCTGATTCCGGCCGGCACGGTGCATTGCAGCGGCTCGGAATCCATGGTGTTGGAAATCAGTGCCACGCCTTACATTTTCACTTTCAAACTGTGGGACTGGAACCGGCTTGGCCTCGACGGCAAGCCGCGACCGATTCACCTAGAACATGGCGTAAAAAACATCCAGTGGGATCGCACGACGGAATGGACACGGTCCAATCTAGTCAACCGCATCGAACCGTTCGGCAGTGGCGATGGCTGGCGGGAAGAACGCACGGGATTGCACGAACGGGAGTTCATTGAAACGCGTCAGTGCTGGTTCACGAAATTGGTGCCACACGACACTCGGGGCGGTGTCAATGTACTCAACCTCGTCGAAGGCGAGGAAGCACTGGTGGAAAGTCCCACCGGTGCGTTTGAGCCTTTTGTGGTTCATTACGCGGAAACTTTCATCGTCCCTGCGGCTGTCGGGCACTATACCATCCGCCCCCACGGGATTTCCGAAGGGCGTGAGTGTGCCACAATGAAAGCGTTTGTCCGCGTGGATGTCTAATAAGTTCCTGGAGCTGATTTAGTTTGTGATAATCGAGTTAATCAAGATGGACGATTCCGCGTTGAACTGCGGTGGTAATGGCTTGGGCGCGGTCGCTCACCTGGAGTTTGGCAAAGGCGTTTTCAATGTAATGTTTTACCGCTGACCTTGACAAATTGAGTCAATCGCCAGCAGCTTTCCCTTTGGCTGGGGCAATTATAGGGGTACTAGGCTGGGGATTTGTACGTCTAATGACGAAGGCGACAAGGGTTATGTGGACGTGGATTTTTTCCACTATGCTTACGTCGGTCCGCACACGAGGAATAAATAAGTTGAGACGCTTCTCGCCGTTAGTAATTCCACACATGTCAGCCAAGGTCGTGCCATTTTTTGCAAACATTCGTTACGGACCCGATTAGTGCCATCTATGCAAAAGCCGCTGTTGCCACAGAGGATGTTTATTTGAGGTGGATTTTTGTTGGGTTAGCCGTTCCATTTTCCATTTTGCAAATGCTTGCACAAGCTTAGAGTGCGTCTGAAAAAGGAAATTGGGGGTGTTTTGGCAGAGTCTGACGGCCAAATAAATGCACAAAACACTTGATCTGCTTGCTTGCTTTTGCGGCTGTCATTCGCGGTAGCGCCAGTGGGGCGATGAAAAAAGCC
>CAIQKM010000184.1 GCA_903872345.1 uncultured Verrucomicrobia subdivision 3 bacterium | reverse complement strand
GCCGCTTTACGAATTAACGCCCCGGCAAATGGCTTTTGATCTGCCCTAAAAACACTAGCGCTGAAAAAAACACAAATTAAGAAAAACTTCAAAAACCCCTTGTTTTTCGCATTTGGAAAAATCAATTTTCCAACACCCTCTTTCAGCCCTTAGGCGGAGGACGGTGTCGAAGACCAGTCGTCAGCGAAGATAGGCGCGGGTTCCGAGGATGGGGCAGCCAAGCTTTTGACCCGCTACGCTCTGCCGGCGCAGTCCAAATAACCGCTAGCCCGGCTAAGCCGCTGGTTTTTCGCTTTATTTCCCGTTTGGCAAACCGGGTTTCCGGAAACGCAGACAAAAAACCGTCCACGCAATGAAAAACAAAACCGAAACAGAAGTGACTCCAATCACCAACCAGAGCGCCCGAGGATCCGGAAAAAACACATGTGAGGAATGGGAGTAATGCCGGTAGAAGATGCCAACCATCGCGTCGTAAGCCGCCAGTCCCGCAACCGAAGACCAAAGTCTTTTTGGCCCTTGCCGCCTAAACCAAACATCACACTTGCGGGAAAATCGGTTAAAAGAATGGGGAATGAAGCGTGTCGCGTTCATAAGGGGACTTCACCACAATGTACCGAATGTCAAGCGAACCGAGTTTAGCTGCCTTCCCCAATCGCCTGCCGGATGGCCGCAAATAAATTCTTCCCGGATTCCTGCGCCACCGGCTGCTTCGACTTGGAGTCCGAATGCTCCACCAATTCCGGCGGCAGTTCGTTTAGGAACGGCGAGGGATGGCACGGGAGCAACTGGCCGTATTTTTTGCGGCCGGCGCAGTGGGTGATGGTGAGGGTCTGCATGGCGCGGGTGACGGCCACGTAAAACAAGCGGCGTTCCTCGTCCATGGTCCCTTCGGTTTTGGAGCGGGTGTGCGGGAGCAGGCCGTCTTCGAGGCCCACGACGAAGACATGCGGGAATTCCAGACCTTTGCAGGAGTGCATGGTGATGAGGGTGACGGCGTCCTGCGTGTTTTCCTTTTCGTCCTGGTAATCGCTGTCGAGCGTGACGTTTTCCAGAAAGTTTTCGAGCCGTTCGGCGGGGTGATTGCCGATACCATCCATGGTGGGCATGAGCTCCTTGAGATTGCGAATGCGGGTTTCGGCCGCCTCGGGATCTTTTTCCAGCCGCTTCAGTTCTTCCAAATAACCGGTCTCGGTCAGGAACGCTTCCGCCCAGTCTTTGAGCAGCAGCGAGCCGGGCGCGGGCACGGTGTCGGTCGGCGCCTCGGGAGTAAGTTTGGCGCGTGTGCGTTCGATGAAATCCACGAAACCCTCGATGTTCTTGCGGGTAGCCGGCTGGAAGGTGTAGGTGACGAGCGGATTCTTCATCGCCTTGAAGACGGAGCATTTCAGGTCGTGACTCGCGCCGAGCAGGCGTTCCATGGTCACGTCGCTCAGGCCGCGCGCAGGCACGTTGGCAATGCGGAGCAGGCTGATATCGTCGTGCGGATTCAGAAACGTCTTAGTATAAGCGAGGAAATCCTTAATTTCGCGCCGGTCAAAGAAACTCTGGCCGCCGATGAGGTGATAGCGCACGCCGGCCGCGCGCAGGGCGGTTTCCAGCGGCCGCGCCTGCTGGTTGGTGCGGAAAAGAATCGCGCAGTCCTTCCACGGGATGCGATGGGCGATGCGCTTGAATTCGATCTGGCCGATCACTTCGCGGGCTTCGTCCTCGTCGTTATTATAGACCTGCAACTGAATTTTGCTGCCCGCGCCTTTGCTGGACCAGAGGGATTTGCCGCGCCGCCGGACATTGTGTTTGATGATGGCGTTGGCGGCGTTGAGAATGGTGGTGGTGCTGCGGTAATTCTGCTCGAGCTTCACGACCTTGACCTCGGGAAAATGTTTTTCCAGTTCGAGCAGGTTGGCAATTTCCGCGCCGCGCCAGCCGTAGATGCTCTGGTCGTCATCGCCGACGACGCAGAAGTTCCGGTGCTCCTCGGTGAGGGAATGCACGAGTTGGAACTGCGCGGCGTTGGTGTCCTGATATTCGTCCACCATCACGTAGCGATACTTTTCGCGGCAGGCGGCAAGCGCATCCGGATGTTCCCGGAAGAGGCGGAGGGTGAGGAGAATCAGGTCGTCGAAATCCACGGCATTGCAGGCGTGGAGGGCGGTTTCGTAACGTTTGGACACATGCTGGGCGAGGGCGCGCACGGCGGGGTCGGCAAACATCACGGCGCGTTCGCCGCCGTTCTTGAATTTGCTGAGCATGGCGAGCACTTCGCCGGGATCGACCTTCTCGCCCTTGTTGGAGATGCCGGAAAGTATCTTCTTCACGGCCGCCAACTGCTCGGAGCTGTCGTAGATCACGAAGTTGCGCTTGTACCCGATTTTCTCGATATGCTGGCGCAGAATGCGAACGCACAGGGAGTGAAAGGTGCAGATGGTCGGACGGTTGTCCTTGGCGGAGGTGCCGTCCTCCCGTTTGCTGCTTTTCGGGGGCTTGGGCAGGAGTTTGGAGACGCGCTCCTGCATTTCGCGGGCGGCCTTGTTGGTAAAGGTCACACCCAGGATTTTGCCGGGGGCGATGCCCTTGGCCACCATGTGGGCGATGCGGAAGGTGATCACCCGCGTCTTGCCCGTGCCGGCGCCGGCCAAAATGAGGACGGGGCCGGTGATGGTTTCAACGGCCTGACGCTGCTGTGGATTGAGGGTGGCTAAATTCACCATCGGGCGCGTGAGTTTAAATTGTGCCCGGGCCAGCGCAAGTCCGGGATGGCCCTTTTTTGGCTCCTATAATCAAAGATAGTTTGACGCCAGCAACTTCCCGGTGCATTTATTTACCATGGCAAGCCTGTTACCGGCCAACGAGACATTGAGGTTGGCCGCCTTGAAAAGCTATCAAATTCTGGACACCGCCGCCGAGGCGGCCTACGACGATATAGTCCAAGTGGCCTCGTTTATATGCCAGACGCCCATCGCCCTAGTGTCGCTGATCGACAAGGATCGTCAGTGGTTCAAAGCCCGGGTGGGCTTGGACACAACGGAAACCGCCCGCGAACTCGCCTTTTGCGCCCATACCATTCTCCAGCAAAATACGATGATTGTGGAGGATGCCACCCGGGATGACCGTTTTGCCCAAAACCCGCTGGTGACCGGCAGTCCGGGCATCCGCTTTTATGCCGGGGCGCCTTTGGTGACGCCCGATGGTTTTGGCCTCGGCTCGCTCTGTGTGATTGACCGCCAGTCCCGTCAGCTCACCCCGGGCCAGATTTCCGCCTTGGAAGCCCTGGCCCGCACGGTGGTCACCCATCTCGAACTCCGCCGCACCTCCGCCAACCTGGCGGCGGCCCTGGCCAACGCCCGCACCCTCACCGGCCTGCTGCCCATCTGCATCCGGTGCAAAAACATTCGCAACGACACCGGCTACTGGCAGCGGGTGGAATCCTACGTGAAAGAACATACCGAAGCCAAATTCTCCATGGAACTCTGCCCCGCGTGCTCCAGCAAACATTTGCCAAAGACTGGGGAGTAGGCAGGGAGTGAGAAATACCAGCCACAATCCCAAGATTGCTGTTTGGCAAATCCGGGCTATCATAACAAACATGAGCACGGTTCAAGAAATCGAAGCCGCCCTGCCGAAGCTGTCCCGCACCGAGATTGAAGAGGTTCGGGCGTGGATTGATGACTTTCTGGAGGATCAGATGGAACTGACCGACGAGGTAAAAACCAAACTCGATCAGGCACATCGGGAGATCGCTGCCGGTCAGTTTACTACGCGCCAACCCTTGTAATAGAACCGTGGCGGCCGCGCTTCAAATCTGGTCTGCAACATATTCCAAGGCTTTTGACACACTGCCATTGGCTACTCGTGAGGCGGTAATGCAAAAGATTGATGAAATCGGCACCCGCTTGGAAGTTTTTGGACATCAGCGTTTACAAGGGCGTCCGGAATTCAAACTCCGGGCGGGTGATTACCGTGTCCTTTATGATTTTGACATAAAACTTGGCCATATTTATCTCCTCTATATCGGTCATCGGCGGGAAATTTACAAGCGAAGTTAACTTTTGATATTTTACCGGGTTAATGCCTATCGTTGAAATCAATTTTCAGATCAGGACATCCCCACGAAATTTGCTCGCCCGGACGGCCGGAAAACGCTTTAATTTCCGTCGCATGAAACAAAAAGCTTACGCCGCCGCCGGTGTGGACATTGATCTGGGTAACAAAGTCAAAGCCACCCTGCCCCAATTGCTCGCCGCCACGCACCGCCGGGAAGTCCTCGGCAAGGTCGGCGGGTTCGGCGGTCTGTTCGCGCTGGACGTGAAGAAATACCGCCAGCCGGTACTCGTCTCCTCCGTGGATGGCGTCGGCACCAAGCTCAAGCTGGCCTTCGCGCTGGACAAGCACGACACCATCGGCGCGGACCTCGTGAACCATTGCGTGAACGACATCGCCGTCCTCGGCGCGGAACCGCTCTTCTTTCTCGATTACCTCGGCACCGGCAAGCTGGAACCCCACGTTTTCACCGACGTCATCAAGGGCTTTGCCCGCGCTTGCGCGGAGAATAACTGCTCACTGATCGGCGGCGAAACGGCGCAGATGCCCGGCTTCTACCAGAAGGGCGAATACGACGTCAGCGGCACGATCGTGGGCGTGGTGGAAAAATCCAAGATGCTCAACGGCCAGAAGACCGTGAAGCGCGGCGACGTGGTGATCGGCATCGCCTCCAGCGGCCTGCACACGAACGGCTATTCGCTGGGCCGGAAGATTTTCTTTGAACAGCTCAAGCTGAAACCCTCCAGCAAACTGCCCGGCCTGAAAGGCACGCTGGGCGAGGAATTGCTCAAGGTTCACATCAGCTACGGTCCGCTCGTGCAGAAGCTGCTGAAAAAGTTCAACGGCAAGTCGGATCTTGTCCGCGCCTTCGCCCACATCACGGGCGGCGGTTTTGTGGACAACATCCCGCGCGTGCTCCCCAAGAATCTGGATGTCGTCATCCAGAAAGGTTCCTGGGAAATGCTGCCCATCTTCAAGGTCATTGCCGAAAAGAGCGGCGTGCCGGATGCGGAACTCTACCAGGTCTTCAACATGGGTAT
Organism: uncultured Verrucomicrobia subdivision 3 bacterium; assembly: GCA_903872345.1. Classification (GTDB taxonomy): domain Bacteria; phylum Verrucomicrobiota; class Verrucomicrobiia; order Limisphaerales; family UBA11358; genus UBA11358. Next base: position 4,786 of record CAIQKM010000184.1, on the reverse strand, counting down.
CGGCATGGTCGCCATCGTGGCCGCCGACCAGATGGAAGCCGTGCTGAAATTCATCCGCGCTCAGAAACACGACGCCTGGATCATCGGCGACGTGGTGAAGGGCAAGGGCGTGGCGCGGGTGGAATGACCATGGGTTTATTTGACTCATTTTTCGGCAAAGCCAAACCGGCCCCTGCGGTTAATCCGATACGCGACACATTGTTTGGTGATATGCCGGTTGAACACTGGCCGCCGGTTGGCACAGTTGCAATCGAAACACCGTGGAACATGTTTGAGACGGCACGTTCAAACTTGGCCGCCGGCAATTCTGCAGGAGCGATTGAAGAATGGCGAAAAATTATTCAACAGACTAATCTGGAATCTAGGCAACACTTGCAAGCATGGCATTTTCTGCGTCAATACGGGCAACAACCGCCGCCAGCGATAGCGAAACAGGTTCTTGGGGTTGTTATTGAATTTGCCATGCCGAATGGTTTGGATTTGCTCGCGGCTTACCCCGATCACTCCGCGCGCTACTATAATTATTCAGGGGCAGGCGTTATTTGGGAACACCCTGACAGATCATTGGACATGGCCATCAACCAAGTGCTGGAAGCATCCAAAGGAATTGTGGATAAAATCGGGCCGTGGGAACAAGCGAGGCCAGCACCTCCACCACGCGGGCAGGCACGTTTAAATTTTCTTACTCCAAGCGGTCTACATTTTGGTCAGGCGACAATGGCCGCATTTTCGCGCGATCCCATGGCCGGCCGGGTACTTCAAATGGGAACGGCTTTGATGCAAGCCTTGATCACAAAAACGATCAAGCCATAAGTATTGAAGTGCGGTCAGCTTGGTTGGCAAAGGGCGTATCCTGACACTGCCCCCAAAGAAGGAGGGGCAATGCGCCCGGCCATCAGGTCGCGGGGCTGTGTGCCCCGCACGCTTGGCCGGCCAAACGTGGGTTAAGCCAATGCCAACGCTGGTAATTCGCAAGTTGCTGTAGGTCACAGACCCGCACTCCGGGAGCAGTGTCAGGATGCGCCCTCTGGCAACCATCGCCAAAATATGCGGTAGATTTCCCCCGCCGTCCGGGTATGCTGGCCGGAATGATTCCTAAGGTTGCCTCCGCATGGTTATGGGCTGGCCTCGCCACAAGTCTGGTGCTGGCGACAACCTCGTCGGCAGAAATCGTTACCGCCACCATCGCCAAACCGGCCCCGGCGGAAACCGGCTATTTTAAACTCGGCACCGCCAAGAATCCCGCCGGTCATGAACTGGGCCTGAACAGCCGCAGCCTGCTGCTGGATGGCCAGCCTTGGTTCCCGGTCATGGGCGAATTTCATTACACCCGCGTGCCCGCCGCCGAATGGCGCGAGGAACTCCTCAAAATGAAGGCCGGCGGCATTGACATCGTCGCCACCTACGTATTCTGGATTCATCACGAGGAAGTGGAGGGACAATGGGACTGGTCGGATCGCCGCGATCTGAAAAAATTTGTCCAGACTTGCAATCAAGTGGGGCTGAAGGTGCTCGTCCGCTGCGGTCCCTGGTGCCACGGCGAGGTGCGCAACGGCGGTTTTCCCGACTGGGTGCAGGCGCACAAGGACTGGAAACTGCGCTCCACGGATACCAATTTTCTGGCAGCGGTCAAGGTGCTCTACACCCAGATTGCCACCCAGCTCCACGGCGAATTTTGGAAGGACGGCGGCGCGGTGATCGGCATCCAGGTGGATAATGAATTCCGTGGCCCCCCCGCCTACCTCATGGCGCTGAAACAACTCGCCATCGACGCCGGCATTGACGTGCCATACTACACCAAGACCGGCTGGCCGCCCCTGCCCAAGCCGTTGCCCCTCGGTGAACTGATGCCGCTGTTCGGCGGCTACGCGGACGGCTTCTGGCTGCGCGATACCAAGGCCATGCCCGGCGATGAGTGGAAGAAATATCTCTTTTCCGGTACCCGCACGGATGCCGCGATTGGCGTGGATCAGCTCGGCAAACAAAAGGCCAAGGATCAGGACGACATCTCCCGCTATCCTTACCTCTGTTGCGAAATCGGCGGCGGCATGGAAACCTCCTATCACCGTCGCATCTGGCTGAGCCCGGAAGACATTGAATCACTGGTGCTGGGGCAACTCGGTTCCGGCACCTCGCTGCTGGGGTATTACATGTATCACGGCGGCCAGAATCCGGAAGGGAAACTCACCACGCTGAACGAATCACTGGCCTCGGGTTATCCCAATGATCTGCCGGTGAAGTCGTATGATTTCAACGCCCCCATCGGCGAATACGGCCAGCTCAATCCCCAGTACCACTGGCTGCGGCGCCTGCATCTGTTCGTCCACGATTTTGGCGGGAGCCTGGCCACCATGCCCGCCACCCTCCCCGGTCAGCAACCCAAAGACAAAACCGATCTAACCACCCTGCGCTGGTCCGTGCGCTCCGACGGCGACCATGGGTATGTCTTCGTCAATAATTACCAGCGGCTCCAGCCGCTGCCGGCCAAGCCGGAGGTGCAATTCCAATTGCATCTGCCCGGCCGCGACCTGGCATTCCCCCGGCAGCCGGTGACCGTTCCGGCGAATGCGTTTTTCTTCTGGCCGTTCAATTTTGATTTGGGCGGCGCCCGGCTGACCTACGCCACCGCCCAGCCAATTTGCAAAGTGGATGACGGCAACATCCGCACGGTCTTTTTCGCCGAAACGCCGGGCGTGCCGGCTGAATTCGCCCTGGCCGGCGAGCAGGGTGAAATCGATCCGGTCCGTTTCTGGCAACTCAGCCCGGCCAAAACGCCGGGGTGCAAAATCAAGACGGCCAACGGGCGGGAAATCCAGATCGTGTTGTTGAGCGAGGCGGATTCCCTGGCCCTGTGGAAAGGCCGTTTTGCCGGCGCCGAACGGGTATTGCTCACACCCGCCGGGGTCACCTTTGACGGCAGCCGCGTGAATCTGAGCAGTGAAAATCCGGATGATCTCAAAGGGGAGGTTTTTCCGCCGCTGAAAAATACGGCCGGCCAACCAGATGGGATCTTCGCGCACTTGACTTTGCCCCCGATCCGGCCGGCCATCTACTCCCCCCGGCTGACGACCATCCAACCGGCCGGACCCGCCCGGGAAATTGCGTTGAGCCCGGGTAAAACGCACCTGCCCCTCGCACCCGACAGCCCGGATTTCACCAATGCCGCCCTCTGGAAAATCCAACTGCCCCCCGCGCTGGACTGGAATCTGAATCCCATCCTGCGCATCCATTATGTCGGGGATGTCGGCCGAATGACCCTGAATGGCCGGTTGCTGGATGACAATTTTTACTGCGGCCGGGAATTTGACCTCGGGTTGAAACGTTATGCCCCGGAAATCCTGGGCGGCGAGCTGCAATTCCAGGCCTTGCCGCTGCGCCGTAATTCGCCCGTGTTCATTGAAGACCGGGCCCGGCCGGATTTTGACGGGGCCGACAGTCTGGTGCGGTTCCAATACCTGGAAATCGTCAACCACTACCGGGTCGTCCTGCGGCCCTGAAATGGGGAACCGCCGGCCGCCGGCGGCATTCAACCCAAAATAAAAAGGCTGCCACTTCTCCAAGTGGCAGCCTGAACAGATGCTGGCAACAGCTCCGGGACCTTCCGTCAAACTCCCCGGTTCCGCCACCAACGAGCCCAACCTAACAGACCGCAACCGGCACCGGCGAGCGCCCATATCGAAGGCTCGGGCACCGGTGCAACGGAAGAGGGACTAGCCACCACCAGGACGTCGCTGACGCCCATGCTGCCTACGGCCTGCCCGCCATCCGTGATGACCACGGTGTCGAAGCTGCTGAGGGCCGGAGTGTTGGTGACTGAAAGTGTTTCACCGCCGATGCTGGCGGTCAGCACCATGCTGCTGCTGGTGGCATAGGTCAGTGTCAGCGTGGCCGCATACCAGGTATTGGGCAGCAGACCGGCGGTCTGATGCGTGGTGGCCAGCACGCCGGTGGTCAGCGGCGTCTGCAAATTGTTGGCCGTGGTGGTGCGCTGGGCCAGGTGGAAACGGCCATACGAGGAGGAATCGGTCCCGCCAAAAATGCCGAAGGCCGAATACCCCGTCCAGCCGTTGAACAGGGCGCTATTAAAGCCGGTTCCATCCGCCGCAACTTGCTTTCCGCCGGTATTGTAAAACCCGAACCCCAAGCCAAAATCCGTGTTGCTGGTGAGGGCGTAATTGTAATTGAATGACAGGGTCAGCGACTCGCCGACCGTCAGGCTCAACTCGGTGCCGGGGCTCTCAAAGCTGGTGGCCACCCCTTGAATGCCCAGGCCGGAACCGGTCAGACCGGTGATCGCCAGAGAGCTGTTGTTGGTGACATAGGTGTTGGCACCGGCCCCGCCGCTAAACCACTGGGCTGAATTGGGCAGGCTGCGATTGGACCGCGAGCCATCGGAAAAGTTGTCACTGATCAACGTGTCCGCCCACAGGGGAGTCTGCGACAACAGACCAAACAGGAGGATGGATTTTGTTTTCATAGGTTGATGTGTGTTGATGGTTGATTTGCGGACAGGGACCCCTCCTGCCCGATCCCGAGTTTAAAATCAAACCGTGGCGGTGGCCTTTTTGTTTTTACGCACCGCGATCAGGGCCAAGCCTAGGCAGGCCGCAAAGGTCAGCGGCATCGCCGGTTCCGGCGTGGCCAAGAGGGCGTTTACCGTCGCCGCACCCACATTGATCGCCACGATCGTGTCATTGATGTCCTTGTCGCCACCGCCCCACAAGTCTTCAAACGACAGGAACAGGTAAGGGCTGTTCAACTGCGGCACCGCGAACAGGTGCGTCGT
>CAIQKM010000183.1 GCA_903872345.1 uncultured Verrucomicrobia subdivision 3 bacterium | reverse complement strand
TTACCCCGTGTCCCCAGTAATGGTGACATGCGGAAAAAGCGGGGTGGTCTATATTGATCTTGTTGCTGGCAGTAACCCGCAACAAAGATTTTAGCGCTTGTTAAAAAGAGGCCGGAGTAGTGTCCGGCCTCTTTCTTTTTTGCGGGTCTTGGTTAGAACGATTTCCAATGTCAGGAAAGCAGGAAACGGCCAGTAATATGACATGACGCTCGCCCTTATCCCTCGCCAAACACCCTGAAATTCGTCTGGAAAATTGCGGTCCCGGCAGTTTTAAAGTTCGGCTAACCGGTTTTATCCAAATTGTCGCGCACGATTTTCGCCAGTTGCTGGCAGGAAAACGGTTTTACCAGGAAATTGACCCCGGTTTCGAGCACAAAATCCTGGCTTAACGTATTCCCACAATATCCACTGGTGAAGATTATTTTTAACCGGGGATGGTCGGCCAACAAGCAGGCACCCAGTTCTTTGCCGGTCATGCCGCACGGCATGACCAGATCGGTCAGCACGAGCGAAATTTCATCGTGATGCTGTCGCCAGATATTCAGGGCGGCGACGCCGGTTTCCGCTGTCAACACCCGATAGCCCAGACGGGTCAGGTAGAGATGCGTTGAAGTACGCAAGGCAACTTCATCCTCCACGAGCAAGATGGTTTCGTGGCCGCCGACAACGAGCGGTAACTGGGCGGCCGCAGAATTGGGGGCCGGCGCCTCCTTTTGCTGCGGCAGATAAATTTGGAAAGTGGTGCCCCGGCCGGGTTCGCTGAGAACATTAATCCACCCTTTGTGCTGTTGAACGATGCCAAAAACAGTGGCCAGGCCCAAGCCGGTGCCTTTGCCCACCTCCTTGGTGGTGAAAAACGGTTCGAAAATGCGGGGTAAAATTTCCGGCGGGATGCCGGTACCGGTATCGGTGACGCTCAGGCACACGAAGGGCCCGGGACGGGCCCGGTGGATTTGGGCGGCCAAGACCTCGTCCAATTCGACGGCAACCGTGGCAACGACAATCTGTCCCCCCCGGGGCATGGCATCGCGAGCGTTGACGGTCAGGTTCAGCAGAATTTGTTCCATCATGCCCGCATCCGCGTGGATGATGAGAGGGTGGTCGGGCCGCTTGAATTGGATCTCAAACTGCTCGCCCAAAGTGCGCTGGAGCAATTTGGTGATATTGTCCACCACGGCATTCAGATCGAGATTTTGGGCCTGCAAGGCGTGCTGACGGCTGAAGAGCAACAACTGGCGGGTCAGATTGGCGGCACTCTGGGCCGCTTTTTCAATTTCACCGGCATGTTCGAGAACTGGCGGGGGCAGTTTCTCCTCGGATTTGAGGATGCCAACGTACAGCACGATGATGCCCAGGAGGTTGTTGAAATCATGGGCCACCCCGCCGGCCAGTTGGCCGAAGGCCTCCATTTTTTGGGACTGGCGATACTGCACTTCCAGCGCGCGCTGTTCCGTGATGTCGCGAAACGTCCAAATACGGCCATAATACCTGCCCGCCTTGTCCCGCACGGGCGATGAGTAGCGATCAAGAATGGTGCCGTCCACCAACTCTATTTCGTCACGGCCCACCGCATCGGGATGGGCATAAAGCTGGGCCACGCGTTCGCTGAATTTCTCGGGGGCTTTCACCCGGCCAAGGACATGCTGAAGCAGCTTGTCGTCGTCGTCGTCCCGGGCAATCGCCTCCGGAACTTTGAATAACTGGAACAATTTCCGGTTTTGCAGGATTCGTTTGGTGCGGTCATCCACCACCAGAATGCCATCCAGGGCGGAGTCCACCTGCGCTTCGAGAAACGCGGTTTTCCACATTAATTCCAACTTCGCCTGTTTGCTTAAGGTGATATCGCGGGCAATTTTGGAAGCGCCAATGACGAGGCCCCGGGCATCGCGCAGCGGTGAGATGGTGGCGGAGATATAAATCTGCCGGCCGTCCTTGCGGACGCGCATGGTCTCATAATGTTCCACCGCTTCGCCGCGCCCGATTTTTTCAAGAACGTCCGTCTCCTCGTGGTGCCGGTCGGCTGGAATCAACATCAACAGAGGCCGGCCGATGGCTTCCGCCGCCGAATAGCCGAAGATTTTTTCGGCACCCCGGTTCCAACTGGTGATGATGCCGGTCAGCGACTTGCCGATGATGGCGTCGTCGGAAGAGTTGACGATGGCCGCCAATTCGGCCTGTTTTTGCTCAAGCTGCTTGCGTTCGGTGATGTCTTGCATGGTTCCACGCAAACCGGTAATGACTCCGTTCTGGTCGCGCGTGCAGGTGCCGCGCACATGGACGTGGCGACGGTCGCCATTGGGCCGGATAATATCGAGTTGGAGGTCGTAGGGCTCGCCTGCTGCCAGTGCTCGCTTTGCGGCGCGGTCGAGGATGGCAAAACTTTCCGGGGTATAAATTTTCTTTCGCTCCGCGTGCGTGGGTGGCGACAGGGCGGGATCCCAGCCGACAATTTGATAGAGTTCGTCGGACCAACTGGTTTTATCCGTTCGGGCGTCCCACATGGAACTTCCAATATGAGCCAGATGCTGGGCTTCTTTGAGCGCGGCTTCGCTGGCGACCATGGCTTTTTCCGCCCGTTTGCGCGCCGTGATGTCGCGGGCGAAACCACAATGCAATTCTTTGCCCTCAAACCGCACATAGGAAGCGGCGATTTCAACGGGGAACTCGCTGCCATCTTTGCGACGATGAACGCTTTCGCGGCTGAAGAATCCGGTTTCGCGCAAACCCTGCCAAGCCTGGTCGAGAATCTGGGGGGTGAGATGAGGGGATACCAGCGTTAACGGTTTGCCCAGCAGTTCCTCGCGGGCATAGCCCAGAACCTTGCAGGCGGTGTCGTTGACATAAACAAATTGGTTGCCGGCATCCAGCCAATAAGCCGCGTCAAAATGTTTGTCGATGGAAACCTTGAGCATTTCAACCTGTTCCATGGACCGCTTGCGCTCCGTAATGTCCTGAACCATGGACACGATACATGGTTTGCCCCGCAAGACAACCAGCTCGGCACTGACCAAAAGTGTCCGGCTGCCGCCGCCCCGGGTGCGGGTTTGCAGTTCGAAATCACGCAACGTCTCGCCCGCGAGCAACGATTGAAACGCCTGGTTGCGCTCTTTCGCACTGGTCCAAACGCCCACTTCCACCGGGTTGCGGCCAATCAATTCCGGGGGTGAATATCCCAAGATCCGGCAAAAGCTTTCGTTGACCTCCAGATATTCGCCGGATGCCATGTCGGTAATGGCGATGCCGCTGGGATTTGACCGGAAGGCTTTGGAAAACTTTTCCTCACTGTCCCGCAATTCCGCCACCTCCCGCCGGCGGATGGAAAAATTCACAACCAACACCACCGCGCAGACCGAGCCCAGCACGACGACGATGGCCACGGCCCAATACAGGCGTTGGACGCTGTGGCGGATGTAATCCGCGTAGGTGAGGCTGTTGGCATGATTATAGTTGACCAACTCCTCGGCCGGTTGCAGGACCGAAACATAAGCCGGGACCAGGTTGCTCTCCAGAAAATTGGCGCTCGCAGTGCGATTCCCGGCCCGGATCAGCGCCTCATAGGCCAGCCGTTGCCGGTAGTATTCGGCGTAGCGGCCGGTCACTTGATTGAGCAGGGTCCGGTCCGCCACCGGATTGATTATAATTGTCCCATTATATTGCTTGAGCGCATTGGTGAACGCCGCGTCGGCGTCATGCACAATTTTCAGGCTGGCATCGCGAGACGAGGATGTCTGGGCGGAGGCGGCCACCATTACCCAGCCGATGCTGCGGGACATGGCCATCCGCATTTTGTGGGCGTAGACCGTGCCGGGCACCGCGTCGGTGGCGATCAGCTCAATCCGGTGTTGGACCTGCCGCCCGTTGACATACGCCGCCACCGCCAGAACGATGAACAGGGCGAGAATCGCCATGCCCGCCAGCCGGATTCGCAACGAGGCATCACCATGATTTTTCATAATCACCTTCCAGCATCAACGGCTTGCTTTGATGAATGTTTTTTCTTTGGGTGGTTCCCGGTACGGTTGCAAGGGCACCTTTAACCCGTTCTGAATCCGGACTAATAATATGTCAAACGTCGGCCCGCTGAACCGATTCTGGTCGCGGCCTAAACCGGACCAAGACCTGTGTTTTGCGCCAAACTGCTTATATTAACTGCTTTTGTAAAGTCCTTTAAGCAGAATAGTTGGCTCCAAAGTCAACCACGCCCAAGGGCGGCATGCCGCCCATGTGAGGGATAGTTCTACTTTGTTAGTCATTTGTTGGTTTGGGCTGCTGTTTTTGACCAAGACCCGCGAAGGCATAACCACCAGCGATCATGCCCCGGATTTTTTTGGTGGATGACGATGATGCTTTTGCGGGCGCGCTGAAAACTGTGCTCCGGCGGGAGGTTGCAAAATCATTCGTGCGATTCGCCGGGAAGCCAGAAAAATCACACTGAATGCAAATGTTGCGGGGCTCGCCCCCCCATCATGGGAGGCGAGCCCCGTACAAACCTAAAACCGTAACCCCTGTGCTTGGGAGAAAGTGTAACCCCTGTGCTCAAAAATTTACCGGTTGCAGCGTTTCAGCTGGTCCATCCTCGTTGCCCTAACGCTTTAACGGTTCCATCTTTGCTTGATTACTCGCCGGCGGGTTTCCGTTTGGAGGCGGGGACGACTTGGTAGAGGCCGTCGGTGCCGATGGTGTAATTGAAGCGCGCCTGGCAGCGGCCGCCCACATTCAGATGCTGGCCGCTGGCGCAGAGGAGAATCAGGCGGATTTCGCCGGACTTTACGCGGGTGGGGAGGTCGGTGAGATCGAAGGTGAAGGTGTGGTCGGGGCCCAGGGTGCCGGCGTAGCTGACGGCGTCGTAATCGCTGCCGCCGGTGGGATCCACATACAGCACCACGCCGTAGATGGGCTGGCTGGATTCAAAGTTGCCGGTGACTTTCATGGTGCGGCCGGCGGGTTCAAAATGGCAGGTGGGAACGCTAGTGTGCCAGGGTTCGTCCAGCCCTTTGTCCACGTGGGAGAACACGGGGTTGGCGGCGATGCGCAGGGCGTGGGCGAGGGTGAGGTAGGAGCCTTTGCCTTCGCCGCGCAGTTCTTCGGCGTAGTGGCGGTTGCCTTCGCCCATGAGGGCGTGGCCGCGGGTTTTGTAATCGGTAGCGGTGCCGGCGTTGTGGGGCAGGCCGAAGAGATGGCCGAGCTCGTGGGCGGTGCCGCCGATGAAAATGGTGTTGTAGCGGCCGACGCTGATGTGGCCGTATTGGTGGTCGGTCACCCAGACGTTGGTGTTGAGCAACTGGCGGGTGTCGAGGAGGTCGGAATCGAACTGCCAGCAGAAGCCGCTGTGACTGTTGCCGGTGCCGCAGTAGGGGCTGTTGTGCGAGGTATTGGTGCCATCGTAATTGCCAAGGCGCGTGAAGACGACGCAGTGATTGGTTTTGAGATTGATGCCATCGGCGGTCATGACTTTCTCGACGTCCTGATAAATTTCATCGGCGGACTTGGCTTCGGAATAATCGGCGGCGGGATGGCTGCCTTTGACGAGGTGGATGACGAGATTGCCGGTGGCATCGTAATCGAGGGGAATGCCGTCGGAGGGGAGGCCGTAAGCGTGGAGCTGGGTGGCGTAAAATTTCGAGATGTCGCCGAGTACACGGCCGAGGCGGGCCTGGTAATCGGGAGCGGGGGTGCGGTCGGCGGGGCAGAAATAGGCGACGTGCAGCACGCGGTGATTGCGCGGCGCACCGGCCTGGTAGTCCGCGAGAATCTGTCGGGCGGTGGTCACGCGGGGATCTTCTGGCGCGGCGTTGGTTTGTGCCTGGGCCCGGGAAATGGGCAGCAACAGCGTCAACGCGGCGGCCAAAGCGAGTTGAAAACGTTTAAACATGCCGTACGGTAGATTCCTCCGGGGCGGAAGTAAACATTTTTAGCCTGTTTATCACGAGCTATCATGGTGTGTGAGGGTTGGGGACAATTTTTACCCCGTGTCCCCAGTAATGGTGACATGCGGAAAAAGCGGGGTGGTCTATATTGATCTTGTTGCTGGCAGTAACCCGCAACAAAGATTTTAGCGCTTGTTAAAAAGAGGCCGGAGTAGTGTCCGGCCTCTTTCTTT
>CAIQKM010000182.1 GCA_903872345.1 uncultured Verrucomicrobia subdivision 3 bacterium | reverse complement strand
TTCTGTTCGCGGTCGAACCCGAGCAGCGGGAATTCGATCACCCACAGGAAATTGAACTGGTCGGCCGGAATCACCAGCTTGCCCTGCGTCTTCAGCACGTCCGCGCAATACAGGCGGATCTTGCCGAGAATTTCGCAGGCGTTCAGCCATTGATCGGCGGCAAAGAGAATGAGGTCGCCCTCTTCGATCTTCAGTTTTTCCGTCAACGCGGCTTTCTCCGCATCCGTGAAGAACTTCACGATCGGCGACTTCCATTCGCCCTTCTCCACCTTGATGAAGGCCAGGCCTTTCGCGCCAAAGCTCTTCGCGTAATCGGTCATGGTCTCAATCTGACCCTGCGTGGCGCCGGCGAGGCCCTTGGCGTTCAGCGCCTTCACCACGCCGCCATTGGCAATCGCGCCGCTGAACACCTTGAAGCTGCTCGTGCGGAATTCTTCGGTGAAGTCCACGAGTTCCATCCCAAACCGGGTGTCCGGCTTGTCGATGCCGTAGCGGTTCAATGCCTCTTCAAAACTGATGCGCTTGAATGGCGTGGGAATATCAATGTTCAACGCCGTCTTCCACACGCGTTTCACGAGCCCTTCGATCAACGCATAAATGTCTTCGCGATCAATGAAGCTCATCTCGATGTCCACCTGGGTGAACTCGGGCTGGCGGTCGGCGCGCAAATCTTCGTCGCGATAGCAGCGGGCGAGTTGGAAATATTTTTCAATGCCGGCCACCATCAGGATCTGCTTGAACTGCTGCGGCGACTGCGGCAGCGCGTAAAACGTGCCGGGCTCCCGGCGGTTGGGCACCAGAAACTCGCGCGCGCCTTCCGGCGTAGACTTGAACAGCGTCGGCGTCTCGACTTCCAGGAAGCCCTGGTCATCCATGAACGAGCGGATGGCGATCGCCACCTTGCTGCGGATTTTCAGGTTGCGCGCCATTTCCGGGCGGCGCAGGTCGAGGTAACGGTATTGCAGCCGCAATTCCTCGTTCACCTTGCTCGCGATTTCCGGGTCATCCACCGGGAACGGCAGCACTTCCGCCATGTTCAGCACTTCCAGCGCCACCACGCCCACTTCCACTTCGCCCGTGGGAATCTTGGTGTTGTTCGTGCCGGCGGGACGCTGACGCACCTTGCCCGTGATGCTCACCACGCATTCGCTGCGCAGCGCGGCCGCCTGGTCAAAGAGCTCCTTCGTCAGATCCGAGGGATCAAACACCGTCTGTGTGCGGCCCTCGCGGTCGCGGATATCAATAAAGATGAGGCCGCCCAGATCGCGCCGGGAATGAACCCAGCCGGACAGCGTGACGGTTTGCCCGATGTGAGACGGGCGTAATTCGTTGCAATGATGCGTGCGTTTCATATATGCGGAAGCCGGATTCAGACACTGAATGCCGGCGGCCAAGCGAACGTTCATTGTGGCGATGAAACGGCCGGATTTCAAAGAGATTTTTAGACAGGTTGAAGAGCGTGTCTAAAATGATCGGTCATTCATTGCGGCTCACTTTTACTTATCACCAAGTCAATCGGCACAACCCCCAGATGAGACATGATAAAATTATCCGGTCGCGCATCAAGTATTGTGATATTGTCCGCCTTTCTATACCACCCGAAATAAGAATTCTTTATTGGCAGAAAACCCAAAGATTGCATGAAATCCGCGAGTTCGATTGGCGACGGATGCGGCGAGTTCGGGTTGGCCGCACGAATCCAAGGCTGCGACACGACCATTCTCGCCAGTTCGTTTTTTACCCCGATTAGGAGTGATTTTCCAAAGGTGATACCTTCCAATCTGAAATCCGAGCCAAACGTTTTGTTCATTAGCTCGAGTCGGAGCAAATAAAATAATGGCGTGGCTGCCTGCTGCATACCTTTCGGGTCGGGTGTGACTCCGAATGTTCCTGGATATGTGAGCTTTACAGCACGGTTGTCGGTTTCGCGGTAGAAAACTTCATGTTCCGCAGTTGTACCGCCGTGTTTTTTTAATCCAGCGGTATGAGCTTCCGATATAATGAGATTCTTATGCTGCGCCCACTTGACTAAGCTGTCTGCTTGGTCGTCGATTTCTTGCGAATTTCCGCTGACGCTCTGAATTGTATGTCCACTTCCTGCAAGGTAGGCGGCGGCATCTGTTGCAAGGCTTCCATCCGTTTTAGTAGCCATATTGGGGCTTTAATTTCAGAAACCGGCAGGCTCGAAACAGGCAGGGCTTGAGGTTGTGCAGAAACTGAAATAGTGGTTTCAGCATCACAAACCAAAGGAATGCTCGTGCTTGTTTGAATTGGCAGAGAATCAAGACATGGCTTCGAAGCAATTGAAGCGGAACTATTCAAAGCGAGAATGCACGCAGCCGTTGCGCTGCTTCGAGTGGCTGATTGAATTGCATCTGAAATTCTCATAAAAGCACTTACTTTTCTTGTTTTGAAACTTGCATTCTCTGCAATAGATTTTCAGTATTTTTAATGGAATTATCAAGCCACTGACGCATGATTTTTGCAGTGTTTAATTCCATAACCAACGACACTTCCAGCTCATTTTCTATCCCATATCTTGCAATTCGTTTTTCTGGAATTTCATTGCCAAAAGCGTCATTGGCGGATTTTTCTGGAAGCGGTACTCGGTGGCTAAAAACCGTCATGATTATATTGCCAGGAGTTGGAGCCCCTCCCCCATATATGCCATCAGTATGCACTACACGGTAAAAATTACTTTTTACGTAAAAAATGGGAATTTCGCCAGTCGGGTTTTCAACCGGTGACTGAATCGTTGCATTTTCATCTTCCATATTTTCGTTTTGTACTCAATTAACTCCGTTAAATTAGGCTCTCTTGCAAAAGGCGTCAAGCACTGCTGGAGTCGGAGCTTTTTCACCCGGACCAGTTCCCCGGAACCTTGGACCGCCAATGTCCATCCTTCCCGGTCATGATGAGCCGGATGAAAATAAGCATTCCAACCCAGCTAACCGGCGTCAGCCCCACGCCCGACATCTCCCCACGCACCTCTGTCTCCGTCATTGGATGTTGGGCGTTCGATGTCGGATGTTGGATGTTATCCCTTCCGTCTTTACTGTCCCTCTCGTCCTTCCCCAATTAACAACCGCATAACCCTCCACCCTCAATCCTCGTTTATTTTATGAAACGCACCGGCAAAATCGCCCGTCTCCCGCACCATCTCCGCGACCAACTCAACCAACGCCTCCACAACGGCGAACCCGGCGTGGAACTCATCAAGTGGTTAAACAGCCTCCCCGAAGTCCAAGCCATCCTCGCCGAACACTTCAACGGCGTCCCCATCAGCCCTCAAAACCTCTCCGAATGGAACATTGGCGGCTTCCTCGACTGGCTCACCACCCAGGAACTCCTCGAAGACGCCCGCGAATTCGCCGCCAACACCGCCGAACTCCCCGGCTTCACCGACGGCCACCTCGCCGATTGCCTCGCCCACGCCATTACCGCCCGCTACGCCGTCCTCCTTGGCAAAATGCCCCTCGAAGGCGCCCTCAATCCCGACCTCCTCGCCCGCTTCAACCTCCTGCACCGACTCGACCGCCACGTCGCCCGCCTCCAGCGCCGCACCGACCGTGCCCGGAAAGAACGCCAAGCCGAAGCCCAAGCCGAACGCCGATCCCAACCGACCCCGGCCCCGGCAGCACCCACTGCGCGCGCGGCTGCGACTCCGCCCTCACCGCGCCCCTCCGCCAGTCCTACCCCCGCCATTCTCCCCGCCCTGGTCAACCCGTCCCGGCCCAAGACTTCTCCGGCCCTGGCAGGTTTTTATGAAAAGCCCTGAAAATCAGGGTAAATCAAACCAAATCAAACCAATTGACGGTTGATGAGGAGATGAGGGCGCATGCCTGACACTGCCCCCCAGAGTGCGCCTCTGTGACCCGCAGCAACTTGCGAATTTCCATCGTTGCCACCTTGGCTTAACCCGCGTGTTGTCTGGTTAATTTGCTGCGGGTCGCAGACCCGCGCTCCGCTGGCTAGGCACTTTATGCCTGCTTTTTTCGGGGCCGTGTCTGCGCCCTCTCGCCGGGGGCGCATCCCGACACTGTCCCCCAATCCAGAACCGTGACATCGTCAATACTGCTCGCCGACCGGGTTGTCTCCCTCTCCGCCATTGGTAAATGGGGGAGAGGGCCGGGGTGAGGTGGCGCTCATCTATTTAACCCGGGGCAGTGTCAAGATACGCCCTCTCGCCGGTCTCATTCCCGTAATGTCTTGCTTGCCCGCCGCAAACCGTCAATTGTTAGGCTCGTACACGGTGCATTCATGATCGCCCTCGACAACATCGACAAAGCCTTTGGCCGCCGGCTGGCCGTGTCCAATCTGAGCCTGCAAGTGCCGCGCGGCGAAATTTACGGTCTCCTCGGCCACAACGGCGCCGGCAAGAGCACCGCCATCGGCATGATGCTCGGCCAGGTCTGGCCCTCGCGCGGCACCGTCCGCGTCGGCGGCTTCGATGTCACCACCCAGCGCACCCGCGCCCTGCAAAAAGTCGGCGCTATTTTTGAGACCCCTGTCTTTTACGATTACCTCAGCGGCTGGCGCAACCTCGAGATCCTTAGCCATTACACCGGCCCCGTTTCCGACACCCGGCTTAAAGAAGTCGTTGAATGGGTCGGCCTCACCGGCCGCGAACAGTCCAAAGTCCGCACCTACTCGCACGGCATGAGAACCCGCCTGGCCCTCGCCCAAGCTCTCCTGCCCGCCCCCGAACTGCTCATTCTGGATGAACCCAGCGACGGCCTCGACCCCGAGGGCATCCACGAAATGCGCCACACCATCCTCCGCCTGCACCGCGAGCTGGGCCTCACCATTCTGCTCTCCTCCCATCTGCTCAATGAAGTCGAACAGTTGTGCACCCGCATCTGCGTTCTGCATCAGGGTGAAAAGGTTTTTGAAGGTTCCCTCGCCGAGGCCACACAAACCCGCCACTACGTCCGCCTCAAAACCGGCGACTTCCCCGCCGCCGTCCGCCTGCTGGAAGAAAACCGCCTCATCACCGGCAGCCGCGACGGCAAATACGTCATCCTCGCCGAAGGTGCCGACACCGACCAAATTGTAAAAGCGCTCGTCGCCGCCGGCCACCCCGTCTTTGAAATCGCCCGCGAGGAACGCACCCTCGAAAGTTTTTACCTGAACCTCATGCAGTCCCAGAGCACCAAAACCCCGCCGCCCTTGTTGCGCGCCAACTAAGTCATGTTCCTCTACCAACTGCGCAACGAACTCTGGAAGCTGTTTGGCAAAAAACGGACGTACATCGGCTTCGTCATGTTCCTGCTGGCGCAGGCGCTCATCCTGCTGCTGTTCCACTTCTCCGCCGGCCCCACCCGCCAGATGACCCGGCTGCTGGAAATGAACGGCTTCGATCCCAAGGACTACATCTCCTGCCTCACCGTGGCCGCCTTCATGCTCTTTCCCATCGCCTACCTGCTGCTGCCGCTGTTCGTCTCGCTCGTGGGCGGCGACCTCGTGGCCAAGGAAGCCGAGGACGGCACCCTGCGCATGATTCTCTCCCGCCCCGTCACCCGCGTGCGCCTGCTCGCCGTGAAATGGGTGGCCGGTGCCATTTTCGCCTTCTTTCTTTCTCTCGCCTTGGGGATCACCGGGCTGGCCTTGTCCGCCTGTTTGTTTCCCTGGGGCCATCTGTTTGTCGCCAATCCGGGCGAACCGTTCGCCATCTTTGACGCGTCCACCGGCTGCCGCTATTTCTTTGCCGCCCACCTGATGCTCGCCATCAAAGCCATCACCATCATGGGGCTTGCGTTCATGTTTTCCTGCTTCAACGTCAAGCCGGCCACCGCCACCATCCTGGCCATCTCCCTGATTTTCGTCAGCTCCATCCTCCAGAACATCCCGTACTTCTCCGATTTCACGCCGTGGTTCCTGACCTATCATTTGGATGTCTGGCGCCTCGTGCTCGCCCAGCCCATCTCCTGGTGGAAAGTCGGCCAGTCGCTCAGCCTGCTTGTTGGCTTCAACCTCAGCTTTTTCGTCATCGGCAGCACGGCGTTTTACGTCCGCGACATTAAATCCTGAACCCCCATGATCCCCCGCGAACACCACCTAAACACCGCCCCGCAGGCGTCCCGCCGCCCCCGGAGCGCGCCCGTCCCCGGGCGCAGCAATGCCCAAATCCACGAGCAGCTCGATCTACACCAGTCGCTCCGCCCGCCATTCCCCGAGACCCGAAATCCGAAATCCGTGACCCGATAATGATCCCCAGCCACCAAAAAGCCTTTGCGCAAGCTGCCGTCCTGCTCGTCGCGGGCTGGGTGCTGGCCATTGGCGGCTACCAACTCGCCGGCCACAGCCGCCTCACCCTCGAGAAACTCCGCCGCCAGGTCGCCGCCGTGGACATGACCCACCTCTCCAGCGACGAACGCTACGCCGCCATGGACGCCCTCACCCAGCGCTTAAACCAGTTGCCGCCGGATGAACAGCATCTCGCCCGCATCGAACAACCCTGGTCCCGCTGGCTCCCCGCCCTGCCCGCCCACCAGCGCGACGACCTGATTGACGCCACCATGCCCGCCGATATTCAAAGCATGCTCCCCGCCTTCGAATTTCTGCCCGACGACATCCAAAACCGCGCCCTCGATGAATCCGTGAAACGCCTGCGCGCCGACCTCGCCAAAATGTCCGCCAACACCAACGTCATCCCCGACGCCTTGGTTGAACAAATCCGTTCCGCCGGCCTGCAAACCTATTTCGACAACGCCACCTCCCTGAACCGCGCCCAAGTCGCCCCCCTCTTCGAGGAACTGCATCAGATGATGGAATCCGGCGACCTCTTCCGCCGCCAGTTCCGGCATTAGCGCGAATTAGATTTGAGGGCTAACACCATTTCCCGGTGACAAACGGTAAGTTCAGGGTGACAGGTCGCGTCACTCTGTGCGCGCCGTCGTGGCGAATCAGTATGGAAGCGGTCTTATTTCCCGTCCGTCTTACGCACGCCAATCTTCTCCAAAAACGGTTGCAAGGAACGCGGGCGGCCGAGGAACTTCTCGATGGAGATGTTGATGTCGCGCGAGTCGCCGACGGCGTAGATTTCGTTGCGCATCCGCATCCCGGCGGTCTGGTCGAAATAACCGTGCGGGGATTTTTCGAATACGGTGGCCATGTCGGCGGCAATGGCATCCGCCCAGGCATAACCATAATAACCGGCACCGTAGCCGATGATGTGACCGAAGTACGCCACGAAGGCGGAATCCGGCGGCACCGGCAGCGAGACTTCGCTAAGCGTCTGGTTTGAGAGCGGCAGCACGTCGTCCGCGTTGGTGGCATGAATCTGCATGTGCAGCGTCAGATCGGTAATGCCAAAGGAAAGCTGGCGGCGGTAATACGTCGCCTCCGTGGCCAAGCGCGAAGCCTTGAGCTGGCTGAGGATTTCCTGCGGGATCTTCTTGCTCGGATCACGATAGTCGGCGGCAAAACTGTCCAGCACGGTCTTGTCCCAGGCCCAGTTTTCCAGCATCTGCGAGGGGGCTTCGACAAAATCCTGCGGCACGCTGGTGCCGGCAAAGCGGCTGTATTTGGCGCGGGTCAGGATGGTGTGCATGGCGTGGCCAAACTCGTGGAAGACCGTCTCGACCTCGTCATGAGACATCAGCGACGGCTTGTCCGGCTGCGGCGGCGGGAAATTGCAGACGAGCGAGCAGACCGGGCGCTGATACCGGCCATCCGGCAACTGCTTGCCTTCGATGATGCCGAACTGGGCGAAGTGATTGTATTTGCCATCGCGCGGGAACATGTCGAGATAGAACAGCCCCAGCGGTTCGCCCGTCTTGGCGTCGGACACCGTGTAGAGCTGGAGATCACCCACCCATTTGTACGGCGCCTCCACGCGCTCAAACTTGAGACCGAAGATATGCTGGTATGTGGCGAAGAGTCCCTGCAACACGCGTTCATAGGGGAAGTACACGCGCAATTGTTCCGCGTCCACATTGTACTGGGTCTTGCGCAACTGGTTGGCGTAATACCGCCAGTCCCAACCATTGATTACGGCCTTGGCATCGCCGGTCTCCTTGATCTTCAACTGGCGAAACGTTTCCAGTTCCGCATCGTATTTGGGCTGGAGACCGGTCTTGAGGTTTTGCAGAAATTCGAGGGCGGCGGCGCCGTTTTTCACCATGCGCGTTTCGGTGACGTAATCCGCATAGGTGGTGTAGCCAAGGCGGTGAGCAATGTCATCGCGCACCACGAGGATTTTCTTGAGCAGCGGAATGTTCTCGGTGCGGGCGAGATTGTACTGGGCGGTCATCATGCGCAGGCGGGTGGATTCCAGCTTCGCATTGTCCTCAATCATGATGTAATGAAACGTGATGTTGGCCTTGACCGTGTACTCATCGGGACCGGTCTTGATGCCCTCCTGCGCAAGGAAATCATCCGGCACCCCCGCGAGTTCCGCCTTGCTGAACTTCAGCGGTTGTACGGCCTTGGTGACGTTGTTCTCAAAATCAGTCTCCATGGCGGTGAGCTGTTTGCGCAGCTTTTCCACGGCATCGCGCTGGTCGCGGGGCAGATCCAGGCCGGCGCGGCGGTAATCGCGCACGGTGTCTTCAAACAACTTTTTGTCCTCGCCGGCAAGCTGGGGCTGTGTGGCGGCGAAAGCTTTGACGGCGGCATAAACATCATCGCGATAATCAATGCCCACGGACCATTCGGAGATGAGCTTGATGGCATCAGTAGCGGCATCGCGGACGGCGGCGTTGGTGCTGGTCTGTTCGATCAGCCCCAGCCGGTCGGAAGCGCCGCCGATGAGATAATTCACGTCGTCGAGGGCGATGATGACGTTGGTGAAATTCACTTCGGCGGCCGGAATGTGGCCGATGCGGTCGAGCGCGGCATTGCCGGCGGCAATCAAATTGGTGGCGGTGGCGGCGACTTCGTCGGGGCTCGTCTCAAAGGTGGGAATGGTGACGACTTCGTTGAACTGGGCCGCGCGCTGTTGGAAGGACTCCAGCGAGCCGGTGGGAATGGGCTTCGGTTGGGGCACGGTGGAACAGCCGGCAAAGATGACGCTCATGAGACAAGTGGTGATGGCAGGCCAACGCATAATATGGGCGTGAGCCTAACCATCTGCCGAAGAGATTCAAGCGGATTTAACCGCATAGAACTCAGAGAACACAAAGACCAGAGGGCGTGGTTGTATTCCAACCGCAAAGAAAAAACGGCCGGATGGAGTTTATGCCATCCGGCCGTTTGAAGAATCAAACTCAGCTCACGGCTTCCAGATCATGTCGGCCACGGTGCGGTTGGCCGGGATGAACGGGATCACGTGGGTGCTGTAGGGCACCACCACGTCGAGCACGTAGGGTTCGTCGGAATCCAACATGCGCTGCATCGCGGCGCGGAGGTCCTTCTTGAACATCACGCGTTCGCACTTCACGTTGAAGGAATTGCAGACGCGGACGTAGTCGGGATAAATCTGCGCGCGCAGATCGGGGTCGCCCAAGTAGGTGTGGCCGCGGTTGCCGGCGTAGAAGTTGTCTTCCCACTGCACGACCATGCCGAGGTGCTGGTTGTTCAGGATAATGGCCTTGGCGGCGATCTTTTCAACGTGGGCGGTGGCCAGTTCCTGAATGTTCATCAGGAAAGAGCCGTCGCCGTCAATGTCAACAACCTGCTTGTCGGGATGCGCCACCTTCACGCCGAGCGCGGCGGGATAACCATAGCCCATTGACCCCAGTCCGCCGCTGGTCACGAGCTGGCGCGGGAACTTGTACTTGTACCATTGCGCGGCCCACATCTGGTGCTGGCCCACGCCGGTGGTGATGTACGCATCACCCTTGGTCAGCTCATACAGGGTCTCGATGACCATCTGCTGAAGGATGACTTCGTTCTCGGCGCCCTGCATGTGATCCTTCATATGATCGCTGTTGGCGATCTCGGGAGTGATGCGGTAGGCGAACGGACCTTTCTTCTTCCATTCGTCAATCTGGGCGAGCCACGCGGTGTGCTTCTTCTCCAGCGGACGCTTGGCAATCATCTTGTTCAGGCGCGTGAGGGCGTCCTTGATGTCGCCGACCACGGGCAGATGCGCCTTGCGGTTCTTGTTCAGCTCGGAGGCGTCAATGTCCACGTGGACAATGGTGCCGTACTTGCAAAATTCCTCGAACTTGCCGGTCACGCGGTCGTCAAACCGCACGCCGAAGGAGAGCAGCAGATCCGCGCCGTCCTTGATCTTCACGGTCGGGTCCGCCGGGTTCTTGCGATATTCGTATTCGCCGTTCACCGCCCAGTTGGCGAAAGCCGCGCCGTGCATGCCCAGCCAGCGGAGGGAGAGCGGATGCGTTTCGGGAAACGCGCCGATGCCCATCAGCGTGGTGGTCACGGGAATGTTGGTGGCTTCGGCGAACTTCTTCAACTCCGCCGCCGCGCCGCTGGAGATGATGCCGCCGCCGACGTACAGCACGGGGCGCTCGGCCTTTTCAATCAGGCCGATGATTTCGTTCAGCGCCACTTCATCGGCACGCAAATCGGGCTGGGTGTAGCCGCGCAGACCTTTCTTGATCTGCTCGAGGGTCGGCCAGACCGGCTGGGTGCGGGCCTGCTGGATATTCTTCGGCACGTCGATCACCACGGGACCGGGGCGGCCGGACTGGGCGATGTAGAACGCCTCCTTCACGATGCGCGGAATGTCGTTCACATCGGTCACCAGATAACTGTGCTTCACGATGGGCAGGGTCACGCCGATCATGTCCGTTTCCTGGAAAGCGCCGCGGCCGATCATGGCCTGGCTCACCTGGCCGGTGATGCAGACGAGCGGGGTGGAATCCATGTACGCATCGGCGATGGCCGTCACGAGGTTCGTGGCGCCGGGGCCGCTGGTGGTCATGCACACGCCGGCCTTGCCGGTCACACGGGCATAGCCTTCCGCCGCAAAGCTGCCGCCCTGCTCGTGGCGGGGCAGAATCGTGCGAATCTTGGACTTGGTCAGCGACTGATGAATTTCCATGCTCGCGCCGCCGGGGTACGCAAACATGACTTCGACGCCTTCGCGTTCGAGGGCTTCGACCAGGATGTCGCGGCCATACATGGCCGCGCCGACCTCGGCCCGGGCGGAGGTGCTCTTCTTCTTTGATGCTATCGTTTTGCTCATGTGCTCTTTCTTTGTGACGGCGACGTCGCGGATGATTGACAAAAAACCCACGACCGTTGCCAGCCGTGGGTTTTTGTTAAATCTTCAATTCAACAAGCACCAACGGCGCCGTCGGCTACGACGACTACCAGCAGGAATACCTGTGAATTGTTAATCATTATAGGTGCAGGGTACGGTTTTCGGCGTTAAGCGTCAAGTCTGGAAAATGGCGGAAAGCGGGTTGCGCGCCTCCGCCAAAGCAAAAGAGGCAGGGCAATGCCCTGCCTCCGTGACCTGCCGGGGAATTTCCCAGCCAGTAGATTTGCCTTCCCTGGTCCTTATTCGCGGTTCGCTGAATCGCCGGCGATCAGGCGTTGCTCTTTTGCTGGCGGCGTTTCCAGACGGAAACCGAACCGGCCAGCAAAGCCCCCACGCCGAGCAGACCGGCGGAGGAAGGTTCCGGGACAATGTAGTCTTGCGCAAACACATCCGCCCCGGTGTTGTTATAGAAATAGGTAATCTGCGTGTAGCATTGACCTGGTAGCGTTCCCGTCTGATCGAATTCGATCCAACCGTAATACGACTTGCCATTCGGTTCGGAAAGTTTCATGCCAAAAGTGTAATAGCCATATATCGCGTCGTAGCCGGGAATATAATTGTCGCTATTAAAAACGGAGCCGGGCCCGATGTCGGTATTTTGAGCCACCGAGTTGTCTGTGGTCAACTGCATTCCCGAAAGACTCACATATTCGGTGGGATTAATCCACAAGGGACTGAACCGAATGGCCACCGCGCCGGAGAATTGCCCCAAAACAAATGAATTGTAAGGATCAACGTTAACGGTATAAGTCGCAGATGACCCGGTGTACATGTCCGACTCAAATACCGAGTAAAAAACGTCGTCAACCCGGACGCCTTGCGCCTGAAGTGATCCTGCGGCCATGACAATGCCGAAAGCGGCTCCGGCAATTAATTTGATATTCATGTTTATTTATTGATTAGGTTTATTTCCGATTTTTCAACTGCGATTTAACGAATGGTATGTTGTTTCCATGCGTATTTGCACAGGTCTGGCATGTTTGCAACGGGGCCGAACTCGCACTTATGTCATTATGATATTAACTCACTACTGTCCGGTTAAGATTTAGCTGAGAATGATTTCAGGTCGGTAAAACCTGTATATTTTCACTGTTCGGTCATTTTTCGATTTCAATTCTGCGACGATTCCTTGAGGGTGGCACCCCGCATTCCCGCAGTTTGCCA
>CAIQKM010000181.1 GCA_903872345.1 uncultured Verrucomicrobia subdivision 3 bacterium | reverse complement strand
GGGAGCGTGTCCAAGGTGATCTCGTCCTCCGCTTCACCCGCCAGGTGAACGGAAACCAGCTTCGCAGATGCGTTCATCACCCCCAATTCTATTGCCCCTTTCCCACTTTGACCACTATTTCAACTGCGGAGATTAGGTTCAATGTCGTCGGTGTAAATCTCAAAATCCTCCCGCCCCCGTGAAACCGAGACGTAAAACTGTTTCAAGTCGCTTGCCAGCGAGGAATGCTTGGCTGTCTGGGAAATATAAACGCAATCCACCGTTTTGCCCTGCGCCGCATGGGATGTAAGCGTATAGCCATATTGCAAATGCGCGAAATCCTTGTCCAAAATCCAGCCATTATCCAGCACCAGCCGGCCCGCATGGTCAATGTAATCCACCGTGTAGAGGTTGCCATTGTAAAGGCGGTGATCGTCTTCCGTCCGGCTGTTGGCCGTAATGCGGATGAGTTCGCCCGCGCAGATTTCCTGTTGTTCCCGCTCATACACATTGAATTTTTCCGCCTTGTCCAAAGGCAGGGATTTAATGGCATCATGGCAAAGCGAATGACTCCGCACCCGTACCATGCCATCCCGCACGTCAATGACCTCCACCTGTTCCCCCAACGCAAACCCTTTCACATGGCCGTTGAATTGTACCACCAGCCCTCGCTCGTAGTGTTCCGCATCCATCTTGGCCGCTTTGGTCCAAGACAGATTCCGCAGGGTATCCCAGGTTGTGCTTTCGCCAAGATGTTCCTTTTGTTTCAGCACATCCCGGATGCCTGCCGTCACCTCGTCACATTCCGCATGGGTGGGGGCCACAACCAAGGCGGTTTTACCTTTCTCAATCGCGGTGACGTATTTTTCCGCCAACGCCACTTTGCGTTCCTCTAAATTCATTTCCTTTATATGGGATTTAATACCCCGAACCTCGAACGCCTCCGCCAGCTTGCCCTCGGACACGTATTCCACAAATTGCTTGTAGGTGCCCCGCTGGCGCACGACCTCGTTGACCGTGGCCGTGGCCATGCCGCCAAACCGCTCCAGCAGATCAAATGCCTGGCCGCGCTCGACGGCGTGGTGCTGGCCTACGTCGCCAACCAACACCAGCCGCGCATCCAACTCTTTGGCGAGCGCAAACAGTTTGTCCGTCTGCCGGGTGGACAGCAGCCCGGCCTCATCCACCAGCCACACGGCCCCCCGCGCTTCTTTTTGAAACCGCTCGCTGGTGAGCAGTTTGGCTACCGTTTCGGCATTTTGGAATCCCTCCTTGCGGAGGGTATCCCGTGCCGCCTCTGCCGAGGGGGCCAGCGGGATGAGCTTGTAACACCCAGCCTCGACACCCCGCCGCACTTCATGCAGCAGCGTTGTTTTGCCCGTGCCGGCCTTGCCCGAAATGCCTACGACCCAATCCTTGGACGTGAGAATATGCTTCACGGCGGCCTGCTGCTTCGCATTCAGGGCAGTATCCTCAATCCGCCAATAGGGGTTTATTTCTTCCAACCGGCCTTTGCCGGCCTGACATTGGTTGACCATGCTATGAGAGCCATGCCGCCTCGCTTGGGGATGCGCTTTACGGCAGCGGCCCAATACAGGAATTGCTTGTTGGTTCCGATACCCCCGGCAAGCCGCCCAAGAGTCAGACGAAATTCATTTTTAATGGCGACAATGTCCATGGCCGGGCCACGGTGGAACGTGACCGGCGGATTTCCATTAACAAAAGCATTCTGCCCCCGGATTGCGTTGAAGTCATTTGGAAAGCCAAATCAGGCAATCCATTGAGCCAGCCGGGTGATCTTTTGCTGCTCGCCAAACGTCTGCGGTCATCCCTTAATCTGCCGCCGCCCCAGGAATTCGAGGCGGTGAAGCAAACGCCGACACCGAAACCGCCAACGTTGCCGGTTAAAAGCACGCCGCCGACAGTCCCAGCCAAGGTAACGCCCACACCCGTTCCTGAAACAACTCCTGATAACGCCCCCGATTGGGAGGGGCAAGACCTGTCGTTGCTGGAAAAACTGAAAGAGTATCCCGAATGCCAAAAATGGGGTATGGGGATTCTCTCCCGAATGCTTCAAGGCATGAAGCCGCAGGAAATCTTTGAATCTCCCACCATGCAAAAGGAGAACACCACCCTTGAGCGTGTCACGGCATACAACAATATCCTGTTTACGCTGCTTTACCCAAAGGATGGCAGGGTGATCCCGGAGCATTTCAGGATTGCGCCCTCTGAGTATGAATGGCCGAACGACATGACCATCTGGTCAGCGGGCGGGCAGGACGTGTGGACGTTGGATGATGTCACGCAAGGAACTTTGATCCTGGGGGCAACCGGTAGTGGTAAATCAACTTGTAGTGGCCGGACTTTGGCCAAAGCCATGCTGGCAAAACAGTTTGGCGGGATGATTCTGACCACCAAGCCGGGCGAGGGGAGGGAATGGGGTATGTTTTGTGATTCGGTTAACCGACAAGATCAGGTTCGCTGGATTCGGCTCGGTGGCCCATTGAAGCTGAACTTGTTGGCCTATGAAACCCAACGCCTCGGTGCCGGGGCGCATCTGACGGAAAATCTCGTGGGATTTTTCCGTGTGTTGCTGTCCGTTATGGGGCAGCGGCATGGGCAGCGTGCCAACGAAGGCTTTTGGCAGAATGCCGGCAATCAGCTTTTGCGAAATTTGCTGGATGTCTTTCTGATTTCAAAGAGTCCTTTGAGCCTCGATCGGCTCGCTGATTTTGTTTCGGCGGCTCCCACCAAAAAACTTGATGATGACGAGGCGTGGCGCGAAATTCCGCTCTTTGGTGATGTACTGGCCACGGCCCAGAGCAACGCGACCGATCCCAAGGACCAGCGGGCCTTTGAAAAGGCAAAATCGTACTGGCTGGTGGATTATCCGACACTTGCGCCGGAAACCCGCAGTTGTGTGACGTTTGGGTTCAAGGCGATGCTGGACGTTTTACGCTCACGCGAGATTTACGAGCTGTTGTGCAGCGAAACCTCCATTACCCCGGACTGTACTTTTAACGGCCATATCATGATCTTGGACATTCCCGTCAAAGACTATGGCGACGCCGGGGTGCTGGTGCAATGTGCGTTCAAATACCTGTTCCAGCGGGCGGTGGAGCGGCGCAAGGACATGGGGAACCAGACGAGGCCGGTATTTTTGTTCATTGACGAGGCGCAGAACTTTTTCACGGAATACGACACCGTTTTTCAACAGACCGCCCGTTCTTCCCGTGTTGCCACCGTCTTGCTGTCACAAAACGTGAATAATTTTTACGCCCATCTGGGCGGGGATCATAACGCCCGCTACCTGTTTGATTCATTGGCTGGAAACTTGAACACCAAGATTTTTCACGCCAACGGCGATACCCTCACCAACGAATGGGCGTCCAAAATGCTCGGAACATGGGATCGTCCGGTCACCTCATCATCCGCATCCAGCCATACAAGCCAGAGCATAAATCCCTTCGACAATGAGCCGCCCACCATCGGCCATGGCGTTACCACCCGCCGCGAACCAATGGTGTTTCCGGATGAATTTGCCAGATTGCGGTCAGGCAATAGCAAAAACGGGTTTCATGCGGAAGCCTATGTATATCGTGTCGGCTCGGTTTTCGAGCAGACTGGGCAGGCATTCATAAAGACCGCTTTCCAGCAAATCCAGTTTAAGGAAGCGCCACCGAGACTATAAGGAAAGGAGCGAACCATGCCAGACGAAGAATCAAAGCCTGAACTCAGCAACCACGAATTTGTCAGCCTATCCGATGGTCTGACCAAGACTTTGTGGTGGGGGTTGAAATTGATTGGTGCTGCTATTAGGCCAACCATTCGAGACATCAAGTCAATCCGCTCGGCGCGTGCCGCGCAAAGGGCGGTTCAACAGATGCAGCAAAATGTGCAATCACCGGGATCTCCGCCGGAGAACCCAGGCACTTTTGCGCCTGTGGTGGCCAGTGCCGATCTTTCGCTGCCTCCGAAACGCAAGAAGTGACTAGCGTTTGAATTCTTGCCCTGAAAGCCGTTTCAGCAGATTTTCCGCAACGCCGAAAGTCGCAAGCGGGTGTGGAGTAGCACCTTTTCCGAAGGCAGTTTTACTGCGCGGGGGGAGAGTTAAATCGGCTTTGGCTGGATGCACCGTTGTTTTGATCGCATTCAGGGCCGATGGGGTGAGAGGTTTCCTTTGAGGATGGTTTGCCATAAATGGAGGATGAACCCCCAGTATAGCACGGGGGGAACAGTGTCAGGCGGCAGTTGTAAAACACGGCCACAGAGCCTGATCTTCAATGGCTTTTGGCAAATGACCAGCTTGTTATTATTCGGGAGTGAGGGGCAAAATCTGATACTGCCATCTGATACTGGTTGGCCTTTTTAGAGTCAATTTGAGGCTTTTCCAGTCCACATCGGGAAGGTCTGAAAAGTGATAATCCCATTGTAATTACAGGGGATTCTCAATTTGTCCACAGAAGTCCAAAACCCGCTTATCACACCCGAAACAAGCGCGCTACCAGGCTACGCTACGCCCCGACAACCAAAGGGACGGGGAGTATGTCATGCGCCTCCCAAAAGGCAAACTTTTTATCCGCCAAATTGTGGAAATGTTTCGCCGCCCGGTTGCCGGTCGGTTTTACCGATGGAAACAAGCCGGGATTTAAGCCGGGATTTCCGCCTCCCGTCCAGCGGGTTTGGTTGGCTCGCCGGTCCTTTCCCGGCGGCGGCATTTCCGGCCAGCCAATAAATCTTGCCACGGCCCCCAGGTTGTTTAAACTGTACGACCGTTTTTTCAACTAGAATATGCACATCAACTGTCTCGCAACATTGCTGGCCCTAAGCCCGCCGCCGGCCAACTCGGCGTCGGGTACCGCCCCGGGCAACCCCCTGTTTTCATCACCGATCGTTCCGATGATCCTGATGATCGTTGTTTTCTATTTCCTGCTCATCCGTCCCCAGCAGCAGCGCGCCAAGCAGCAGGCCAAACTGCTCGAAGCCCTCAAAGCCGGCGACAAGGTCAATACCGCCTCCGGTATCATCGGCGTGGTCGCGGGGATCAAGGACAAGACCGTCACCCTGCGCACGGGCGACACCAAGATCGAAATCACCAAGGCCTCCGTTACCGAAATCATCGAAACCGGCTCCACCTCCGCATCCTGATCTGTCATGAACAAAAGCAATAATTTTTGGCCTTTCGTCCTGGTCATTACCATCATCCTGTGGTCGGTTTATCAGGTGATTCCGCCGACTTCGCGCGACCTGATCGGTGAATTCGCCAGCCGGTCCCAGAAGCACGATACCAACTTTACCGCCATCGTTACCACCGCCCAAGCCTACCAAAAGGCCGGCACGAATAATGAATTTGTAGCCCTCACCCTGGCGGCGGGGACCAACGATCTGCTCCAATATTTCCCCTGGATGACGGCGGCCACCCAGCAGGTGAATCCCAATCTGTACATCCTGAACCGCCTCCAGCGCGAAGCCGCCGGCAAGATCAAGCTCGGCCTCGATTTGCAGGGGGGCACCTCGTTCCTCGTTCGCATGGACACGAGCAAGCTCGCCAATACCAACGAAACCGGCGCGGCCATCTCCCAGGCCATCGAAGTGCTCCGCAAGCGCATTGACCGTTTCGGCGTCGCTGAACCGACCTTTCAGTCCGCCGGCGGCGACCGCATCCTGATCCAGTTGCCCGGTCTTTCCGAGGCGGTCAAGGACAGCGCCCTCCGTCAGATCACCAATTCCGCCTACCTCGAATTTCGCCTGGTTCATGAGAACAGCGATGAGATCATTCGCAACGGCGAACCCATTCCGCCCGGCTACACCTTGCTGAAGCACGTGCAGCATCTGCCCGGCAACAAGAACCAGCTCGAAGAGTTTGTTGTCAAGAAGACCGCCGAAAACAAGCTCGCCGGCGACATCATCAAGGATGCCCAGGTCGTGCGCGGCAACCTCGGCGAACCCCAGATCAATTTCACCCTCACCACCGACGCCGCCCATCGTTTCGGTGACGTGACCCGCGAAAACATCGGCCGCCAGCTCGCCATCATTCTGGACGGCGACCTTTGCACCGCCCCCCGCATTGAATCCGCCATCGAAGGCGGCAGCGGCCAAATCACCGGCAACTACACGATTGACGAGGCGCAGGCCATCGCCAACGTGCTGCAAAATCCGTTGAAGGCGCCGCTGGTGGTTGAATCCTCCAGCGAAGTGGGCGCCACCCTGGGGCAGGACTCCATTCGCAGCGGTATCAAGGCCTCCATTTATGGCGTTACCTTCGTCTCCGCGTTCATGCTGCTGTACTATCTGCTGGCCGGTCTCGCGGCCAACGTCGCGCTCATCACGAACATTATCATCCTGCTCGGCGTCATGTGCTCGGTCGGCACCACCTTCACCCTGCCCGGCATCGCGGGTGGTGTGCTCACCGTCGGCATGGCGGTCGATGCGAACGTGCTAATCTACGAACGTATCCGCGAAGAACTCGCCAAGGGCAAATCACTGCGCGGCGCCATTGCGGCCGGTTATGACCGCGCCTTCGGCACCATTTTTGACTCCCACGTCACCACGCTGATTTCTTCCGTGATCTTGATTTTCATGGGCACGGGCGAAATCAAGGGCTTCGGCGTGACGCTCACCATCGGTGTCGCGGCCAGCTTGTTTACCGCGCTGGTGGTGACCCGCCTGATCTTCAACTTCCTGCTCGACCGGAATCTCATCAAGTCCCTGCCCATGGCGCACATCATCAAGAGCGCCCACGTGAATTTCATGGGCGCGGCCAAGCCGTTGTTCATCATCACCTGGCTGTTTGTCATCCTCTCCCTCGGCTTCGGCGTCTCCCGTGGCACCAAGCTGTTCGGCGTGGACTTCCTCGGCGGCGACAGCACCCAGTTCTCCTTTGCCCAGAAGTATGACGAACAGGATATCCGAAGCGTCCTGACGCCGCTCGGCGAAAAGGATGCCACGATCCAGTACCAAAAGGGCAACAGCGCCGAGACCCTGCTGGTGACCACCTCCGGCGGTTCTTCCGCCAAGGTGGAAGCCGCGCTTGAAGCCGGCCTGCCCAAGGCGCAATACCAAGTGGTGCAACGTCGCCAAATCGGCGCCACCCTCGGTCGCGAAATCCAGCAGTCCGCCATCGTCGCCTCGCTGCTCGCGCTGTTCGGCATCCTGGTGTACGTGGCCTTCCGCTACGAATTCTCGTTTGCCGTCGCGGCCATCGTGGCCGTGGTGCATGACGTGCTGTTTGCCATCGGCGCGTATTGCATCGCCAACGCGGTCACCGGCCGCCAGTTCAACGCCACCGTGGTGGCGGCGATCCTGACGATCATCGGCTTCTCCATTAACGACAAGATCGTGATCTTCGACCGTATCCGTGAACAACTGAAGCTCGGCGTGCGCGGTTCATTCTCCGACATCATCAACATGTCGTTGAACCAGACCCTGAGCCGTACCATCATCACCAGCGGCACGGTGCTCATCGCCACTGCCAGCCTGTACTTCTTCGGCGGCGGCGTGATCAACGACTTTGCCTTCACCTTCCTGGTCGGCATTGTGGTCGGCACCTACTCGTCCATCTACATCGCCAGCGTGTTCGTGCTCTGGTGGCATAAGGGCCAACGGCCCAACATCGGCACCCCGGCCACCACGCCCAATGTGGTGGTGGCGCCCGTGCCGGTCGTGAAAGCCTGATCATGCTTGGACTGATTGAAATCACGCCCTGGCATTGGGCGGGTTTCATTCTCTTTGTCCTGTTCTGTATTGCGGTGGACATGGGGGCGTTTCGTGCACGCCCCCGCGGGGTCACCTTCCGGGAGGCGCTTCTCTGGAGCGCCCTTTGGTTCGCGGTGGCCATGGCTTTCGGCGGCTTGCTTGTGTTCCTCCGGGGACGCGAGGAAGCCGCCGAATTCGTTGCCGGCTATCTCATCGAACTGTCGCTTTCACTCGACAACATTCTGGTTATCGCCCTGATGTTTGCCGCCTTTCACGTCGCTCCGGAATTGCAGCGCCGCGTCCTCGTCTGGGGTATCTTTGGCGCTCTGACCATGCGCGGCCTCATGATTGGGGTGGGGGCCGAACTGGTGCAGCACTTTGGCTGGGTGCTTTACGTCTTCGGCGGCTTTCTGGTCATCACCGGCGCCCGGATGTTTTTCACCAAAAAGGAGGTCATCGAACCGGAGAAAAATCCGGTCCTGCGCCTCGCGCGGAAAGTGTTTCCCGTTTCACCAACGCTGGATGGCCAGAAATTTCTCACCCGCCTGAACGGCCGCCGCGCGCTTACTCCGCTGGCCCTGGTGCTCGTGCTCGTGGAGACCACCGATGTCATCTTCGCCGTGGACTCCGTGCCCGCCGTGTTTTCCGTCACGCAAAAGGCTTTCATCGTGTTTTCCTCGAATGTCTTCGCCATCCTCGGCCTGCGGTCGCTCTATTTTCTGCTCGCCGGCGCCATCGGCTTGTTTCGTTACCTCAAGGCCGGGCTGGCGGTGGTGCTCGTGTTTGTCGGGGTGAAAATGCTGTTGGATCCGCATGAGGCGTCGCCGCAATGGTTCCAAACCCGCATACCAACCGTCGCCTCGTTGCTGGTCGTTGTCGCGATCCTGCTCGTCGCCATCACCCTGTCCATCGTTGTCGCCCGGCGGGAGAAACCGGCTGCCCGATGAAATACCGCTGGCTCATCGCCCCCGCCCAGCCGCTGTTGGTGGAACCGCTCGCCGCGCGCCTCGATATCTCCCCCTTGCTGGCGCAATGCCTCGTCAATCGTGGACTGAATGATCACGTTGCGATGGAGGCGTTTCTGGAGCCGCGTCTCAAAAACCTCGCCGACCCCTTTCTGCTGCCCCACATGGCCGCCGCTGTCGAACGCCTCCTGCGCGCCCATCGCGAGGGCGAGCCGCTCGTTGTCTATGGCGATTACGATGTGGATGGCGTCACCTCCACCACGCTCATGCTCGAAGTCTTGCGCCGACTTGGCTGGAGCGTGGAAGCCTATCTGCCGCACCGCATGGATGAAGGCTACGGACTTACCCGCGATGGGGCCGAGAACTGCCTGAAGAAATATCCCGTCCGGCTCCTGCTGGCCGTGGACTGCGGGTCCACCGCCGTTGAAACCATCGCCTGGTTGCGCGAGCGCGGCGTGGAAGTCATCGTGCTCGATCACCATCAGGTTTCCAATCCCGCGCCCGTCGCCGTCGCCCTGGTGAATCCCCAGCTTGCGCTGCCCGGCCAGGATCCTGCGGTGGCCGCGCCGTCGGCCCGGACCTTTACCGAACTCTGCTCCGTCGGTATCGCCTTCAAGCTCGCGCACGCCTTGCTCAAGCGCGGTCGCGAAACCGGCCTACCCGGCGCCGCCGAACTGGATCTCAAAACCCTCCTGGACCTCGTCGCCCTTGGCACCATTGCCGACCTCGTGCCCCTCACCGGCGAGAATCGCATTTTCGTCACCGCCGGCCTATCTCGGCTAAGCACCACGCAACGCCCGGGTTTGGTCGCCTTGAAAAAAGTGGCCGGTACCGCCGAGCAGGTCAGCGCGGTCGATGTCGGCTTTCAGCTTGGCCCCCGGCTCAATGCTTCCGGCCGCATGGAAACGGCCGAGGAATCCCTGCGCCTGCTCCTCGCCGAAACCCTCGCCGCCGCCCAGCCGCTTGCGGAAAAACTCGACGCCCGCAACCGCGAACGCCAGAAAATCGAGCGTGGTATTGCAGATGAGGTGGCCGGCCTCGTGCGCTCCAAGTTCAATCCCGAGACCGACTTCGTCATCGTCGAGGGCCAGTTGCTCTGGCACATCGGTGTTGTGGGCATTGTCGCCTCGCGCGTGCTTTCCGAATTTTACCGGCCCACCATCATTCTGGGCGGCGATGCCGGCGAATGGCGCGGCTCCGGCCGCAGCATCGCCGGGTTCGACCTCGCCGCCGCCCTGCGCGCCTGCGACGACCTGCTCATCAAACACGGCGGTCACGCCATGGCCGCCGGCTTGACCATTTCCCCGGATAAGATTGAAGCTTTCCGCCAGCGCCTGAACGACTTCGCCCGCCGCCAGCTTAAACCAGAGGATTTACAGCCGCCCCTGCGCCTTGATGCCGAAGTTCCGTTGCGCGACCTCACCCTCGACTTCATCGAAGAGCTCGATCAGCTCAAACCGACGGGGCAGGGGAATCCCGCCCTCCAATTCTGCGCCCGCAATCTCACGCAAAAAAAGCCCTTACAACGCATGGGGGCCGATAACAAACACATTAAGATGTGGGTCACCGACGGCACCGTCACCCACGAAGCCGTCTGGTGGAATGCCGGCACCAGCCGCGTTCCCACCGGACGATTCGACCTCGCCTTCTCGCCCTCGATTAACGAGTACAACGACCGAAAAACCGTGCAGTTAAAAGTGCTCGACTGGCGCGAGCCAGAAGCATGAAGCGGTCACTTCCGTCACTCAAATACCTCAGTTTTCATTCCCTAGCCTTTTACCTTCCAAAAAATCGCTCAAAAACCCCTTTATTTTTGGAAAAAATCAACCGGATCAAACAAAATTTAACCCTTTTTTGAGGTGGGGAAGGGCGCGGCAATTACCCTATTGGGCCGGCCGCTGGCAAGTCCTTCACCCGGTAGGGGGAATGCCCGCTCTGGTCATCGCTTTTGCCTCAAAACCCCTTTAAATCCATGAAAATCAAGGTAATTTAAGGCAAATGAAAACTGATCGTTTCAGTGCCGGGAACCCCATTCCCGCCCGGTTCCCAGCCCCCGTCCCCCCTGTCCCTTAAAGCTCCCCGCCCGGAGTCGGCCGCAGATTTGACTTGCCAATAGGCAAGATTGGGTTAATATCCAAGTCGCCTGTTAGATAAATTGACCTTTCGACCATGGTGAATCCTCAAGTGAACTTCGTTCAGTGATGATTTGAAACCCGGCAGTCGGGAACAGCGAAATCGGTTAGTTAGAGTAAAAGGCAAATCATCAAATGAGTACGAAACTGTTTGTGGGAAATCTTTCCTTCAACACCACTGAGAACGACCTGCATGAGGCTTTTGCCGCCCATGGCACTGTCGTTGAAGCTAACCTAATGATGGACCGTATGACCGGTCGTTCACGTGGTTTTGCGTTTGTCACCTTCTCCACGCCCGAAGAGGCCCAGAAGGCTATTGCCGCTTTGAATGGCGCCCAATTGGATGGTCGCGCTTTGACCGTCAATGTCGCCCGTCCGAAGGAAGAACGTCCCGCCGGCGGCGGCGGTCGTGATCGCGGTCCTCGTCGTGAATACGGCGGCGGCGGCGGCAGCGGCGGCGGTTACGGCGGCGGCGGCGGTCGTCGCGAACGCTATTGATTGGCTTTTCACCAGCCGGGGCGGCGCCTTTGTCGGCGTCGCCTCGTGCTGTTTTTGGCAAGTTGTTTATTCGGTTTGGGTTAAATAGTAAATTGTTGTTTCATGGAAGAACATATAGAAGTTGAGGGGCGGATCTCTTCCGTGCTCGCCGGTACAATGTTTCGCGTGGAGTTGGATAACAAGCACCAGGTGCTCGCCACCATCTCCGGCAAAATGCGCAAAAAATTCGTCCGCCTCACCGTGGGCGACCGGGTCAAAATGGAGATGTCTCCCTACGACCTGAACAAAGCTCGCATCGTCTGGCGCATAGGTTAAGCTTTCGTTTTCTGGCGGTCATTTGGCCTTGCAGCAAATGACCCGCCGCTTGGATTCGCTTTATTTAAACTGCAACCTCCCGATTTCATCATGGTTTCCGCCATCATTGTCGCCGCCGGACGGGGCACGCGCATGGGTGCCAATGTGGACAAACTCTGGCTCGAAGTCGCCGGCCGCCCGGTCGTGGCCCACACTTGGCAGCGCTTCAATGAAGCCCCCGGCATCCAGGAAATCATTCTTGTCGTCCGCGACGGCATGCAGCCCCACTTCACCGAACTCGCGGAAAAATACCACTTTCAAAAGCCCTACCGGCTCGTCGTCGGCGGGGTCGAACGGCAGGACTCCGTCTGGAACGGCCTGTCCGCCCTTGCTGCTGATTCAGAAATTGTCGCCATTCAGGACGCCGCCCGTCCCTGCACCACCACGGAACTGATCGATGCCACCATTGCCGCCGCCCGGGAAACCGGCGCCGCCGTGGCCGCCCAGCCCGTCACCGACACCATCAAGGAAACCGCCGATGGCCAGGTGATTTCCCGCACCGTGGACCGTTCCAAGCTCTGGTCCGTGCAAACCCCCCAGACGTTTCGCGTGACCACCATCCGCCACGCCATCAGCACCGCCAAGGCGCAGGGCCTGAACCTGACGGATGACACCGCCGCCTGCGAAGTCATCGGCCAGCCCGTGCGCCTCGTGAAAGGTTCCGCTCCCAATCCCAAGGTCACCGTTCCCGCCGATCTACCTTTTGTGGAATCCCTGTTGCGGTCCGGCGGCTGATTCAGTCAGAATGACGCCATGAAACGCCGTCTTGTTTTCGGCCTGGTACTGCTCGCCCTCGTGGTCAATCTGGCCATGGGCGCCAAAGTCTATTTAAATGCCGCCAAGCCGGTCGCGGACGATGACAGCATCCAGGCGAACATGGAGCTGTTCAATGACGCCATCCAGAAGATCCGCAACGAATACGTGGACGGCAAGGACCTCACCTACCAGCAGCTCGTTTACTCCGCCCTTCGCGGCACCGTCGGCAAGCTCGATCCTCACAGCGAATTTCTCGATGCCGAATCCTTCCAGGAATTGCAGGACGATACCGAAGGCCAGTTTGGCGGTCTCGGCCTTGTCGTGGCCACCAAGAACGGCTATGTGACCGTCGTGTCCCCCATGGAGGATACCCCCGGCTTTCGCGCCGGCATTGTTGCCGGCGACCGCATCATCAAGGTCGAGGGCAAACCGGTCCAAGGCAAAGAACTCACCGACGTCGTGAAAAACCTGCGCGGCGAGCCCGGTTCCACCGTCACCCTCACAGTGCAACGTCCCTCCACCGGTGCCATCAAGGATTACACCCTCACCCGCGCCATTATCCAGATGGCCATGGTCAAAGATCTCAACGGCAAAAAGGAATTCCCGCTGCTGGATAACCAGATCGGTTATCTCCAAATCACCCAGTTCGGCGACAAGACCGGCGAAGAACTCGAAGCCGCCCTCGACAAGCTGCGCGAGCAACACCTCAAAGGGCTCATTATTGACCTCCGCTGGAATCCCGGCGGTCTGCTCGATCAGGCCAAGGCGGTCTGCCAGAAATTCCTGCCGTCCGGAGGATTGATCGTCTCCACCGAAGGCCGTCATGTGGTGGAGAAATACTATGCCGAGGGCAGGGGAGACGAACTGCCCGGCGTGCCCATCGTGCTGCTCGTCAACTTGGGCAGCGCCAGCGCCGCCGAAATTGTCACCGGCTGCCTTCAGGACCGGCACCGGGCCGTCGTGCTCGGCGAGAAGACGTTTGGCAAAGGCTCCGTCCAGACGATCTTCCCGCTCGATGACGGCTCCGCCCTCAAGCTCACCGTCGCCAAATATTACACCCCCAGCCACAAGGTCATTCATCAGCACGGCATCACGCCCGATATTTATGTGCCCGTGAGCGATACCGAGGAAGCCGCGCTCATCATCAAGCGCGCCCCCGGCGGCATCGAAGCCTTGCCCGACGCCGAGCGCGCGCGTGTGGCCGCCTTGCCCGACCAGCAACTCGACCGCGCCCAGGAAGTGCTCAAAGGCCTGATCCTGTATCAGCACCTCACCAGCGCCCCCAAACCGCAGAAGGTCGCGGCAAAATAACGTTTGTTGATTTGGCCGCCGCTGTCCGGCGACTGCACCGTCCATGACCTTATTGGCTCTCGAAACTTCCTGCGATGAAACCAGCGCCGCCGTGTGCCGCGATGGTAAAATTCTGGCCAACGTCGTCTCGTCCCAGATCAAACTCCATGCCGAGTACGGCGGCGTGGTGCCCGAACTCGCCGCGCGCGAGCATCTGAAAAACTTTCTGCCCGTCGCCCAGTCCGCCCTGCGCGAGGCCGGTATCACCGCCGTGCAATTGGATGCCATCGCCGCCACGCAAGGCCCCGGACTGCCCACCGCATTGCTCGTTGGCTACAAGGCCGCGCAAGCCATGGCTTTCGCCCTGCAAAAGCCCTTCATCGGCATCAACCATCACGAGGCGCATCTCTATTCCCCGTGGATTGCCGGTACGCCGCCCGTGGCGGATTTTGCCGCCTTCCGTCCCAATCTTTCACTCATTGTCAGCGGCGGGCACACCATGCTCGTGCTCGTGGAATCCGAGCTAAAACACCGTGTGCTCGGCGGCACCATTGACGACGCCGCCGGCGAATGTTTCGACAAAACCGGCAAGCTCATGGGCCTCCCGTATCCCGCCGGTCCGGAAATTGACCGTCTGGCGGAGCAGGGGAATCCCGCAGCCTTTGATTTTCCACGGCCCTTGCTGCATGATCGCAATGACGATTTCAGTTTCAGCGGCTTAAAGACCTCGGTCCGCTATTTTATCCGCGACCATCCGGACCTGTTGCAGGATGCCCAGAAAATTCGCGATCTCTGTGCCAGCGTGCAAGCCGCCATCGTGGAAGTGCTCGTCAAGAAAACCATCCGCGCCGCGAAGCGCGAAGGCGTCCGCTGCGTGACTGCTTCCGGGGGCGTTACCTGCAACCGCGCCCTGCGCCGTGAATTGGAACGCGCCTGCCAGCGCCACGGACTCACCCTGCGCCTGGCCGACAAAACCCTGTGCACCGACAACGCCGCCATGATCGGCATTCTGGCGGAAAGAAAGTTCCTCGCGAACACGCCCTTGCCCCCGCTCGATGAAGAAATCAAGCCCGGCTGGGCGCTGGCGTGATATTTGTGGTGTCGGTTTGGAGTTCCGGCTTCAGCCGGTCCCCGCCGCCCCGCCGCTTAAAAGCGGAACTCCAAACGTGAGCCAGCCCATGGCTCTGGCGTGAACCTAGTCTTCGCCGGCGGTCAGTAACTGCCCGGCACGTTCACCGGCACAATCCGGTAGTACAGTCCCGGAACCCCGCTGCCCGGATCCACATATTGCGCGGAACCTTTTAGCACCGTGTTGGTGCAGACCGGGATCCAGTTCAGCAGATCGGTCGAGATTTGCAGACAGAAGTTCATGCCATTCGTCGCCGGCAATGACACGTGCAGCGAACTGTCCGGCAGATTGCGGATCACCGGATTCGGCATCGGCAGGTAATTTTCCTCCAGAATGATGGCTCCCGCGCTGGCCGGCGTGCCCACGGTGTAGGGCTGCGGTAATAGGTTGGCCATGGGCGGCAAGAGCAGTGACAGAATCACGGTGTCATAAGGCCGGTAACTGGAATCGGTGTCAGTCAGCGGATCAATCGTGATCAGCGCATACCGCTGGCCCGCCGGAATCGTGACCGAAGTGGGCAGCGTCACGTAATCCACTCCGTTGATGGCCGTGCCGCCGATCGAATAATAAACCGTCAGCGCCGTGTTCGTGGCACTGTCCCGCCGCACCAGGAAGGTCGCCGTGTTGGCGCCGCTGATGTAATTCGTCGTGGCATTGGTGGGCGAATACCAGTTGCCATAATTTGTCCCCTCAACGGCC
Source organism: uncultured Verrucomicrobia subdivision 3 bacterium (assembly GCA_903872345.1). Lineage (GTDB taxonomy): Bacteria > Verrucomicrobiota > Verrucomicrobiia > Limisphaerales > UBA11358 > UBA11358. The sequence continues at coordinate 20,351 of CAIQKM010000181.1, read as the reverse complement.
ACCGGATCGGGCGCATAAATGCTCACCACCGGCGGCAGATTGGTCAGGACAAAAATGGTCACCGGGCCCGAGGTGGCCGTATGACCCGCACTGTCCGTGGCCAAGGCCGTCAAAACATAATTGCCCGCCGGGACATTGCTCCACGCGAGGAAGAACGGATTGCTCTGGGTCGAATTCGTCAGCAGCGCCGTGCCCGTATTGGTCACCAGGCCGATGCTCGTGCCACCGGCGAAATACTGGACCGTCTGCACCACATTGGAATCCGTCACCTTCGCATGCACGCCAATCGTCGCCGGGGCCAGGAACATCTGGCCATTCGTCGGATACCAGAAGCTCACGGTGAACGGCACTACTGGTGCCGGAATGTTGGTCACCGTCACGGTCACCGGCGCAGAGGTGGCCAGGTTGCCGGCGTTGTCCATCGCCAAGGCGGTTAGGATATAGCTGCCCGCCGATACATTGCTCCACGAAAGAAAGAACGGATTGCTTTGCGTGGAATTAGTGAGCGGCACCGTGCCGGTATTGGTCACCACTCCGATGCTGGTTCCATTCGCAAAATATTGCATGGCCTTGACCACGTTGGAGTCCGTCACCAGCGCATGCACCCCGATCGTGGCCGGAGCGGCGAAGGTCTGGCCATTCGTCGGATACCAGAAGCTGACGTAGAATGGAATGACCGGCGGCAGTGTTGTGTTGGTCACCACCGTAATGTTGACCACCGACGAAGTCGCCGTCATGCCCTTGGCATCCGTGGCCAGCGCGGTTAGCGCATAGCTGCCCGCCGGGGCATTCGACCAGACCAGCGGGAAGAGAGGCACGGAGCTGATGTTCGTAAACACCATCTGGCTGCTGTTGGAGACCACGCCCAGACTGGTGTTGTTGGCGAAGAACTGCACCGTGGCAATAGTGCCGGTGCTCTCCAAGGCATGGACATAAATTCCCACCGTGGCCGGCGTCACAAAACGCGCTCCATTCGTCGGCGAATAAATATAAACCGAAGGCCGCACCACCACCGGCGGCGTATTGGTCACCACCGTAATATTGACCACCGAGGACGTTGCGGTCATGCCCTTGGCATCGGTGGCCAGGGCGGTTAACGCGTAGCTGCCCGCCGGGGCATTCGACCAGACCAGCGGGAAGAGAGGCACGGAACTGATATTCGTAAACACCATCTGGCTGCTATTCGAGACCACGCCCAGACTGGTGCTGTTGGCGAAGAACTGCACCGTGGCAATGGTGCCCGTGCTCTCCAGCGCATGAACATAAATACCAACTGCCGCCGGCGTCACAAAGCTGGTGCCATTTGTTGGCGAATAGATATAAACCGATGGTCGCACCACCACCGGCGGCGTATTGGTCACGACCGTAATATTGACCACCGAAGATGTCGCGGTCAGGCCCTTGGCATCCGTGGCAATGGCGGTCAGCGCATAGCTGCCCGCCGGAGCATTCGACCAGGTAAGCGGGAAGAGCGGTTCCGTGCTGATGTTGGTAAAGACGGTCTGACTGCTATTCGAGACCGTGCCCAAACTGACATTGTTGGCGTAAAACTGCACCGTCGCCACCGTGCCCGTGCTCTCCGCCGCCCGCGCATACAGCATCACGTTGGTCGGAAATCCGAACGATGAACCATTGGTAGGCGAGTAAAAATAAACCGCCGGCCGGACCACGACCGGCGGCGCGCTGGTAACGGAAATGTTGACTGGCGCGGAAGTCGCGTAGCGTCCCAGGCTGTCCAAGGCCACCGCTCGCAAGGTGTAACCGCCCACTTGGACATTGCTCCACGACAGGAAAAACGGATTGCCCTGCGATGAATTGGTCAGCAGCGTATTCGCCGTATTCGTAACCGTGCCAATCACGGAGGTGCCGGAAAAGTATTGCATGATCCGGACGTAATTCGAATCCGTCACCATGGCATGAACCCCCACCGTGGCCGGCGCGACAAAACCCTGTCCGTTGGTCGGATACCAGAAACTGACGGCAAAAGGGATGGCCTGACCGCGCGCCATGCCGGTGCCCATGCCGAGCAGGAGCAACAGCCCAAAACAGCCGGACAGCCACCGAATCCCAAGGGTGGTTTTCATAAGATTATAATTTGCTTCTCCGAATGGCTAATATGATGGGAACGCTACCTCAAATCTGCGCTTTTAGGCCAGTTTGTCAAGTGGCAGTTGCTGCCATTCCCTGTAGCGGCGGTCTGTGACCGCCGTGCTTGGGTTGCCGCTCCATTTATAAATGGTACAACTGCTATCGGTTGGGTGGAATCTGGCATCTCCGCCACCCGCTGCCGGGGCGGGGGAATGCCGCCAACTGCCTCGCCGTTCTCATTGCGTACTTCCGGGTTTTTCGCCAACATCCCCGCCAGCGCGGAGGCAACCCTTCGCCGCCATCACATGCAACCGGCCAACGCCATTCTGGTAATCTTTGCGATCACGTATTTGAGCATCGCCATCGGTCACATTCCCGGGCTCAAGACCAACCGGGCCGGCATCGCGTTGCTGGGCGCGATTGCGCTGATGGCTTTTGGCGGCGTCACCACGCCGGACGCCGTGTCCTACGTCAACTGGCCGACCATCTTTCTGCTGTTCGGTTTCTTCGTCATCTCCGCGCAACTGTGTCTGTCCGGCTTTTACGACCTCGTGGCCGGCGCCATCGCCGCGCGCCTGGATCATCCCGCGCGCTTTCTCTTCATTCTCATGGCCGCGAGCGCCGGGCTCTCCACGTTTCTGAACCACGACATCGTCTGCTTTGTCTTCGCCCCCGTGGTCGGTGGCGCGCTGTTGCGCAAACAGCTCAACCCCGTCCCGTTCCTGATCGCCTTGACCATTGCCAGCAACATCGGCGCCGGGGCCACCCTTATCGGTAATCCCCAGAACATGATGATTGGTCAGATCGCGCACCTCGGTTTTGGTCAATACCTGCTGTGGAGCCTCGTGCCGGTCATCTTCGGTCTGGCCTCGGCCTATGGCATTATCTGGTGGCTGTCGTGCAAAAACCTCGCGGCCGCGCCTTCCGCTCCGACGGCTTCGGCCCGCCCAGCCTATCCGTTGAATCGGATTCACACGGTCAAAGGCATCGTCATCCTGGCCATCACCATCGGCCTGTTCTTCACCTCGCTGCCCAAGGAAGTCGTCGCGCTCACCGCCGCCGGCATCCACCTCGCCAGCACCAAATTCCGTACCGACGACCTCCTCGGCCTCGTCGAATGGCCCATCCTCGTGCTGTTCATGGGCCTGTTTGTCGTTGCCGGCGCGTTCCAATCCACCGGTCTTGGTGAACACGCCGTCCACTGGCTGGCGCAAGCGGGGTTCGACCTCAATTCCCCGGTCAACCTCACGCTCACCACCACCGTCATGTCCAACATGATTGGCAATTCGGCCACCGTCATGCTCCTGCTGAAAGTCGTCAACCTGTCACAACCCTACACGCCCTATGTGCTGGCCCTGGCCAACAGTTTTGGCGGCAGCCTCATCGTCATCGGCAGCGTCTCCAACATCATCGTCGTCCAGCAGGCCCGCAACCTGGGCATCCGCATTTCCTTCTGGGATTTCGCCCGGCTCGGCATCCCTGTTACCCTCGCCGCCCTCGCCGGTATGTTGGTCTGGTTGGCGCTGTGGGTTTGATCGGCTAATACCTCTGGACACGCTGGTAAAAAAGAACTACAAACGGATCAATGAAGAGTGACAACCCACCGCCGAAGCCAACCGCCATGTTGTCACTCCGGGGCCTTGTGGCAAACGCTGATGGCCCGGTTCTCACCGTGAGCCGGCGATGGCTCTCTTCGTGCTTCACCACATAATTTATGACCACCCTCCTTGCAGCGGCGGACTTTAATTACGTTTGGATGTTCGCCGGCATCGGTGCCGTGGTCGGATACCTGTCCGGGAGCGCCCGGAGCGGAGCGGTGGAGGCCAAAATGAATCGTCTGGCTCTTCAGGTGACCGACCTGCAAAACAAACTGGACGCACTCCTCAAGCATCAGGGCATTGTCATGCCGGCATCGACCTCCGATTTGTCGGCAGAGCTTCAGATGATGGCCAAAGACCCGCACCAGAAGATTGCCGCCATCAAACTTTACCGGGAAGAGCATCCCGGCACCGGCCTGGCTGAGGCAAAGGAGCGGATTGAAAGATTTTACAACACGGGAAGATGAGATATTTGCCGCCTAGCCACCGTTTATGAGCAAACTCGACGACGAATTGGCGAAGGATGAGAATTTGTGGCGCATGTGGCGCGAAGAAGGCGTTACTGAGAATACGTTGCTGGCTGTGGATTTCTATTTCTACGCCGTCAATCGGGACGCAGCGGAACAGATCGCCGATTTTTTGGACAAGTGTGGACTTGCCAAGGTTGAGATAAAGAGTACCCGGCTGTTTTTGATTTTGCGAAGTTGGGAGATTTCAGGCGTTGAGGAGGGAACATGGTCCCTTGAAAAACTACAAGATAGAAGCAGGCGATATGTTCGCCTGGCCGAGATTTGGAACGCCACTTACGATGGTTGTGGTGCGCTGATTGACCCCGCGAAAATTTAGTCGTCTGCTTCATGAAAGCTGTCCGCGCCGAAGCGCGGTTTGTCTCAAGCCTCAGGCGTTGACTGCAAAAGCGGGTCGATTGATTTTGTAGTACCCGGGCTTGCCAGCCAGAGGTGCGGTTAGGTGCGCTGCCGAGGCGAACCCAAACGCTAAAGTTGGCTGGCACACGCAGGCATGAATTGGGGCATTGGGGCAATTGGTAACACTTGACGTTAATAGCGCGTGGCCTTATGTGTGGATTACCATTAAACCGTTATGAAAAGCACATTGCTGGAAAACATCACCCCCGGCGAGATTCTGCTGGAGGATTTTCTGAAGCCGATGGGGCTGAGCCAGTACCGGCTGGCCAAGGACATCGGGGTGCCGGCCCGTCGGATTAACGAAATCGTCAAAGGTGAGCGCACCATAACGGCGGACACGGCATTGCGGTTGGGCCGGTTCTTCAACATGTCGGCGCAATTCTGGCTGAACCTGCAATCACACTATGATTTGGAAATCATGTCGGAGCGGCTGGGTGGCCGGTTGGCCCGGGAAGTTAAAGTGCTGACGGAGGCCTGAAACAAACCGCCACATTGTCAAATTTAGTCATTGCCGTGCCTTGTTTTTTTGCTATTATCAGACCTCATTTTTAAAACATAACTTTATGTCACTGCATCCCAGCCTCCGCGCGGCTTCCACCTTGGGTGGCAAGCGCAATGTCCTCAAGCGTTTCGAACGCACCGCCCTCCTCAAGAAGCGCGGCCAGTGGAAAGACGGCGACCGTATTACCGGTCTCCGCAAGACCAAGCCCGAAGCCTGAGCAAGGACGAAGGGTGAGGTGAGAAGGACGAAGATGTCGCTTGCGTTCAACTTCATCTTCCCACTTCAAACTTCCGACTTCTCATGGTTCGCTTACAAAAATATCTCGCCGACGCCGGGGTGGCCTCACGCCGCGCCGGCGAGCAATTCATTTTGGCCGGACGCGTCTGCGTCAACGGCCAGGTTATTCGTCTGCTTGGCACCAAGGTGGATCCCGAACGGGACAAGGTGACCGTGGATGGCCAGCTCGTGGCCGCCAAAAAACTGGTCTATGTGGCCATGAACAAGCCCGTCGGCTGCGTCTGTTCCCGCAAGGACGAACTGAATCGTCCAACCATCTACGAACTGCTTCCCCGCGAATGGTCCACCGTCCAGACGGTCGGCCGGCTGGACTTTAACAGCGAAGGATTGATTTTTCTCACCAATGATGGACAATTCGCCTTGCGCCTGACGCATCCCCGCTACGGCATCCGGAAAAAATATCTGGTGACCGTGGAAGGGGAGGTCAAGCATGCGACGATTGAGCTGTTCAAGAGCGGCATCTATCACGAAGGTGAAAAGCTGACCGCCCTCGCCGGCCGGATCGTCTCCGGCACCCGCGCCAAAAGCGTGGTGGAACTGGAACTCGGTGAAGGCAAAAATCGTGAAGTGCGCCGGCTGTTTGAATCCCAGGCGCTCACGGTGAAAAAATTGCAGCGGATTCAAATCGGAAAAATCCGCCTGGCCGAATTGAAACCCGGCAAATGGCGGACGTTGAACCCGGTGGAAGTTAAAACATTGATTGGAGATTTATGAAAACGAACTGTTGGTTGGTTCTGGGAGTGATGCTCGCCACGAGTGCCGTGGCCCAGGTAAATACGAATTCAGCGCCGGCCGCACCCGCGCTGGTTGTCACGGTACCCGCGCCGGCGGCCACGACCATGGTGGCCCCCGTCGCCACGAATGCCCCGGCCAAGAAAGCCGCCGTCAAACACAAGAAAACCACCGCCAAGAAGAAAGGGGCCAAAACCGCCACCAAGGCCAAGAAGAGCGCCGTGGCCAAGCCGGAAGTTGCCGCCGCTGCCGAAGCCCCGGTAACCCTGCTGCCCGGTGATGCCGAAGTTGCCACCGACCACGTCAATGTCCGCGGTCAGGCCGGCGTCAAAGGCGAAGTCATCTCCCACCTCAAAAAAGGTGACAAGGTCACCGTGATCGCCGAAATCACGCTCGACAAGCACAAGGCCGATGAACCCGCCCAATGGGCCAAGATCGCCTTGCCCGCCGGTGTCAAAGTCTGGGTCAACGCCAAGTTCGTGGATGCCGCCAGCAAGGCGGTTTCCGCCAAGAAGCTGAACGTTCGCGGCGGTCCCGGTGAAAATTTCAGCGTCCTCGGCGTGCTCGAACAGGGCGCCCCCGTCAATCAGGTGTCCGCCAAGGGCGACTGGTTGCAGATTGACGCCCCCACCAATGCCTACGCTTTTGTGGCCGCCTCCTTGCTGAAGCCGTCCGGCACCCCGACCGAACCCGTGGCCACCGCCGTGACTCCGACGCCGACCCCGACCGTGGATAACACCACGCCGGTGGCTCCCGCCATCCCGGCCGTCCCGACCACGACCAACACCGTGGCCGACGCCCCGCCGATTGTCACCACCCCCGTCGCGACTGTTACCGATTCCAACACGGTCGCCGTCACCCCCCCGGTGACCCCGGTGGCCGACTCCAACGCCGTGGCTTCGGTCACTCCGCCGACGAATGCCATTCCGGTCGTTCCCTCCGATGAGGAAACCAACCTCCCGCCGCGCATCGTCACTCACGAAGGGATCGTACACCCTGTCCGCAGCATTATCGCCCCAACCTACTTTCAGTTGGATGACCAGGTGAGCGGCCGCGAAATCAACTATCTCTACACCACCACCACGAATCTGGATCTCTCCCACTACAAGGGCCTGCACGTGATCGTGACCGGTGAAGAAAGCCTGGCGGCGCGTTGGAAAGACACGCCGCTGCTGACCATTCAACGCATCCAAGTGGTTGAATAATGGCTCTCGACAATCTCATTGATGGCCGCGCCATCGCGACGCAGATTCAGCGCGAGCTGACTGCCCGGGTTGCGGAGTTGAAAACGAAGGGGATCGTTCCCGGGTTGGCCTTTGTGCGGGTGGGGGAAGACCCCGCCTCCAAGGTTTATGTCGGTCGCAAGGAAAAGGCCTGCGCCGAACTGGGCATCGTTTCCGAAACGCATGTGCTGCCGGAAGCCACCAGCGAGGCCGATTTGCTCGCCTTGCTGGCCCGCCTGAATGCCGCCGGCCATTTGCACGGCATTCTGGTGCAGGCGCCGCTCCCCAAACAGATTCGCGAGTCCGTCATTTATTCCAGCGTGCTGCCGGAAAAAGACGTGGATGGTTTCCATCCCGTCAACGTCGGCAAGCTCATGCTGGGCGATGAAACCGGCTTCAAACCCTGCACCCCCGCCGGCGTCGTGGAATTGCTCATTCGTTCCGGCGTCAAAACCTCCGGCGCGGAAGTGGTCATTCTCGGTCGCGGCAACATCGTAGGCAAACCCATGGCGGCCATGCTCTGCCAGAAGGGCGGCCGCGCCAACAGCACCGTTACGATTTGCCATTCCGCCACCAAGGATATCAAAGCCCATTGCCGGCGCGCGGACATCATTGTCGCCGCCATCGGCGTGGCCGAATTTGTGAAGGCCGACATGGTCAAGCCCGGCGCCATCATCATGGACGTGGGCGTGAACCGCGTGCCGGATGCCACCGCCAAATCCGGCACCAAGCTGGTGGGCGATGTCGCCTTTGCCGAAGTGCAGCCCATTGCCGGCCGGATCACCCCCAATCCCGGCGGCGTTGGTCCCATGACCATCGCCATGCTGCTGCAAAACACTGTCCGGGCCGCCGAGGCCAAACTCTAAAACCAACCAACCGTCGCATCGTTATATCATGCAAGCCACCCGTATTCTTCCCGATCTCCAATGTTCACTCCTCTGTGAGGAAGTCCGCCAGGAAGCCAATGGCAACCTGTTCCTCATCGGTGTCGTCAATCTGCTCCGCGTTCCCCAGATTCCCATCGTCGCCGGCCGCATTTGTGTGTTCAACCGCTGGACCGCCGGTCTCGGCCAGTTCACGGAAAGCATCCGCCTGATCGGACCCGATCAGACCACCGTGATCAGCAAGGGCGAAATGAAGTTTGAGTTGCGCGACCCCGTCCTGAGCGCCACCAACGTCCTGTTCTTCGCCAACGTGAAATTCGAAACCGCCGGCACCTACTACATCGAAGTGCTCGTGGACGACGTGATGAAATTGCGCTATCCGCTGCCCGTCATTCACACGCCGCAGCCCGCCCCCGGCGCGCCGAACGGTCCGAAGGCCTGAACGGTCTAATGTCTTCACCCCTCGCCGGGAAACCGGCGAGGGGTGTTTTTTTGGGGGGGCGCATCTTGCCACCGGCCTCGAACCATCCACCGTTCGGAGCGCCGGTCTGTGACCGGCTTTGCGCGTCCGTTCTGGCAAAATGGTTGGAAAGAAGCAACCGTGTGTGCCCGGCGGAGCGGGGGGAAAGTATGTGATAACGCTCGCCCTCATCCCGGCCTTCTCCCCCGGGAGAAGGAGAAACGGTTGCCGTTTTTTTCGTGAATCAAGCGGCTGGATTGGTCGGACTGACGGGCAAATGGCCAAAAGGCGCATCTCGGGAAACCCCTCTCCCGGCGGGGTGCCATTGCCTTCTCTGCGTAACTCATCTCCCTCTGCGACTCCGCGTTCAATCCCCATAGCCCCGCCACCAATGATTGAAGCCGCCCGCCATTCCCGCTAGAATTCCGCCTGTGAGTGCCTTCACCGAACCGGCCTGTGCCTGGGAGCCCATCACGCCGCGCGGCGTGGCGGCGTTCGCGCGCGCTTCGTTTGGCCGGCTGTTCTTTGTGCAGGCTCTCGTCGCCGTCCTGGCCGCCGCCGCCGTCTTTTGGTTTTTGGACAACGGCATTTTCCCCACCGTGGATGACGCCGTGGATGCGCTCCCCGCTCAGGGCCAGATCCTCCATGGCCGCCTGGAATGGCACGATGAATCCCCCGTATTGCTGGCCGAGGGCGATCTGCTCGCCTTCAGCGTGGATCTCGATCATGCCGGCGACATCCGCTCCCCGGCCGATTTTCAATTCGAGTTTGGCACCAACTCGGTGGTGATCCTTTCCCTGTTCGGGCCCGCCGAACTTTTCTATCCGCCCGACTATGCCCCCGGCACCTACATCCCCGCCAACAAGACCGACCTTAAGCCGCTCTGGGAAGCCTGGCGTCCGGACATTCTGGTGCTGGCCAGCATCGGCACGTTTCTCGGCCTGCTGCTGACCTGGTTTGTGCTCGCCACCGTTTATTGCCTGCCCGTCTGGATTATCTGTTTTTTTGGCGATCGCGATGTCAGTCTCTTCGGGGCCTGGCGGCTGGCGGGGGCCGCCCTCATGCCCGGCGCGCTGCTTCTTTCCACCACCCTGGTTCTCTACGAGCTTGGCGTCTGCGACCTGGTGCAGTTGCTTTACATCTTTGGCCTGCACCTCATTCTGGGCTGGATTTATCTTTTTGTGGCTCCGCTGTTTCTCCGTCGCGGCGCGCCGGCACCAAAGAAAAACCCCTTCGCTCCCGCCGCCTGATTTTACCCGGCTCCGATTGAACCTTGACTTGATGCGAAATTATGCGATTTCATCTCCGGTAACATCACTAAACACGGGTAATTCGTAACACCATGAAATTGCTGGCAACGATCTTTGGCGCCACCCTGCTGACGCTCACCGCCACGGCGCAACCCGTGCTCACGACTCTCTGCCATTTTAACGGCACCAACGGCGCCAACCCCCTCGGCCGGCTGGTGCTGGGCAAGGATGGTTCGCTCTATGGCACGACCGTAAACGGCGGAACCAATGGCGACGGCATTGTGTTCAAAGTTTCCACCGGCGGCGCCGTGACGACGCTGGCGGCTTTGAACGGCACCACCGGGGCGAATCCGGATGCCGGGCTGACCCAGGGTACCAACGGCATTTTATACGGCTCGGCCAATGCCGGGGGAGCCAACACCTTCGGCACGGCCTTTCAAGTCACCACCAACGGCACTCTGACCCTGCTGGCCAGCTTTGGCGGCACCAACGGCACTTATCCCGAGGCGGACTGGCAGTTTGGCAACGACGGCAGTCTCTATAGCAACACCTCGCACGGCACGGCCGGCAACGGCTACGGCACCATCTGCAAACTGACCACCGGCGGCACCCTGTTCACCCTCACCAGTTTTACCAATGGCAACGGCGCTTTTCCCAATGCCTTGCTGGCCGGCGGCACCGACGGCGCATTTTACGGGGTCACCCCCTATGGCGGCCGGACCAATCTGAACAGTGGCAACGGGTATGGCACCATCTTTAAGGTCGCCACCAATGGCGTGCTGACGCCGTTATTTTATTTTGGCGGTACCAATGGAAATTATCCCAATGCCGGACTCGCCTTGGGCGGTGACGCTGTTTCTATGGCACCACCGAGTTCGGCGGCAGCAACAACCTGGGCATGGTTTTCAAAACCACCACGAACGGCGTGGTGACCCCGCTGGCCAGTTTCAATGGCAATAATGGTGAGTATCCGATTGGGACCTTGATTCCCAGCGGTGACGGTGGTTTCTACGGCAGCACGTTTTTGGGCGGCACCAATGATGGTTCCGGCACGGTGTACAAGATCACGACCAACGGGGTGTTGACTTCGCTGATCAGTTTTTCCACGACCAATGGCGCTTATCCCAAAGCCGGTTTGGCCCTGGGCAGCGATGGAAATATCTACGGCACGACCTACTACGGCGGCAATTTTGACGATGGCACCGTCTTCAAAATAACGCTGCCCCGCGTCCCGGTGCTGCGGAACCTGTCCGTCTCCAATCATATCTTCCAAGCCACCGTTACCGGCGCGGCAGCGGCTACCATCCAAATTCAATACGCCACCAATCTGCCGCCCGCCTGGTCCGTGCTCACCAACCTCGTATTCACCACGGGCACCAACCAGTTCACCGACCCCGCCACCAGCTCCCGCCGCTTCTACCGCGCCGTGTCGCAGTAGGAGGTTGGAGGTTACTTGGCTGGCGCATTGGTCGTCAGCGATCCCGTCACTACCACCAGTTGGTTGGAGTGATCCAGAATGATTTCCGGCCGATCATGGTAGTTCTTGATCTTGCCTGTGATCTCCACCGTCTTGCCCTTCAGCGCCTTTAGATCGCCAAACTGGTTGGTCGCGTCCGGATGGATGATTGCCGCAAACGGGGAATCCGGATAAGGCTGATCCAGATTGATAAAAACAATCGCGGGCCGGATCGAAACCTGCGCCACCGTCCCCGTCACCGTGAGCAGTTGGTCGTAATTTTGACTCGCCGCTTTGGCCCCGATCTTGGCGGGGACCGGGCTGTTGGTGGTATCCGCCGCCCAGCCCATGAGCGGGACGAGCAATGACATCAGGATGAACGGTTTTTTCATATGGTTATCGGCTGCGCAATGTTGCCTGGTTGATTTGAATCCTTTTTCCTCCGCGCAGATTAATTCAAACGCCGCCCGAATGCATCGGAAAAATTACCCGGCCACCCAGCCGGGCGCAACTGGACACAGTGACGAAACCCCTGACAATCCTCCCGCACACCCGATCATTCGGGGCAGGATAAGGATGCACACCGAGGCGACAGCCGTTCGCACGCCATTGGACAAACCGGGTGGCGGTTGGTAGCATGGGGGCCGATTTTGATTCTCAGCAACCACGGGCGAGCCAAAGCGGTTCGCCCGTTTGCCATTTAAAGATGAGCTGGGTTTTAGCCACATTATTGTCCGCCTTTTTTCTGGGACTGTATGATCTCTGCACCAAACACTCGGTGCGGGCGAATGCGGTGACGCCGGTATTGATTCTGAGCACCATGACCGGGGCGGGGGTGTGGGGTGTTTTGCTGCTGGTGCAAGCGGTGTATCCCGGGTTGTTGCCGGCGGGGTTGGTGACGGAATCGCTGACGCCCCACCAACACTTTCTGCTGTTTCTCAAATCGTTGATCGTCGCTTCTTCGTGGATTGGCACCTACTATGGTTTGAAGCATTTGCCGCTGTCGCTCGGGGCGCCGATCCGGGCGACGAGTCCGCTGTGGACGCTGTTTGGGGCCATCTTGATTCTGGGCGAACGGCCGACTTGGCTGGAAACCATCGGAGTGCTCACCACGCTGGCTTCGTTCATCGGGCTTTCCTTTATCGGATCAAAGGAAGGCGTGCATTTCCATCGCAACAAGTGGGTGTGGTTTCTGATCATGGGCACGCTGTTTGGGGCGCTGAGTTCGCTGTTCGACAAGTACCTGCTGGGGACGCTGAAATTTACGGTGCCGACGGTGCAGTGCTGGTTTTCGATTTACCTGGTCGTGTGTTTTCTGCCGATGTCCATTGGCTGGAAACTGCGGTGGTGGCCGCGCAATGAATTTCAATGGCGCTGGACGGTGCCGTTCATCTCGCTGGCGCTGCTGGTGGCGGATTACCTTTATTTCAGCGCCCTGCGCCAGCCGGATGCGCTGGTCTCGCTGGTGATGAGTCTGCGGCGGGCCAGCACGCTCGTGGCTTTCGGCGGCGGGCTGCTGTTTTTTGGCGAGCTCAACGGGTGGAAGAAATTGCCGGCGGTGCTCGGGATTTTGGCGGGCATCGTGCTTACCATTTGCGGGCGGGCGGCGCATTGAGGGCGTCCGCTCAGGGCGAGGGTTGAGGATGGAATTATTTTTCGTTTGCGCCGGCGGCGGGCTGGATTTTTAGGGTGACTTGGAATGCCGTGGCTTTGGCATCCAGCACGATGCCGACGCGGGTGGGTTGGCGGTGGTTGGAGACATCTTCGTCAATGCGCTCCTGTTTGATGTGGCAGGGCTGGCCCTGCGTATCAATGTCCACGCCGACGGTGTCGTCGCCGTCCTGGATGATGAGACGGTTTCCATTCAGGCGGGTAACGGTGCCCCACGTGATCAGGGCCGACTCAAACGTGTTCGGCTTGGCGAAAGCGGCGTTGTCCGTCACGGTGAGGGCGGCTGATTTTCCCCGTTGATAGACAAAGGTGCGTTCGAGTTTTTTCAGGCCGGCCACGGAATAGGCGGAGCGGAGGTCGAAGGTAATTGAGTCGGCGGCTTCGGTGAAGTTCGTGGATAAGATCACGGCTTTGGCGTCGCTGCCATCGTGTTGCAATTGACCGCCCACGACGGGCACGGCGTGGCCGAAGGAGTTGAGCACCTTGCTGTCGTAGCGGCGGGGACCGAAGGTGCGGGCGGTATAGACTTCGCCGCCCGGATCACAAATGACCATGTTATGGCCGGCCACGACGCTGAAGCTGCCGGCGTCGTTGTGGCCGTGGCTCACGCCATTGTTGCCGCCTTTGATGCACGCGGCAAACGGCACAGGTGCGGCGGGGCCGGGGCGGAAAATAAAGACGCCGCCTTGCGGAAACCCGGTACGCCAGGGGATTTCGCCGAGATTGTTTTCGGCGTGGATGACCGGGAGGTCGGACGGCAAAAAGGCCATGGTCACGCGGTTATGGAGTTCGCCCTTCAGTTCCGGAGCCGACCAGGCGGGCAGTTGCCAGCCGAAGCGGCGGTTCAGGAAATACATCAGGTCGGGGGCGGGCTGATTGCCGGGATGGCAGTCGGCGATGGAGGGATAGATGCCGTTGAGAATTTCGGTGCGGGCGCCGAAGAGCGCGGGTTGCGCGGCCGGCGGTTGGGCGAGCAGGTCCAGATGCCCGCCCGTGGCCTGGCGGATGGTTTCGGCCAGGAGGGCATAGTTGCCAAAGCCGTAAACCCAATAGCCCAGACCTTCGACGCAATAACCGTCCGGGGTGAAACCGGCGAAATAGTATTCAAGATTCTTTTCCGCCACGGCAATGTACCAGGCGCGTTCGGCGGGGGAATCCAGTTCGGCCAGCGCGGCGGTGGTGACGCCATCGAGGCAGACGGCATTCCAATTGTTGATGCCATGAATCCAGAAGTAGCTCCGGCTTTTTCCGTTGATGACCGACTGATAGGGGGTGAAAATGCGCCGTTGCAGGTTTTCGTGGATCAGCCGGCGGGTGGCGGGCGACAGTTTGTCGCCGAGCAGGTAATCGGTGGTGGCGAGCGTGCCGGCCATCATGGCGGCGCCGAGATCAATTTCAACGGCTTCACCATGAAAATTCCGGAGGCTGCGGTCGTGGGCGGAAAGCACCCAGGTTTTTTCGGCGCAAATGGCGGCAATGGCCTGTTCCAGCGGGGCGACAAAACGTCCCTTATTTTCCAGACACTCGGCGAGGGCGAAGGTTTGAATACGTTCGCGCCGGGGATTTTCGGCGGTTTGCCAGCGTTCGCGGTTGCCGTTTTGCGAAAATTCCAGGAACAGATCGTCCCGCTGACGTTCCAGCGGTTTGGCGGCGGCCTTGACGGCTTGGGCGATCACCTCATTTAACTGGGGGTAATCGGCGGCGACCTTTTCCCAGGCGGCCCGGCTGGCAATGGGCTGGCCAATGCCGGCGGCGTGGGCGGGCAGCCAGCCGGCGATTTCCCGGATGCGTTGCGGGTCGGGCAAGGCGGCCGCCGGGGTGGTTAAGCGGGAGGCAAACAGGATCGCTGGCAGGACCAAAAGGGAGGTGGCGCGCAAAAAAACTAAATTCATCGGGAAAACAGACGTTTCCACCCGGCGAATGGTTGCGCTTAAGATGCGGTTCCGTTGTTTTTATCCGGCGGCTCCGGCGGCAACGGTTCGGCCAGGCGGAAACAGACGAGGGCGATCAGGATGGAGAATATGATGATGATGACCGCCAGGGCGCCGGGGCGTTCCAGATCGGCCAGCAGATCGTGAAAAGTGGAGCCCATTTTGCCATACATGATGTTCAGTTGCCGGTCTTCCACTTTGGAATAGCCTGCCATCATCGGGTCATCGGGGTCGGTCTGGGCGCGGCTGCCCACCCAATAAACCACGCTGGCGCTCAAGATCCCGGCCCCTAAGATAATGCGGCCGGCCAGTCTCAGGCGGGCGGAAGCTTTGGCGGAAGGCTCGGGAATGAGGCTGGCCGGATCGTTCATTGGGTTTAAGAGTAAGGCACACCCGCTGCCGATACAATCCGGTACAAGCCGCTCTAAACGGGGGGAGTACCGCCTTGGGGAGTAAAGTCACTTGGCAGGGGTGTAAACCGGCTGTTCCTATGCAAATTTTGCGCGGTGGATGGGGGGAAGAACGGGTTTTGTTTGTGGGTTTTAAAAACGTTGCAAACAGTTGTGATAAAGCTAATTGGGCGTGATGTAACTTTAAAACAAATGTCCCGTCTGGGTTTTTGTAAGGCAATGAAGCCTTATAAAAATAGAAAGCCATTATGAAAACGAAAATGATGCTTGCGGCGGTTCTCCTGGGTACGGCTGCCTTGTCGGCCAACGCTGGTGTGCGTTTTGGTGTCTCGTTCCGTGTACCGGTGGTGGCAACGGCGCCGGTTGCTCCGGTGGTGGTAGTTCCGACCTGTCCGGCTCCGGCGGTGCTGGTGGAGCGGGTGCCGAATTGTCCGGGAGTGGATTATGTCTGGGCGCCGGGTTGCTGGTCGTGGCAATCGGTGCGCTGGGTCTGGATGCCGGGTGCCTGGCGTTATCATCCGGCCCATTATGACCGTCCGGTTCATTTTGAGTGGAACCGGGCCCACGAGGGGCATCGCCGGTAAGGCCGGTTAATGAGTTGTTGACGGGAGGCTGTCGCGCTGGCGGCAGCCTCTTTTATTTTTGCCAGTTACCGGGAGACGGGGTTGGGTGCATCTTGAAATTGTCCTGGTTTTCTCCCTCGCCTCCCCCGAGGGAGGAGAGGGCCGGGGTGAGGAGGCCGATGGTTTTACCGGCTCAAATCCCCTCACCCCAACCCTCTCTCCCCACGGAGAGGGCATTGCCCTGGCACATTTTCTGATCATTCGACCACCTGTCCGGCCAATCCAGCGGCTTGATTCGCGAAATAGGCGGCAACCGTTTCATCCACTCACGGGGGGCGAGGGCGAGTGTTATGACATACTTTTTCTTGTCCCTGAACCGTTTGTTTGGACCTCAGGCACGGACGTCCACAATCGTGCCTTTGAAAACCTCCAGCGCTTTTTGAATCAGCGGATCGTTCTTAAACTCTTCCTTGTTGAAAGCAATCGGGGCGGTTTTCTTTTCCACCGGGGCTGCTTCCGGAGCGGTCGCCGCCGTGGCGGGTTTGGGCGCGGCGGGGGCCGGGGGCGGAGTGGCGGCCACCGGTTTGCGTTCCCAACCGGCCGGGGCTTCCGACTTGATGAACTTGATCATCGCGTTAGCATAACCCATTTCACCTAATTTCGTGGCCAGTAGGGTGTGATTACGAGCGTTATCAACCAGCCCAAGGTAGTCTTCAAATTCCGGGTCGTAGCCAATTACCAAGACATGTTTTTCAAACGAAACCGGGTGGGCAAATTTCAAATAGCCGGCGGTAAAAGTGCTGGCCCGGTTGACGGCGGCGGCGAGTTGATTCCACAATTCGGCCAAATTAACCGGCGTGCCCGCTGCCACGGCGGGCGAAGGAGCAGGTGCGGGTGCCGCCACCGGCGCCGGAGGCGGGGGGACGGTCGCGGCGGGTTTCGGAGTCGAGGCGAGCGGAGCCGGGGCCGCCGTCGGGGCAGGGGATGGAGCAGCGGCTGGAACCGGCGCGAACCGGGGCGAGGCACTGGCGGTCACCGCTGGTGCATCCGACCCCGCCTGGCTGCGCATCTGGTTCAACTGCTTCAAAATGGTGTCAATCGGCAGCGCATTGCGCGCTTCGATGGATTTTAACAGCGCCACTTCCAGCAGAATTTTCTTGGACGTGGCATCGCGCAGACGAAGTTCGGCGTCGGCAAAAACCTCCAGAATGCGCGTCAGGGCATCCGTGGTGGCGAGGGCGGTTTGTTCTTTCAAGGCCTGCGTTTCGGCTTCGGAAGCTTCCAGCAACGTGAGATCACCCCGGGAAACCTGGAAGATCAGCACGTTGCGGAAGTGGTTGAGCAAATCGGCCAGCAACCGGCCCAGATCCTTGCCGCCCTGCGCCAGTTCGTTCAACTGGGTGAGGGCGTTTTGAATATCACCGGCCAGTACGGCCTGACTCAGCTTGAGAATCTGGTTCTGCGCCGCGAGGCCGAACATGGAGAGCACGTCGGCTTCCTCAATATGGTTGCCGCAAAAACTGATGAGCTGGTCCAGGGTGGACTCGGCATCGCGCATACCGCCATCGGCGCCGCGCGCGATGGCGTGCAAGGCGGCGGCATCAATGGTCACCTGTTCCTTGCCGGCGATTTCCGCCAGATGCTTGGTGATGAGCGCGGCGGGAATGCGACGCAGATCAAACCGCTGGCAGCGCGACAGAATGGTCGGCAGCACCTTTTCCGGGTCGGTGGTGGCGAACATGAACTTCACGTGCGCCGGGGGTTCTTCCAGCGTTTTTAGCAGCGCATTGAAGGCTGCGGTGGAGAGCATGTGAACTTCGTCAATGATGTAAATCTTGAAGGCCGCGTTGGCGGGGGCGTATTTGCAGGTTTCGCGCAGTTCGCGCACCTGTTCCACGCCGTTATTGCTCGCGCCGTCGATTTCCAAGACATCCAATGACCGGCCTTCGGTGATTTCCTGCACGCGCAGGTCGTCATCGGAGAAGTCAATGCTCGGGCCGCCGGTGCAGTTCAGCGCCTTGGCAAAGATGCGGGCGATGGTGGTCTTGCCGGTGCCGCGCGGGCCGCAAAAGAGATAGGCGTGGGCAATGCGCTTCTGCGAAATGGCGTTGGCCAGCGTCTGGGTGACGTGTTCCTGCCCGACGACATCCGCGAACCGCTGCGGACGATATTTACGCGCTATGACTTGGTATGACATGGGTGCTTGGATTACCGCCGGCCGACCGCCCGCGATGGTTTCGCCCAATGTAGGGCGAAAGACCGGGTTGGTAAATGCCGGAATGGAAATTGAAGAGTGCCAGGGTGACCACGGCAGATACGGAGCAAACTACCGTTGCTGCCTTCCGGCCCTGGCGGGGTTCGTAAGTCCCTATTCCATGGGCCCTGGCAAGCATAGGGTGGGGTAGGAAGGTCCGGCATTCAAGGACAAACGTCAGGGGGTTTTAACACAGAAGTTTTTTTACATCGGCAATGAACACGGGCAAGTAGGATTCGCCCAAGTATTGCCGGTCATCGGAAAGCGCGCGGTCAAAGCCGGCGCGTTCCAAAGCGGGTCGCACTTGTATCATGAGCTGCCGAACTTCAGACGCTTGCAGTAACGGTTCCAAATCGTTCAATTTTGGATTATTCAGCCGCAGCCAGATTTGCTCCAGCGCGCTGAAAAATGGCGGCCATGTGATCCATCGGGGCGCGGGTTGGCCGGCGCGATTGAGCAACCGCAGCCATTCGTCCGGTTTGAGCCAGTAGCGTTTTTCCCGATTGGCCGAGCGCACTTGAATCACACCTGACCGGCTCATGTCCGCCAGCGTGCCTTGCACCGCCCGCTCAAAATAATACCCCTCACGCGCAATCTGCGCGGGATGAGCCGCCTCATGCGTCAGCAGGTAAAACACAATTTCACACCGGACGCTAATGCCAAGCAATGCGCGGAGTTGCAGGATGAGGCTGGCCGTTTCCGCCAGACGGAAATACTGTGAATAACCGCGCAATCGCAGCGGCCCGCGCCGCCACCCGTAACGCGCGAAGATCGCTTCAGGTTCGCCGGCCACGGGAATCGGCTGGCCGTCTTCACTGAAAAACAATGTCTCGTTGGCGGCGGGGAGCGGGTGCAATGCGGCAAGCTGTTTCCACTTCGGCGTCTCCGTTCCTTTGGCCAATAATCCGGCCACCGCCGCCAGCACCCGTTCGCCGGCGAATTTTTCCTCACGGAGAATGCGCTTGAGCCGCATGATATTGACAAGCCAGCCGTTGGTTTGCAGCCAGTCCAGCATTTCATCAAAGAGGCGCGGATCGTAACGGCCCATCGTGCAGGTCAGCAATAATAGAGCCTCCGGGTCGGCGACCCAATCATCGTTTGCCCGCACCTGACCCGCCCCGCCCAAGGCAGACCACTGCCGCCAGAGAAAATCCAGCAACAAAGTCAAATACTCGCCCTTAAATGTTTTTAGCGATGGATTCATGGCCAAGTTGCGTGAGCAATTCATTCAAGATCATCCTGAAGCCTTCCGAGACATCGTGGGTCATCGCCCAGCGGGCGGCGGCTTCAAGTTCGGCGGCATTCGGATGGAGCGCCTTGAGATCGTTCAGATGCGTGCCGTCCCGTTGATCGGCTGCCGCGTAGAGTTTGAAATGAACTTGGTCGAGACGGCCAATAAAATGGACAGTCAGACGTGATCCGTATTCCTTTGCTGTCAGTCTGCCGCCAAGGCCCGCCGGCAAACCCATCTGAAAAAGTCCTCCTTCACCACGGCTCGGTCCGTTGTTGAGCCAGTTGTCAAATAACCCCAAATCACGCGCAACCTGGGCGGCGGCAGTGAGCAAAAATTCAGGCAGCGGGTCTGGGCTGGCCAATTCATTCGTGGCATTGAGCAGCGCCACCACATCCACGTCTCTGGTGGTGCGTTGGCGCAAGCCCATGGCAATCAAGGCCGAGCCACCGCATATCACCAAACGAATCGGCTCGGTTTGAGCCAAGTCAAGGCGTCCGGCCAACAGCTTGAAAGCCGCATCAATGTTATTTTGAGTAATTACCGATTGCATAATGCTATATATTGTACTCTATACGCGTATAATAAATAGCATTGTTTGGGTGAAATGCAACAATTTTTAAGAAGGGGCACGAATTCGCATAAATCGGAGCGGTAACGGCATAGCGGCAGGCTGACAGCTTTATGGGAATAGCACAAAACTATGGGCCGACTCCTTGACGGCTTATATATCATATCACTACTGTCCGGTTAAGATTTAGCTGAGAATGATTTCAGGTCGGTAAAACCTGTATATTTTCACTGTTCGGTCATTTTTCGATTTCAATTCTGCGACGATTCCTTGAGGGTGGCACCCCGCATTCCCGCAGTTTGCC
>CAIQKM010000180.1 GCA_903872345.1 uncultured Verrucomicrobia subdivision 3 bacterium | reverse complement strand
GCCACCGCCCCACAAGTCTTCAAACGACAGGAACAGGTAAGGGCTGTTCAACTGCGGCACCGCGAACAGGTGCGTCGTAAAACCAGCCACGTGCTGGCTAAAACCGTCCTGGTTCAGCGATTCATTCGCCGAAAACACTTGATTCCCGCCATTCGCACCATTCGCGACCAGGAAGAAATCCAGCGCCGTGCCTTTGCTCACGTTGCCCAGGTTCACAAAGTCGCCCGGCACCACCGGCTGATCCTGCGTCGTCGCACCCGTGCCAATCGCCGCTCCGCCGCCCGCCGGCGTGGACGCGTCCGGGAAAATCAACTTCGCCGTCGGGGCCGTCACTTCGTCAAACGCGCTCTGCGGCCCCGTCTGGCCCGCCGCCACTTCATCCACCCCGAACGAGTTGTGGTAACCGGCGTTCTCATACACAAAGGTCGCCGTCACATTGTAATTGTTCGCCATCACCAGCTTGCTCGGGTCCACTTCAAACGCCGTGCTCTTGGTGTTGTTCACGGTCTCCGGCAGGTTCTTGTTGATGAAGCTCATCAGACTCGGCATCACCGTCGTGTCGAAATTCTTGGAGTCCGCCGTCGAACCGGCCTGCATCACCGGACCGGCCGTTTGCAGACCGTAGGGGTCCGCCGAGGATTGTTCCGGGGCCGGGGTGCCGCTGCTGCTCACAGGCGCCGCGTAAAGAGCGGGCGTAATGATCAAGGCCGCCAGGGTGAGTAAGTTGATTTTGTTCGTTTTCATAGTCGTTCTTTTTTTCGGTTGTTTAGTTTTGGTTTCCCGATTGGGTTTTCAATCGACACCACTCTTAAAGCAACACTCGTGCCAACTAATCGAAATGCAATTTATCAACCACTTACAGCTATATCCTCAATAAAGCCTCTTCCAACCATTGCATTTCCATTGCTTCAGCGATTTTGCATTGCACTTGCATTCCAAAAACCTCTATGCAAGCGTAATCGAGTTACTTCCCCGGTTCATTACCCTCCTCAGCCTTCGGCTTGGCCTTGGCAGGGTGCAATCCCTGCTTGGACAGGTAATTGTTAATCTTGCCCTTGTAGTGCTGGAACACCGCCGTCTTTTCATCCGCACTGCCGCCATCCATCGCCTCTTCCCGGGCCTCCTTGAGCAATTCGAGCACGCGCTGCTTCTGCGCCTCGGTCAGAGCGGGATATTGCGCCACGTAACCGCCGAAGGTGAACTGCACCTTGCCGTACGTCAGTTTGTCTTTCACCGTTTCCACTTGCGCAGGCGTGAGCACCTCGCCGAGCTTTGCCAGGAAACCGTCATGCAACGTCTTCAAAGACGCCCGAATTTGCGCCACCGCGTTGGTGTCCCCTTTGACCGCCTTGAGCTGCGCATCGTTCGCCTCATGCCAGGCTTTCAGCGCGCGGTATTGGGCGATCACGGCAGCATGCACCTTGGCCGCGGCGGCGGCATCGGTCAGCGCCAGCGCCTTCAGCACGCCGTCGGTGCGACCTTCAATGGCCTTGGTGTAATTCGCCTCCACTTGCCCGGGTGGCAGATTCGTATCGGTGCCGCCGGATTTCTTGTCCGCCAGCGCCGTAGCCACGGAAAGACCAAACAGGGTAACGAGTACCGCAATATATTTTTTCATATGAAAGAAAGTGATTTTTACGGCTGCGCCTTCAGCAAGCCTTCCAGGATTTCGCGCGGCACCCGCAACGCCGTGCCATGCTTGTGGCCGACCGGGAAGCTGACCTCCGAAGTTATGTCCGTGAACGTCTTAAAATCCCGGGTCTTGACCGCGCCATAAATCTTCTGCCGGTAGGCGTCAAAATAAATCAACCAGTCGTCGCCCACCTTTAACGCGCATGGGCCTTCGGTGAACTTTTGCGTGAACGGTGCGGACACGTCATTCCATGGCCCCACCGGCGAATCGGAAAAAGCCACGCGGAGATTTAGCGCCGGCCGTGAATTGTCTTTGCACACCAACACATACCGCGCACCGTCCTTCAAAATAAACGGGTCAATCACGCTGAACCCGCCGTCATAAAATAATTTCGTCGGAGTAAAATTGGCAAAATCGCTGGTGGTGGTAAAATAGAGCCGCTGGTTGTTGTCGTGCTTTTCCAGCTTGTCCGGAAAAAGTCCCGGAATGGTGGAAGCCCAGACGATGATGAACTGTCCGTCATCATAAAACAGTTCCGGCGCCCACACGTTCACCGTGGTCGGCTCATTCGTCATCACCGGCACAAACTGCTGCGCCGACCAGTGGATCAGATCCCGCGACGACGCATACCCAAACCCCTGGTCATGATGCCACCCTGCCGTCCATACGAGATGGAACGTGCCATCCGGCCCGCGCAACAGGCTGGGATCGCGAAACTGCTGGCTCGCACCGGCCTTGGCTTCCAAAAACGTGCCGGGCACATTCGTCCAGTGATACCCGTCCGAGCTCGATAAAAAGCGCAGGAACTTCTGGTCCGCATCCCGGAACGAGGTGGAAAGAAACACCGAATCCCCATTGGTCTCCACCGCCAAGGCTGACGGTGAAAACAAACCCACCGTCATCAAAAGGAGTCCGAAAATCGCCACTTGCAACATGGCCGGGTACCGCTTGCAGTTTGAATCCACCCCGATGTCAGCCTGTCTAAGCTCCGGAGGAACGGCATATTTGCAGATCCATTTCCTCAAAATCCCAAGCTCCGTTAGGAGCGGCATGGGCAATTGCAAATTGGAAATGGTATGAGAACCGGTTTTCATGAAATTAATTTTGCAACGGCAGCCACACGGACATCTCCGACGGCCCGCGATTTTGCCAGAGCGAATAGGGAATCAATTGCAGCTTGATTGGCCGCGCCGCCGCCGGATGAAATTCATGGTACAACTGACCGCTCCAATTTTCCGGCGCGATGGCCAGCGCCTTTCCTTCCAACACCGCCACGCCGCCGAACAGGCGCTGATCGTAACGCGCCTCCAGTTGAATGTCCGTCGGCACACGCACATCGGAAAGCCGGATGCCCTTCGGCAAGTCGGGCGACTCCAGACAATATACCACCGGACCACGCTGGACCGCCACTTGGCCAAAATCCTCCTCTACGAGCGGATTGGCGGTCATCAAGCGCGCCGGCATGGGCAGATCCAAATCCACCACATCCCCCGCCGACCAGACGCGCCGGATTTCAAAATAGCTGCCCGGCTTGGCGTGCTCATCCACCGGCCCCAGATTCACCCGCACCGCCGCGCTCGCCGCCCAGCCCGGAATGCGCAGCTTGAGGGCAAACTCCTTTTTGCCGGCGGCTTCAATGCGGAGATGCACCCGGCCGTTCCATGGATATTCCGTCTCCTGCACCAGCCTCACCGGGTCCCCATTGGTCAATCGCGTATCCAGCACGCTGCTACCGTAGAGGTTCACCCAGACCGCATCGCCGGTTTTGCCATACGCATAATCCGCCGATTCGGCCACGGTTCGCACCAGATTGGGCGGACAGCAAAACGATCCCACAAACGGCACGCGCGTGCGCGACCAGCGCAACACCACCGGCGGCGGATCGATCACCCGCAACGGATTGGTGTAAAAGAAATTCGTCCCGTCCAGCGCCACACCCGAGAGAACGCTGTTGTAAAGTTCGAGTTCCACGACATCCATGTACCGCGCCTCGCCCGTGGCCAGAAACATGCGCCAGTTCCAGAGGGCATTGCCGATGTTCGCACAGGTTTCGTTGTGCGCGGTGATGTTGGGCAGTTGATAATTCCGGCCATAGGCCTGATGCACGCGGCTGATGTTATTATGAAACCGACCGCCATCCGGATACGCGCCGTCATACAACGCCCCGCAGCCGCCGGTGATGTACATCTTTTCGGTGACCACATTGGTCCAAATCGCCGCCAGCGGTTTCCACAGCGCCTTGTCACCGGTTTCCAGATACAAATCCGCCGCGCCCGCATACAGATAATTGGCGCGCACCGCGTGGCCTTCGGCCTCCTCCTGCTGGCCAAACGGAATCCGTTCCTGATCATCGCTTTCGCCATCTTTGACCAAATCCCGCATGGCGATGAATTTCTTCGCCAGTTCCAGATACCGCACATCCCCGGTGGCGCGATACAGTTCCACGCTGCCCATGTAATGCGAAGGACAGACCGAATTGACCGCCGTCTCCGGCGTGGGCTTCGCAAAGGCCTGAATCAGGCAGTCCGCCGCCTTGCGGGCGATGGCGAGAAAATTGGTTTTGCCCGTAACCCGGTAATGCACGCACGCCGCCGTCATCAATTGCCCGATGTTATAGACCTCAAAATTATTGCGCTCGCCGAACGGGGCCGCTTTCGAATTCGGCTCGCGCTGATGCAATTGCACCCACGTATCAATGTAGCCATTGGTCGTCTGGGCTTTGCCGATCACGGCAATGATGCGGTCCAATCGCGCACTGAGCTGCGCATCATTGGTTACCGCCAAGGTCGCGCTCGCTCCTTCCAGAAACTTGTAGAAATCACCGTCATTGAACGACGCCCCGCGCGACCTTCCCGTCGCCTGCCCGGCCGCAATTTCAAAGTTGCGAAAAAACTGGGTGTAGTTCGTCCCCTCCATGAGCCGGTCCATGCCGGGCACCATCTGGGTCCGGCACAGTTCAAAACGATCCCCCCAGAAGCCGGTGGTCCAGTGCGTTTCATTCAGGCCCACGCTGTGTACCAGCGCATGGGGGCTGGCGGTGTCATCCACCACGCCGGAATTGCCGGCGCCGACGCCCATGGCCGACATTACCAAACCGCTCGTAAAAATGTTAAGAATAATCCGTTTCATTGCTGATGAGTGCCGTGACGGGCATCGCGTTTGTTCAAAATGACCGATTGCGGCACGATGCCGAGAATCACAAAGCTGCCCTTGCCAATCAATTCCAGCCGCTGCCGCCCGGCCCCGTAACGGAAGGCGTGGACTTCCACGTCCGGGCAACTGGCGATGGCGGCGGCGTTATCGAGCAGGCAATCCACCCCGCCGCGTTCATCCGCCTGCGCCGCCGTTTCCAAATTGGGCACTTGCAGCCAGCCTTTTTGCGTGGCTTTGAAATAACCCACCAACACCTGCACCGGCTCCGCCGCTTCAAATTCTATGGGTACGTAACGCCCCTTCTTCGCCGCTTCATGGGCGAAACGGATACCAGTCAAACCATTCAGTTCCGGGGCCAGACTTTGAATCGCAAACTCCCGGTCCGCAAACACCCGGGCTCCGGGCTGCACCACGTAGGTCTCGGCATTGGTACTGATGAGTTTGAACGCGGCCGCCGGCCAAGGCTTGATACCAGTGTCATCCGCCACGGCCGCAACCGGCACCGGCTGCTTCAGTTGCGCCACCTTGTCTTGGAAAGCCGCCAACTCGCGCTGATACATCGGCACGAGTTGCGACCACAGATAATTCGTCCCCAGGCCTTTCGCCCCGCCGGGCACCGGAATTTTCCGCTGCGACGTCTGCATGCCATTCGCGAAGTGATAGGCCGGCCGTGTGAGGTCATCGAGCTTCTGGTAAGCCGTCAAACTCTCCGCGAGATACCGCTCCGCCGCTTCCATGTCGGCGATGTCGTGGCTGTAGTTATAGCGCAGCACCAGTTCCGCCGCCTTCGCTTTGGCCGCATAATTCTCCCCCATCGCCTGAATGCAAAGGGTGTCGTTTTTCAGCCGCGCAAATTCATCCCGGTTTTTGGTGACGAATGGCTCCGCTGCCGCCGCCGCCGCGACGGCATTGGACGAAGCGTCCAGCACTTCGCGGATAATGGAAGGCGGTGTCTCACCCACGTGCGGTTCGTGATTCCATTCCTTCTTCACATATTCGTCCAGCCGCTCGCCGGGCGGTGCCTGCGAAAGCCACAAATCTTCAATGGCCTTGTACTTCGCCGGATTCACCAATTGATCCAGCGTCATCCCCAGCGAGAGCGTCTGCCGATTCCCTTCCGTAATGCCGAACCGGCGCACCAGACGCGGCGCCACTTCACCGGCCGCATTGACCGCCTGCAAAATGTGGGATGCCGCATTAGTATTCCCATAAACCTCCGCCAATCGCATGATCCAGTATTCATGATCGACATCCTCAGGCACATCCGGATTCCACGAATAACGCGCCCACGCAGTGAACCACATCCAGTCACGATCCCATTGTTTCAACGGCACGGATGCAATGTCCGGCGCGTCCGGCCAATTCCAGTAAGACAGCGGATACAAATGCACGCCCGTCGCCCCCAGGCGGTCCCGCGAAGCCTGCACGCATTTTTTAATAAACTCCTGATCCCCGTAACGAAACGGTTCCAGGTTGGAGAGAATATGAATATTCACCAGATGCGGCCCGAGCTTGCTCATCGCCAAGTGCGTTTTCTGATCCGGTCCGCGCGGCTCCCAGGTGGTGAGCGATTCGCCGTTGTATTTTGATTCCGTGAATAGATTGGAATAAACCTGATACGCCGCCGGCATGATGGCATCCGCATCCATCGCATGCGTGCGAATGACCACCGGCGGTTCCTCCCGCAAGCCCGCCGCCTTCATGCCGTCCAGAACGCCGGGCAAAATGACGTTGGTACACCATTCCAACTGATTCGGCGTGCCCTGCAACGCCTCGCCCAGACAGGCCATCAGGCCGACGTTCGGATACTGCTTCACAAATTCCGCGATGGACTTGCGCGTGTAATCTTCCGTCAGCGGCGTCGGTGCGGAAAGTTGTGTGGCGATGCCATTCGTCTCGGCAAACGGTTTCGACACGAGAATATTGTAAAACATCTGCACCAGCCAGATGCCACGCTTGTCGCATTCCTGCGTGAGCCAGCGGAACATTTCCACATTCTGCTGAAAAATGTCATCCGGCACTTCGACCGCATACGGATACTCCTTCAACTTCACCAGCGAGGCAAAGGGATGACCGCTCCACAGGTAGAGGGTGTTCATCCGGTTTTCTACGAGAAAATCCAGATACTCGCGCCACAGCGCCTGGTCATAAAACCACGGAAACAGCTCCGGCGTGTACGGATATTCATACACATGCCGCCCCGGCAGGATGAAGGTCTTTTGCATGCCGATGCACGTGCCGCGCAAGGTCATCGCGGGCTTGTCCTGATATTGTGCCAGTTCAGCCAGCGTGCCGCCGCTGCGAATGCGCCGCACCAATTCCAGACACCCGTAAAGCGCACCGGAATCGTCACTGGACGAAATCTGCACGTCGTTGTTATCAGCCAGCGCAAACTGAAAACCTTCGTGAGCGATGCCCAGCCTGGGCGATACGTTGACCCGTATCTGTCGCGCTGGCCGCCGTGGTTGACTCGTCACCACGGCATCCACGCCCGGCCCTCGAAACCAAACCATCCGTGCCAACAAGGGAGAATTTGTGCCCGCTTCCCGAATCGCCGACGCCAGCCGTTCCGCTCCGAAGAGCACGCGCGGCGCGGCATTGCTCGCCACGACAATGGAAATCGTCTCCGCTGCCATTGGCCGAACACCCGCCAGCAGCAGCAACCCGACGAATATGAAATTAAGATGCTTCATTTTGACCGGAACTGGAAATTGCGCCACGGTTGGATCCTGCCCGCCCAATCCCGAGCGGTGGTCTTACCACGAACCTGTCGCCGGACGAGTTTTCTCCCTCTCCGCCATTGAGAAATGGGGGAGAGGGTCGGGGTGAGGTGGCGCTCATATTTTCAGCCTTGAGGGTGGATAGTGTCCGGGCGCGCCCGTTGCCCGCAAAAATTGTTTTATCTGTGTCCATCTGTGCCCATCCGTGGTTGAAAAGCCTAGTCTTCCACCCGTTTAATGCGCAGCGCCAAGTAGGGTTTGCCCGGCAATTCAATGCTACGCCCCGCCTCATCGGCATAACTGTAATCCCCCTGCTTCTTCACGGTGCACTTGCCCGCGACCGGCGTAACCGTCATGTTCCACGTGTCCAGAATCTCAACCGTGAAAGCCACACCATTGGTCAGCGGCGCACCCTTGCCCAGCGGCGGTTTGGGCAACTTAAACTCCCACGTGGCAGGCTGCTGCTTGCCAAAATAAATGAGATAATATTTCCCCGGCTGTCCCGCAATGGTGGGATCCTGCCACTTGTCAATTGGGTCAATGCCTTCCGCCGGACTGTCCGCCAGCACCTGTTTCAGGAACGCCAACCGCGCCGGACTCTGCCCCTTCAGCACGCCGCCCTTGGACCACCAGATGATATTGTCCGGACTCAAATACGTTTCGCCATGCCCAACGTATGTTCCAGCCACCGTTCCCTCCCAAAAGCGGAACACCAGTTCTTCCGCCGAAAGATTACCCCAGCGCTTCGGTAAATTACCCTCGTACTTCACCTCGTCAAACACCACCGGCTTGCGATAGATGTCACGAAACAGTTCCGCCCGCCCGGCATCCTCCACCGCCGCACCGTTTTGGACGCTCACATGCGTAATCCACGGCAGCGTGTGATTGAACATTTTCTGGCCGTTATGGATCGAGATCAAATGATGACTCGGATCGTTCGTCGAAATGATTTCTCCAAAACGGACAAAGTCCGCCTCCGTTTTCTTCTTCATGAAGTCGTACTCATTCGCCAGCGACCACCAGACGTTGCGGTAGGCCGAAAACCGCGCCAGCACATAGCGCAAGTACCGGTCGTCCGCGCTGGCCGGCATACGATCAAAACCCCAATGCCCTTCATCGTACGGATGAAAGAGAATGATATCCGCTTCAATACCCAGTTTTTGCAAATCCTGAATCCGCTGCTCAAAATGACGAAAATACTCCGGGTTAAACCGCGCAAAATCCCAGTTCGTCGTCGGGATGCCCACGAAGGGATACATCGGCGGCTCGTTGGTGTTCCAGTCATAGCGTTTGGGAAACACACACATGCGCAGCTTGTTAAACGGCGAAGCAGCCAAGGTTTTCAGCGTCTGCTCTTGCAACGCCTCAGCCTGATTCACCCACGCATAGCAGGTGGTGCCCAGTTCCTTATACGACGTGCCGTCCGCATACGCAAAATGATACGTGTTGGCCACCCGCACCGGACCGTGATTGCCCGCCGCCGGTTTCACCACGGTGAAATCGCCGCTGATGTGATCCAGATTCGACACGCTGCTGGCCGTGGAGTAATGCCATTCGCCCAATCGATCCGGCATGAAGCGTACAATATAAATGCCATCACCGTCGTAAAATCCCGTTGCCTCCACCGACACATCCCCCTGCGTGAACCGCGCCGAAAGCGAAACGTCCACGAACGGATTTCCATTGGTCGGTCCCGGCAGGATGATCTGAAAAACACCCCATTGCTCCACCATGCCGCCAGCTTGCAACGACAATCCCGTCGTCAGCAACCACAGCAGCCCCGCACAAATAGCGAAACGATTTAGCTTCATAGATGAATTAATCACGTGTCAGCCATACCACCCCCGCCGGCAGCACCACTTTTTTACCCGCCACCACGTCACCGGAGGCTGCCGCCACCTTGCCGGAATGCGCCACCACACGCACATGATACACCCCGGATTCGCCGGTCAAATCCAGTTCCGGGGCGGTGTCTTCGCCGGAGTACACCAGCAGTTGCCGCCCCGGTTCCCGCAGCACCCAGCGGCCATCGGTTGAAACCTGCGTCCACGGCTGCATTGAAGGAATAGCCGCGAGTAGCGCCGCATCCGCCGTAGCCGGCAGGTTGGGCAGCGAACCGCCGGCACAGACAAACGCCCAGGCCCCGCGCGATAAATCCTCATCTTCCCCGGCGGCCAGAACCGCCTTGTCCGCAAATTTCTGCCGATACTCCGCCGCCATCCCGGCCAGTTCCACATCCGAGGGCGTGCCCCCGCGCCATTGCCGCTCAAACTGGCGCGGCGACAGATTCAGCCCGCCCGCCGGCGCAAACAGCCCGCCCTTTTCCGTCTGCCACCAGTAGCGGAAACAGATCACATCCACCACCGCCCGCCGCTGCGCATCGGCCAGGATCGCGTCCTGCACATTTTTCGGACAGGCCAGCGCCACCAGCGGATGCTGTTTCGTTTCCGTTTCCCAATCGCCCACCGTATCCAGCCAGAACTGTTCAAACGCCAGCGGCCCGGTGAATTCCCCGCTGGTGAATTGAATCACATTCGCCGCGTTCGTAAAGTTGGCCAGATTCTGCCGGATGAAACCCCGATGCAGCTCACGCCGCACCGGATTGGAGACATCGTAAAACTGTTCCGCCATGAAGATGCGCTTGTCCCCCGCAAACGGCGGCGGCTCGGGAAAACTCGTGCCGTTGATATTGTTCGCCGACCGCCACGGACAATCCACCCAATGCGCCCCGGCTTCGATGATGTTGTGCTGGAAATAGCTTTCGTTGAACAGCACCAACCCGCGCGCATCGCAAATCTCCGCGAACGCTTTCAGCCGCGACCAATACCACGGATTAAACTTCGTGAGATCATATTTGCTCAATCCATCCCAGGCCGTGCCCTGACCGCTGCGCGCGAAAGGCTGTTCATAAAACGGCGCCCACACATCGCCATCCACGCGGCGCACGCGCTCATGATCTTCGCGACGACGGTCGTACCACAGTCCGTAATGATGATCGAACGCCGCAATATGCCGCGCCTCCAAACCATCCGCCACCGCCGTCAGATCATCCGTCAAACCCGCGCCAGCGCGGCCCGGCGCAAACCGGGTCAAATTGATGCCATATTCAGCCGCTTCGCCCGGATGCATGTTCCCGCGCCACCAGTTGATGCCCGTGGACGAACCGGTCAGCAATTTGCCATCACACACCAGCCAGCCGTTGACGATGGCAATGGCGTGTTTGGCCGGAGAAACCGCCGCGTCCGAAGTCGAAAGGTCATCCACATTTTTGGCCTCGCCCGCTTCCGCTGGAATCGGGTCACGCGTGCCGGCTGCCGCGATGAAATCAGTCAGCTCCGGGGCGGGTTTCCGCGATTCGGCAATCAATTTGGCCGCCTGCTCCGCCGTCGGGTTGGTGTATTCCTCTAGCGAGCGTTGCATCAATTTTACCTTGTCCGCCGCCGCCGCACCGCGCCGGTCCCGCACTTGCGCCACAAACAAACTCGCCGGACGAACCGAGGCATTGGCATCGCGCCAAATGCCATTCCCGGAAAATTCACCCCAGCAACCAAACGCCCAGTTCCGCGCCGTGGGCGGATTTTCACAGGCTATTTTGGAGGCGTTGCACTGCCACAAAACGGAATTCGCCGCCGACCACCCCGCCCCTTCTCCCGCGCTGCCGCGATTCATCAGATTCAAGCCGCCGCCGTCAATCCGCACATTGTCAAACAGCACGCCGCCCGCCCAACATTCAATCGTCCCGCTGTCACCCGACGGCAGGCTCGCCTCGCATTGCACAAATGCATTCGGTCCGGCGGCCATGTGTCCCACCGCAAAATCGTGGCGGCCATGTTCCGCCGCGCAGCGCAAGAACAGCGTCTGCTGCCCCATCGTGTAAAACGTCTGCCGCCGCCAGCCCGCATCTTCCGAAACCGGCGCCCGCGAGGAACAATCTTCCACCGTCGTCCGCCGGCATGATTCATAAACCGCCACCGCCGACCCCGCAAAATGCTCAAACGTCACCTGGCGCACCCACGCGTCTTGGGCATTCTCCAGCGTCACCGCCATCCACGCATGGTTTTCATCCTTGGGATTCGCCGCATCGAAAGCGGATTCCAATCGCACATTCTCCACCCCCGCCTCGCTGATCCGCCCCGGCCAGTCATAGGTTCTAACAAAACCCCCGCCAAAATTGGTTTCCAACGCCGTCGTAATCGGCGCATCCACCGTCACCAGGTTGCCCTCAATCTTTTGAATCTCGCGATCCCAGACGATGTCCCGGTTGCCCGGCTTCCACGTCAGCCGCCAGTCACCGATGCCGCCGCCAAACTCCGTCATGCCCAATGTCTCAATCCACTCCTTCGTCCCCGGCCGCACCACCTCAATGGCGCCATGCACCTTCAACCCGCTGGCGTCCTTCACGTGAAAACTGAGCGCGCCCACGGGCACATAATCATCCGTCACCCGCCAGTTCGCATTGGTAACGGCCAGCAAATTATTCCGCCCCGCGATCTGAATCAGCGTTCGACGATCATTCCCCGCCGCCACCAGCACCGTCCCGTTCTCGTCCATCCCCTGGCCCCGCAACACCACGCCGGAGTTCGTGATTCGCAACCCTCCAAACACCTCATGCCGCCCCTTCAATAATAAAACCGCCCCGCGCAAACCCTGCGCATCCGCCGGCAGCGCCCCCACGTAATCCAAAGCCTTTTGAATGCGCGCCGTCTCATCCCCCGCCGCCGGGGCCACTGCCACGCGAACCGGAGCCGACGGAATATCCCGGTCGCCCCCCGCATACCCGCAACTCGAAAAATCCGGCACCCGGTTGCCATGGTCATCAGCCGCATAAACCAGCATCCCGCCCGCTCCGGTGGCAATGATGGGCGGAGCTTTCTTGGCCGCGCCCTGCACCGTCAGCGCAATGCCCAAAATGAAGATCGGCAGAAATGTTTTCATGGCAGTTTTCCCGACAGTTTTTCCAATTTGGCGCCACGCGCAATTTCTTTTCCATCCGCCAGTATCGCCAACCCCCGGCCACGGCCATAATGGGAACCATCCGCATCCCACAATATCGTGAGCCGATGCCCGTGATAATTCACCCCGTCCACGCCAAACCACGACCACGTTCCCGGCGGCAATAACGGCTGAATTTGCACCACGTTATCCAACCGCGGCCGCAGACCGATCACGCCCGTCATTACCAAATCGGCAAATGTCGAATGATTGTAATACCGGCTCCGACCGTTCACCCCGTTGATCCATTGCCCCGTCGTCTCGTCCAGATATTCCCCGATGTAAGGCTTGCCCGCCGCGTGCTGACTGCGCACATACGTCAGAAACACCTTCCAGTAATCCTGCTGCGTCACCACGGAGGTGTCATAATCATCCAAGACGTTCGCCAGCGCCGTGAGGGTTTGCGACGTCGCAAACGGCCAGACCGCGCCATCCCATTCGCAATGTCCAAATCCATGCGTGCGAAATTGCGGATGCCGCCGCTCCGCCGTCGTAATGCCAAACGGCGCGGCAAACCCGGCCGGATCAGTCAGTTGCCGCCACGCGCTCGTATATTTTTTGCGCGCGCCCGGCAGTTCAAACATCCACGGGATAAAACCAATTTCCTCGCGCGCCTCGGAGAACTTTCCGTCATCCCGGCGCACTTCAAAAAATCCGGCGGAAGTGTTCCATAGATTTTCCACCGTCAGTTCCTTTAACCGGTCCGCCTTGCGCGAAAATTCGCGCGCCACCGCTTTGTTGCCCGCCAGCCGCGCAACATTGGCAATCGCCCGCGCATTGCCATACATGTAGCTGTTGATGGACGGACGGAGATTTTTATTCACCCGCGAACCGCTGATGGATTCCTCCATCGCATCGCGCACATCGAACTGCCAGAACAAGCCGTTCGTGGTCAAATGTTCCTGCTCCCACTGGCGATAATCTTCCGTCAAATCTCCCAGCATCGCCACGAGCCGGTTGGTATCACCCGTCACCAAACACCGCTGATACAGCGCATCCGCCACCCAACTGCTGTAACGATGCATCTGCTGCCGGTGCGCCGCATCCTGAAACCAATAGTGAACATAATCATCCATCAAGCCCTGGTCATGCAGCCACCGGCCTTCCGCCAACTGATGCCCCAGCGCACTGCTCACCGGCGTGGCCTTGGTCAAAAATTCCGTGAACGCAAACCCGTTCGTCGTCTGCACCAGATGTTTCCGGAACGACCACCACCGGAAATAATACATCTCCTCCACCTCCTGGTCGGGACAAGCAAACACCGGGATTTCTTTTTGCAACCACGCCAGCGACGACGCATTGGAGATGACATTCGTGACATTCTCATCCTCCATCGCATTGAAATGCGCCACGTGTGGTGCCATCAAATCCGGCGACAACTCCGCCGCCCGCGCCCGGCTCTCGCCGCCAAACGCCGCCACGACCCCGAACAGGGCCAGCCAGACTTTGGTTGTGGACGGCAACTTCATGTAATACTCAAAGCTTCAGCGCCGCGATTTCACTTTCAATTTCCGCCAGCCGCGCCCGGACGAGGTCACGTTCCCCCTCCCGGAAACGATGGAACGGTTCCGCCATAAAATCATCGCAAATCCCCCGGCAATTCGACACACATTTGATGCCCTTGATGATCGAGGACGAATACTTGCCAATCCGATAAAACGAATCGCTCACCCGCTGTATCTGCTGCTGCAACTGGCGCGCGCGCTCCAGATTTCCCGCCCGAAAGGCTGCCACCACCCCTACGTACAGCTTCGGGAACAGATTCGCCCCGCCGCTAACCCCGCCAAATCCGCCAAGCTGCAGCGAATCAAACAGCTTCTCTTCCGGCCCGATCAGCAGCGTCCAGTCCGGCCGCTGCCGGACCAACTCCGCCGCCTGTTTAAAATAGTTCATATCACCCGAGCTGTCCTTAAGCCCAATGATGCGCGGCTCATCCATCGCCCGCTTAATCGTGTCCAATTCAAAGTGAACCTTGGTCAGCGCCGGCATGTTGTAGATGTACAGCGGCAGCGGCAGCTCCGGCACCAGATGATCCAGGTACTCCTGCAATTCCGGCTGCGCCTCCGGCAGATAATACGGCGGCGCCAGCACCACGGCATCCGCGCCGGCGTCCGCCGCCACACGGGCAACGCCCGCCGACTCCACAAACGCCGTGTCCGTGATGCCCACCAGCACCGGCACGCGCTGCCGCACCTGCGCGCAAACCGACTGCACCAACTCCCGCCGCAGCCGGTAGCTCAGGCTGGGACCTTCCCCGGTCGTTCCCAAAATAAACAACCCGCTCACGCCGCCGGCCAGAATGTGTTCAATCAGTTTTTCCAAACCCGCGCGGTCGAGCGTGTCCCGATCCAGCAACGGCGTGATCATCGGCGGCACAATGCCTGTCAGAGGTAACTTCATATCAATTCTTTTCCATGGTTCCAAATTGCGGTTTCAAAAATAAAATCAGGCCGGCACTCACCAGCGCCACCGCCGCCGAGACCTCAAAAGCCACGGCAAAGCGAATGCCGTGGTCGCGCATCCAGCCGAGCGCCACCGTGGCCGCCGCGCCCATACTGATGCTGACCAGGTTCATGATCCCGTAGCCCGTCGCGCGCTGTTCCGGCCGCGCAATCTGGCAGAGGATCGGCATGTTGTTGCAGTCAAAAAATCCCCAGCCCAGTCCGAACAAAATCATAAAGCCAATCGCCGCCTCCAGACTCCACGCATGGCCCAACCCCAACAGGGCCGGTACCAGCAGCAGCACGCCCAGCGCGCTGGTAAAAACCCGTCCGCGTTGTGTCCGCACCATCCACGCATCCGCCACCGCGCCGCCCAGGATCACCCCCGCGAACGAGGCCAGGCTAATATAGCCCGTTGCCGACATCCCCGCCGGCCCCTGTTTCAAATGAAACGTGTCCGCCAGATAGGTTGGCAGCCAGTTCTTGGTCACCCATCCCGCAATCGCAGGCAACGTAAAATAGACCACCAAAATCCAAAACGCCGGCTGCGACCATAATGCCCGCAACGTCGCGCCCGGCGAAACCGGCTGTTTCTCAGCCGCACCCGTTTGCCCGCCCTGATTCGAATCGCGCAACGCCGCCATCAGCACCAACGCATACGCCACTCCCGCCGCGCCAAACCAGGTGAAGCAATTCCGCCACGAACTGTGATCCGCGATATACCCTCCCAATCCGCCCAGCGCCAGTCCCGCGTAAATGCCGCTCTGATGTATCCCCGTTGCCGTCGCCCGCGTCCGCCCCGCGTGATAATCCGCGATCAAGGCCAGCGCCGCCGGAATGTAAAAGGCCTCGCTGACGCCCATGAGCGCCCGGCACGACAGCATTTGTCCATACGTCTGCGCGTGCCCCGTCGCCCACGTCACCGCCGACCACACGAACAGGCTGCCGATCACGGTCCACCGGCGGTTGAACCTGTCCGCCACAAACCCGCCCACCGGGCTCAGCAGCGCGTACACCCACATGAACACCGCCATCAGCGTGCCAAAATCCTGGTCGCTCGCAATGCCCGGAATGTCCGCGCGCATCGAGGCGCGCACCGTGGAAACCATCTGCCGGTCGAGATAATTCAACATCGCCACCGGCCACAGCAACGCCACCACCGCCCAGGCATAACCCGAAAGCCTTTTCACTTTCTCAATTTGCGGAGCGTCAGCGTATTCACATTGTTGCGCGGATTGCTCCAGTCCAGCTTCTTGCGCGGATCCAAACCATCCAGGTATTTCTCAATCACCGTATAACCGTCGCCTTGCAAATCCTTTTGCGCCAGCTCCGCGTCGTTCACATCCAGGTTGAATTTCTTTTTCCACCAGAGCGGAATGCCGTCCGCGCCCACATCGCCGAACGCCTCGCCCTTGTATTCGGGATAGCCGCCCACCTGCGAAATATCCGTAACGATCCCATCGCCGGCGTTGCCCGTGTCATTCTTGGCCAGACCCTTGGTGCGAGGCGTGACAATCACCTGTCCCATGCCCCAGGTCTTGCCCGTCTTCGTCTGCTTCACCGCGCGCGCATCCACCGAATCGCGCACCGGCAATGTCGCCCCGGCATTTTCCAGCACGGAATCAAAAGCCTGCTTCGCCGTTTGAATCGTGATCGGCGCCATCGGAAACGGCTGATCCACCCGCACCCCCGCCATGAGCAGCTTCTGCTGCGCCGGATCATCAATCAAACCCTTGGCAATGTCCCCGCTCGCATCCGGATCCGGCGCCTTGTTAAATTGCACCCCGCCCGCCCAGTTGTCCGCCGTCACCGCCGGATGTCCCTCCACGATGTTCCCCGCCACATAGGCTTTGCCCCAAAAGCTCACCCGGTTCGTTTTGCTCCACGTCGCCGCCGGTTCCAATATCCGGTAATGCACCGCATTCGTCAGCGTGGCCGGACCGGGCTTGTAATAATTATTGATGATGTTGAACCGGCTGTTCATGTCGCCGCCATCCAGCGAACGGTGACGCCAATTGAACAGCACGTTGTTCACGAAATTGAAATCGTACGACATCGCAATGCTCGGATTGCGACCCGTATTGCACGCCAGCAGATTGTGGTGAAACCCCGTGTTCCGCCCGCCCCAGTCACCGCCAAACGCATGGTTGTTCAGGTTCAACGCCTCCGTGACAATGCACCACTGAATGGTGTCATTCACCGTCGGCAGCTTCAGCGTCGGCCCGCCGCCCGGCGGGTCATACATGTGGCGATACGTGTCCAAGGTCTGGTCATTGCCCCAGCTCGCCGAGCAATGGTCAATGATGATGTTGCCCACCGGGCTGCCGGCCAGCCCGCTCTGCCGCTCGAAAATGCTCGTATTGCCGCGACGGAAACGCACGTACCGGATAATCACATCGTGCGTGTCGTCCATCACGCTCTGACCCGCGATGCAGATGCCATCACCCGGCGCACTCTGTCCCGCCACCGTCACATACGGCGCCTCAATGTAAATCGGCATCTTCAAGTGGATGATACCTGCCACATTGAACACCACCGTGCGCGGACCCGCCGCTTCCAGCGCCTCGCGTAACGTGCCCGGCCCGTTGTCCTCCAGACTGGTCACCACATAAACTTTCCCGCCGCGTCCGCCAAAGCTGAACTTGCCCCCGCCTTCCGCCCCCGGAAACGCCGGCACCGCCGCCTGCGGCAGATCATCCGGCTTGGCCGCCCACGGAATGAACGGCTTGCCCTTTTTCGCCCACTCGTCCAGCGCCGGTTGAATGGCTTTCAACACCTCCTGCTGATGCTGCTTCCACTGTTCCTGCACCTGTTTTTCCGCCTCCGGCATGGGCAGCCACTTTTCACGCGCGAATGCCGTGGGCACTGCCGCCACGCTCGCCAGCAGCAACGCTGCCGCGACGAGATGTTTTCCGTTTTGATGCTTCATGATATTCAGTTTTTGGCGGCCGGCGTATATTCGCCGACCAGCGAGTTAAGATATTTTTCGAGATTCGTATAACCGTCGCCATTTGCATCGGCGTTGGCATCGTTCGGATCATTCGGGTTCAGGCCATGCGCTTTTTCCCAGTCATCGGGAATGCCGTCATGATCGCTGTCCGCCGGCACATTGTAGGTCTTGTATTCCGGCCAGGGAAAATTCGCCGAACCCGCCGCCGACTTGTCGTCCGCCTGATTGTCAATGATCCCGTCAAAATTGCGGCTCGGCCGGTCGCCGTAAGTGGACCCGCGCGTGCCCGTGTAATGCGTGGTGCCCGTCCGCGTATCTTCAATCACATGCCGGTCAATCGCATCCTGCTTCGGAAAATTCGCCCCCACATCCGCCAGTACATTCGTAAACGCCTCCCGCGCCGTCTGCGTTTTTACGTAGGACGGAAACAGCTCCTGATCAACGCGCACCTGTTTTTCCAATTCCGGCCCGTTTTCAAACGCGTCCCAATTGTGCGTTTCGTCCACAAACCCTTCCAGCACGTTGCCGTTCATGTAATAGCTTTCCGTGCCCCACGCCGGATTGATTTCATCCAGCTTCAACAGCCATTTCACAAACGGATTCGGCGCGTGCGGCTTGTAATAGTTGTTCACGTAATTCAGCGCCTTTACCCCGCCATCGGTGGTTCGCGCCGTCCAGTTGTAAACCACGTTGTTGCGGATGTCCAAATAACCCGCGTAATGCCCGCCCTGCGTCAGCCCGCCCGCCAGACTCCAGTTCCGGTCCGTGCAATCTGCGAGCAAGTTGTGATGGTAACTGCCGATATTGCCGCTGATGGACCCCGCAAACGCGTGCGTCTCCAGCTTGGTCCGGTCGCTCGCCCGATAATGTGGTCCATGGTGCAGCGCCTCCGCCACGATATTGTGCTGGAAAGTTATGTTCTTCGCCCCGCGTGAACTCGTGCCTTCATCCGAACTCCAGGAGATCGAGCAATGATCAATAATGCAGTTGTCGCAACTGCCCATGCCCGCGCCGTCCATCGCCTTCTGCGCCGCATCGCCGATGCGATACCGCATATAGCGAATGATCACATCATGCGTTGCAAACGCGCCGGACGCGTAATCCGCCAAACAAATGCCATCTCCCGGCGCCGTCTGACCCGCTATCGTGCAATACGGATTATGCACCGCGCACGGCGCCTTCAAATGAATCAGGCCGGACACCCGGAAAATAACCGTGCGCGGTCCCTCCGCCTCCACCGCGGCGCGGAAGCTCCCCGGAATCACCGCCTCGCCTTTGCCCGGACTGTAATCCAGCAAATTGGTCACTTCCATCACCCGCCCACCACGTCCACCCCGCGCAAACCGGCCGTAACCCTCCGCCGTCGGAAACGCCAGCGAACGCACCTGAAACCGCCAAAGCTCGCCCGTCGTCACCTTGCCCGCCGCGTCCACCTCGTCCACCCGCCAGAAATAACTCTGCTGCGGATCCAACGTCGGCAGCGCAAAACTGGCCGCTGCCAACCGCCCCTTGAATTCCGGCGCGGACTGCGTCGCCCCCGCCACCGCATTCGAATCGCTGCCAAAATAGAACAAGTGCGCCACCGCCCCGGCCGCCGGCGTCCACGTCAACGCCGCTTCATTCGGCCAATGTTCCTCGTCATTCGCCGGTGCCGGCTTGACCGCCTTCTTCAAGGGATCCACCGTGTCAATCTCAAATCCGTTGATGATCAAACTCTGGTTGGTCGCCACCGTCTCCGGCTGATAATGAACCACCACCGGCCGGCCGGCCACGGCGGCAAATTCCAGGCATGCACTCGCCGCCTCGTAATCATTTGTCGCGCGATACGTCGGCACCAATCGCTTGATTTGATTCACCCCGTCCACTGCCACATCCAGCACCGCCGGCACCATGTGGTCGCGCACTTCATTGTGATACGTCACCAACCGGTGCGGTCCCGGGGCCAGCCCGCTGATCACCAGATCAAAACCTCCATCCCCTTGCGGCTGCCGCACCACCACCCCGTCCATCGCCATGTGTACCCCGTAATCCAGCGACGCCTTGTATAAAATCGGCGACAGCACTTCCCCCGCCGGCGCCGACAAGGCCACCGTCACCCCGCCGAACGACTGCGT
This sequence comes from uncultured Verrucomicrobia subdivision 3 bacterium, assembly GCA_903872345.1. Lineage (GTDB taxonomy): Bacteria > Verrucomicrobiota > Verrucomicrobiia > Limisphaerales > UBA11358 > UBA11358. The sequence goes on along the minus strand of CAIQKM010000180.1, from coordinate 17,689 downwards.
GCCCGCCCGCCCCTCATGCCACGCCCAGTTTTCCCAATGGGGCGTCAGAATATCCGCCCGCCGCTCCGGCGGATTCAGGTCCACCTTCAGGCCTCCGGCCAGGCCGGCGGCGACCGGCATTAACAGTAATGACAAGAGGCTGGAAGCAATGGGCAAGGAAAGTTTCATCCGAGGCAATAAGACGCCGGCCGCGCCGGTTGGTTAGGTTTATTTAAATGTTTATGTTAAATCTTTGGCATGAAAAAACCGGGGCCAAGTGTTACCTCAACCCCGGCTTGATAATCAGCCCGTTTTGATCACGGATAGACGAAGCGGTAGAACACCGCCGCATTGGTCACGATGCTGTTCGTAATGAACAGGTCATTGTTCGTGAGCGAGCTGGGCACGGTCACCCAGTTGGCCCCGATGCCGGTGGCCGTGGTGGTCACCTGCTGTTGCAGCCAGCCCACGCCCAGGTAGGTGGAGGGCCAGGTCAGTTCCGACACCAGATTGGTGCCGCCTACGAGCGTCACGGTTTGGGCGACACTCACTTGCACCGACGACGCGCTGACCACGCTGATGATGCCGTTGGGAATCAACTGGCTCATGTCCCAGGCCAGGCCCGGACCGGGCACCGCCGGCTGGATGATCGGATATGAATTGGTGGTGTTGGCGCCGGCGCTAAGGGTGGCCGTACCATCATAATAGTTGCCAAACAGTTGATAGGACTGGCCGGCCGCAAAAGCCGTGGGTCCCTCGTTCGTGATCACCAGCGTACAACCGTTGATGGCCTTGCTGGACTGGCTCGGGCCATAGCCCTGGTTTTGCGAGAGCAGCACGGTATAGGGCTGGGGATTGGTCGAATTGACAATGAAGGTGGTCGTTGAACCCGCGTTGAGCTGCACCCGGCCGCTGGGGTTGCCCGCTTGCGTATTATTATACAGATAGTCGGTGACCTTGGTGGTGGCAATGCTGTTGCCGCCCGGGAAGAATTTCCCGTTAATGGTCAGCGTTCCCACATTGATGCTGCCCGAGCTGACGCCCGACGTGTTGGGCACCGTGTCAATCAAAGTACCGTTGATCATCAGGCTGGCCCCGTAAATGGTGCCGTTGTTGATCAACGTCGCATTGGTGGCCACCGTGGCCGCCCCGATGGCGCTCAACAGGCCGCCATTGTAAAGGAAGGAGTTGGTCTGCATAACCAGTGCACCGCCAATTGAGCCGGAGTTGGTCATCACGGCACCCGTTTGCAAGGTGACCGCGCCACCCACCGTACCGATGGATTCCAGTGTCACCGTGCCTGCCGTGGTCAGCGTGTTATTGACGGCACCCGTCAGGTCCAGCACCGTGCCCGTCGCCATGGACAGATTGTTCACACTGCCGCTGCCGACAATTGAACCTGTGTTAAGCTGGGCCGTCAACGTGGTGGGACAATCAATCTCGAGGCTGTTGGTTCCGGTCTTCACCATGGTGGTCGAACCAATCGCGCCCCCGCCGGTATTGTTGAAAACGAACTGGTTCAGCGTATTGCTGACCGTGATGCCCGTTCCCGTCTGCCCCGGATTAACCGTCTCGGTCACCGCGATATTGGTCGGCACGCCCGCCGTGTCATTGAACGTCACACTGTCGCCATCCGTGAAGTGAACAATCGAACCATTCGTCGTCACCCAGTTCAGACTCGCATGATCCCAGTTGGCATTCTGGCCGCCGTGCCAGACCAACTGCTTGGGCGCGTTGGTATTGATAATCAGGCTGATGGTCTGCGCCGAGGTGTTGTCAACGATCTGCATGTTGTTGAAGCCCGCCGGCAGGGAACCGATGCCGATGTTATGCGTTCCGGCCACCTGGTAGGAAATCAGCACATTGGTCGCAGGATAGGAAGTGAAACCCGAGAGCGAGGCGATATTGATCACCGCGCTGCCCGAGGTGATCAGATTGGTCACATAGGCATTCGCCTGGCCGGCATGGACAAAAAACGTCAGTTGCCCGCCCGCCACATTCAAGGTGGTCAGACCGCCCGCCGCACCGGCAATGCCGTTGGTCACAATCAGATTGCCGCCCGCATTGACCGTGACGATGTTGGTGGCCGAGTATTGTCCCACGGTGATCTGATTGGCCGCCACCGTGCCGCCATTGTTGATCTGAACCTGACCGGAGCAGTAGGAGAGCGCCGCCGGAAACCAGGTGTTGTCGGACGGGGTCTGGCCCAGTACCAGATTGTTGTTCACAAGCAGGGTGCCATTGGTGCCCACCAGCAGACAGCCCTGCACGGTGTTGCCATTCGTATAAGCCATGTCGCCCACGATGACGGTATTGGCATTCACGGTGCCCCAGTCAAACATGAACCCGCCCAAATCATTGCCCCCGGCGCTGTTGGTCCGGTTGCGGCCCAGCCAGATTTGATCCACCGAGGCGTTCACCACGCCGCCGCGCAGGTCAACCACCCCTTTGGTGCTGCTGCCCGCCGAACCGGTCAAGCCCGCATCCACCCCCACCGCCAGCAAGGACATGCGCCCGCCATTGGTATTGCGCAGGAAAACGCTGGCCGTCGGCGTCACGGAATTGGACAGCGCCGGCAGAAAACGCATTTCCGGGCCATACGCGCTGAACGGCGTCGTGCCGGAGGCGGTGGTCTTGTTGCGCCCCACCCCGAAGCTGTCAGCCTGAAACAGATTGCTGACGCCCAAATCAAAGAACACCCCCTGGCTCGCCCCGGCAAAGGTGTCATTTTCCCCCATGTAGGTAACGGAATTGTTGAACGCCAGGTTGCTGTAATTATCCGCAAACAGCGCCTTGATGACGTTCGTCTTCGCCAGACTCATGCTCATCAGGTTCGCCCCGGTCAAACCCTGAATCGCCAGCGTGGCATCACCCACGCCAAACCGGTTCACCGTCACGGCCAGATTGTACAGGTTGGTCATGCGCACCGTGTCAAACCGGGTGCTGGCGGCCGCGTTGTCCACCACAAAACTCGCCGCCGGGTTGCTCACCAGCAGCGTGCCCGCGCCGGAAAAATCATACCACGGCCGGGTGCTGTTGCTGGTCTTGTTGCCAATGGCAAATCCGTTCGTCCCCAAAACCGAGAGGGTCTGCCCCGCCGCAATCTGCATCGCACACAACCCGCTCGCGCTCAGATTGGCGTCGCGGTCGCCCAAAATGACCAGATCCTTGATGGCCATCGAGCTGTTCACAATATTGGTAAAACCGCCCGTCTGGTTTTCAATATAAACACTGTCGCTGCTGGCCGGAACATAGCCGCCGCTCCAACTGGCGGAGCTGGACCAGTTGGCCGTGTTGTTGGTCACCGTCCACTCGGGCACCACAAATAATTCCGCGTTCGTTGAGTAATTTGCCGCCCCGGAGGCCGCAATCGTCAACGGATAGGCGCTGGCCGCCACATTCGTCACATTCAAAAACACCCCCAGCAAGATGCTGTTCGTGCAGGAATTGGTGCTCAACACGGTCGTCAGCCCCGCCGGCTGTCCCGTGACGGCAAAATTGATGGTGGTGCCGTTGGCGCTCGCCACCGTCACCTGGTTGCTGCCCACTCCGAGACTGCTGGAGGTATTGACCCCCGCCCAATAGTTCTGGGTTTGCGGGGCGATCACCACGGTCTGCGCCAGCGCCGCCGGCACCAAGCCAAGACTCATGGCCGCGAGCGCCAGCGGCCGCCAGCACGAAAACTTGGCGCCCCGCATGGCTGTTTGATTTTTATCGCATTTCTGGATTGGTTTTACCATATGACTGAGTTGTGTTTTTGGTTCTGAGGTTGGTGGGACGCTGCTTAAGTGGATGGGTGTGGGATTAATCAACAATAATCAATTGTGCGGCTCACGTTCGCTGAGATATCTGTAATCATCACTCGACCCGACCGTGGTGTGCTGCCCCTGATCCGTGACGTTGACCATCACCGGAACGTAAGTAGTCGGGGTCATCCAGCGATGCCCTTCGGAATGGCCGTCCGCATAGCCAATACTGCTGGCCTTGCCATGATACATCGCCGGCAGATTGCGCCAGTACTGGGATCCGATGCCCAGGCCGGGATCAAAGGAAAAGACCGCCCCGCCGGAATAAAGATAGGAATAGGCCGATTCATCCATGAAGGAGAAAATGTTCGCCGGCCCCGGCGTGGTCAAATCCCCCGTCTTCTTGGCGTTGATGAAGCCCGCCGCCGCCGAAGCCGCCGCAATTGAATTGTTCAGGGAGGAATTCAACGAATAACTGCGCACCCGCAGCCCGTTCTGCGAGGGAACATTGTCCCCCGGACACCGGTAAACCCCGGGCGATTTGATGTATTGCGCAAACGCGGAATTGGTGCCGACCAATACCTGCTGGTTGGTGTTGGCATCCGCCGTGGTCCAGTTCTCGCCGCCATTATCCACGTCCACCCATCCGTTATTCGGCACCAGCCGCTCTTCCGAATCCCCCGTATACATGATCCAGGCCAGGCCCATCTGCTTGGTGTTGCTCAGACATTGGGCGCCGTAGGCCTTTTGCTTGGCCTTGCTCAAGGCCGGCAGCAGCATGGCCGCCAGAATGGCGATGATGGCAATAACCACCAGCAGCTCAATCAGGGTGAACGCAATTAATTGTGTTGGGAGATGACGAGGGCGGCGAACACAACGCAGCCGGTTATTGGTGACAGGGCACATTTTTTCAAAATTGGTGATATTCAGAAGCTAACACACACTTTCAAAATTGATAATACGAAAAGAAACAATTCATTTGCGAATTGTGATAATCAGCCAACCGGCCGCCCGGACGCAAACCCGCCGCAAACCGGCGTCCATCGCGCCCTCGCGCCCGTTCCGCCCCGGCGCCATTTTATAACCGATCACCCAAAACTTCCCGCTCCCGGCGGCGGCAGGCGCAGGGGAACGCCCCGGCTTCCCGACCCGGCGAATACCAAGTGAACACACCTCCCGGCAAATCAAGATAATCAAGGTAAATGAAAGGAAGAACCGCCTATAATCCTAAATTCCGCAGTTGGAATCGGACGAAGCAGTCGTTAACCACGGATGGACAGATGAACACGGATTTCCGAAGGCGCAATTGATTTACCCTCCGGGTGAAACGCTGCTTTTCTGCAAAGGCTTGGTATTCGTGTTCATCCGTGTTTATCCGTGGTTGAACTGCGTTTTTCAGGATAATTCAAGAGCATATTGGCCATTGGCATTTGCCAATTGAAAATGCCGCCCGGTGCGCCACCTGCGCCAAAAAAGTCAGCCCTGCCCGTTTTAACTGTGCCACCATGGCACACATGGCACACCTTAGCCCCGCTGTTTCCCTGCCCAATCTTCAAATTCCCCTTGTTTTCCGCAGTTTTCCGTTTCCGGCCCGACTGGCACTGTTCCTGCAATAGATGGGGCAGGTAGTATAACAATAAAAAACGATTTTATGGCAAAAGTTCTAGGCATTGATTTGGGCACGACGAATTCCTGTATGGCGGTGATGGAAGGCGGCGAACCCCTCGTTCTCGAAAATTCCGAAGGCAAACGCACCACGCCGTCCGTGGTGGCCTTCACCAAAACGGGCGAACGCATCGTCGGCGACGCCGCGAAGCGCCAGGCCGTGACCAACCCGCGCAACACCATTTACTCCGTCAAGCGTTTCATGGGCCGCAAGTTCGATGAAATCGGCGAAGAGATCAAGCGCGTCCCCTACAAGGTCGTGCGCGCCTCGAACGGCGACGCCGCCATCGAAGTGGACATCGAAGGCAAAGCCAAGCAGTTCTCGCCCCCCGAAATTTCCGCGATGATTCTCGCCAAGCTCAAGGCCGATGCCGAAACCCGCCTGGGCGAAACCATCACGCAAGCCGTCATCACGGTGCCCGCGTATTTCAACGATTCCCAGCGCCAAGCCACCAAGGACGCCGGCCGCATCGCCGGTCTCGAAGTCCTGCGCATCATCAATGAACCCACCGCCGCGTCCCTCGCCTACGGTCTCGACAAAAAGAAAGACGAGAAGATCGCCGTGTACGACCTCGGCGGCGGTACGTTCGATATTTCCGTGCTGGAAATCGGTGACGGCGTGTTCGAAGTGAAGGCCACCAACGGCGACACCCACCTGGGCGGCGACGATTGGGACAACGCCCTCATGGACTGGATCCTCAACGAATTCAAGACGGACAGCGGCATTGACCTGCGCAAGCAGCCCGACGCCCTCCAGCGCATTAAAGAAGAGGCGGAAAAGGCCAAGATCGCCCTCTCCAGCTCTCAGGTCTATGACATCAACCTGCCGTTCATCACGGCGGATGCCAGCGGCCCGAAGCACATTCAGAAATCCCTGACCCGCGCCAAAATGGAGCAGCTCACGGACGCCCTGTTTGAACGCACCATCAAGCCCACGAAAGCCTGTCTCGCGGACGCCGGCATCGAAGCCGCCAAGATTGATGAGCTCGTGCTCGTCGGCGGCATGACCCGTATGCCCCGCGTGGTGGAAGTTGCCCGCACGCTCGTCAACAAGCAGCCGCACCAAGGTGTGAATCCTGACGAAGTCGTCGCCATCGGCGCCGGCATTCAGGGCGGCGTACTCAAGGGCGAAGTGAAGGACGTGCTTCTGCTGGATGTCACCCCGCTCTCGCTCGGTATCGAAACCCTCGGCGGCGTGTTCACGCGCCTGATCGAGCGCAATACCACCATTCCGTCCCGCAAGTCGGAAATTTTCTCCACCGCCAGCGACAACCAGCCCGGCGTGGAAATCCATGTGCTCCAGGGCGAACGCCAGTTCTCCAAGGACAACAAGACCATCGGCAAATTCAATCTCTCGGAAATCCCGCCCGCTCCGCGCGGTGTGCCGCAGATTGAAGTGACCTTCGACATTGATGCCAACGGCATCCTGCATGTCGGCGCCAAGGACCTCGGCACCGGCAAGGAACAGAAGATCACCATCACCGCCAGCAGCGGCCTCTCCAAGGACGAAGTGGAAAAGATGCGCAAAGACGCCGAGCTCCACGCCGACGAAGACAAGGCCAAGAAGGAAGAGATCGAGACTCGCAACGAGGCGGACAACACCGTCTATCGTGTGGAAAAGATGCTCAAGGACGCCGGCGACAAAGTCCCCGCCGCCGAGAAGGCCAAGGTGGAAGCCGCCATCACCGAAGTGAAGGAAGCCCTCAAGGGCAGCGATGCCGCCGCCATCAAGGCCGCGAGTGAAAAACTCCAGGCCGCCAGCGCCGAAATCTACGCCGCCGCCGCGGCCGCCGCCCAAGGCAAGGGCGCTCCCGGTGCCGCCCCCGGCGCCCAGCCCCAGGGCGAAGCGCCCCAGTCCGAAGAAAAGAAAAAGGACGACGGCGTGATTGACGCGGAAGTGGTGGACGAGAAGAAGAAGTAAGCGACGGTTTTGGAAAACCGGCGAAATGAAATTGGCGCAACCAATCATGTCCCATCGGGACAGCCTGACAATAGCCCGGCGTTTCAACGCCGGGTACGGGTTGGCTTGCGCGTCAAGTCCCGGAGGGACGGCTGAATCGGCCCGTTCATTCATTCAACGCAAAGACGCAAAGGCGCAAAGACGCCAAGGAACAGCAAATGATTTCTTTGCGACTTTGCGTCTCTGCGTCTTTGCGTTAAAAAATAATGCCACCCTCCCGGAGCTGCAACCCCGTTGGGATTGGAACACGATTCATTTGGCGACGCAAAATTAAAACACTTTTTCCCCCCGCGAGTGCGGATCGGGAGCTAATTAGTAGAAAACAAAAAACACAAACACATAGTATGGCACTGAACATCAAACCCCTCGGCGACCGGATTCTCGTGGAACCCGTCGAAGAGAAAGAAGTCAAAAAGGGCGGCATCATCATTCCTGACACCGCCAAAGAAAAGCCGCAAGAAGGCATCGTCGTCGCGCTCGGAACGGGCAAGACCGATGACTCCGGCAAGAAAATCGCCTTCGAAGTGAAGAAGGGCGACCGCGTGCTCGTCTCCAAATACGGCGGCACCGAAATCAAAGTGGACGGCAAGGAATACAAGATCTTCAACTCCGATGATCTGGTCGCCATCCTCGAATAATTCACCAACCCCATTTAACACTCCTAACTGAAATAATATTATGGCAGCTAAACAAATTCTGTTTGATGAAGCCGCCCGCCAGGCCATCCTGCGCGGCGTTTCCAAGCTCTCCAAGGCCGTCGTCGCCACCCTCGGACCGAAAGGCCGCAATGTGGTCATCGACAAGAAATTCGGTTCCCCCACGGTCACCAAGGACGGTGTCACCGTGGCCAAGGAAATCGAACTGGAAGACCCGTTTGAAAACATCGGCGCCCAGATGGTGAAGGAAGTCGCGAGCAAGACCAGCGACATCGCCGGCGACGGTACCACCACCGCCACCGTGCTCGCCGAAGCGATCTATCGCGAAGGCCTGAAGTTCGTCACCGCCGGTGCGAACCCCATCGGCATCCAACGCGGCATCAACAAGGCCGTGGAAGCCGCCGTGGAACAGCTCGGCAAGATCTCCAAGAAGGTCAAGGACAAGGAAGAAATCAAGCAGGTCGCCGCCGTCTCCGCGAACTGGGATTTCGACATTGCCGACAAGATCGCCGACGCCATGGACAAAGTGGGCAAGGACGGCACGATCACCGTGGAAGAAGCCAAGTCCATCGAAACCACGCTCGACGTGGTCGAAGGCATGCAGTTCGACAAGGGCTATCTCTCCCCCTACTTCGTGACCAGCGCCGACACCATGGAAGCCAAGCTGGATGACGCGTACATCCTGATTTTCGAAAAGAAGATCAGCAACCTGAAGGACCTCCTCCCGCTGCTCGAAAAAGCCGCGCGCGCCGGCAAGCCCTTCCTGATCATCGCCGAAGAAGTCGAAGGCGAAGCCCTCGCGACCCTCGTCGTGAACAAGCTCCGCGGCACCATCAACGTCTGCGCCGTCAAGGCCCCCGGCTTCGGCGACCGCCGCAAAGCCATGATGGAAGACATTGCCGTCCTCACCGGTGGCAAGTTCATCACCGAAGACCTCGGCATCAAGCTGGAAACGGTTGAGCTGGCCGACCTCGGCCGCGCCAAGACCGTGATCGTGGACAAGGAAAACACCACCATTGTCGAAGGCAATGGCAAGAACACCGACATCCAGGGCCGCGTGAACCAGATCCGCCGCCAGATCGAGGAAACCACCTCGGACTACGACCGCGAAAAACTGCAGGAACGCCTGGCGAAGCTCGCCGGTGGCGTGGCCGTCATCAACGTCGGCGCCGCGACCGAAAGCGAAATGAAGGAAAAGAAGATGCGCGTGGAAGACGCGCTGCACGCGACCCGCGCCGCCGTCGAAGAAGGCATCGTGGCCGGTGGCGGTGTGGCCCTCATCCGCACCATCGCGGCCATTGAAACGGTCAAAGGCTTGAACGAAGACGAAACCATTGGCATCGGCATCGTCAAGCGCGCCGTGGAAGCCCCGCTCCGCGCCCTCGCCGCCAACGCCGGCGAAGAAGGCAGCGTGATCGTGGACAAGGTCAAGAAGAGCAAGGGCAACGAAGGCTACAACGTCGCCACCGGCGAATACGTGGACCTCGTGAAGGCCGGCATCGTTGACCCGAAGAAAGTCACCCGCAGTGCGCTCCAGAACGCGGCGTCCATCGCCGGTCTGTTGCTCACCACCGAGGCGGTCATCACCGACCTGCCCGAGAAGGAAAAACCGGCGCCCATGGGCGGCGGTCATGGCGGCCCCGAAATGGGCGGCTACTGATCAATTCTGGCGGGAGCAATCCCGCCGAAATTCGAGGAACCGAAGGGCGCGGCCGGGAGCAATCCCGGTCGCGCTTTTATTATATTCCCCCCGTAGCAGCCGACGTCAGGAGGCTCAAAAATGAGACGAAAGTTACCACCAATCCTGAGCTGTGGCATCGTCCAAACCGTTCACCTGCCGGGTTATCTCCCTCTCCGCCATTGGTAAATGTTCCCTCGCCTGCGGGAGCGGGAGAGGGTGGCCGGCAGGCCGGGTGAGGGTTGTGGGGGGGGGGTACACTTTTTGGGGGAGAGGGCCGGGGTGAGGTGGCGCTCATCTATTTAGACTCGGGGCAGCGTCAGGATGCACCCCATCCCACCACTCAGCCGCTTTAGCATTCAGCCTTGATCATTCGCGCTAAAACCCCTTTGTTTTCGCAAAAATCAAGCTATATCCAGATTCATCAACCAGTCACATAACTTGAATCCACTAACCCAATTGGCCATTGAAAATCGGCCATGGCAAATGCCCGGTCCGGTCTCAAATCTGATAATCAACCACCGTCATCTTGTCTGTCTTGCTAAGCACGCGCATATCCAGTCCGTCGTAGATCACCAGTGAATTAGGCTGCACACTGTCCATGATGAACACGTTGCCGCCGATGGTGCTGTTCGCGCCAATGATCGTTTCCCCGCCCAGAATCGTCGCGCCGGGATAGATCGTCACCCGATCCTCAATCGTCGGATGCCGCTTCTTGCCGCGCAATTGCTGACCGCCGGCGGTCGAACGCGCGCCCAGGGTCACGCCATGGTACATCTTCACGTGCTCGCCAATGATGGCCGTCTCGCCCACCACGGTGCCCGTGCAATGGTCCACAAAGAAATACGCCCCGATCCGCGCGCCGGGATGCAGGTCCATGCCCGACCGCGAATGCGCCCACTCGGACATGATGCGCGGAATGAGCGGCACGTTTTTCCGATACAGCTCATGGGCCAGCCGCTGCACGGAAATGGCCTCCACAAAAGGATACGAAACAATGATCTCCTCGCGGCTCGCGGCGGCGGGATCGCCATTGAAGGCGGCCTCGACATCCGTATGCAAAATCTCGCGCACGGCGGGCAGGCTCTCCAGAAATTCGATGGTGATCTTGTGGGCTTCGCGGTGGATGTCCTTTTTGGCCAGCCCCTCCGGCGGATTGTATTCCAGCGCCTTGCGGATTTCATCCTCCAGACTGCCCAGGATGGAATCGATGAGCGCCGCCGTCTCCACCTTGATCTCGGAGGAATGGATCAGCTTTTCGTCAAAAAACCCGGGAAACAGCAGGCGCAACAGCTCGCAGGCAAGCGTGGCGGTGGCCCGCTTGGAAGGCAGGTTTTTGCCGTCCAAATGATTGATGCCGCCCACTTTGGCGTAGGACGCAATGAGCTGATTGGTCAGTTTCGTAACGGTTTCCACGCCGGTAAACTACCACGAAGCGGCGCAGACTCAAACGATTTAGGCAAACGGCCGGGAAACCGTCCAATCAATAAATGCGCCGGAACAATGCCTATACTTGGACGGCAGGAATCTTCACACGCAATAATTGCATACCACCAACAACCCGGATGGCAAAGTCAAAACGCTGGAACCGTTTCCCCCCTCCTGGAGGAAGGGCCGCGGTGAGGACGAGCGTCACACCAGCTAAATTCGCCAAACTTATATTTTGCCCCGTGATTCCATAATACCAGTTGCCCGCCCCGCCATTCCCCCGCTTTTTTCATTGCGGAACGGACGGCGTCAGCTAGAAGTATGCGCATGACAAGGACCCTTTGTACCGGTTGCGTCGCCGCCGGCCTGATGTTTTTGCACGCAAACGCCTTTGCCTGGGGCAGTGCCGGCCACATGGTCATCGCCGCCGAAGGTTTCCGGCAGCTTTCGCCGGAGCTCCAGGCGCAGGTGATCGAAGTGCTCCAGGGCCATCCCGAATTTGCCGACTGGAAGAAGGCCTACCACCCGAATCCGAACCTGAATCTGGCCACCTACATCTTCATGCGCGCCAGCAACTGGCCCGATGAAATCCGCAACAGCGGCGACATCTATGACCATCCCAACTGGCACTTCGTGGATTATCCCATCCGTCCGCCCGCCTTCGCCTTCGAGCCCGATGCCTCGCCCACCAACAACGTGCTCTACGGCGTGGCCCAAGCCGAGCAGGCGCTCAGCGACACAAATGCGAACCCCGAATTGCGCGGCGCCATGTTGTCCTACCTGATCCATTTGGTCGGCGACATGCATCAGCCGCTGCATTGTGAATCCCTCTTCAATGACACCTATCCAAAAGGTGATCGCGGCGGGAATGACATTTATGTGAACCCCACCCCGGCGGCCCAGAACCGGCAGATCGGCGTGCGGTTGCATGGCCTGTGGGACGGCTTGCTCGGCAACGCGGCGGACACGCAGACGCAGTGGAAATATGCCGTCAAATTGGATGCGCAATTCCCCCGGAACGCATTGCCGGAACTCACCCAACACACCACCCCGGTGGACTGGAGTCTCGAAAGCCGGGAACTGGCCATCAAAGTTGGTTACTTGGACGGCAAACTCCAAGGCAGCACCAGCGCGGACAATGCGCCGCGTCTGCCGGAGACTTACACTAAAACTGCCAAAGCCGTGGCGGAACGTCAGGCCGCCCTGGCCGGTTACCGGCTCGCGGATGAAATTGAACATTATCTGAAGTTCAGCCAACCGGCCGTGCTCGCCGCCGAATACACCAACCTGGCCCCCGCCAGCGCCGTCAAACACGTCATCGGCACCGCCGAAGCCGCCAATTTCTACGACGAGACAATGACCGTGACCGGCAAGGTGGTGTCGGTGAGCGTGCGTTCGTCCATCACGATTATCAGCCTGGATAAACCCGCGCCCGGCTCCCCCTTCACCGCCGTCATTTTCGACGCCAACACCGCCCTCTTCGGCGATTTGTCAAAGCTCACCAACCAAAACGTCGAGTTGAACGGCAGCATCTCGGAATATCACAAACGCCCTGAGATGATCCTCGAATCGCCCAGCCAGATCAAAGTGCTGCCGGTGAAGTAGACGGCCGGAAAGCACGCAAGCTGGTAGGGCGCGTCACTCCGTGCGCGCCGTCATGGCGAATTAGGAAACTCCCATTGGCAAGCGGCGGCGGGCAGAGGACTGCCCGCCCTACCTGCTTCAAATCCAAGCCAAGCACAATGATTCAGCGGGGGTTTTACCGCCGGGCTGGAAGCACCGGCTCTACGGCAGGCACGGATGCCTGCCACTACGTATTCTCACTCCGACTTCAGCTCCGTAACGTGCTCGCTGGCGATCTTTCCGGCAAGATAAGCGGGACAATTCGTTTCCCATTTCGCCTGGCAGTTTTTCAGGATCACGCCATCCACCCAGCGCAGGCTGAAGGCGGGATTCGCACACGTTTCAATCGGGGTCAGCACCTTGGTGGGACGGTTGTCGTAAACGCCGCCGGGATATTTCGTCCAGCGGCCAAAGGTAACCTTCACATTTTCCATCCACACGTTGGTGATGTGGCTTCCTTCAGTGCCATTCACGCGAATGCTGTTTTCGGCGCGGCCGGTGACGTTTTGCACCAGCACATCGTGCAGGTGGCCGAGCTTGGTCTGCGCGTTGCGCGGCAAGGCGGTGAAGGAGATGGCCTCGCCCCGCCCCCACCACGGATCGCTGTGGTAGCGGGAAAGAAATTGAATATCGCGAAAGGTGACGTGGCCAATGTCGCCCTCGTCCCGCAACTGGATACACAGACCGCGGCTGCTGGAAAGAATCTGGCAGTGCTCGAACAGAACATCGTGAATGTCGCCCGTGGTTTCGGTGCCAATCTTCAGGCCGGCGTCCTGGGTGCGGATCACGCAGTCATGTACGTGAATGTCCGCGCAAGGGCCAAAGTCATTCGTCTGCCGGGTGCTTTTCACCACGATGGCGTCGTCGCCACAAGTAAGGTGGCAGTTGCGGATTTCCACATGGCGGCAGTGGTCGGGATCAATGCCATCGTCGTTGGGCACGTCGAGGCGGTTGCTGACGGTGACGTTATCCACGAGCACGTTTTCGCAGCCAAGCATGTGGAGTCCCCAATACGGGGCATCGCCAAAGGTGATGTCGCGCACGATGAGATTGGTGCAGCCGGTGAGCACAAACATTTTGGGCCGCCACTCCTGAAAGAGCCACCATTCGTTCGGCGCATCGTAATTCGTCATGAAGGCCAGCGAACGTCCGCTGATGAGGCCTGAGCCGGTGATGCGGAGGTTCGGCGCGTTGGAGGCGGTGATGACGCCGTCGCCCGAGTAATCACTTTGGTTGGTGCTGATGATCAATTCACCAACGAGGTGGAAATCAATGCCGCCTTTCAGCTCCAGCGTGCCGATGAGAAATTGATGGCTGGCGGGAATCAGCACTTGCGCGCCGGTCTGCGTGGCGGCATCAATGGTGCGCTGAATGGCGGCGGTGTCCACGGTGGTACCATCGCCCTTCGCCCCAAAATCGAGAACATTCAGCGTGGCCGCCGGGAGGGAAAGCGTCAGCGCGAGGATGGCGCCGAGGGGGATGAGTTTTTTAAAGTTCATTGTGCAGTTTATGAAATTGGGACGGGGATTGAATAAGTGTGGAACGCTCGCCCTCACCCAACCCGCTCCCCCGGGAGAGGGCTTTTCCCCGGCACTCCATTGCATATTCGTCCATCAGCCTGACCAATCCAGCGTCTTGATTCGCTAAAGAGACGGCAACCGTTTCTCCTTCTCCTGGGGGAGGAGGCCGGGATGAGGGCGGACGAAACACTAACTGATTCCCCGCATAAATTCGCATTTGAGAAAACATCATAATCTCATTTCACCGCCACGTCCCAGACTTTGGATCGGCGGGAGATGCCCGCAGGACCAGTCACATCCAGCACCACTACGTAGTGACCGGCATTTTTATAAATGTGCTGGGGATTCTGTTCGCTGGAAGTTTCGCCATCACCAAAATCCCAGTGCCAGGCGGTAACCTGACCAACCGAAAGATCCTTGAATGCCACGAGGCGACGGTCCATGTCCACGACCTGAAACGACCATTGGGCGGCGATGGGCTTTTGTAACTGCGGTTCCAACGGCATGAGCTTGAATTGGCAAAGTTCATCGGCCTGGCCATACATGGTGTGATGGCGCGAAAGATTCCAGAAACCGTTATTCGTGTCGCCGGAATGGACGTCGTCGTAATCAATCAGCGCAAAGGACATGCCGATGATCTTGTTCTCCTTGAGCGGCGTTTCAACGGCGCGGGCCGGGCCCTCGGCGCCGGCGTAATCGAACGGCGTGATCCAGAATTCGGTCACGAGATGCCCGGATTCGCCGGGGCGGAAATGGTAGTTGTACGCCGAGTTGGCATAGGGCAATTCTTTGAGCCATTGGGCGGGCCCCCAGACCATGCACCAGTCCTTGTTCTCGGCAGGGGTGAAGACGTGGTAGTTCTGGGCGTGGACGCCTTGTAGGGTAAAATATGTTTCCCATTCGCCCAATACATTGCGGGCGGGCAGAAATTTGGTGACGAACGGACCGCCGGAGAGGTCGCCATCCACGGCAATCTCAAAAGTGTCGTTGTGCAGGCCGGGATCGGCGAAGTCCCAATAATTGTCATCCGCTTCGTACAGGAAATAGAGGCGGTTCAGGCCCTTCACCCAGCCGACCTTGATGCGCACGTGCGGCGACTCGGCATCCGGCCGGGCGTGGCGATGGGTGTCGTCCACGAACTGGCTGGAATCAATGACATAGTTTTCGGGCACGATGTCCCAGTCGTTGGTCAGTCCGTCAATGGTGGGGATCTTATCGGCGGGGAACTGGAAAATCTTGAAAATCTCGTTCGTACGGTCCAGTGCCCTGGCCGGGCCGGCCAAGCCAAAAAGCAGCCCGACCGCCAGGGCGGTTCGGATTAATTGAGAAAATGGGGGCACGTGTTGAAATTCTCTGATTGGCAGCCAGAGTCAATCCATTTCCCCTCGCCAATTCCGGTGAGGGCGTATCCTGCGGCACAGCCCCCAATCCAGAACCGTGACATCGTCAAAAAACATTCGCAGGCCGGGTTTTCTCCCTCTCCGCCATTGGTAAATGGGGTATCAGGGCCGGGGTGAGGTGGCGCTCATCTATTTAACCCGGGGCAGTGTCAAGATACGCCCTGCCGGTGATGCCCATCGTTTTTATCAATGCCGGAGCCAAAAAATATCAATTCACGCCCAAACAAATCTTATGCTATGACTTGGCCATGAAAACAAATCCTACTCGATTCATCCTCAGCAAGATCACCCTGGCAGCCGCCTTGATGCTTTGCCTCAACCTGTCCGCCTCCGCCCAGACCAACCGGCTGCGGATCGGCATTTATGACTCCCGGGCGGTGGCGGTGGCGTATATGAACTCCACCGAATTCGCGGCCAAATTAAAAGCCGTCCGCGCCGAATATGACGCCGCCAAACAGGTCGGCGACACGAATAAGCTCAAGCAGATTGAAGCCCGCATGAAGGCGAGCCAGGCACGGGCGCATGAAGAGGGGTTTAGCACCGGTTCCGTGGCGGAAATCATGGCCACGGTCAAGGACGCGGTCCCCGGCGTGGCCAAGTCCGCCGGCGTGGAGTTGATCGCCAGTAAATGGGAGGTGAACTATCAATCGGCCAATATTGAGACGGTGGATGTCACCGGGCAGTTGACCGCCCTGTTTCACACCAGCGACCGGGGGCGGAAATGGGCGCAGGAAATTCAGGCCCGGCCGCCGCTCTCCCGGGAAGCCTTGGACGAGCACCAGGACTGACCGCCGGGGAAAATCCTATTTCGCTTGCCACACGCCCAGCGCCACCAACTCGCCGGTGGCGGTCAAGCCCCAGTCGGTGCGGTTGGCCTTGGGACTCGCGGGGCTGGGATGCAGAATCTGGCCGACGCGGATGGTCGTGCCCTCGGCGGCTGCTTCGGCGCGTTCGCGGGCAAAGGCGCCGATGCCGATGAGCCATTCGGGCTGGAGGATTTCCAGCAGTTGGCGGAGATGTTGATTACAGGCGGCACCGAGGCGCTCACGTTCGGCCGGGGACAGTTTATCCGGGGTAACGTTGCGTCCGCCCTCGTCGCAGAAGGCGAGCGGGCAATAGTTGGCCACGAAGTGTTCGCGGAAAAACTCATCCGGCGTGCCAAAGCGGCTGGCGAAGAGTTTCCACAGCCGGCGGCCGCTGACCTCCGAGCGAGTGCAGGCAAAGCCGGTGACGGGCCGTTTCGGATGCGCCTTGGCGGGTTGCTCCACGGCGGCGGTGATGCCCAGCCAACCATGCGCGGCGGCGACCTCGCCGAAGGGAACACCGGTCTGCACCATGCCGAAAGGTCCCGGGTTCATCCCCAGAAAAATCACGCGCTTGGCCGTATGCCCGAAGCGGCGCAGATATTCCTCGTGCGGTGCCCAAGCGTAAGTGAGCGGATTGTAAACGTGCGTGACGGGTGCGCCAAACCGCAGCCGGCCGACGCGGTCGGACAGCTCACGGGCGGCGGCAATCAGGGCGGTGCTGTGGGCGGATGCTTTCAAGGCCCGTCACGATATTTTAATCCGCCCAAAAGGCAAGGCGGATGGGATTTTAACGCGGAGGCGCGACACAAAGGGGAGGAATAAATTTATTCGAACAAAGGTGGCAAATCACGCGCGCCATGCAGGACGCGGGCAACTTCAACTCCGTTTTCGAACAAACGGTAAAAGATAACATGCCGTCCAACCGGAAAACTCCGGAGGTCTGCGGATATATCTTCACGCCGTCGGCCCATTTGCGGCATTGCTGCCAGCTTTGGAAACCGGGAAACGATGGAAACCACCACTTTATCCGCCGCCGACGGATTATCCTGCGCTATGTAAAACCAAATTTCATCCAGATCTGCGCGCGCCGCCGGAGCTCCTATGAGGGTTGTCAACTGGAAGTGAGGTTTTCGAGTAAGATTCTTTGAGTGAGGTGTTCGTCACGCGGAGCGCAACGGAGTGGAGCGGAGACGTGCGCGCAGCGACGAAATACAACTAACGTGTAAAT
>CAIQKM010000179.1 GCA_903872345.1 uncultured Verrucomicrobia subdivision 3 bacterium | reverse complement strand
GACCTCGACCAACACTGCGGAATCGTTCTTTTCCCTGTTCAAACGGGCCATCGTCGGTGCTTGGCACCACATTTCCCGCGAGCATTTGCCCCGCTACGCCAGCGAATTCGCTTTCCGGTGGAACACGCGCCATGCTTCTGAGGGGGAACGTATTCAAAAGATCGTCCAATGGTTTGAAGGCAAACGCCTGACCTACCGCCAGACCACCCAAACTTCATGCGTTTGCTAAGTACACAAGCCCGTGGGAAAGGCATCATGTGTTTTCGTGACAAGACCCTACGCTCGCGACTTCTTAGAATGGCATATTGTCGTTCCCGTTAATTCGAAGTTCCTGATTGTTCATCAATGAAAAATAGCCGACTCGCCTGCATCCCATTTGCACTTCTACGCGGCACGTTCTGCCTGGCCGCGCTCCTGGTGGGCTTGATGGCCCGCGCTGCGGTGGGCGCACCGCTGCAGATTGATCTCACTGCCGCCGCGCCGGAACCGTCATCGGCCATCACCATCACGTTTGACGAAGGTTCACGTTGACCTATGATGTTGCGATTGAACCAGCAAATATCGACTTTGATGCGCACGACCGGTCAGATTCTGCCCATGCTTTGCTCGCTGTGCGTCGCGTTTGCTGTCGTCGCGCAGGAGTCGCCGCAATTCAATCTGACCCACCTGCCGTTTAGTCGCTATGGCTCATGGCTGGCATTGAATATGGAGAAAGCGGAGGGGCCATTGATCCTCCGCGACGTGAATGGCGTCTTCGGCAGTGACGCGGTGGCGACAATCACATTTTCGACCAATGGGAATTCGGTTTTCACTACCCAGATCGCGACACCGCAGCGCGTGATAGTCACTTCATCAGCCGGCCGAGCTGAACTATGGTTGATTGGAGACCATGCGCTGGCGATTTCCACCGTTGGGCTCGACGTTGTCTTGCGGATAACCGAGTCAAAACAATTTGCCACGGGTGCAACCAATCCGGTGCCCCAAGTCTGGCATCTTGCGTCAAACTCGGAACTCCACCTCCAGCCGATTTGTGCCGTTATTGCAACCCGCACCAATGGTTTTACTGCGACCAGCCGCAACGGAAAAGTGCAACTTGCTTTGGCAATCGGGTTGCCCGGAAGGTTCGCCGTTCCATCCCGGATCAACTGCGAGACGGACACTGCGGACGCAATGCTTAAATGGAATCATTTCCGAGCACTGCTCCCCAAAATGCCAAGCGACCGAAGTGTCGAGGCGGAGCAGGCGTGGTTCAACTTGTGGTCATGCTTCATGCGGCGTGAAGGAGTGTTTCATTACGACTCGGTGCTGATGTCGAAGTCGGTGATGACTTATGTGTGGTCATGGGATCACTGTTTCGTGGCATTGGCGCTGGCGAAATCCAATCCCGAAGCCGCACTCGATCAGTGGATGCTCCCGTTTCCTTTAATGAATGATAAAGGCTGTTTGCCTGACATGTGGAAGCCGCCTCAAACGGTCGAGTGGTATGCGACCAAACCGCCGATTCATGGCTGGGCGCTCAGCAAACTGATGGACACTTTTGAAATCCCGCGACCCCGATTGCAGCAGGCTTACAATTATCTGGTGAAGTGGACGGAGTTTTGGATGAAAAATCGGGACAGCGATGGCGATGGCGTGCCCAACTACCTAGTGGCCGGAAACGATAGTGGATGGGATAATGCCACGCTCTTTGATATTGGCACCGAACTCGAATCACCTGACCTCTCTGCCTACCTCATCCTCCAAATGAAATGCTTGGAACGCGTCGCCCGCAAACTTGACCAACCCGAAGCTGCCGAGCAGTGGAAATCCCGTGCTGATAAATTGAAAGCTGACTTCTTACGCCACAGTTGGGACGGCGAGCAATTCGTTGCCAAACTTTCCAAGACCCACACATTCGATCCAGAGCCAACGTCCTTGTTGTCGTTGATGCCTCTGGTGTTGGGCGAGCAACTGGATGCTTTTCAATTTAAGAAACTGGCCGCCCGTTTGGAAAAAGAATTTCTAACGGAGCACGGTCTGGCCACAGAGCAAGTGCGGAGTCCGAAATATCAATCTGCCGGCTATTGGCGCGGGCCGATTTGGGCGCCGAGCACTTATCTGCTTGTGGATGGTTTGGCCCGGGGTGGCCGAAATGACCTAGCCCGTGAGATTGCACGGCGTTTCTGTGACATGATCAAGCAAAAAGCCGGCGGTAATTACGAAAACTTTGACGCTCAAACCGGGCGCGGGTTGTGCGCCCCGGGCTACACATGGACCGCTGCGGTCAATCTCCTGCTCATGAAGGAGTATTTGTGCAAGGTGACTCCCAGTTATCCACAAAACAAAACAAAACAAAATCCATGAAATTTCATTCAATCGCATACATAACGGCCATTTGTCTTAGCGTGACCTTTCGCAGCGCTCTTTGTCACGCTGCCGAGGAAGGTCCTAAGCCATCCGGCATCAGCATCACGCTGGATCCCGCCAAGGTTGGGGCGGAGTTCGAAGGCATTGGCGCGGTTAGCGCCGGCGCATCAACACGGCTGCTGATTGATTATCCCGAACCAATCCGCAGCCGGATTCTCGACTGGCTCTTCCTGCCGAAATACGGCGCGGGCTTTACGCATCTCAAGGTCGAGGTCGGTGGTGAGATCAATTCCACCGATGGCACCGAGCCGACCCATGCGCGCAGCCGCGAGGAACTAAATCATCCCAAGCGCGAATACTTCGAACGCGGTTACGAATGGTGGTTGATGGAAGAGGCCAAGAAACGGAATCCTAAAATTGTCTTGGACTGCCTGCCTTGGGGTGCGCCAGGCTGGATTGGCAATGGAGATTATTTCTCCCAGGACATGGCAGATTACCTCGTCGGTTTCCTCAAAGGCGCAAAACAGTATCACAATCTTGACATCAACCTCGTAGGATGCTGGAACGAGAAGCCGGTGAAGCCAGAATGGATCAAATTGCTCCGGGTTACCCTCGACACCAATGGATTGACCGAGGTGAAAATTGTGGTTGGCGACATGAATGGTTCACCTGAAGCACAGTGGAAAATTGCCGACCAAGCCGTCATCGATCCGGAATTGGCAAAGTGCATTTACGCCATTGGTGTGCATTATCCGTGGGGCAACCAACCCAACTCTGTGACGAAATTGCGCGCCGAGGGTATCCGCACTTGGGTGTCTGAATTCGGTGAGTGGGATTGGACCACGATGCAGCCGTTTCTTTACAAGCGGGCAGCAAGTATGAATACGTGTTTCGTAGAACGCGGTTTCACGAAAATCAATATTTGGAGTCCCATCAGTAGTTACTACGACTGCCTGCCCGCGCCGCGTTCCGGCGTCGTCACGGCCAATATGCCCTGGTCGGGAGCGTTTGAGATTGAGCCTACCCTTTGGGCTGTCGCTCACATCACACAATTCGCGGTGCCCGGCTGGCATTTCATGGATGGCGTGGGACGTAAGCTGCCCAATGGCGGCAGCGTTGTTGGTTTCATCTCTCCGGATGGAAAAGAGGTTTCATTGGTGATCGAGACAACTGGGGCTAGCAGCGAACAGACGTTAAAACTGAATCTGGCGGAAAACCACAAACCCGCGGCACTGCACGTCTGGCGCACGGACCAGATGGAGCAATTCATTCGGCAACCCGACCTCATGGCGAGCAACGGCGATTATAACATCAAAGTTGACCCAAATTGTATCTACTCGTTAACCACCACCACCGGCCAGCGCAAAGGCGATGGTTCCAGCCCGCCGCCTGCGGCCTTCCCGTTGCCGTATCGTGAAGATTTTGAGGGCTATAAGTTGCCCGCCACGCCGCGTTTTTTCAGCGACCAAGGCGGCGTGTTTGAGGTTGCTCCGCGTGCTGACGGCGGCAAATGCCTGCGGCAACAGTTGTGCCGACCTGGCATTGACTGGGCTGGCGGCACCTATGCGTATTCGATCCTCGGTGACGACCACTGGAATGACATCGAAGCGAGTATGGATGCAAGTTTTGGTTCGTCGCTAAACGAAACCAATGCTACTGGAGAAAAGTTCATCGGCTTGCTGGCGCGATGGAATCCGGGTGCGACTTGGATTCATTTCACGACTCCTTATCCGGCGGGCTACAACCTGCGCCTTTTCAATGATGGCCGCTGGCAACTGACTACGGCGCGCAAGATAATCTCCGCTGGAAAGATTCCCCCGCCCGGCATGATCTGGCAAAAACTACACTTGCGATGTTCGGGTAACCGAATTACCGCATCAATTAACGGTCGGGTTTTGGCGGAATTGATTGATTCGACGTATCAGTGCGGGTTGGTTGGCATTGACAGTGGTTTTCACCCTGCATTTTTTGATGATTTCATCGTGAAGATCCCGTAACTTCCCTAACTGCCAATGAAATTTTGCTTTGTTATGAGAATGATCTTGGCGTTCGGTCGTCATCGAATCAACCTTAGCTTCCTGCGCTCGATAGAATTTTAGTTCGCGCTGCATTTCATTCGCTTGCTCAACGCATACTAACGCGCCACCAATTCACGACTTCCATTCGCGGATACATGGGTGTGCGCGGCACTCTGGTCAGTCAGGCTGGCTGGGCCGCTAACGCAGCCCTAGCCCGAAACCCAATACTTTTCACACAACCTCTCGCTCGACAGAAATATATGGCCATTCTTCTGGAATGTTCAGCACGTGGTCGCAATCGGGATTTCATTTGGATGAGGGAATCGCGATCAACTTACCAGGCTCGCTAATTTCGCGTTGTTTTTCCGGATGACCGCCAGCGTGGTCTGGTCGGTAAGCAGCACGCCGTTGAGATCAACTGGCTCGCGGACCGCGCGCCGCTGGCGGAGAGCTTCCAGAGTGCCTTCGCCTGACCACACCCAAAAATTCGCCGCCTGCAATGGCCCGCCCGCCTGGCACGAACCGATCAGCGAATGAAACATCTTCTCATAGAAATCATCACGCATCGTTGTCGGACTGTCCGGGTCGGTGCTCGCGTTATCACGGTCAATACCGAATTCCTCCATCACCAGCGGCTTGCCCAACTGTTCCGCCAGGTCGATGTGTTGTTCGATGTGGTGGTTGGCCCGCGCGACGGCTTCCTCATATTGCGGACCAAGTCGCGGCTCCGTCAGCCAACCCCAGTTCTTCACCCAAAGATGCAGCGTGGCGTAATCCACGGCCGGGCTTTGGTGAACCTTCAGAAACACGTCCGACTTGCCCAGACAGCCTATCGTGCCCTCGTTGCCGGTGCTGACGAGCTGGCGCGGCGCGCGGGCTTTGATAAAGCGCGCCGTTTCGTCCATCCAGGTGTAAAACGCGGGCAGGTTGGCCTCGGTGATCGCCTCATCCATGCCCGGGCGAGGCTCGTTGGAAAGCTGCCACGCCATGACGGTCGGGTCGTCGGCATAGCGCCGGCCATTGACGGTGTTGTGACGATTTAGCAGATAGGCCAAATACTGGCGATATGATTTTTGCGCCGCCGGCATGGCATAGAAACGCGCGGCGAAGTTCATGTGATCTGCTCCGGTGTGTTTTTTGCCGGGTTGCTTCGGATCGGGAATGGGTTCGCCGGTGGCCCAATGCACATACATCGCCATGCCGCCGGACCATTCCCAGTAATTGGTCAGGTAAAGCACGCCGGTCATGTCGCGCCTGGCCATTTCGGCGAGCGTGAAATCCAGCCCCTGCAACAAACCTTCGTCCCACTGGCCGGGCTGTTGCACGATGCCACGCCGCTTGTCACCGGCCGCAACTGAACCTTCCGAAGCCGCCAGTAGCCGCAGGTTGGTGACGCCCACGGCATGCAGCATGTCCAGTTCGCGAACGAGCTGAGCTCGCCCACCCAACAAAGCGGGATCGGCGAGCATGGCAGCCTGGTAAAAATTTGCGCCAATGAAATGATAGGGCTTGCCCCGCCGCTCGAACCGCCGGTTGCGGACGGAAATAAATTCACCCGCGCCCGCCGCAGGCTTGGAAATGCTGCTGCAGCCCGCCATTACCAATGGCAACGCCAGCGCTGACGTCTTGAGAAAATCCCGGCGGGTTGAAGTGCGTGTGTTCATGAAAATGGTGGTGCGATTTCTTTGCTGCCCAGAAATAATAACGGAACCGCCTGGTCTTTTCTCATCACGAGTTTTCAGGACACGGCTTGCCGGTCTCTTCGGGGCGGTGCTTAGAATGCATTTCCCTGCCCGCTTGCGCTTGTCCCGTAAACTCATGAGTGGTGAAGAACGTCAAGACAGTGCATAATAATTACAATGCCTGTTTTCATATGCCTATTACTTAAATGCCTATCCCGACTGGGGTTGTTATGGTCGCTGGCATTTTCACTCAATGCCGCTGCACAAATCACTCTTGAAGCGGAAAACGGCACGCTCGTGGGCACGACCGTCACCACTGCCGTGGCGGGCTATTCCGGCACGGGCTACGTCACCGGATTCATCAACGCCACCAATTCGGTTTCGTGGAGCTTCAGCGCGACGAACAGCCTTTACAACCTGAACATCCGCTTTCGTTCGCAATACGGCTCGAAAGGCTTTAACGCCACGGTGGACGGCTTTGTCATCTCCGGCACGTTTCCGCAGACGAACGGCTTCGGCACTTATGCCGCCGGGCTGGTGCAACTGACCAACGGCGTCAACTCCTTGACTATCGGCGGCGGCTGGGATTACTACGAAATTGACCGTGCCGATCTGATTCCGACCAACGCACCGGCGCCACCGTTGCCGGTGTCCGCCTCGCTGGTGAATACTCAAGCGACTTTTGCCGCGCGCATGTTTATGGCGGATCTGGTGGCCAACTACGGCAAGGTGACTTGGGCCGGTCAGGATCAGGCATCGGAGGCCACCAATGTTTACAACATGAGCGCGCGCTGGCCGGTCATCATCGCCGGCGATTTCATGGATTACTCGCCGTCGCGAATCCAGTATGGCGCGAACCCGGGCAACCTGTCCGAAAACATGATTGCGCTCGATAATTCCGGCTTCGCCATTACGATGCAGTGGCATTGGAACGCGCCCACGAATCTGCTCAACACGACGAACGAACCGTGGTGGAGCGGATTCTACACCGCCGCCACGACGTTTGATGTTGCCGCCGCGCTGGCGAACACCAATTCCGTCGAATACACCTTGCTGCTGCGCGACATGGACGCCATCGCCGTCCAACTGCAAAAATTTTCCTCCAACAACATTCCCGTCCTGTTTCGACCGTTGCACGAAGCTGAAGGCGGCTGGTTTTGGTGGGGCGCAAAAGGCCCCGATGCGTTCAAACAACTCTGGCGTTTGCTTTACAACCGCCTGACGCAATATCACGGACTGAATAATTTAATCTGGGTGCTCGCCAGTCAGGATGCGAATTGGTATCCGGGCGACGACGTCGTGGACATCATCGGCGTGGATGCTTATCCGACGGATAGGAGCGATCCGTTGTCGGCTACTTGGCAAGCGCTGAAATCCCGGTTTGACGGCAAAAAACTCATCGCCCTCACCGAATTTGGTGGCGTGCCGGACGTTCCCAAGATGCAGCAGTTCGGCGTCTGGTTTGCATACTTCGCGCCGTGGACCGGCAGCGACGGCCCGACCGGCATGCCCACGAATACCGTCGTGCGCATTTATCAATCCACCAATGTTCTTACGCTTGACGAGTTCAGCGCCACGCCGTCCGTCATCATGGCCGTTTCGCGCACCAACAATTTTATGCAGCTCGCGGTAAAGGGCACGCGCGGTGCCATGCACCGTCTGCTGGCCAGCACGAATGTTTCGCTGCCGGTCGACGCATGGACGCCGATTGCCACCAATCAATTTTCCGGTGGAACCTATATTTTCACCGACAACAAGACCACGAATTTTCCCGTGCGCTATTACCGTGTTGTAAAACCATGAATTCCGCCTCCCATACTGCGCTGCGCTGGTCGCGTGCCGCCGTTTTTACAATTGTATTTCTTGGCTGGCTGGCCGGCTCGCTTTTTTCCGCCCAGATAATTTTAGATAGCGAGGACGCCCAACTGCTCGGCACCAAATTATCAACTCCGCCACCGGGAATTCGCGGGCGCAGCTACATTGCCGGATTTTACAACCGGGACGCCGCTGTGCGCTGGCAATTCAACGCCACGAACGGGCTTTACAACTTGAACATCCGCTTCCGTTCGCCGCACGGGCCAAAGGATTTTACGGCCACGCTGAACGGCTTCGTCATCTTCGGCACGTTTCCGCAGACGAAGGGATTTGAGAACTACGCGGCCGGATTGGTGCAACTGACCAACGGCGTCAACACCCTCCAAATCGGCGGCGGCTGGAACTATTATGAAATCGAACGCGCCGACTTGATCCCGGCGGCCGTGCCCGCGCCGCCGCTGCCAGTGCCCGCCGCGCCGGCCAATCCTCATGCGACTCTGGCCGCGCGACAACTCATGGCGAAGCTGGCCGCAGATTATGGCAAGGTGACTTGGGCCGGCCAGGACGGCGCGCTCGATGCCACCAATGTTTTTAAATTGAGCGCGCGCTGGCCGGTCATCATCGCCGGCGATTTCATGGATTACTCGCCGTCGCGCGTTCGGTATGGCGGCCATCCGAAAAACTTGTCGAAAAAGATGATTGCCCTCGCCAATTCCGGTTTCGTCCTTTCGATGCAATGGCACTGGAATGCGCCCACGAACCTGCTCAACACGAGCGATGAGCCGTGGTGGCGCGGCTTTTATACGGAGGCCACGACTTTTGATGTGGCCGCCGCGATGGCGAACACAAATTCCGCCGAACACACACTGCTCCTGCGCGACATGGATGTCATCGCTGCCCAGTTGAATATTTTTTCTTCCAACAACATTCCCGTGTTGTGGCGACCGTTGCATGAATCCGAGGGCGGCTGGTTTTGGTGGGGTGCGCAAGGTCCGGAAGCGTTCAAGCAACTCTGGCGACTACTTTACAACCGCCTGACACAATACCACGGATTGAATAATTTAATTTGGGTTCTCTCCAGCGAAGATCCCGCTTGGTATCCGGGCGACGATGTTGTGGACATCATTGGCGTGGACGCCTATCCAACCGACCGAAGCGATCCGCTCTCCGCCCGCTGGGAGGCGCTCAAGACGCGGTTCAACGGCAAAAAACTCATCGCTCTCACCGAATTCGGCGGGGCCCCGGACATTCCCAAGATGCAGCAGTTCGGCGTTTGGTTTTCTTATTTCGCACCTTGGTCCGGCCGCAGCGGCCCGACCAGCATGCCCACCGACACCGTCGTCCGCATTTATCAATCCACCAATGTCCTCACACTGAAGGACCGTCGCTGAACGTCAGCGACGGCGCAAAATTCAAGCGCGCGGTCTGGCTCCCGTGATTTATTTACGCCGCAGATTTTTTGCGATCAACTCGCAGCGCTGGTCAACGCACAACTTCGAGCGCAGCGCGTCTGGCGGCGTGTTCAAGCAATAGTCGAGCAGCTTGTCCACTGTCGTCGTCGCGACGTGCGTGCGCGTGTCCGATGAACCGTAGTAGATGAGAACATCGCCGTTCTTGCGGGCCACCCAGCCATTGGCAAAGACCACGTTGGAAACGTCGCCCACGCGCTCATCTCCTTCCGGCCCCATGAAATGGCCACCGGGTGCGGCGATTTGCTTGGACGGATCGCGCAAGTCGCACAGGAAAACATAGAGCACATAACGCATCCCCGCCGCCGTGTTGCGCACGCCGTGCGCGAGGTGCAGCCAGCCTTTTTCCGTTTTGATCGGTGCCGGGCCGAGGCCGTTTTTACCTTCCTTGATTGAATGATAAAAACGTGGGTCAATGATGCTTTCCTTTTTCACCACTGCGTTCGTGATGTCGTCCACCAATCCCCAGCCCACGCCATCACCCGAACCCGTCGCCGCAAAATCATTCATCGGCCGCGTGTAAAAAGCATATTTACCATTCACGAACTCGGGATGCAAAACGCAGTTGCGTTGGTGCAGCGCCGGCGTTTTCAAATCTTTCAAACGCTCCCATTTCACCAGATCTTTCGTGCGCGCAATCCCGCCGCGCGCAATCGCCGCCGACAAATCATTCGGCTTGGAATCATCGTGCCGCTCGGCGCAGAACAAACCGTAAATCCAGCCGTCCTCGTGGCGCACGAGTCGCATGTCGTAAAGATTTGTCTCCTTCGCTTCGAGTTCCGGCATCCGCACCGGGTAATCCCAGAACTGGAAATTATCCACGCCGTTTTTGCTTTCGGCCACGGCGAAAAAAGATTTGCGATCCCAGCCCTCGACGCGCGCCATCAGCACGACGCTCTTGTTCCACTCGATTGCGCCGACGTTGAACACGCAATTGACTCCAAGACGAGTCATCAAGTGCGGATTGCTCGCGTGATCGAAATCATAACGCCACGTCAGCGGCGTATGCTCGGCCGTCAGCACCGGCTGTTCGTAACGGTCGAAGATGCCATTGCCGTTTTTCTGCGGACGGTTCTTGCGTCGGATCAGTTGCGCGTGCGACTGCTGGAGTGATTTCAGTTGTTTGGCGAAGGTGTTTTGGTTCAATGAAATTGGCATGTGAGTTGATGGTTTCCTATTATTGTTAATCGTGTGCCGACACGATTTTCTGGTCTAGACTGTGACTTAGGCTGGGGGACATGGTTGAGTGTGTTTTTGACGCAAGTATTGATTTCCTTAGTCAACAAAATTGTAGTTGTATGGCTGTCGCATTTTGCGAACAAGTTGTGCGTTGCCAATTTCCGCACCATCGCCGGTAAATATTTCCCTTTGGGGATTCCACTCGAACTTGCGTCCGGAACGGAGCGCAATGACGATAAGATGACCGACGGACGCAGAACGATGACCGCTCTCGACGGAACTGATCGGGTCTTGGCGGGAGCGCACCGCGTCAAAAAAATTCCCCATGTGATTGCGACTGACTTCAAGGCGGATTGCGTTATCTGGCAGCGGCGCGTGGAGGATTTCCTTGTCGCTCGCCGAAATTTCATCGCGGTTTACCCAAATCCAGCCATTGGTTCCTTCAAACTTCACCCCGTTGCGCTGGCCGTCGGGCTTGAGCACCGTGCCACCCCAGCCATCATCGGTTGTGGTTTTTACCACTTGCTTTACCCCATTAGCCCAATGAAGTGTGGCCTTAAATTCGCCGGGCGTGGTGTAACCGCCGGGGATGGGTTCCGTCACCACCTTCGCTTCCACATCCACTGGTCCGTCGAGTCCCATGGCCCAGCGGGCAATGTCATTGTGATGAGCGCCCCAGTCCGTGACCGGCCCGCCGGAATAATCAAACCACCAGCGAAACATCGTGTGACATCGCTCTTTCACATAGTCTACGTTGGATGTTTGGCCCTGCCAAAAATCCCAGTTTAATCCGACCGGAACCGGAGCGGTCTGAAACGGCCCGTCGCGCAAGCCGGCGGGGACAAACACATTAATTTGTTTCAATTGGCCAATGCGCCCATTACGAACCAGTTCGCAGGCGAGATGAAAACGGGGGCTGCTGCGCTGCTGCGTGCCGGTTTGGAAGATGACATGATTGTCGCGCACAGCCTTGATGACACGCTTGCCTTCGTCAATGGTCAGGGTAAGCGGTTTCTCGCCGTAGATGTCCTTCTTCGCTTTCGCCGCCGCGATGTTGACCAGCGTGTGCCAGTGATCCGGTGTGGCCTGGATGACGATATGGACGTCCTCTCGCTCCATTACCTTGCGGAAATCATTATAGATTCCTGGTATTTTGCCCTCTTTGGTGAACTGTTTCGCCGCCGCCTCGGCATGGTTTCGATCAACATCACAAACGGCCACAATATCGCCATGATTGGCGGCATTAAGGGCATCGCCGCAGCCTTGGCCGCCGCAGCCGATGAGGGCAATGCCGGGGCGGTCGTTCGGGGCAGCCAACGTGGGGGTTTTGGTCGTAGCCTCCGCAGCGCCAGACAGGTGTTCTTGGATGAACCACAGCGGCAAACCCGTTGTCGCCGCGGTGGCGGTGCAACGGGCAAGGAAGGAACGGCGCGAGATGTGAAATGTTTTTTTCATGGCTTTGTATCAACTTATTTTATGCGCGACTAACAATGAGATTAATTCTCCGCAGGGTTTCCAAGCCGGCGCGCGTGGCATGATACGGGCCTTTCCATTCGCTGACTTTGGGCAATTTAGGATCAGGCCGACCGTCCGGGTTGATGCGCCAGAACCATTCGCCGTGCACGCGGTCCACCAGATTCTGGTTGATGAAACACCAGACGCTTTGCGCCACTTCAAAATACTCCGCGTTTCCGCCCAAATGGTAAGCGTTGAGAAAACCCACCATCGCCTCGGCCTGCGGCCAGCATTCCCAGCCGGCGTCAATGACCAGTCCGCCCTTTCCTTCGTAGCACAACGCGCCGTTGGCGGCTAGGCCTTCGCGCCGAACCGCTAAGGCCATCAGCAAAGCGACCGCGCGGACACGCGCCAGCAACGGCGCGTCACCCAATTCCTCTGCCGCCTCGCACAAAAGCCAGCTCGCCTCGATGTCGTGTCCGAACGTGTAGGTGTCCGAACGCACGCGCCATTGCTCATCGAAAAAGTGATGCAGATGATTTGTGCGCGGGTCCAGAATGCGCGTCAGGAAGATTTCAATCAGTTCGCGCAGCCGTTCCGCCACGCGTGGCTCCGGCCAGACGCGATACAGATTCGTGTAGGCTTCGAGCACGTGCAGGTGATTGTTCATGGACTTCTTCTCAGCCATGTCCTTCTCGCTCAGCCGCGCATTCGCGCCGGCGGCCGACCAATCGCGGTTGCAGACTTCGAGGTAACCGCTGAACTCCGCGTCGTGCGCGTGGTGCTCGATCAACTCAAACAATTCTTGGGCGCGCTCCAACGCTGCCTGGTTCCCAAACGCCTGGTGAAATTCCGTCAGCGCATAAATGTAAAACGCCTGACCGTAGATTTTCTTGGTATCATCAATCACCTTGCCTGAGTCATCCAGCCGCCAGTTTGCACCGCCATGTTCGCCATCCCAGAATCGGTTCATGACAAAATCAAACGCGCGTTCCGCCATCTCAAGATAAACCGGCTCGGGACGAACGCGATGGACAGCGGAAAACGTCCAGAGAATCCGGCTGTTCACAATGAGCCCCTTCGGCTGCGAGCGGTCGGGCTTCAGGTTGTTGGAAAGCCAGGCCATCCAGCCGCCGTTTTCGCGGTCGAGCGCCGGGCCGCACCAGAACGGCAGATAATGTCCGAATAGATGTTCGCTGACCTCCGTGGATAATTTTTCCAATTCGGCTGGTTTGATCATTTGGACGAAGCGGGATTGGAAATTTCCACGCGGCCAAGCTGCGTTTCGCCGGTGAGTTCCAACTTCAGAAACTTTCCGCCGGAAATATTCTCCGCGTGAAACAACACGGGCTTCCAGTAGCCGTAGTCACCGCCGCCGAGAAAATACGTTTCCTTCTGAGCGGCCAGCTCGTGGAAGATTTTCCCATCCCCGGAAACTGAAAATTTTACAGAACTTTCGGTTTTCGGGAAGAAAGCAAAAACCCGGAAAGCTTGAATCGCATTGGGCAGCTCATAAACCAGTGAGTCGCCCGCGGCACCGGCGGCCCGATGCGCGTCCTCCTTGGCGGCGCGACAGTCGCGATCGGCGATTTTCCAACCGCCGCTGCGCTCATGAGTTTTTGAGAAGTCGGCGAGTTCGTCCACCAGCGTCGCGGATTTCACCTTCACTGGGCCGACGATATTCGACGGCTGGGAAATGCCGGCGGCGTTGTTGGCGCAGACGCGATAAAACCATTCACCCGCCGGAACATTTTCATCGGCGAACTGCGGGCGATATTGCGTGAAAGCCTCGTCAACATTGGTGGCGATGATTTGCCAAACGCCGTCGCGTTTCGCTGCGCGCTCCACTTGATAACTGTTCGCGCCGACCGAACCCTGCCACGAAATCGCAGCGGCATTGGCGATGGGCAGCAATTTGGGAGGCGCGGCAATTGAAATCGGCGGCACGGGAAGCCCGCGAATGGCGAAAGCGTTCGAGCGGACAAGTGCCATGAGATTGATCTCGTCGTAGTCATTGCCGATGGTCGAAGCCGGCCAGTGAAACGCCTTGTAGAGATTGCCACCCAAGCCAGGTTCGCTGTGCCAGTAGAAGCCGCCGTCGCGGTCGCGGAAGCGCAGGCTCCAGAGCAGGCCGCCCGCCGCGCTGCTGTCCGCAATGGCCTGCATTGTCTCGGCCATTTGCGAGGTGCTGACGAAACCGAATTCGCCGACGACGTAGGGCTTTTTCCCTTTCGCTAATTCCGCGCTGGCGCGGATGAGTTCGGCAAAGGATTTTTTTGCGCCGGGATAATGGTGCGTGGTGACGATGTCCACGGCGGGAATCGCCAGCGATTCCGGCCGCAGCTCGGATGCGCCGTAGCCGTCCATCACCAGATGATTCGTGTCGAGCGATTTGATGTAACCGGCGATCTCACGCGTCCAAGACGGCGGCGAAGAAATTTCGTTGCCGGTCTCCCAGCAGAGGATGGCCTTGTCATCGGAATAGCGCACTCCGGAGTAGGTGTTGGTGCGGTTGAGGATGTAATGAATTGTCTGCTTGAAGTCGGCGATGAGCTGCGGATCGGTCCAGAAATCGTCCTTGGTCTTGCCGCGAAAGCCGGCGTATTCCGCACGGCCACCCTGCCAAGTCCAATTGTCCACGAGCGGAATGATGAGCCGCACGCCCTGTTCATTGGCGGTTTTGATGGCGAGATCCAGTTCGCGAAAGGCCTCCTCATTAAATTCATTCGGGCCTAGAACGTGACGCGGCGTGCCGGGCAGATCGTCGGGACGGATCACGGAGATGACGTAGGTGCGCGTCACCGTGCCGCCGAGTTCCCGGATGGTGGCCAGCGCATCGGTTAATTCAAATTGATCCGGCAGCCGCCAGGGGTTCGTCTCGGCGAAAGGAACATTGTCCTCAATCAACTGCAGGTTGGGGATGTTCAGGGAAATAAAACGAAACGGCTGGCTGCCGTCCATTAATTGGCCGTCGCGCGCGGTGATGAATTGTTGAAAGGCGGGAACGGAACCGGCAAAACCGGGCATGACCATTCCAGTCAAAGCGGCCAGGACGAGCAGATGAATTTTCATGGTGACAGATTTTTTCGGCACGGCGGCGTGCCGGTGTTGACTGGGCTCAGGCTTTGGATGGTTCCGGGTTTTCCTTCACGACGCGACGCGCGGCCAGTTCCGCCTCAATATTGTTCAGGAATTTTTCCTTTAACGGATAGATCAGCATGAACAATCCCGAAACCAGTGCGCCGATCGCGGGATAGATGCTCACCATCATGCGAATGCCGTTCTGGGTGCCGGCATTTTGCACCACGTTGGCCTGAAAACCGTAGAAGCCCAGCAGCCAGCCGGCGAACGCGCCGCCCAGCGTCCAGCCGAATTTTTGCGACATTGAGGACGCGGAGAAAACCAGCCCCGTTGCGCGGCGTCCAGTTTTCCATTCCGAATAATCCGCGGCGTCCGCATACATGGACCAGAGCAGCGGGAAGACAAAACCCGCGCAAACACTGATCAAACATTGCAAGATCATGACGACGCCCACGGACTCGGGCTGAACCCCATAGACCATGAAACTGAAAACCGACGCACCCAGCATGGCTGCGAAGAAAGTGTTTTTCTTGCCGATCCGGTCGGAAATCGGCTTGGCCAGAATCACGCCGAGGATGTTCGCCCCCTGGCCGAGCACGAAATACAAGCTGCTCCAGCCCATCGTGAACTTGAGCGACGGCAGGGAAAACGCGGCGTCCGTGTGCAGATAATATTTGAAATAATACATCGCCGCGCCATCGCGGATGGAGTTGAAGAAAATCGTCGCGATGCCTGCGCCCAAAAGGATGAACCACGGCCGGTTTTTCCACAGGTCAGCCAGATCGTGTTTCAACGAGGTCTGCTGCGTGACCGGTTTGATTCGCTCGCGCGTCCAGGCGAAGGTGAGCCAGAACAGAACCATGGCGATCAGCGCGAACACGCCGGCGGCCCATTGCCATCCGCGCTGCAAATCCGGGGCGCCACCACCGGAGCGGCTGAAGAATCCCGCCACCGGTTCGGCGGCGGCCAGCACCACGAGACTGCCGCCAAAGGCGAAGATGAACCGGAAGGTCGCCAGCGTGGTGCGTTCCTTGCCGTCCGCCGTCATCACGCCCAGCAGCGAAGCGTAGGGGACGTTGATGAGCGAATAGATCATCATCATCAACGAATAGGTGACGTAGGCGTAAATCAATTTCCCGCCCGGGCTGAACGACGGCGTGGTGAAGGTGAGCACGCCGATGACGCCGAATGGAATCGCCATCCAGAGCAGGTAGGGACGGAATTTCCCCCAGCGCGTCTCGGTGCGGTCACCCAGCACGCCGACGAACGGATCAAACGCCGCGTCCCAGATGCGCGTGATGAGAAACATCGTTCCCACCGCCGCCGCCGTGATGCCGAAGATGTCCGTGTAAAAGAACATCAGATACATCGAGAATAGCTTCCAGAACATGGACGAGGCGGCGTCGCCGCACCCGTAGCCGATTTTTTCCCGGAGATTTAATTTCATAAAAGGAAGCCCGTTTAAACGTGCCTGCGGCACAAAACGGGCTGATCCGTGTGACAAGCTTAATTGATTGAGGTTGCGGCTAAAGGAATTAAGGTTTGGTTTTGCTGGTCATTCAATCACCGGGGGCAATAGTCCACATACCGTTCGGGCTGAAAATTTTGCCGCTGCCAATGGTGTCGGTGGTTTTTAGCGTTTGCACATGACCGTCGTGAAACAGGTAGTTAAACCGGTTGCCATGCGATTTATAAACCAGCGTTCCTTGGTTGACGGCGGTCATGGAATTGGGATCCTGCGTCGTCGCTGCTGGATCAATTTGGTATAGCAAGCCAGAGCCAGAAGGCCCGAGGCTGATGGCTGGCCACTCATTGCCGGCCACGCCCTGACCGTTGGGCTGTTCGCAAAGCAGAATGGTTCCCGAGGGATCCCGCACGACCGATGTCTTGTAACTCGGCGCGTTCCAGTCAGGCTGGCCATTGACTCCAGGTCCCATCCAATATACGCCCACGCCATGATCCACTGGCGGCAAGGCATAGCCTGCCGAACAGTCAATCTGGTATTCCTTTCCTTGCTGTGGGCCTACACCGTTCATAGCGTAGGAGCGGATTCCTGAAAAATCTGCCGTGACCCATAGCGCCTTCGGCCATTGATCCGCCGGACATTTCACAATTTTCGGTGCAATTGCCTGATCTACTGTTCCCAGCATCAAATCCGCATCAGCGGCGTGTCCGCCAAGATAGGAGTAAATATAGCAATCCCAGCTCATTTGGCCGCCAGTAGCTTGAAAGGCTGCAGGCGGGAACATATCCTCGCGATCTCCCGTGAACAAGGTGATGCCCAGACCGAGTTGTTTGAGTTGTGAGACACATTGAATCCGCAAAGCTGTGGCCTTCGCCTTGGCCAGCGCTGGCAGCAGCAGCGCCGCCAGGATGGCAATGATGGCAATGACCACGAGCAATTCGATGAGCGTGAAACCGGTGCTCGGACCAGTTTTTGAAATCAAACAGCGATGGGGATTTTTCATGTCGGGGATGTTCAAGGAATTATGTTTATTTTTTATCCACCAAAATCACCCGCATTTCCTTGCTCAAGGCATACTTTTTTCCGGCTGGCGGCGGCGGCGCGTTGATTCCGGATTTGGCCGTGAAATCCTCGAAGCTTGCGGGGACCTGCCGGTTGGCGGCAACCCAGCGCCGCACGCCACGCGTCAACGTGGCCAGATTCGGATTGTCGTAGGACGCCTTGGCCGCCGCAGAATCACCCTGCGTCGCCATTGTTGGACGTTTGCTGTCGGAACCATTTGCGGCACTTTCCGCCGCCGGGGCGGACGGGCTGGAAACTCCGGAGCCGCTGGCGGCAGCGTCGGATTTCTTTTTGCAGCCGGGAGCCGCCAGCAACACCACCGCCAAGGCTGCCGTTGCGCAAAATGTCCATTTCATATTGTTCATTTGCTAATTAATTATCTTCAAGGTTTATGGGCATGGGCAGCTTATCGCCACCCACGCCCAAACCACTCGCGCCTGCTGACGCACCAACCAACCCGCGCCGCTGGCAATCAATTATCTCAAGGAACACGCAGAATGTAGAAATCCTGCGGGGTGCCGGGACTGACCGTGTTGGTGACGCTAAAGGCATTACCCGGAAACTGGTTGGTGGCGATGGACACCCAGTTTGTGAGCGGCACCGTGAGGTTGGTGCTGGTCAACACTTCGTATTGCTGCCCTGAAGTGCCGTTCGTCCCGCTGATCACCAAGCTGGTTCCCGAAAAACTTATGCTGGTGATTTGCGGCTGCGGCACCACGCTCGAAACGACGCTCAACACGCCGCTGGCCGGGCTGAAATTCCACGCCAATCCCGCGCCCGGCGAACCGGCGATGCTGGCAAAGTTGCCCGTGACGCTGCCCGCCTTGAACAACTGGAAGCTGTCGCCCGCCACCAAAGAACTCACGTCAATGTTGGTCGGGGTCAGCGTGCCGCCGTAGCTCAACTGGCCGGCGACGATGGCGACATCGTTGGACGGCGACTGTGACTTGCTCAACTTCATCACCGTGTTGCCCGCAAGCGTAAGCTTGTTGCTGAATGTCAAGCCGCCGAGCGTGGCTGAAACGCCCGGAGCCAGCAGACCGTTGACGGTGACACTGCCAACCACCGTGCCGGCACTGCCTTGCAAAGTTTGCGCCGCGCCCACCGCAAAACCGCTAACGAGTGAAACATCCAAGGTGGCATTAGTGTTGATGTTGATGGCGCTCGAAGCACCAATCGAGCCGGTGCCGGCCAACATGAGTTTGCCGGCGTTGATGGTCGTGGCTCCGGTATAGACATTCGTGGCGGAGAGTTCCAGCGTGCCCAGACCAACCTTGGTCAAGGCACCATTCGTCAGGACGCCCGTGATCAGTCCATCCACCATGGCTGTGCCATGATCCGCTTCAATGGTGCGCGACGCGCCATTGAGGTTGATGCTGCTGCTGAAAATCAGCGTGTGGTCGGCCAGCGTTGCGCCGAGAATAAGCGTGCTCGGCGCGAAATTGGCGTCGCCCCACGTCACAAGGCCACCGCCCAGCGCAACGGTGCGATTGGTGCCCAGCGCGGCAAAGCCAGCAATGCCATAAACTTGTGCCAAGCCGCCGCCGAATCCCATGCCCGCCGTGTAGTCGCCGCCGCCCAGAATCACCAGACCCAGATTTTTCAGGAAGATGCCCGAGTTCAGCGCCGAGTTGAATTGCACGGTGCCGGCATCCAATTCCAAAGTGGCGTTGTAGCTCGTGGCGTTGCTCAAGACCAGCACGCCGTTCCCGGCTTTTTGCAAGCCCACGGTCGTGCCCGAGGCCGTTGCCGACAAACTGCCGGCGATGGTGAGGGTGGTTCCTGCCGGCGTGTTGATGGCGGCATCGAGAAAGGCGCCGCTGTCGCACACGGTCACGCCACGATTCACATCCGCAAACGTGATGCTGGCGGTATTGCTCAAGGTGACGGTCGTGCTGCCGGTCGTAGCACCGAGCGTGAGTTGATCCGAGGTAAGCGCAGCGGGCGTGGCTCCAAGGCTGTCCTTGCTGTTTATGACCAAAGTGCCGCCGGTAAGAATCGTCTTGCCGCTGTAACTGTTGCTGGCCGTCAGGTTCAAAATGCCCGTGCCGGCCTTGGTCAAATTCAGCGTGCCGCCGGTGTTGCGAATGGAGCCGCCGAAAACACTGTCGGCATTGTTGTTACCCACAGTCAAGGTGGCGCTGCCGGTGGAATTGTCCACGATGCTCGTTCCCGCGCCGCTGTTATTCAAGCCGTTGATAACCGTGCTGAAGCCAGTCAGATCCAGTTTGGCCGTGCCGCTGGCGGGATTCATCACCACACTGCTGTTGGCTGGCAAGGCGTTGGCCACGCCGAGTTTGATATTGCCACCGCCGATGGTGGTATTGCCGGAATAAGTGTTCGCCGTGGCGACCGTGACCGTGCCGGTTCCCTGTTTGCTCAAGCCGGTGCTGCCGGTGATACCGTAAGCGCCGGAGAGGACATAGCTCTTGGCATTGTTGCTGACGGTGACCGCCACGGGGGTGACACTTTGCGCGAGCGCCACGGCAATCAGATTGGTGGTGGAACTGTTGTTGTCATCGAACAAAACCGTGTAATCATCGAGATAGCTGGAGGAAGCGGAATTGGAAATGATCTGCCAGTTGGCCGTGGTGCTGTCCCAATTGCCATTGCCGACAGCCCAGCGAATATCCTGCTGTGTCGGCACAGCGGTGATGTTCAGCAGCAGGTTTTTAGAACCGGTGCCGGTATTGTCGGTGAGGGTGGCAACCATGCCGGGCGGCAGCGGGCCGAGCGAAAATGTGCCGGTGCCACCTTTTGTGCCCGCGAAAGTGAGCAGGGTGATGGAACCGGTTTGCAGGTGGCTGCCGTATATATTGATCGTGACCGTGTTGGTTATGGCCAGGTTGCCGGCGGCGTTGATGATACTGCTGAGGGGATTGCCGACCGAGCCAAGGTTGAAAGCCAGCGTGGCGGTGTTGACGAAGGTGAGGTTCGTCAGCCCCAGCGAACTGTTGGTGTTGCCGCAGACTACGCCCAAGGTTGCGCCGCTTGCAACCGAGTAGCTGCCGTTTGAACTGGTGGTGGAGACATAAAGCGCGCCAGCGTTGATGGTAATGCTACCCTTGTTGGTGTTCACACCCAGCAGGTTGATGATGCCGGAACCGGTCTTGGTGAGGTTCAGGAATTTGGTGGCGCTGCTATTCCGCAGGATGCCGTTGAAGGTGCTGGAGGTATTGTTGTTGCCGATAGTCAGAGTGCTGTTGGCGTTGTTCCCGCCGGTGGTGGAATTATCCACGATGCCGCTGCCGCTCAAACCATTGACGGTGTTCGCCTGACCGGCCAAGTCAAAAGTCGCGCCGCTGTTGACAATCAGATTGCCCTTGCCCGCACCACTGGGAACGCAGTTGTCATAATAATTTAAACGCAAAGTGCCGGCGGCAATAATCGTGTCGCCCGTATAAGTGTTGCCATTGGGCCGAAAATTCAACATGCCTGCCCCCGCCTTGGTCAAACTACCCGGCCCCGTGATGTAAGAAGCGTTATTATCCAGTGACGACGTCCCTGAGGGCGAGTTGATGGTGCCGCCCGCCGCGCCCAGGGTGATGCCCATGTTCTGGTTGTTGAGATAAAGGGAGTTCAACTGCAGCGTGCCGCCGTTTAACGTGATGGCATCCGCCGTGAACGAAGGGGGATTCGTCGTGAGCCGCGTGTTGGCGTCAATGTTCACGGTGCCGCCGCTGATGAGCCATTTTTGAAACTGCGTGGCATTGGCGCGCAGGTTAATCAGTCCGGAACCGCTCTTCTCAATGAGGCTGGAACTCGAAATGACATTGTTGAAGGTGCTACTCTGGCTGGCGTTGGCGGCGACGATGGCCGCATTGCCGCTGCTCACCGCCAGATTGAGCGCACTGCCGCTAAATGTATAGGCGTCGCTGCCGGAAGTGTCGCCGAGAATCAAGCTGCCCACCGTGCGACCGGCATCCACCGTCACGGTCTGCCCGCCGCTGGGGACATTGATCGTGCTGAAGTTGGCCACAGCGTCAATGTTTGTGGCCACAATGCCACCGCTCCAGTTGCCCGACGTCACCCAAGTCTGCGTGCCGGTAGCCGTTTGCGTCCAGACGCCATTGACGGCGCTGGCGGAAACAAATTTGGCCGTGTAAGTCACGCTGCCCGTCACGTTGGTGTCCGTGCGGGTGGCATTCGTGTTGCCATCGCTCCAACTGTTGAAGACAAATCCGCCATTCGCCACCGCCGTGACCGCCGTGCCATTGCCGCCGAGCGCCACCAGTTGGTTCGTCGAACCGGTTATAGTGCCGTTTGCCCCAGCCACATAAGTGAGAAAATAGCCGACGCTGGTGATGTTCAGCACTACGTTTTTTGACGCCGTGGCGGTGTTGTCAATGAGCGTGGCCGTCATGCCCAAGGGCAGCGTGCCCAAAGATAGCGCGCCACCCGTGCTGTTGTTGGCTCCCGCAAATTGCAAGAGAGTGACGGAACCTGGCGAAAGATTGTTGCCGGAAATGTTGATGGTGACGTTGTCGTTGAGCGCATAATTGCCGGCGACATAAATTGCGCTGCTGGCCGGGTTGGCATTGGTGCCAAAGTTGATGTTCAGCGCCGCGCCGGTGTTCAAAGTCAAGTTGGACATGGCCAAGGAACTAGGCTGATTCACCAACGTCACGCCGAGCGTCGCGCCGGACACGGTGTAGTCCGCATTGGAACTTAAGGTGGTGGTGTTCAGCACGCCGCCATTGATGGTGGTGCTGCCCTTGTAGCTGTTCGCGCCGGTGAGAGTTTCCGTTCCAGCCCCTTCCTTGACGAGACTCAGCACCTTGCCGGCACCGTTGTTATTGGCGATGAGACCGGTGAAGGTGCCGTTGGCGTCATTGTTGCCGATGGTCAAGATGCTGTTATACGACTGCGAGCCGGTGGTGTTGTCCACATTGCCGCCGCCGCTCAAACCGTTGATGGTGTCGTTGCGTCCACTCAAGTCGAGCGTGGCACCGCTGCTGACAATCACATTGCCAAAACCGGGACCGTCAGGAATCACATTGTCGTTGTAGCGGTATTGCAAAGTGCCTTGGGCGACCACCGTGTCGCCCTGATAGTCGTTGTAGCCACCGCCGGGACGAAGACCCAACGTGCCCGATCCCTTTTTAGTCAAGCCGCCAGGGCCGGTGAAATACATGATGTTGCCGTCAATCGCGGAGTAGCCGGCAGAAACGTTGATAGCTCCGCCATTGGTTCCCAGCGTGAAGCCTAAATTGTTCTCACTAAAATAAAGATAGCTCAAGTTCAAGGTGCCGCCGTTCAAAGTAACCGCGTTGGCCGTGAAAGAACCGAACGGGGCGGTCAACGCATCGCCGTTGGGATAGCCGATGCTGACCGTTCCGCCATTGATCGTCCACTGGAGGGACTGGGTCAGGTTGCTGTTCAAAACAATTGTGCCCGGCCCGTTCTTCTGAATTACGTTCAACAGGCTCGGATCATTGACAACTTGGCTGTTGAAGGTCGCGGTCTGGCTGGCGTTGCTCACTGTGATGTTGGCCGTGCCGCTGCTGGCGGACAAAGTAAGCGGCTGGCCGCTGAAGATGTAAGGATTGTTCGCCGCCGTGTCCCCGAAAAACAAATTTCCAACCGTATCGCCGCTGTCCACGGTCACGGTGATGCCGCCCGAAGGCACGGGTATCGTGTTGAAGAAGGCGGTGGCGTCGGTGTTCGTGGCGACGATGCCGTTCGCCCAATTGGCGGCGTTGCCCCAGTCCTGGGTGCCGGTGGCGGTGTTGGTCCAAGTGCCGTCTGCAGCAGACGATGCGAGCGGTGCGAGTAGTTGCGCCGCGAGGGTGAGCACGGCCGCCGCCGCCGTCCGGTTGAAAAAGTTTGTCTTCATGGTGGATTGGGGAATATTAATTTTTTAGTTTAGATCGGCCAATGGCTTTATGTGTTTTTTTAGCAGGAAAGATTTAAGAATAGTGCAGCCGGAGAATACTTTCATGTCACGTAAAACCATTAGTGCCATTCCGCCTGGATTTGTGTAGCATCGGGCCAGTCAAATGCCGCCCCTTCTCGTCATACGTTGGTTCGTCCGCCATATGCTCTCCCGGACGGCGCCGAAAACATGGGTGATTTGGTTGGCGACGGTTTTCGCGGCGGGCGGCGAACTTCAGGCCGGCGGCACCGCGCGGGATTTGTATGCCATGGAAACCTGGCAAACGGATCGGGGGATGCCTCAAAATTCCGTCAATGCCCTCATCCAATCCCACCAGGGTTACCTCTGGATCGGCACTTACAATGGGCTGGCGCGTTTCGACGGCGTGCGCTTTGTCGTCTTCGATTCGGCCAACACGCGGGCTATGCGCAACGGTCGCATTACCAGTCTTTTTGAAGACGCCCACACAAACCTGTGGATCGGCCACGAGACCGGTGAACTCACCCGATTGATGGGCGGCGTTTTTCAATCCATCAGCCTGAGCAACCGCTGGCCCGGCGGCGCGGTGCAAAACATTGCCGTTGACGAACACGCCGACCTCTGGCTTTTGAGTATCGGAGGGAGCGTGCTTCGGCTGCGCGACGGATTGGTGCTTAAACCATTTCCCGGCATCGGGCTGGAACCGGGCGGCACGCCGGAAATGGTCAAAAGCCCTGACGGGCGGCTGCTGGTGTGCCGCAACGGGGTGGCCGCCGTCATCACCAACGGGCAGTGGCAGCCGATTGCTTTTGACAATTCAGCATCTTATTATTCACGCCTCATCCCAGCGAACAAAGGTGGATTCTGGGTGGATTGCCAAAAGGAAATCCGTCAGTGGACAAACGCCGGCTGGACGTCGGCGAGGATGGATTTGCCCGCCGGCATTTCCTTCCAGACCACCATGATGGAAACCCGCAGTGGACAACTTCTCGTCGGCACCATCAACCACGGCCTGATCGTCTGCTCGCCAAGCGAACCGGCGCTGTCCATTTCCACTGCGGACGGGCTGCCGCAAAATTGGGTCAAATGCCTGCTGCAAGATCACGAGGGTAACATCTGGGTTGGCACGCGCGGCGGCTTGAGTGTGTTACGCCCGCGCAAGGTCGTGATGCAAAGTCCGCCCGATAACTGGCAGAACGTCCTTCCGCTGGCCATTTGCCCCGGCCGCGAGGGTGCCGTATGGGCGGGCAGCGAAGGTGCTGGGTTGTATCATTTCGACGGGCAAGGGTGGCAGCATTTTGGCGAGGCGGAAGGCTTGAATCTTTATGTCTGGTCCGTCCTCCAAGATGCCGAGGGCATGGTGTGGGCTGGCACTTGGAGCGGCGGGCTGTTCTGCGGGCGCAATGGCAAATTCAGCGTGCCGGAGGAACTTTCCCAACTCCGGAATCCCGTCACGGCGTTGCTGGAATTCCCTGCTGGCACCTTGTGGATTGGCACAGGCAATGGCCTCCTCCGCCGACAAAATGGTCGGCTGGAATCCTTGGTTTCACTCGGGGGGGCCGCCGCCG
Source organism: uncultured Verrucomicrobia subdivision 3 bacterium (assembly GCA_903872345.1). Taxonomy (GTDB): domain Bacteria; phylum Verrucomicrobiota; class Verrucomicrobiia; order Limisphaerales; family UBA11358; genus UBA11358. The sequence goes on along the minus strand of CAIQKM010000179.1, from coordinate 4,042 downwards.
CCGACATTCGCGCGCTGGCCACCGGATCGAACGGCGAACTTTGGATCGGCAGTCTGGGTGCCGGACTGGGTCGGCTGACCGGCGGCAAGTTGCAAAATTTTACCGAGCGCGACGGACTCCCCGGCGATTATGTTCTCTCGCTCCACAGCGATACGGAAGGCACGCTCTGGATTGGAACTTTGGAACAGGGCTTGAGCCGGTTGAAAAATGGGAAGTTTTCCACCCTGGATGTCCGCCAGGGCCTCCCCAACAATGTCATCGCTGGCATCGTCGAAGATCGCCACGGTAACCTTTGGTTCAACTCATCCCATGGCATTTTTTCTGCGAGCAAAACGGACTTGAACCGGGTGGCCGACAATCTGGCTCAAGAGCAACTCAACTGCCTGACCTATGGCACTTCCGAGGGGCTGGCCAACCTTGCAGGCTCCGCTGGCTTTACTCCAGCGGGATTTCGCGATGCAAACGGGCGGCTGTGGTTTCCCAATTCTGGCGGCCTCGCCGTGGTCAATCCCGATCAGGTAAATCCCAACCATCAACCACCGCCGGTAATCGTCGAAGCGGTTTACATCGGCGGCAAACTCCTCCTGCCGGTGTCGGGGGCCGGTCAAATAAAAGACGGCATCCAGGTTCCGCCGGGCGGACAGCAAATTGAAATCCAGTTCACGGCATTGAGTTTTACCGCCCCGGAAGAGGTCCGTTTCAAATGGCTGCTTGAAGGCTTCAATGACCGGTGGTCCAAACCCGACTCCCGCCGCGCGGTCACCTTCAGTTATCTGCCCCCGGGCAAATATGTTTTCCAACTGCAAGCCTGCAATAACGACGGCGTTTGGAGCAGCACCGCCACCACGCTGGTCATCCATGTGCAGCCGCATTTCTGGGAAACGTGGTGGTTCAAACTTGGTTCGACGGTTTCCGGCCTCGTCGTCTTCGGCGGCAGCATCGTTTCCATTCAGCGCGCCCGCACTCGGCGCAAGCTGGAGCACGCCGACCGCGAACGCGAGATCGAGCGCGAACGCGCCCGCATCGCCCAGGACATCCACGACGACCTCGGAGCCAGCCTCACGCGCATCGGGATGCTGAGCCAGACCGCCGGCGAAAATCCCGACGACCCCGACCGCACTGCCCACTACCTCACGCAAATCTACATCAGCGCCTGCGAAATGACCCGCAGTATGGACGAAATCGTTTGGGCCGTGAACCCGCAACATGACACGCTGGAAAGTTTGTTCAACTATCTCACCCGTTTCGCCCACGAGTATCTGGCACCCACGCCGATTCGCTGCCGCCTGCAAGTGCCCGTTGAATTCACCGACCGCCCCGTGCGCTCGGACATCCGCCACAATCTGTTTCTCGCCTTGAAAGAAACATTGAACAATGCCGTCCGCCATTCCGGCGCCAGCGAAGTGGAGTTGAACATCCAGCTTGAAGGCGACGACCTGTGCGTCGTCGTCACCGATAACGGACAAGCTGGCGCTGACGCCAGTGGAGTCCAACTCGCCGGCCGCATCGCCACCGGCCACGGCCGGGCAAACATCGAATCGCGCCTGGCCAAGATCGGCGGACACAGCGAATACATCTGCACGCCCGGCCAAGGTGTCCGGGTAGAACTGCGCGCCCCACTGGCGGGCCGAACCGAAAAAACGCTGTAACGTAAAGTCACGATAGCCTGCGTCGCGCAACTGTGTTAAAAAATAATACACACAACATGCATATTCGAGTTTCAGTGGTAGAAGACGACGCCGAAGCGCGTGAATTGCTCGTCGGCTGGATCAACCGATCGCAAGAGTTTGTCTGCTCCAGCGACCACGGTTCCGGCGAGGACGCCCTGAAGTCTCTGCCCAAGATGCGCCCGGAAATCGTGCTCATGGACATCAACCTCCCCGGAATGAACGGCCCCGAATGTGTCCGCCAATTGAAGCCGCTGCTGCCCGAGGCGCAGTTTGTGATGGTCACCATCTACGAGGATTCCGACCACATTTTTCAGGCGCTCCAAGCCGGGGCGACCGGCTATCTGCTCAAACAAACCGCGCGCGCCGATCTGCTTGCCGCGCTCCGGCAGGTTCACGCCGGCGGTTCGCCCATGACGCCGAACATCGCCCGCAAGGTCGTCCGCACTTTTCAACAGCCGCAAAAGCAACCGCAGCCGACAGCCATGACCGAACTGTCCGCGCGCGAAAATGAGATTCTCCAGTTGCTTGCCCACGGTTACCTCTACAAGGAAATCGCCGACAAGCTCAACATCAAATTGCCCACTGTGGACTCGCACATCCGCCGCATCTACGAAAAACTTCATGTGCGCTCCCGCTCCGAGGCCATTGCCCGCTACATGCACATGCCCATCCGCCCACTGGCCGAGTCACAACCTTGATATTAATCCGGATTTCCCAGATAAACTTCACAAGCAAAAGTTAGTGACGCATACCGGAACCTCATAAACAAAGGTTTTTTTCTATGTCCAACCAACGCACAACGGCAAATCCAACGGATGCAGGCAATAAGCAGGCCCTGCGGGTGGCTTTCGATAGTCGTTTGAATTTGGAATTCCACGGATCCAAGGTCACGTCTGATGCCGGATTGTTGGCCTACCGCGAACTCGATGCTGCACTGGGTCTGACTGATCTGGGTGAAAATCCGTTGAGTGATTGGCGGACTGGCAAGATCACGCAACACTCGATGGTCGCGCCAATGCAGCAGTCAAACTTCAGCCGGTTGGCAGTCTACGAAGACACCAATGATGCCGAATTGGTCTCGGTTAGGGTGCAATTATACAAACTGACCCCAATCGAAGCCAAATACGCGAATCTTTAAGAATGATTCTGCAACAGTAAACCCGAAAGATTCCTTGAAAATCAAAATACATCAGTCAGCAGTTCTCATTGCGGTGTCTTTACTATTAGCCGCTTCCACTGCGTCTGGTGGGGCTACTCCACTTGCAAAACCTCGAGTTTCAGTTTCTTTTCCAGCCATTGATGCCGAACCTTTGGGAGAAGTATCCACTGGCGCCTTGGTGCTGCATGACAACTGGCAGATGCGAGAGGAAGCCGTCGGCGGCGATGACGGCGGGAAGTTTTCCCAGCCGGGATTTGACGGTAAATCGTGGTATGCCACGTCGGTTCCAACGACCGTATTGGGAACATTGGTGCGGCATGGGGTTTATCCCGATCCATACATCGGCACCAATAACATGTTCATTCCCGATGCCAGCCTGGATCACAATCACCGTTTCAATCTGGATCGTTTTAGCCATCTGCCCGACAAGTCTAATCCGTGGGCCAAGCCGTATTGGTTCCGAACGGAGTTTCAAATTCCCAACAATTATCGGGACAATAAAGTCTGGCTACACTTGGATGGAATCAACTATCGCGCAGATGTTTGGCTTAACGGCAAGAAGATAACCGATGCCAAGGAAATCGCAGGAATGTTTAAGCGCTTCCGATTTGAGGTGTCCGCTGGTTTGAAGGAAAAAGGAAACAATGCTTTGGCCATCCGCATTTATCCTTTAGATCATCCCGGAGATCCGTTGCATGAGCAACTGGATGGATTGACGGGGGGCTTTGGCCCGAATGCCGGCGATGGAGAAATTTTGCGCAACGTGACTGATTATTGCGCGGTTGGTTGGGACTGGATTCCAGCAGTTCGTGATCGGAATATGGGTCTTTGGCAGCATGTCTGGCTCGAAGCGTCTGGCCCCGTCGCAGTGCGTGATGTTGCTGTATTTACGGACGTAAATTTGCCCAGTGCGAAAGAAGCCGCGCTCACCATTCGCTGTCAACTCGACAATGCTGCCAAAGTTGGACAGACCGTGGAGCTTGTGGGGCGCATCAAGCCGGATGGCTTTCCGGGAATCCCCATTGAAATTCACGCCAAAATTGTCCTCTCAACCAATAAAATTAGTGAAATAATTCATAGCCATCCCATAAGCCGGAAAATTTGACAAAAAGGGATCGAAACTCCAGCAAATATTGCGGCGGGAGGTAAAACCCGATTCAGACTTTTCCCCTGAATCCACGCCCATGCAGCCTGCGCCTTCGTCGCCGGGCGT
>CAIQKM010000178.1 GCA_903872345.1 uncultured Verrucomicrobia subdivision 3 bacterium | reverse complement strand
TGCCGCTTCAAACGTCCGGGACAGTTCTGGACGCCCAAAGGCATGCGCCATTTGGGTGCCCTCACCGAAGCCAGACAAAACAACCATTGGGACGAACTCTGGCAAACCAACTAATCGGGGGCAGTGTCGGGATGCGCCCCCGCCGCCACCCGCGCAAACAAAAAAACACAGCCTTGAACAAGGCTGTGTTTTGCCATAATCCAATTATATTTTAGCCGTTGCCAAAGGCTGACCGCGCCATGACGAGCAGGCGTTCCTCGGTCTGGGGGGTGAGGCTGGTGAACACCATGGAGACGTGGTAGCCGGTGTGTTTGTTGCCGGCGCAGGCGATGACCACGCCGTGGCAGGAAAGTTTGCTGCCGTCCTCGGGCGATTGCAGCGAGACAGTCATCTCGCTCCATTCGTTAAAGGACTGGGGACTGCGAAATTCAATGCCGTTTTTATGGATGGAGACGGTGTCCGCCGAAAGTTCCAAAGCCGCCTGGCGACCTTTGACACTGACTGAAGAACCGACTGAATCCACGCTTCCGATTTTCTTAGCACTCATAAGTTAGTATAGCAAACCTAGCACGAGTTAACCGGACGTCAAATTTTAGTTTCACCACTCGATGACGGCCGCGCCCCAGGTGAGGCCGGCCCCGAAGGCGACGATCAGGATCAGGTCGCCGTGCTGAACCCGGCCCTCGCGCACGGCTTCATCCAAGGCAATGGCGACGGAGGCGGCGGAGGTGTTGCCGTACTTGTGGAGATTCACAAAGAGCTGTTCCGGCGTGGCTTCCAGACGTTCGCCGACGGCATCAATGATGCGACGGTTGGCCTGGTGCGGGATGATGCACTTGATCTGCTTGATATCAATCTGACAGCGGCGCAGGGCCTCCTTGGCGGCGCTGCACATGGCTTGCACCGCGTTTTTAAAGGTTTCCTTGCCATCCATACGCAGGAAATGGAGGCCTTGGGCCACGGATTCGGCCGTGGCGGGACAGGCGCTGCCGCCGGCGGGCATGGACAGCAGTTCGGCTTTCGCGCCGTCGGCTCCCAGTACGGTGGTGAGCAAACCGCCGGCTGCGGCGCGATGACGCAGCACGGCCGCGCCGGCGCCGTCGCCGAAGAGGACGCAGGTGTTGCGGTCTTTCCAGTTGGTAATGGCGGAAAGTTTTTCGGCCCCGATCACCAACACGGTTTCATAGGTGTGCGACTGGATAAATTGCTGGCCCACTTCCAGGGCGTATATAAAACCGGAGCAGGCGGCTTCGATATCGAAGGAGGGAATGCGGCGGGCGCCGATCTTTTGCTGCACCAGACAGGCCGTATTGGGAAACGGCATGTCCGGCGTGATGCTGGCGACGATGATCAGGTCAATCTGTTCGGCGGTGACCCCGGCCATTTCCATGGCGCGCAGGGCGGCCTTGGTGGCGAGGTCGGAGGTCAGTTCCCCGGCGGCGGCAATGCGCCGTTCCTTGATGCCGGTGCGGGTCGTAATCCATTCATCCGAGGTATCCACCAGCTTTTCCAAATCGGCATTGGTCAGAATCCGTTCCGGCACGTAAGAACCCACGCCGGCAATGGAACAAGTACGGCCGGCAAAGTGATGCTTGGCGCGCGGATTGAAGTGTTTGGTGGTCATGTATAACAGAAACTTACACAGCGGCGGCCGGTTCCGCCAGTCGGACGTTGGCCCGGGCAATTTGGGCGATCAGCGTATGGTTCAAATTGTGTTTGATTTCCTGGGCGGCCACGCGGACCGCACTGGCGATGGCGCGTTCGCGGGAGGAACCGTGCGCCTTGATCACGACGCCGTTGAGGCCGAGCAGGGCCGCGCCGCCGTAAACCTCGGGGTCCACACGGCGTTTCAAGCCGGTGAAGGCGCCTTTGGCCAGCAGCGCGCCAAACTGGCGCAGCGGACTGGCCGAAATCTCGGATTTCAGCATGTGGCCGATGGCGCGGCTGAGGCTTTCGGCGGTCTTCAGCACAATATTGCCAATAAAGCCGTCGCACACCACCACGTCCACACCGTCGTTGAAGAGGTCAAACCCCTCGACGTAGCCGATAAAATTCAAATCCAGCTTCGCACACAACTTCGCGGCCTCGCGGGTCAGGTCGGTGCCTTTGGATTCTTCCGTGCCGTTGCTCAAGACGCCCACGCGGGGACGTTCCAAGCCCAGAATTTCATGCGCATACGCCGACCCCATCACGGCAAATTGCGCGAGATGCGAGGGTTCGGCGGTGGCATTGGCCCCGGCATCCAAGAGGATGAAATCCTGATTGCGCGAGGGGAAGCGGCAGGCAATGGCGGGACGCTCGACGCCGTCGAGGCGCCCGAGTTTCATGGAACCGGCCACCAAAGCCCCGGTATTGCCCGGGGAAATGATGGCGTCAGCCTGTTCGTTCCGCACCAATTCAATGGCGCGTACCAGCGAAGAATCTTTTTTGCGGCGGATGCCTTCCAGCGGTTTGTCTTCCATGGTCAGCACTTCGCTGGCATGGACAACTTCGATACGGGAATCCGAAAGCCGAACCTGCTGGCGGGCGGCGGCAATATCCTGCTCGCGCCCAACCAACAGCACTTTGGCAATGGCGTCATCGGCGGCCAGGGCCATTTTGACCCCAGCCAAGGCGACCACGCATCCGTGGTCGCCGCCCATGACATCCACTGCTATTCGCATAGTTGAACCGCGGAACTTCCGCGCTGCGGACTAGGCCCCCGCCGTGACGGTAAGCACCTGGCGGCCCTTATAAAAGCCGCAGGCAGGACAGACACGGTGAGTAATGGCCGGGGCGTCGCACTGCGGGCATTTGCCCAACTGCGGAAGCTTCAGCACACTGTTATACGCCCGGCGCATGCGCTGGCGGCTCGTTGACGGTTTACGCTTTGGAACGCCCATAAATTCTATTTAATCTTCAGTTTATCCAGTTCAGCCCACGCATCCGGCTTCGACGATACATCGTCCTCGGCCGGGCGGGCAGGGTTCTTTTTTTTCAGACCGGTACACCCCGGTTTGCACAACGGATGTTGCGGAAATTCCAACAGCATATCTTCCCGCACATATGGAGTCAAGTCTACGCAATCATTCACAACGGACACCTTGTCGTCCCCTTCCATGGGCAAATGCAGGGCCCAGTCGTCCAGATCCAGATCATAAACGAAGGGTTTCAGGCAGCGGCCGCATTCGCAATCCAGCGCCAGCCGGAGGGAGCCGGTCACCAAGAGACTGTCATCCATGTCTTGGACGGTAAGATCGTATTGCAAAGGGCTTTGCAGCCGGATCAGCTCGTCTTGCACCCCCAAGTCGAGTTCGGCAACGGACAGTTCGCCGACGAGATGGACCTCGTGTTCATCCAGCTGGCGGAGATTGAATTTAAGTGACATGGTAAAGTGATTGACGGGCGGCGCTCCGGCCAAGGCTCAACCCGAAATTTTATCGGCCGGCCGGCCGGTGACCGGATTTGACCGGAATTTTTCCTGCAACGCCGTCTGCACATGCGCCGGGACAAACAGGCTGACATCGCCGCCGAACCGGGCGATTTCCTTGACGATGCGGGAACTCAGGAAGGTATAGGTATCCTTGGGCATCATGAAGATGGTCTCGATGTTTTCATCGAGCTTGCGGTTCATGAGGGCGAGCTGGAATTCGAATTCAAAGTCGGAAACGGCCCGCAACCCGCGCACGACAGTGTGGGCCTTGCAGGAGGCGACGTAATTTACGAGCAACCCGTTGAAGGAATCGGTTTTCACATTCGGCAGGTGGGCGACGGCGGCTTTCACCATTGCCACCCGTTCAGCCAGGGGAAAGAGCGGATGTTTGCCTTCGCTTTGGGCAACCGCGATGATGACGCGGTCAAAGAGCCGCGCCGCCCGCTGCAGCACGTCCAAATGGCCGTTGGTGATCGGGTCGAAACTGCCGGGATAAATGGCGGTGCGCATCGTATTGATTTGGCCCTGATTAGGGGCGCAAGCGGCAGTTTAACCGGAAAATGCCGAAATTCAAAACTATTCCGGCGGTCAATTGGCGGGTGTAGCGCCGGCCGGACGCCAGGGAACTTCGTAAATTTTGACGGCTTCGCGAATGCCCTTCACCTTTTCCGGAGGCAAGGCCACGCAGGTGACGGCGAGCGCCGGATCGGTCCGGAGCAGATGGGCAAGGGTGACTTCGCTGATAATGATACGGCCGCTGCCGGAAACGCCTTCCAGGCGGCTGGCCAGATTCACTTCCCGGCCGAAGACGGTGAAATTGAAGCCATGTTCATCCGAGCCCATGAGGCCGACAATCATCTGGCCGGTATTGATGCCCGTGCCCAACTGCAAGGGGGAATGCAGCGGGAGCGGCGGCTGGCCGGCGGCGAGGCGTTCCGCGTTTTGCAACTCGCGGGCGGGATTTTCCAGCAGCCGTTTCTGGTTCAATTCGCTGATCGCCCGCTGGGCGGCGATGGCGGCACGGACACAGTACAGGGCATGTTGTTCATTGGTCACCGGCGCGTTCCAAAAGGCCATCACGCAGTCCCCGATGTATTTGTCCAGGGTGCCATTATTATTTTTGACCGCTTCGGCCACGGTGGCCAGATACAGATTTACGGTTTGCAGGGTCTCTTTGGCCGATTCGTCAAAACACGCCTCGGCCCGGTCGCCCTCCAGCCGGTTCTCCCGGACAAATTCCGCCACCCGTTCCTGCATCTGGTCAGTAAGGGTGGTAAAGCCGCGGATATCGGCAAACAGTACGGTGATTTCCCGACGGGCCCCATCCACCGACAGTTTCTCCGCCTTGAGCAGTTCATTGACGACATCCGGCGACACCATTTTGGAAAACACCGATTTTACCCGGCGTTTTTCTCCTTCCTCAAATAGCACCCGGTAGATGGCCAAGGTAGAATGTTGCATCGCCATCGCTCCGCCCAACGGAAAGACCACCGGCAGCCAGAGACGCCAATGGATATAAACAAAAAAGGCCAGGGCCAGATAACCAAGGATCAGGAATAACACCGCAAGGGTGGCCGTAATGATGCGCAGACGCCAGTTGAGCATGGCCGTGGCCGCGCCCAGCAGGATGATGATCGCCAGTTCGCCCGCCACCGGCAGGCGCCAGATGTAATGGCCGGTAATAACGGCATTCGCGACATTCCAATAGGTGCTGACCAGCAGGGCGCTGCGCTCCAAAGGCGTGGCCCCCCGGTCCGTCAGGTTGTTGCCCACGGTGGAAGACCCCACCACAATGAGCCGGTCTTTGGCCCAGTTGGTGATGCCCGCCGTTTGACCGGCCTCGCGCTGACGGTTTTGCAGCAGCAAATATTCCACCGGCATGGCCCCGAGTTGCGGATCGCCGGTGGCCAGCCGCCAGTCAATGTAGAAATAGCCGTTCGCATCCACGGGAATCACCCGCTCAAAGCCATCCCGGCCCGGCAAGGTGATCCGGCCGTGCGGCAGATCCACTTGAGCCCGGCTTAAATCAAGGTTCAATTCGCGGGCGGCCAGCACAATGCCCATGTGCCACAAACGTTCCTCGGTGAAAGCGGTGGCCGTGTCCGGGGTTCCGGGCGGCGGGGTAACGCCAAAGCTGGCGAATTTGAAACGATTGTCCGCATCCACCGGCACCGTCAGCAGGTTGGTGCTATTGCTCTGGGGCAGCAGGATTTTACCGGGTTTGATTTGGGCGTTGGCCAGATCGGCACCGATATCGGGTTCCAAGGCCAGTTGCTGAAACAATGGATGCCAGTGACGGATTACATGAAAGGCACAGGCCTGACGGAGAATGCCATCCGGGTCCTTCTCGGTGGAAACATCACCAGGGGCAAGACAGTTCGTCAGAAACAAATCCGGCGGCACCACATCGGGCGTGGCGGCGATGAACGAATTACTCCCCCGCCGCATGGCTTGGGCAAAATAATCATCGGATTCCACCAAAGTACCGTCCGGCAGCATGACGGGAGCATCATGATCCGGATGCAGTTCCCCGAAGAGTACGTCGAATGCCACGCCCTTGACCCCCTCGGCGGCCAATTCATTGACCAACCGGCCATAAATGTGGCGCGGCCAGGGAAACTGGGCGCGAAATCCCAACTCCTGGCTGTTGGCCACGGTGGTGAGACTGGATTCATCAATCGAAACGAAAGCGAGGTTCGTGGCAACCTCGGTAGGCGAGCGCAGGGCCGCCCGGGCCCGCAGGTCATAGGTAATCAGCTCCAAATGCTCCGGAAGATCCCAATGGCACAGCCGGACACCGCAAGTGACCAGCAATACAACTACCGCCAGCCATACGGCAGCATACTTGTTCAGGTGCTGCTTCACCCGTATGGATTAAATAAAAAACCAGAGTAACACAAGGTTACTCTGGTTTTGGTTGCTTAATTTTTTAATGAGTATTGGTCGGAATCGGCGGCAGCGGCTGCGGGCTTTGCGGCGCACCATTATCTCCACCGGTCGGAACATTAGAATTGTATGTGGGCGTTTGTTCGAGCGTCGGCGGACCAACCGGGAGGCCACCGTTGCCACCGTTACCACCGTTACCACCGTTACCACCGTTGCCACCGTTACCACCGTTGCCACCGTTGCCAGTGCCACCGTTGCCACCGTTGCCAGTGCCACCGTTGCCACCGTTGCCAGTGCCACCGTTGCCAGTGCCACCGTTGCCAGTACCACCGTTGCCAGTACCACCGTTACCAGTACCACCGTTACCAGTGCCACCGTTACCAGTGCCACCGTTACCAGTACCACCGTTACCAGTGCCACCGTTACCAGTGCCACCGTTGCCAGTGCCACCGTTGCCAGTACCACCGTTGGCAGTGCCGTTATCAGTACCGTTACCGGTTCCATTACCAGTGCCGCTACCGGTACCAGTTCCAGTTCCATTACCAGTGCCGGTGCCAGAACCGCCACCGTTACCGTTGGGGTACTTGTTAAATAGCGCTGTGCCGTCTACTACCACCTGAGTATAGGTTTGCACATCACCGTTGGCGTCAAGATAGGTGCCGTTGACTTCTTCGGAGCCGCTGACCATGCCAGTATCGCCGTTGGAGCTATCCCAACCGCTGGAACCGCGGATGGCCGCAACACTGATGCGGGTCTTCATCTTGAAGCTGGAAAGGGCGGACAATTTTTTAACATTGAAGAAAATGGTGCCGTCCTTGATGTTCAATTCCGTCTGACTGACCGTGTCCGGACCGCTGGTGTAGTAGTCCAACTTGGTGAGTTCCACAGTCGTTCCAGACATCAACCGAACAACGGTCTGGCGGGCCGGGGGAATATGAGCAACGCCGCGCGGCGGCGGGTACCCGGAGGGCGCCGGACTGGCGCTGTGATGCGGATCAGGGCGGAAGATAAAATCAAACCCCTCTTCAATCACCACGTCCACTTGGCAATTCTTGGGCGTGCGAACGGATACGCCCGGGCTGAAATATTGACCCAAGGATATCGGATGCCATTCGGTGGAGCCGGCGGCCGCGTATTCGCCCTGACCGACGATGCGAACCACTTTGGCGACCCCTTGCTTATAGTCTTCAGCCTGCACAGCCATGGCCGCAACCAACGCGACCCCGGCTACCGCAGACAAAAAAATGCGAGATGATTTCATAAATTGTTTTGTTACACTCCAAATTCTATGAATTTGTTCTATAACTAAATATAGCGTTTACAGTCAAGGTGTCAACCCAAATCCATGCCGGATTCACCCCCTTGATTAAAATTCGCGTCCCGGAGGAGCATCATCCCTTAACCGCTCATCTATCAACCTCATATAGTGGCCGGCCGCATCATTGTGAACGCTGTCCAGCCGGCTGGAACGCTCAAACCATTGGCGGGCCGCCGCGTAATCCCGCGCCAGCACATAATGCCAGCCTATGTCGGTCATGACCTCGCAGGTGTTGGGGGCGGCGGCCTCGGCCTGCCGGAAGCGGGGCAAGGCTTCCGCATTCCGCCCCAACCAGTCCAGCACCATCCCGGCACGGAGGTAGTTGTAGGTGAAATGGGGATTCAGCTCACTGCTTTGCTGATAACCTGTGAGGGCCTGATTGGCCACTTCCTGATAGTTTTCCGACGCGGCAAAACAGTTCACCCGCCAGATTTCTGCCAGATCATAGCGGGTTAGAAAATTTTTTGGCTCCGCCACGATGGCGTTTTCCAAACAGGCCGCTTGCTCCACCGACCCCGGCTTTTGCAGGGCGGCGCGGTCCTGCCAGGCATTTTCCCGGAACCGCCGCCAGCCCTGCAGGGAAAGGTAGAGTACGCCCGTTATTAGAACCACGGTGAGCCCCCATTTCAAACCGGGCCGGACATTGACCCACCAGCGTTCGGTGGCAAACCGCTGATTACTGGTCAGCAGCGCCACCCAGGTCAGCCCCAAGGCGGCATTGGCGGGGATATGCAGGTTGAAATCCACCAAGGATTGAATGGTCAGCCCCAGCAACGCCCCGGAAGCGCCGACATAAAAGGCGAACCGGTTGCTGAACCCGCTGTTGAAATCCGCCTCGGCCCGCTGAATATGCGGCCAGGCCTTGATCTGCCCAATCACGAAGGCAACGATCCCCGCGAGGACAATCAGCCCGCCCGTCGTGCCCCAGTCCGCCAGCAGGTTCAAATAATCATTATGCGCGCGGTCGGGTTGCAGTTGCATGCGCTCGGGCCGGTATTGATCAAAATAAGTGTCATAAAGCGCGGGCCCCACGCCGAACCAAAAATGATCCCGCCACATATGGACCGCCGCCTGCCACATATCCAGCCGCATGATCAAATCCTTCTGGCCCGCCTGACCGGCACTCGCGGACAGGCTCGTATGACCGGCGGCAGCCTGGTGTCCCAAATACCGATACCCCGCATACCCGACGCCGCCCACAATCAAAAGCAGCAGCAGAATGGAGATCAGCCGCAGATGCCGGTGGGTGGCCAGCAAGACCAGGACCAAGACCACCCCGGCTCCGGCGGCCAGCCAGCCGCCCCGGGAAAAGGTCACCACCAGGCCGGCGCCCATCAGCAGCAAAGCCGCGGCCAGCAACACCCGGTAGTGCATCGCAATGCGGCCCGCCACCAGAAAAGCCAGGGCCGGCGGGATCAGCAACGACAGGAAACAGGCAAAGTGAGTCGGGCAGACATACGTGCCAAACGCCCGGCCGGGAAAGGGCGAGTAGTGCCCCCAAATCGTGTGGATATGATGCAAGTACTGATAAATGGCGAGAAAGGAAATGGCCGTGGCGGTCGCAATCAGGGTGAAGGCGACTCCTTGGACGGATTCCTGCCGGTACAGGTTGTTTAACACCGTAAAAAAGAAAAAACCCAGCACCAACACCTGGATTAGTTCCTGCCGGGCCAGGTATTCAACGTCCGCCGTCAAATAACGGGCCACCGCGTAAACCATAAACGCCAGCACCACCCAGCAGATCGGCGGCCAAAGCAATTGCGGCCGGGGACTGATCCACAATCGCACCCCCCACACCAGCAACGCCAAAATCAGCAAACCTTGCACCACCAGAAATTCCGGCGCCACCACCGCCCCGATGGCGACCGGGGCATAGACCAAAATAGCCAGCAACAACCCCAGCAGGGTGCGTCCCAGCCCAACATCCCATGATTTGCGATTCAGATACACTTGATACAACGAGTTGCCGGCATCCGGGCGGGCGAATCATCTTTTTCAGCCCGCACCCGCCCCAAGATGCCACAAAGGTAAGAAGGTTGCAGGTTATGACTTAAAGTTGAAGATTATTTTTATCCGGAACGGGCTGAATGTCGGGACGGAATTCCAGAATATCACCCGGCTGACACTGAAGCGTCTGGCAGATGGCTTCCAAGGTGGAGAACCGGATGGCCTTGGCCTTGCCGGTTTTCAGAATGGACAGGTTTTGCGGCGTGATATCCACGGCGGCCGCCAGGTCGTTCAGCCGCATCTTGCGCTGCGCGAGCACGACATCCAAGTTGACGATGATGGGCATGCGGTTAGACGGTGAGATCCGATTCTTCGCGAAGTTTGCAGCCCTCTTCCATGATGGCGGCGATCATCATTCCCACGAGACCGCCGAGGATCCACGGCAAACCGGCGAGGTTGGGGCTCAGCTCGATACTCTTGGTCATAATCACCCGCGCCACCAGTTGCAGTAGTCCGGCAGCGAAGATCATGCGACCCAGCCGCTGATATAGCCGGACATTTGCACGCGAAAAGATGATCCCTTTTTCGTACAGATTCAGCAATTGCCATATCGTTACCGCCGTCCATAAATACAATCCAATCGCCAATCCCACCACCAGCCATAAAGCGCCCGGGACATCGGCTGCCGAGGCATATTTTACCCCTTCAAAGTACCAGGAAACCGGCGGCCATTTTTGCAGACAAAGCATTTCCGCAGCCAACAACAGGGGCACGATGTAGAAAATGAAAAACAGCAGTTTTAATCCCCGGCTGATGCTCCGGATACGCTCCAGTGGCGCGGCGGTGGATTCAATGTTTGAGTTTGGTTTCATGCTTTTCCTGAGTCAGACGGTCAATTCCTGTTCCTCTTTGATCTTCCGGCCTTCATCCATGATCCAGGCAATCAGGACAATGACCGTTCCGGCCAGCAGGCCGCCCAAATCAATGCCCGTGCCGAAATCAAAATTGAAAAAGCCGAACCGGTAGGTGTGATGCGACACCATGACCGCCTGCGAACCATTAGGCAACTGGCCGGCGGCATTCGCGGTGATCGCGGGAGCAGGCGCGGGAACATTCACAAAATGCGCCATGGTCAACACCATCCAGCCGATCACCCACAACGCGCCGAGTATCTTGATATGGCGAATCGTATCGGCGGCAAATATCCGGCCGCGCTCGTATTGCCGGAATAATTGAAACCATTGCCAGAACCAGATCAGCGTGACAACGTGATAAGCCAGCATCAACACCCCGTGCGGCGTCAGGAACTGCGGGGAAGACCACCGGGCGAAGAGCAATGAAAAGCCAAGATTGAAACACAGGACGATACCAACCATGACCTTGGCAACCTGGCTGACTACTTTGATCCGGTGCAACCGGATTCGCGTGGAGGAATTTTCACTGGCATTCATAAGCAGTTTGGGGATATAAGCGGGTCATACCGTCAATTCCTGTTCCTCTTTGATTTTGCGGCCCTCATCCATGATCCAGGCGACCAAAACCACCACCAGACCAACAATCAATTCCTGGCCATCCAATGAGAACATGCGATTGGTGAGTTCCAGCAAACGAACCAGCACCCAATCGCCAAATAACAACCACCCCAGCCATTTGATATACCCAACCGTTTGCGCGGTAAAAAAGACGCCTTCCTCAAAGCGTTGCAGCAACCACAACAACACCAGTGAGCCAGTCAAATACAATGCCAGGCGAAGACCGCCCAAAATCAGTACCACCAACGGTATGGAGAAAGGCACGCTATACACCACGCCCGGTGCGAAGTACAACTGTACCCCTTGCGGCATTACCCGGCCGCCAACCAGTTCAATCAGGCAAATCATTACCCACACCAAAACCACAATAATCTCGGCACTAATCAGCCATTGCAGTATCCGCGTGACCCGTTTGATGCGCTGCATCCGCACACTCACATTGGCTTGGGGCGAGGTTTCGCTGGCGTTCATGGGAACCATGTTTACCGGATTAACCACTGTTTGTCAATTTGTATTTATTGTTTTTCGATGTTTTTTTATCTTTAAACACGGTTGCAGCCTTCGCCGGTCGTCAAACAACCCCATCCACCTCACTTCATTTAAAATACCCATTGACAGTTCACCGGGTTCGTGGATAATAACGACATAACGAGTCGTTGTTATATTCTAGGCTAATGGTTTTAAAGTTGAATATATTCTTATGGATTTGCCTGCTTTTAATAACGACTCTTTTAATCGCTATTTATTTAATGCCATGAGTGAGCGCCCGAAACATTCGCCGGAAACCGGTCCGGAAGATCTGAAATGGCTCGACCTGGTGGTCGAGCAGGTCCGGTCGCTGCGTTTTGGCGTGGTGGAAATCATCGTCCACGACTCGCGGGTGATCCAGATCGAGAAGACGGAGAAGCTGCGGCTGGAGAAATCGCCGACGGACAAGCGTTAAACCCTGCCGGAACCGATCGAGTCCATGACTTCCACCTTCACATTGGCAAAATACGCGTACCCCGTCTTCGCCTGGCGGCGCGCGGTTAGCAGGCTGCTGGTGTCCGTGGCTTTAGGCGGCGCAGTTGCGGGACAGGCCGCCGGGGTCAAATTGCTGAATGTCTCCTACGACGTCACCCGGGAATTTTATCAGGAACTCAATCCGGCGTTCGCGGCGGATTGGAAGGCTAAGACCGGCGACGAGGTGACGATCAGCCAGTCGCACGGCGGTTCCAGCAAGCAGGCGCAGTCGGTGGCCGGCGGGCTGGAGGCGGACGTGGTGACCATGAACCAGCCGACCGATATTGATTTGCTGGCGACGGTGCGGCTGCTGCCGGCGAACTGGGCCGCTCGCCTGCCGAATCACAGCGTGCCGTACACCTCCACGATTGCTTTTGTGGTACGGAAGGGAAACCCCAAGCACATCAAGACGTGGGACGATCTTATTCAGCCCGGCGTGTCCGTGGTCATTCCCAATCCCAAAACCTCGGGCAACGGCCGGTACAGTTATCTGGCGGCGTGGGGGCATGTGAAGAAAACCGGCGGCACCAACCGGCAGGCGCAGGATTTTATCGGGAAACTATTCGCCAACGTTCCCGTGCTGGACACCGGCGGACGTGGCGCAACCACCACTTTTGCCGACCATGGCATCGGCGACGTGTTGCTGACGTTTGAAAACGAGGCCGCGCAGATCCGGAATACTTTTAGTGACGACGCCCCGGAGGTGGTCGTTCCGCCCGACAGCATTCTGGCGGAAAATCCGGTCGCGTGGGTGGATCGCAACGTGGAGAGACATCACACGGAAGCGTCCGCCCGCGCGTACCTGGAATTTTTGTACAGCGAGGCCGGCCAGGAACTCGCGGCGAAATATTATTTCCGCCCCAAGAGCGCCGCGGCGCTGGCGAAATATCCGGACCGGTTCCCGGCGGTAAGCCTGTTCACCGTGGACGAAGTCGCCGGCGGCTGGAAGCAGGCGCAGGCGGTTCATTTCGCCGATGGCGGAATCTTTGACCGGATTTACCAGAAGAACTGAACGATTTGCCGACGCCCACCAAGGCGAGGCGCCATTAAAACAAACCAACGCAAAGCAGAGTCGGGTGCTGACCGGATGACCGGAGGTGCTTCGAACATTGACGAAGAAAACATGAATACGCGACTACAGTCCGGCATCCGGGGGCAATTCCGCCCGCTGATGCTGCCGCTTTGGGCGGGCGCATGGTTTGGCTTCGTCCCATCGAACACAACTCCAACCATCATTCAGCATCATGAAAACACTCCGTTTTAAAAACTCACTCCTTGCCGGTCTCGCCGTCGCCAGCCTGGCCGCCGTTGTTCCCGCCCACGCCAGCGTGGAAGTATTCATTGAAGGCGGCAGCGCCAGCTCCGGCGTGCTCTATCAGCTCGCCACCAACATCCTAAACGGCGGCACGATCTCCGCCAACGTCGCCAATTCCGTTGTCCGGACCTACAGCGGCACGAGCACGCTGCCGTCCCTGTCCGGCTACGGCACCATCACCATTGATTTCAACCTGAACGGCGCCGTCGGCGGCCTCCAGAATCTCACCGGCGGGCTGACGGACACCAACATTGCCGGCGTGGCTTATCCGGTCACGCTGGTGGATTCCGCCACCTCCCCCGAAGCGGTGGGCATCAACTCCACCACCGCGCATTTGCAGGCGCTGCCCACGTATGTGGTGCCGCTCGTCTATGCCAAGAACACCAACTCAATTGACACGGCGGGCATCACCAATCTCACCCAGCGTCAGGCGGTGTCGCTCGAAACCTCCTCGCCGCTGCCCGCCACCTTCTACGGCGGCTCCAGCACCAACGTGGTTTATTTCGTGGGCCGCAACAATGAATCGGCCGTGCGCACGGAAATCGATCTCGCCATCTATAACAACGCGACCATCAGCAGCTATGTGACCAACTCCGCCGGCCAGCCGGTGATTGATCCGAGTTCGGGCGACCCCGGCTTCTCCTCCTCCGGCGCACTGGTGAACACCGCCACGGTACTGACCAACTCCATCACCGAAGTCGCGGTGCAAAACATCAAGAAGCCGCTCGCGCCGATTGCGTTTGAAGGGGTGCCCTACTCCACCAACAACGTGCAAAACGGCAGCTACCCGCTGTGGGGCTATGAAAACTATTACTACATCAAGTCCGGTTACACCGGCACGCCCAGCACGGCGCAATTGGCGGTGATCAACGCCCTGTACAACAGCGTCACCAACGCCTCGTTCCAGGTTCCCGGCAACCCGGTGTTCAGCACCTATTTCATCCCGACGGCTTCGCTGCAGGTGTTCCGGTACGCGGGCAGCGACGGCGGTCAGATCTACCCCAACAACTGATGGGAACCATGGCTACCATTAATCGGCGGACTCATCCCATATGAAAAAAATCATCCCCTTATCCCTCGCCGCCCTGGCGTGGCTGGCCACGCCGTCGGCGCGCGCCTGGAATTATAACGTCGGCGACCTCCTGCTCGTCTTCCGCCAGACCGGCGCGAGCGATGTGGAGTTCGATCTCGGCACCGTCTCCAATTATCTCGGCCATGCCAATGGCTACACCGCCACCGTCACCGGCTGGAATCCCACGCTGGTCACCAGCACCTTTGCCAGCACCACCAACCTGAACGGGTTTCCCAACCTGACAGGCGTGAGCGTGGCGCTCATCGCGGCCGCCAGCACGCCGCAGACGGCCTGGTTGAGCGGGGCGGAGCCGAACACCACCGCTTACACGGTCGGCGCCTCGGCGTGGACTTCCAGCCTCTACAACGTCATCAACGCCGTGGGCAACCGCCCGGCATTTTACAACATCGCGGCGGCGACCAATGCCAATTCCACCGCCACCAATGCGTATGTCGTCAGCACCGGTTCGCTCGCCTCTTACGACAGCACCGTGTCCGGCGGCACCATCACGGGCATCCAGGACATCTCGCAACTGGGCGGCAAATCCGCCTTTACGGTGGAAGCCACCATCCCGGCCGACCTGGATTTTTGGGCCATTTCGCCCAGCTCCGCCAACCCCAAGCCGGCGGACCAGCTCGTGGGCCGGTTTGAACTCGGCACGAACGGCGTGCTGACCTTCATTGCCGGACCGCGTGCGTCCAGCCTGCAAGGCGTCGCCCGCAGCGGCAATGTAAGCACCGTCCAGTTCACCACCACGGTGGGCAACACCTACACCCTGGCCCACACGAACAAGCTGACCGCCCCGGTGGCCACGTGGCCGGTGGACACCACCACGGTCATCGGCGACGGCAATGTGGACACCATCAGCCACACCAATGCCGGCAGCGCGGAGTTCTACGAAGTCATCGCGCATTAACAACCTGTTGAAGTAGCAGCCGACGTGAGGAGGCTCCAAATGAATGTACGTTTCCAATGAGAGATGTTTGGAGCCCGGTAACCAATGATCGTTGGTAAATGACATATCCATGCCAGCCGGCCCGGTTCATCCCGGGCCGGCTGTGACGACGAATCAATTTGTCGAGAGGTCAACCACAACAAATGATATTCCGCCCGTTTCTATTTCTTCTTGTTTTCGCGCTGTCGCCGCTGTTGGCGCTCGGGGCGGCAACCAACGCCCCTGCCCCGTCGCGGACCAATGCTCCCACCATGGAGATCCGCACGTTTGACATTCAGGGGAATTCCGTGCTGCCGCCGGAGCAGTTCCTTTTTCTCACCAATTACACCGGCCACGCCGTGACCTTTCCCCGGTTGCGGGAAGGTCTGGTGCAGCTCCAGTTGCGCTATCACGAGCTGGGCTATCCCACCATCAGCGTCACGCTGCCGCCGCAGAAAATCACCAACGGCGTGGTGCATGTGAAAGTGGTTGAAGGCCATCTGACCCGCATCAAGGTCACCGGCAATCACTATTACAGCACGGCCAACGTGCTCCGTTCGCTGCCCAGCCTGGACACCAACGTGCTGCTCAACACCAAATGGTTTCAGCCGGAACTGAACCAAGCCAATGCCAATCGTGACCGCCAGATTTATCCCGTCATCGGCCCCGGCCCCGACCCGGGCACCACGGAATTGACCCTCAAGGTGAAGGACCGCCTGCCCTTGCACGGTCGACAGGAAATCAATGACAAGTCCTCGCCGGTCACGCCGCTGCTGCGCTCGGACACGGCGGTACAGTTCGACAACCTGTGGCAGCGCAACCATCAGATCGGCCTGGACTACAATTTCTCGCCGCAGCAATACAAGAGTGATCCGTATAATTTTTACGATCAGCCGATGGTGGCCAGTTACAGCGGCTATTATCGCATTCCACTGGGAACCGGGCACGCGTTGCGGGAAGATTACGAACAAAAGCCGGTGACGTTCGGGTTTGATGAAACCACCCGCAAATTCAACCTGCCCGCCCCCACCGGCCAGCCGGATGTGATTTTCTACGCGTCGCGCTCCGTCTCGGACACCCCGGTGCGTTACGGCCCGCTGTCAGTCGTTTTTACGAACACCTTGGTGAACCTGGATTCGCAGTCGGCCTCGCGTTCGCTGACCATCAACAACAATCTGGGCACCAAGCTCACGGTGCCGATTCAGGAATTCGCCGGCATTTATTCGTCGTTCAACGTCGGGGCGGATTACAAGTCCTACACCGCGCCGAGCTTCAGCACGAACCTCTCGTACTTTACCCAGAACACCTACGACAACTTTGGCAACCTGACCAATTACGGCAGCGATGTCATTGCGCTGCCCGGAAACAGTTTTGCGGATTTGCATTACATTCCGTTTTCCTTCGGCTGGTCGGGTTCGCGGCCGGATGCCCAGGGCGGGTTCAACTTCTATTACAGCCAAAGCGTGTTTCTGGATGCGTTCGCCTCGGCGCGGACCAATTTTGAAAACGTGGCCGGGGCGGTCGGCGCGGGCGGAAATTACACCACGGTCAATCTGGGTCTCTCCCGCGAACAACGCCTGCCCGGCGAATGGTCGGCGGGTCTGAACCTGAACGGCCAGTGGGCCGGCGCGCCGCTCATCAGCAACGAGCAGTTCTCCCTCGGCGGCGCGGGCGGCGTGCGCGGCTATCAGCAGGGGGAAATTTACGGCGACAACGGCTGGCGCGCGATGCTCGACCTGCGGGCACCGCCAGTCAACATCGGCTATTTTCCCACTGCCAACGGCGATGTGCCGGCGCAGTTGCACACCTCCGTATTCATGGATTACGGCCAGGTCTATCTGATCGACCGGCCGTCCACGGCCGATCTCTCGTACACCGAATGGGGCACGGGCGCGGGCTTTTTCCTGACGGCGGGCGAACACTTTGACGCCCGGCTCACGCTGGCCTGGGCGCTGCATGACACCCCCACCACGCATGTCGGCGAGGCGCGGGCCTACTTCAGCATCGGCTATCAATTTTAACTCCGACACCTGATGAAACGCATTGTTGATCATCATTCGCCCTATTGGCTGGCCGCTTTGCTGCTGACCGTTGGCCGGGCCACGGACGTGGAGGCCAATCCCGCCGGCTTAAGCGTCGGCTCCGGCAGCGCGAGCCTCCAGCAAATCGGCGCGCAACTGAACATCAATGTGAGTTCCGCCGCCGCCGTGCTGAACTGGCAGAGCTTTAACATTGGCGCCGGCGAAACCACGCGGTTCCTTCAGCCATCGCAGAACTCGGTGGCCCTGAACCTGATTGGCGGCGCGAGTCCATCGCAGATTTTTGGCAACCTCACGGCGAATGGCACGGTGATTCTGGCGAATGGCAACGGCTTTTATTTTGGCCCGAATTCCTTTGTGTCCGTAGGCGGCAGTTTCATTGCCACCACCGCGCCACAGCCGCAGGATCTGGGTTCCGGCGCGGGCTGGCAGTTCACCGGCATGCCGCCGCTGGCGAGCATTGTGAACTACGGGCAGATCAATGTCGGCGCAGGCAAATCGCTGTATCTCATCGCCGAGAACATCGAGAACCAGGGCGGTCTCAGCGCACCCGGCGGCAGCGTTGATCTGGCGGCGGGCCAGGAAGTGCTCGTGAGCGAAACGCCCGATGGCCGCGGCCTGAGCGCCACGGTCAAATTGCCGGCGGGTTCGGTGGATAATTTCGGCCGCGTCACCGCCGATGGCGGTTCCATTGCCGTGCAGGCGCAGGTGATAAACCAGAACGGCATCCTGCAGGCGGACTCGATTAAAAACCAAAACGGCGTGATTGAACTGGTGGCTGCCGACACCGTGAACCTCGGGCCAGATTCGCAAATTCTCGCGCGCGGCGATGCCTCGTCCGGCGGCAGCGCCGGCGGAGATGTCATTATCAAATCGGACAATATTTTCAGCGACACCGCCGGCAGTCAGATCGTCACCACCGGCGGCGCGCAGGGCGGCAATGGCGGCAACGTGGAAGTAAGCGCGCCGAACATTTTAACGCTCGCTTCGAGCATGGATGGCTCGGCTGTTGGCGGTTCCACGGCGGGACAACTGCTGCTTGACCCCATCAACATCACGCTGACCGGCTCCGGCACCACCACCACCGCCGCCAATCCCAACGGCGGCGGCACCGTGAACGGTTCGGCCAGCACCACGGCGAATTGGACCGTGAACGTCAACACGGCGTTCCTGAACAAAAATTTCTCCCAAATCACTTTGGAGGCCAGTGGCAACATTTCCCTGAGCTCCGGGTTAAATTGGAATCTCTCCGCCTCCACCGGTGAAACCGCCGGCAACCTGACCTTGCTGGCGGGACAAAACATTGTTTTCGGCAGCAACGCCAAAATCACCGACGCCAACGACTGGTCGGTGTCCTTGCAAGCCGGCTACAATTTCAAATCAGGCAGCGTCACCTCCGGCACCGGCAACATATATTTAAACGGCAGCAATGCCGGGACGGTGAATGGCACCATTCAGACCGCCGCCGGTGACATTAATTTGTGGGCCGGGCAAAGCATCCAGTTGGGTGCCGGCTCGGTCTTTACCACGGGCGGGGGCAATATTTTTGCCTGGGCTCTGAATGGCGACGTGAATACCGGACTCTGGCCGGTGAAGCAGGCGAATGCGGATTATACCTTTGGCAATAATGGAGCGGTTCCCAATGCCACGGTGCTGGGCGGCTTTTCCACCGGCGCGGGCGGCAATGTGACCTTAATTGCCAGCGACAGTGTCAGCCCCGCCCAGAATCTCTCGACCGGCTCGCCGAGCGCCAATGGTTCGTGGCCCGCGGAAAGCGGCGCCTATGGCGCAGGCGATGTCACGGTGATTGCCAACCATCAAATCTCCGGAAATTTCCTGCTGGCCAACGGCACCGGCACCCTGCTGGCCGGCGCGACGGTGACCGGGGCAACGCCCGGCAACATCGCCAGCCAGTTGGGCATGCTCACCTCCACCTTGGAAACCACCGCCAACGCCAGCGCCAATATCGGCCAGTCGTCCCAGCCCGTCATCCTGAGCTTGATTGCCGGCACGTGGAATGCCTTCGCGGCAAATGACATTTTCCTTAACGAGGTCAACAACCCCAACGGCACGTTCAACGTGAAGCAGGCGTTTCAGTTTAATTATGCGCCGACCGCCGCAGCCAACCTGTGGGCGGGCGATGCCATTACCCTCGGCGGTAACGCGCCCCGCACCAGCGCCAATGCCAGCATGGAGTCGCTCTATCCGCCGGTGCTGAGCCTGAATGCCGGCGCCGGCGGCATCACCGTGGATAGTTCCCTGATTCTGTATCCCTCCAGCGCGGGTTCGCTGGCCATTGCCACGCGCAACGGCGGCAGTCTCAGTGCGGCGGCGGGCACGGAAATCACCATGTCGGACAGCGCCTATAATTATTACGGCTCCGATAATAATTCCGGCACTTACAATGATTTCACCTTTGCCGCCTCGACTTATGCCAGCGTGCCCTTGCTATTGAACAACTCCGCCGGCCCGGTGAAAATCAATGTCACCGGCGACTGGACCGGCCTGGGCCTGAATCTGCCGGAAGCCGCGCAGATCAATGTGCTCGGAAACATCAGCGACGCCAGCTTGCAGGCTTGGAATCTGCATTCCGCCGATGCCACCACCATCAACGCCGGCGCGGCGGCCAAGCAGGCCATGGAAAACAGCGGTGTGCTGAGCGCGGCCACCGATGGCAACCTGGCGGTCGGCGGTAACATCAACCTTAACGGCAGCCAGCTCAAAGTATCCGGTCCCGGTTCGTTTAATATCAATGCGAACACCGTCGAAATGGACGCCTCCGCCAGCATCATCGCCGGCGAGACCGTCACGCCGGCCACCAGTGTCATTCTCCCGGTCACCTTGACGGCGGATGCCTTTAAAGCGGCCCTGAGCAGCACCCCGGATTTGGCCGCAAAGCTCCAATATGATGCCACCACCGGCCGCCTCACTTATGCCGGAGCCATCAGTCCGGCGGAAGCAACCGCCCTGCTCGCGGCCTTGGGCACTGCGGAGTCTGCCGCCATCCAGCAGCTCTACACCGAGAACCAGAAGGATATTCTCGGCGCGAATCTGAATCTCACCACCGCCGGCAACCTGACCATGACGATGACCACGGCCATCGTGAATTACGGGTTGTTCGGCAATGTTTCGTTGAATATCGGCGACAGCACGGGCGGCACCGTGACCATTGGCAACGATGCCTCGGATGCGGCCACGCAAACCCAGCCGACGGCAGGTATCTTCACTTCCAGCGGTGGTGACGTCTCCGTCATTTCCGGCGGCTCAATCAGCGTGGGGCAGTCGCGCATTGCCACCTACGACGGCGGCAACATCACCGTGTTGTCTCTGCAAGGCAACATTGATTGCGGCGTCGGCTCACTCGGCGTTACTTATGTGAACAACGCCTACGAACTTGATCCCGCCACCGGCCAACTCGTGGATCTGCTCGCCGGCCTGGGTTCCAATCTGGGCAACGGTCTGGGCTTCGGCATCCCCGGCAGCGGCATCCGGGCCAACACCTTTGTGAACGGCAACGCCAAACTGGGCAATATGCTGATCGAAGCACCCCATGGCTATGACATTACTTTGCCGGATGGAACCGTGGTGCCCGCCGGCATCAACGCCAGCGAAGGCGGCATCGTGGCCCTGCATTTCAACAGTCTCGAAATCTCGCAGGCGGCCAATGCGGTGATGGATGTTTTCGCCGGTTACGAACTCGAAAATCTCGCCGGCCAACCCCTCACGGCCGCCGATCTGACAGCCGGCCAAACCTTTAAAAACATCACGCTCACGCCCACCCCGGCGGATCCGTACAAGTATGCCAACCTGCTCGATGCTGCCGGCGCGGCCATCGGCCAGTTGGTTCGCGTGACCGAGAAGCAAGACATCACCGCCACCGGTTCCGGCATCATCGGCCAGATCATCAATGCCCAGGCCACCGGTGAAATCAGCGGGCTGCTGTCGGGTCGCGAAGTTTCCGTGACCGCCCCGCAAATCGGCTCGCTCGTCGTGTTCAGTCATGACACCCCCGTCATTTCCGGAACGTCGCTGAATGGCGCTGACCCGGTCATCGTCAGCCCCACGGTGGACACCGCCGCCCCCGCCGCCGCTGCGGCGGTGGCAGACGCCCCCACCGCCGACACTGCCGCCACCGTGACCGCCAAAACGCAGTTGGCTGGCGATGGCACTGACGACGAAGAAGCCAAGAAGCGCGGCAAAGGCAAAGGCATCGGACTGGCCCAGAAGGTCAGCCGCGTCACCGTCCTCCTCCCGGCCAAATACTGATCGCTCACTCTCTAATTAAACCCTTGAACCACTCATCTGTTTAACTCCTTGAATCACCTATGA
>CAIQKM010000177.1 GCA_903872345.1 uncultured Verrucomicrobia subdivision 3 bacterium | reverse complement strand
CGCGCTTGCGGGCCGCAGGGAAAAAACCTTTGGTCGCCCTGACCGCCTGCATGCGCAAGCTCGTCGTCCTCATGAATCATCTGCTCAAAAATCACGAATTTCAGCTTGAAAATTAACACCGTTGCTGGGGAGAGGGTTGGGCGAGGGAGAGCAACAAAACTAACTTTTCCAGCCGCTTCCGAGCTGTTGTAGAACCCGCTTTTTTACCAGTCGGACATTTCTTAGGTATGAGATTTCCAATCGGGAAAAATTATAGTGTGACGCTCGCCCTCACCCCGGCCCTCTCCCCGAGGAGAGGGAGAAACGGTTGCCGCCTATTTCGCAAATCAAGCGGTTGGATTGGCCAAACCGTTGACGATTCCGGGCCGATAGCAGATGCGCCCCGGCTTCTGCGGGGCGCATCCGTTCAATCACTTCTTCCGCTCAAACGCCGCATCGAACGCGGCCTTGTTTGGCGTGAAATCAAGCTGGCGGACATATTCGCAGGATTCCGTGGCCCCATGCACGCGGTCCATGCGGCCGTCTTCCCATTCCACGGAGAGCGGGCCGGTGTAGCCGGCGTCGTTCAGCGCCACAATGACATCCTCAAACTGGATGTCGCCGCGGCCGACGGAACGGAAGTCCCAGTAGCGGCGCGCATCGGTGAAATCCGTATGACCGCCGAACACACCCACGGTGCCGTCGCCATGGCCCCACCACGCGTCCTTCATGTGGCAGTGGAAAATGCGGTCGGAGAACTCGTGGATGAACTTGATGTAATCCACGCCCTGATAACCGAAGTGCGAGGGATCAAAGTTAAAACCAAAGCGCGGATGGTTTTTCACCGCCGCCAGCGCCCGCTTGGCCGAGGCAATGTCGAAAGCGATTTCCGAGGGATGAACTTCGAGGGCGAAGTTGACCTGTTCCGATTCAAACACGTCCAGGATGGGCAGCCAGCGCGTGGCGAAATCCACAAAGCCGCGTTCCAAATAAGCCTGGCTCGTCGGCGGAAAGGCGTAGATGGCGTGCCAGATGGAGGAGCCGGTGAACCCGTTGACCACGGCCGGAGCCGCTTCACCGCGTTTGCGACCGGGCTTGGCGTCGAAAAACTTGCGGGCGGCGCGGGCGGTGGCCTTCATCTTTTCTGCGGCGCGTTGGCGAACACCTTCCGCTTTGCCGTCGCCCCAGACATCGGCGGGGAGAATGCACTGGTGCCGTTCATCAATCAGATCGCACACCGCCTGGCCGACCAAATGGTTGGAGATGGCATAACAGGTCAGCCCGTTCTTGGCGAGTAGCGCCCAGAGTTTCTTGACGTAGCCGGCATCGGCCAGCGCGCGATCCACTTCGAAATGATCGCCCCAGCAGGCGAGTTCCACGCCGTCATAGCCCATGGCTTTGACTTGGGGGAGCAGTTTGACGAGCGGCAGATCCGCCCATTGGCCGGTAAAGAGAGTGACAGGTCTTGGCATAAGATTTCAGTAATTGTTGGTCGAGGCATGTTGCCAAGTCGCGGCATGAGGTCAAGCATCCAAACGAGCAGAATCCTTGCTTTTACACTTCATTAGAACTTAAGGTTGACTGTGGTAATTCCTAGGGCATGAAATTGCACATCCAAAACCCCAAACAACCGGGGCGCCAGGCTTTCATCCTGGCCGCCTTTCTTTTCACGCTATGGCTGGTCCAAACCGGCCGCGCCGGCGATCCGCGCACCAATTCCTGGTTCACCACCTACTCGGGCCAGTACGCCCGCATCTACACGAATGACGTCTCCCGCACGAATGGGTATTCCGTGACCACCTGGACGAATGGCAGCACCGCCCAGTCGTTGCCCGTGTATTGCGGCATCCAGGAGGTTTATTCCTCCACCAACTGGGTATATGTCCGCAGCACCGGCCTGGGCAGCCACGTGATGGGCGCCTGGTACTTGAATGCCGCCCATACCACCTATTTCCCCGCGTTCCCGACCAATCAAAAGACGCTCTTCCGCATTCCGCGCACCAATGCCGTGCCCGCCACCAAATCGCTCAGCGGCGGTGGCGCGATCGGCATCTTTGTGGACGGCGTGGCCATGTTTAACAATTGGGATGCCTACTATTGGAACGGTTCCGCCGACACCGCCAGCACCGGCAGCAGCGGCTATTGGAATCGCGATGCCTATGTGAATGAAGGCGCCACCTTCGACCCCGGCAACGCCCATCAACCCGGCAGCGGCCAATATCATTACCACGCCAATCCCCCGGCCTTGCGCTACCTGCTGGGCGATCATGTGAATTATAATTCCGTCACCAAGGTCTATACCGAATCCACCAATACCCCCACCAAACATTCGCCCATCCTCGGCTGGGCGGCTGATGGCTTCCCCATCTACGGCCCCTACGGCTACAGCGTTTCCAACAATGCCAGCAGCACCATTAAGCGCATGGTATCGGGCTACGTCATTCGCAACGGCCAATACGGCACCAGCAATCTGACCACCTATGGCCGCATCACCATCCCGGCCTGGTCGGCCCGGTTGCATAATGTGGCTTCCAACATTCTGTCCGGCCCCACGGTGAGCACATCCTATCCGCTCGGCCGGTACATGGAGGATAATGATTATCTCGGCGACCACGGCTATGTGCAGGGCGTTGATTTCGATCTGGATGAATACAATGGACGCTATTGCGTAACGCCTGAATTCCCCGGCGGCACCTACGCCTATTTCGTCGCCATTCTGGCGGATGGCACGCCCGCCTACCCGTACAATATCGGCATGGGCTACTATGGCACGCCCGCCGGTGGCGCGGTGACGAGCATCAGCGAATCGGTTAACACCAATTTCCTCGGCGGCACCAATCTGGCCTCCAAACTGAATGCCCCAACCGTAAAGAACGGCAGCGTAACCCTGACTTGGAGCGCGACCGAAGGCGGCAGCTATCAGGTGGAAGCCACGACCAACCTCACGAGTTCCTCCGGCTGGACCGTGCTGGGCACCGGCGTAACGCCCAACAAAATCACCGGCGGCTACACCAATGCGACCACGCTCGACAAACGCTTTTACCGCGTCGGCCGCACCGCCGTGGCCAGCTTCGACAGCGCCGGCACCACCAGCATTACCGGCACCGGCACGGCCGTAAGCGCCCCCGGCGGCTCCGCCTCGCGCGGCAGCACGGTCACCGTGACTATCACCCTGCCCAGCACACCGCCGAATCCGCCCGCCGGCGCGCCCATCACCAGTGTTACGTTGGGCGGCAGCATTACCGGGGCGGGCATCTCGGATTCGACGGCCGGCACCGTGGTGGCGACATTTGTGATTCCCTCCGGAGCCAGCACCGGCCTCCAGAGCATCGTCATCGTCTTCACCAGTGGCCCAACCTACACTGTCACCGGTCTGACCATTAATTAAATTCCGGTTCAGCCATGTCACGTCATTTTCCAATCACCGCCCTGGTTGCCGGGTTTGCCCTCCTCTTGGGAGCAGCAAACCCCGTCGCCGGGGCGGTGTTGGAAATGGTCATGTCGCCGCGCATGTCGGGCGAAACCGTCCAGCCGGCTTCACTGCGCTACCAGACCTCCGCGAATGAAACCTTCTCAGTCACCCGCGTCAGCTATCTGGTGAGCGAGGTGGGGCTGCAACGCAACGACGGCACGTGGCTCGAATGCTCCAATGCCATCGCGTGGATGGATCTGGAACAGAACCGCGATTCCCTGCGGCTGCCTGAAATTCCCGCCGGGGAATATTGTTCGGTGCGCTTTCTGGTCGGCCTCCCGCCGGCTGTGAACCGGGCCAGCATCACCAACTATCCCGCCAGCCATCCGTTGAATCCCGATGTCAACGGCCTCTACTGGAGCTGGCAGGGCGGCTACATATTTCTCGCGATGGAAGGTTTGTGGCGCAACGCCGCCGGGGAACTGGATGGCTGGGCCTATCACCTGGCCCGCGACACCAATAGCACCCGCATCACGCTCGCCGCGCCACTGGTGATCACCAACGAAACCCGGCTGGAGCTGGACTTCGATCTGGCCGCCGTCTTAAATGCGCCGCGCCCGCTCTCCTTCGTCAAAGACGGTTCCTCCACCCATTCGCGCGATGGCGACCCCATCTCCGCCGCGCTGGTGAAAAATCTGACCGGCGCGTTCCGGGTGCATCGCATCAGTCAATTGACGGATGCGGAAATCGCCATCGCCCACCCCAAACCGCTCTATCTGCCAGCCACCTATACGCCCTATGCGTTTCAGATGAGCGCCACCTTTCCCATCCCGGATTTGCCGCGCGATAATCCGCTGCTGACCGAGCGCGTGGAACTGGGCCGGAAATTGTTTTTTGATACCCGCCTGTCTGTGAATGGCCGCCAATCCTGCTCCACCTGCCACCAGCCGCAGTCCGGATTCAGCGAGGCGAAAAAGGTGAGCACCGGCGCCGCGGATCAGCCCGGCACCCGCAACGCCATGACCCTCGTGAACCTCGCCTGGAAAAAGTCTTTCTTCTGGGATGGCCGCGCCGCCAGCCTGCGGGAACAGGTCTTGCAACCCATCCAGAATCCGATTGAGATGCATGAGACCCTGACCAACGTGGTGTCCAAACTGACGCGGGCGGATGACTATGCGGCGCTATTTGCCAAGGCCTTTGGCACGCCTGAAGTTACGGCGGAAAAGGTCTCGCTGGCCTTGGAGAATTATCTGCTGACTCTAACGTCCTTCAACGCCAAGTTTGACCGGGTCTTGCGCGGCGAGGAGCAGTTCACGGCGGAAGAACAGCGCGGGTTTGAATTGTTTTCCACCGAGTATGATCCCCGGCGCGGGCAGTATGGCGCGGACTGTTTTCATTGCCATGGCGGGCCGTTATTCCAGAGCCAGGGGTTTGCCAACAACGGACTGGATGATCACTTTGCGGACATCGGCCGGGGCAAAGTTACGGGAAAAGCATCGGATAATGGAAAATTCGCCGTACCCTCACTACGGAACGTGGCGACCACCGGTCCCTACATGCACGACGGGCGGTTTGCGACATTGTCGGAAGTGGTTGAACATTATGCGCATGGAGTGAAACGAAGTCCAACACTGGATCCCAATCTGGCGAAGCATCCGGATGGCGGGGTGCCGCTAAGTCCGACCGACCAGCGGGCACTTGTGGCGTTCCTGAGCACGCTCACAGACACACAGTTTACGGCCACATACTAATTCTCGCCGCGCTGGAAAAAGGAGCGGGGCGGGCGCGAATTATTTGCGTATTTCACTACGCAATGTCATGAATACAAAGACAATGCCAACCACCAAGGGCAGGCAGAATAAGGTATAGTTCATGATTTACAGTACGTCTATATCATGCCATTTGCAACGTTTATGTTACGAAATTGTTACGGTTTGTTTCTAATGGTGTATCTCACTACCATCCAATAATTTAATAACCTGTTCAGGAGGCAGCCGCCGCCGTGAGTTTTAAATATCGTTGGAAGCACTGATTAATTTTTTAGCCCCACGTCGGCTGCTACCTGGTCTGGCAAGCTCTACCGCTGTGGCACTTCCACCACATCTCCGCTGCGCAGCCAGAAGTCGGGCACCTTGTTGGGGTCGCTGCAATCCACGATCCATTCGCGTTTGTTGCCGGTGGCCGGATCGTTGCGCGTCACTTTCACGCGGGCCAGGTCGGAGGAGATGAGCATCATGCCGGTTTTGAACAGCACCGGACGAATCCAGTAGGGCATTTTGGTCAATACCTGGTTCATGTCGTTAATGGAAGGAGCCAAATCCACGGTGTTGGTCTGTCCCTGACTAATAATTTGCACCCGGTGGGTGAGGCCTTTGACGAAGCCGGCAAGTTCCGTGGTTGAAAAGCCCCGCCAGTAATCGTTGATGGCATGGTCGGTTTCCGGTATTTCCACCACATCGCCCCATTGCAGGGGCACATCATTGGTGGGATTCCCGGATTGCAGGATGGCTTTCGCATCCACGGTAAACTCCTGCCATTTTTTGGGATCGGCGGTGGGGCGGCGGATATGGACGTGGGCCAGGTCGGGGAAAGACATCGCTTCCGGGCGATGATCGTTCATGGCCAGCGTATCCGCCCGGTCCATTGCCTGGGATTCGCCACTGGCGTTGGCGGTCAGAAATTGGTACTGCACGGCCACCAGTTCCAAAAGAGTGAATTGATTCCAGTCGTTGGTACCTTTGCGAAAGATGGTCTGGAAAATGTGGCTGGACGGACGGGCCAGCGTGAGGCAATCCCGGCGCGGCAAATAGTCCAGCGCCCCGACCGCGTGCAGGAGGGCGACTACTTCCGGATGATTTTGGTTTTTGGCCTCATCCAACGGAGTAACGCCGCCGTTGTTGGCAATATTCGGATCCGCGTGGTGATCCAGCAACAGGCGAACGAGTTCAAGTTGGCCGCCATAGGCGGCGATGTGTAACGGGGTGAGACCCGTCAGGTTTTTGGCATTAGAATTCGCCCCGCTATCCAGCAAGAGCCTGGCTGCGGCCAGTTTATCTTCCGGAGTGTTATAGAGGTTGCGGTCAACCGCCAGCATCAGCAAAGATTCATTGCCCGAATTGACCTCGGACGGCACGGGCAGCGGATACCAATTCGGATTGGCCCCTGCCGCCAGCAGCGCTTTGAGAATTTCCAACTGCGGCAGCGCATCCAGCGTCAGTGGTGCGCCGGAGGCATTGGTGGTATTCGCATCGGCCTGGTGCGCCAGCAGCAGGCGCACGGCGTCCGGATTTCTTTGGGTGATGGCAATTTCCAAAGGACTGTATGGACCATTACGAGGCATGCTGAACAGGAAGTGCGAAATCCCCCAATTGACCAGCCCCGTACGGCTGGGACTGGCTCCGCCGGCCAGCAGCAATTCGCATCCGTGAATGTTGCCCTGGCGGATGCTCATCAGCAGCGGCAGGTTGAACGTTCCGGCATTGGGATCGGCCTTCGCATCCAACAACAATTGGATGATATCCGGGTTGCGTTGTTCGGCGGCATAACTGAGCGGGCTGCGGCCCTCCGTGCTTGGCAAATTGGGATTGGCCCCGGCGGCCAGCAATTTTTGAACGAGGTCGGGCCGGCCATGATTGATGGCATGAACCAGCGGGGTCCGACCACTGCCGTTGGTGGCATTGACATCCGCGCCATATTTGAGCAGCAAGTTGACCAGATTGGGGTAGGATTTGATGACCGCGAGGTGAAGGGGCGTTTCTCCGCCGTTATTCGGCGGGAACGGGGCATTCACATTCGCGTGATGTTGCAGCAACGTTTCGGCCACGGCCTGGAAGCCGTTCTCCACGGCGGTGTGCAGCACCGTGCCGCCGGTGGTTACCCGGGCATTCACATCCGCTCCACGACTTAACAGCAGTTCCACCATGGCTTTGTTCCCGTGGGCGGTGGCGGCGTTGAGCGCGGTGTCGCCGCCGGAAACCAGATTGATGTCCGCGCCATGATCCAAAAGGAAATTGACGACCTGCAACTCGCCGGCCGAGGCGGCCACGAAGAGCAGTCGTTGGTTGGGATCATTGATCAGATCCGGGCTGTTTTGAATGAGTTGCTGGATGCGCTGGATTTCTTTGGTTTCATCCGCTTGCGCGTCCATCAGAGCCGCTTCCGCCGGATGCGCGGGGCCGGCCTGGGCTTGCAACACTTTGGCCCGCTCGGTGGCAACCTGAAGTTTGATTCGCAGGCCAATCATGATGCCGTTGATTTGGTCATCAATCTGATTATTAAGAACCTTCAGTTCGGAGGCCACCCGTTGTACCGCCGGATTATTCTGGGCGTAATCGTTGGTCAACGCGGCGTAACTCACCTCTTGTTCCGCCAATTTCTGGAGGAGGGTGGTCAATACCGGGTTGGGAAACGTCTGCTGGGAGATAGCCAGGAGTTTGGGGCGGTCACTGGCTTGGAGAGCATCCAACTGTGCTTTCAATG
Source organism: uncultured Verrucomicrobia subdivision 3 bacterium (assembly GCA_903872345.1). Classification (GTDB taxonomy): domain Bacteria; phylum Verrucomicrobiota; class Verrucomicrobiia; order Limisphaerales; family UBA11358; genus UBA11358. The sequence continues at coordinate 612 of CAIQKM010000177.1, read as the reverse complement.
TGGCCACTTCAGCATTGGCTTCGGTGATGGCGGTGCCGATTGCCGCGCCGGTGGAAGTGTCAGCCGGGGCCGGGGCCGCCGGGGCCGATCCCAGACCGGCCAGATTCTGGCGGCTGAGTTGGGCTAGATCAGTCTGCTCCGGAAAATCATGCACAAGGCGGCGGTACTGGGTGGCGGCTTCGTTGGTCTGGCCCAGTTTGCGGTAGCATTCGCCGAGCCGGTAGATGGCGGTGGCGGCCACCTGACGGTCCTTGTCGTACTGCCGCGCGAGCGACTGGTAGTCGGCGATGGCGGCGGTCAGGTCGCGGGTGGCTTCCTCATCAAACAAACCCTGCTGCAACAACGCGGTGAGGTCGTTGGTGGCGGCCGACGCGGCGAGCGGTGTAACGAACAGAGTGGCGGCGAGTAATAGTTTTGATTTCATATGTTTTTCATTGTGCGGGCGCATCCTGACACTGCCGCCTGAGGCCTAAATAGATGAGCACCACCTCACCCTGATAAACATTAAGTGTGGCTGGTCAAGGGAGGTTTCCTTCCAGTAAAACGTTCTGGTTAGTTCTCAAATAAACAGACGTAAAACTGAAAGGAAACCAAATGGAAAAGACCTATTAT
>CAIQKM010000176.1 GCA_903872345.1 uncultured Verrucomicrobia subdivision 3 bacterium | reverse complement strand
TGGCAAACTGCGGGAATGCGGGGTGCCACCCTCAAGGAATCGTCGCAGAATTGAAATCGAAAAATGACCGAACAGTGAAAATATACAGGTTTTACCGACCTGAAATCATTCTCAGCTAAATCTTAACCGGACAGTAGTGAGACACATTTAAATCCATTGCGGGTTTCACCAATGCCTGCGCTGAATTCCCGGTGGCGGGTAATGGCCAGTTCGGCGCGAATGAACCGCCGCTGGTCGCTGCGCGACGGCCACCGGGGCCATTCGGAACGCAGGCCGTCCGGGGTGAGCAGCCGAAGGACGCACAGGGATTCATACGCGAGGTTAACCACCACTTGATCTGATACTCGGCGGATGCGGGTGAAGGCCGATTCAATCTCAGGCAACGGGGTATCGAGGGTCACTTTAAGGCGTTCATAGTGTGACTGGTAAAGCTGTCCCCGGCGGTTCCACCAATCGACGGCGTCGGTTTCCGTCAGGTTCAAGAGCGCCAGAGTTCGCTCGGGATTGGCCCGATCCAGAGGCGGAAAGTCGGCCACCCCGTTGCCGGTCAATTGGGTGTAACTGGTGAGATAAAAATGTGGTTCCAACATTAGCTGACCGGTACGTGGATCAGGCCGGGCGAGTTGGCGGAACTTGGCCTGACTATCCAGCCGAACGGCTTTGGTCTTAAAATGTTTCATGGATTCGTCATCCGTCTGGTCGTGCCCATCACCCGGCACCACCAAGAGTACCGCTTTGGCCGGTCTCACTGCGTGAGGGCCACCATCCTTGAAACTATCAGCAGCTGATACATAGCAGCATTTTAGCAATGGCCAGATGAACATGGCGATGGTTTTGCCCAGACCGGTATCGTGACCCAGGATGATGCCATCGTGCAACGCCGCCCGGGCATAGTCCTCCAATTGAAACCCCTTAAACTCAAATCTGCTGACTGCGTCAGGGCCACTATGGGGGCTGATAGCTATCAATTTCATTTGCAGGCCAAATATCTGGATGTCAATGGACGCAAGGCGATCGGCGCCCAGTTGCAGGCGTTGCGCATCGCCGCCGCCAATCCCGCCAGTGAATTGCTGGTCCGCCCGGAAAAGGATGTCACGCCCGGCCAGCCACGCAGCCGGCACGCGTATATTCCCAAGGTCGCCACCACGCTGGAACTCATTCGGCAGGTCATGGAACGCGGGGAACAGGTGCTGGTCGGCAGCGCCTTTCAGGATGGGCTCGATACGCTTAGCGCCCGGTTGCACGAGGCCGGGGTCAAACATCTGGTCATGGATGGGCGGATCACCCAGAAACGACGAGGCGAACTGGCCCGGTTGTTCAAACAGGGTTGCCCACGGGCGATGCGCGAAGGCTTGACCACCCGGCATTCGGAATATCCCGTCATCTTGGCCGGAGTGGAATGCATGGCGGAGCTGCATAGTTTCAACCTGTGCAACAATGTCATTCTGACCGCCTATTCATGGGCTTTTGACAAATTTGAGCAGTTCATCAACCGCGCCCATCGGCTCAACTCGTCATGGCCGGTGAATGTCTGGTCTGTCATTTGCGATGGCTCCATTGACCGCAAGCTGGAGGCGGGCATTCACGAAAAGAAAGATGCCGCCGAATTGGTGCTCGACGGCCAGTTGCTGGGTGAAACGCCGGAGGAAGTGGACTTGCATGAGTTGCTGCGCACCGCGCAAAGCGAGTTCAGGCGGGTTAAAACTTTGGATGAAATCGAACTGGAAAAGGGCTGGCTAAAACTGTGCACCAACCTGAAATTAGCATACTTAAATTGGGACGGAATGCGGATTTTACCCCTGGCAGAGACATCAATAAAGTCCGAATCAAAACAAAAATTTGCGATCGGATTAACTTACTGGCGTCAGCGGTGGCATGCGAAGTACTTTGCCAACTCAACAGCACCAAATTGGATTTGAAGTAACTGTCACTGATTCCTGATTATGTCGATGTGCAACATAGGGGTAAACATAATCGACGATTACTTAGGAGGTGGGAAAATTGTCGGACCATTTTGAAATCAGTCTGAGGGTGCGTAGTTGATACTCTGCGAATCCAATTGGTAGATGCCGGATAATTTGCCTTGGCTGCGTATCACTGCCACATGCAGCACGCCTCTCACCCGAAGCGGAATGTCCATTTCATCGTTCACCCCGGCACCGGCCACCGATACGATGATGAATTCGTGAATTTGCGGATTGCCGCCAAAACAACAGGTATTCTGGTTCATGGCCAGAATGAATTTGCGGACTTTTTTGCCGTTGAATTCCAGCGGAATCATGAAGCCGTCCACATTGACCTCTTTGCCATCGGCAGCGCGGATACGTTCAGGGATCATCGCGCTGATTTTCTGATCGGCCCAAGCGGGACGATTGGTGTTAAACAACAAGTCATTGGTCAGTGTCACCGGAAAGCCGGCCAACTGATCGAAACCGACCACATCGCCGGCCTTAATGGGAGCCGTGGCCACCGGTTGGCTTTTCACTGGGGGGTTCCCAATTGGTTCAATCAAGTCACCTTGCAGGGATGAATCCTCTGAATTTCCGGAATTGTCCGCCGCCTGACTGTGATAGACCAGTGCCAGTTGCAGCCAAACGACCAGAACCACAATCCGGCGGGCGAACTTTTGGGGATTGAACGTGAATTTCATATGAGTCAAGAATACGGTCCAAGGTTGTTCGCCACGTCCGTGCGATAGGCCTTGCATGCTGGTATTATTCCAGCGCAGGCACCCAGCACAATAAACGCGGCCGGTTCCCAAAACATCACCGGATTAGAGGCGAACGGCTCCAGAACGACACCGGTTTGGGAGCGGATAATTTCCGTCACCACGGAGATCAGGACGGCGTAAACGCCGAACCCCAGCGCGACGCCAATGGCGGAAATGGTCGCCGCCTCCAGCACAATCACCGAGAACACCGTCGTGCGCCGCGCCCCCAGCGCGCGGAGAATGGCCAGTTCCCGGCGGCGCTCATTAATGGAGTTATAAATACTGGCCAGAATGGAGCCGGTGGCGACGAACGCCACGAGCCACGCCACTAGTGTCAGCACGCGGTCAAACCAGCCGACTTTATCGAACAATTCCGCGATGACGCGGCCGATGGGCCAGGCGAAGGTCAGGTGATTGCCCTGTTTATTGTAATAGTTTTCCAATTGAAAACCGGCGAGCGCGCTGCCGGCCTTGAGTTTTACCAGTACGGCGCTGATCTCCGTGTCGGCGCCGGCATGGTGGCCGCTCATGCGCTGGACACCCTCAAGCGGAATCCAAATAACGCGGTCCGCCGGCGTATTCGATGGCTTGAGCATGCCAACCACGACGTACGTTTCCGCATGTTGGCGCTGCTCGTCATAAATCAAACCATGGAACGGGTGAAACCGATCGCCAACCTTCAACTTCATTTTTTCGGCGACAAAACTGCCGACCACCGCCGAGCGCCGGGCCGGATCAAACCAATTACCGCCGGGCCGGAGTTCGAATTTTTTGCCGGGCGCGTATTCACTCTTCTGAAACAGGTCCGGCGTAGTGCCAACAATGCGCCAGCCGTGAAAGTTATCGCCAACCGCGAGAGGCACGGCGAGTTCCACGTCGGGATTATTTTGGAGATCCAAAAAATCCTGCCAGACAACATTTCCCGGCGAAGCTTCGAGATGAAAAACCGCGTTGAGCACGAGTTGCAATTGCGAACCGCGCGCGCCGAGCACCGCATCGAAACCGCCGTTGATGCCGGTGAACGCCGCCTGCGATTGTGTCTTGACCACCCAAACGGTCAGTAACAATCCACCCGCCAGCGCAACGGACGCCGACGTGACGGCGCAGGAAAGCGCGTGTTGGCGCAGGCTGCGAAGCACAATGCTAAAGATAGTCACGCGATTTCCTCCAAATGCACGGTCTGGTTTATTTGGGAAAAATCCGAAACTTGATCAAACTGTCCGAGCAGTTCCGCATCATGACTGACGAGCAACAACGCCGCGCCGTCCTCGCGGCAGGCTTCGCGGATCAACGCCAGCGCCGCGCGGGAGTTTTTGCGGTCCAGATTGCCGGTGGGTTCGTCCGCCAGCACCAATTTCGGCCGGTTCGCCAGCGCCCGCGCGACGGCCACGCGCTGCTGCTGACCGGTGGAGAGTTGTTGGGGGCGATGCTGCAACCGGTCGCCCAGACCCACGCGCTCCAACAACTGCTGCGCCCGGCCGCGATCCACGCCCGGTCCAAACGACATGCCGAGCAACACATTTTCCAAACAGGTATAGCCTGGCAGCAGGTTGAAGGTTTGAAAAATGTAACCGAGGTTGCGTGCGCGAAAACGGTCGCGCTGAGACTCGCTGAATGTGGAAACGGGTTCCCCATTGAAATGAATGGTGCCAGCATCCGGTTGCAAAATACCGGCGATCAGATGCAGAAATGTCGTTTTGCCGGAACCGCTTTCACCGGCCAGCGCGAGCTGAAGGCCGGCCGTCAGGGAAAATTCGGCAACACTCACAATGCGGTGCCGGCCACCGGCCGGCGCAGCAAAGGATTTTTGCAGCCCGCTGATTTGCAACAAAGGTTGACGCAATGTTTCCATACAGCATCCAATTCAGCGTCGCAACGCAAAGGCGAGAATCATGAACGAGGCCGCCGTAATCCAGGAACCCGCCACGCGAATGCCGACCTGCTGCCATTTTTGGCGGGTGAAAAATGACAGATAATAGGCAATGTCAATCAAGGCAAGCGTCAGGCCGAGCCAGGTTCCCAGCAAGGTTCGGGCGATACTGATGACGCGGCCATTCTCCACGGTGGAATCGAGGCCGAGCGCCAGCGCGGCCAGGCCGAAGAGTGTGCCGGTGACAACCGCTGGCAGCGGCTTTTCCAACGCGACCAGCAGGCCGACAACCAGCGTAAGGCCAATCAAAACCGGCGGATAGACGGTTTTGACCATGCCGGTCATTGTGAATACCAGTGCCAGTGCGGAGACGGGAATGAATGTGGCCAGCGGAATTTTCAGGTTTAAGGGTGCATGCTGTCCCGCGAGCAGTCCCAGGCCCAACAACAGGAGCAGGTGCAGCGGCGTTGTGACCGGATGCAGCACGCCGCCCAAAAAATCCCCCACCCCGCTGATCGCCGTGTGGGCGCTAGCCGTGGCGGGAAGCGCCAAAAGCAGCGCGAACGGCAGCACCCGTCGCCAGAATGGTTTATTAACGTTCACGCCGGGATAAAATGAAACAGAAAGCCAAGACCAATTAAAGCAATGGCACCGCCGCCCAGACGCACCAGTTTTTGCCCCCACGGCCAGCGCACCAGCAAGCCGAAGCCGATGCCGCTCAAATGCAGCAACCCGGTGGCAATGACAAACCCGATGGCATACGTCGTGGCATTGGCGGCCTTGGGCATTTCCGCACCGTGTGCGTGTCCGTGGAAAATGGCAAACGTCCCCACGATCAGCGCGGCAACCCACAGCGGCGGCCGGGTTCCAAATGCGACAGCGATTCCCAGAACCAAGCTGGACAAGGCAATGCCGGTTTCAACTCCCGGCAAGGGTACACCGAGCACTCCGAGCGCTCCCCCAAAAGCCATCACCAGCGGAAAAACGACCGGCAAAACCCACATCGCCGGGGCACCGAGAAAGGCGCCCCACAAGCCGACCGCTACCATCGCGGCAATGTGGTCGAGCCCCGTCAGCGGATGGATGAAACCGCTGCGAAAGCCCCAGACGGTGCCGGTTTCCTGATGTGCGCTGGCCGAGGAGGGGAACAGCGCGAGCACGAGCAAACCCAGAGCGCACCAGAACAGCGTATTACGATTTTGGATGTATAATTGTGAGTTCATGCAATCAAATGAAGCCGGGAATTTTAAAATTGAACGCGCGGACCGTAAACCAGCCCAGTCCAAGCAGAAAAATGGCGAGGGAAAGGGCGTTTTTGACCATCGCCCCATGTTGCCAGCGCGACAGCCAGACGAAAATCGGCAGCAGCGCGAAGACGATGCCGAGTTGCGCGAGTTCGACGCCGACGTTGAAACTTATGAGCGGCCGAATCAAGCCGGCCGGCGGCAGACCGAGTTGTTGCAACAAATTGGCAAAGCCGAACCCGTGAATCAGGCCAAAGCAGAATGCCAGCCGCCACCGTTTATTGGCGGATTTGATCCACAGATTTTCCAAGGCGACGTAAATGATGGTTAGCGCAATGCCACCCTCAACCAACCGCAGGGGCAGCGTGACGATTTGCGTGGCGGTCATAATAAGCGTCAGCGTGTGGGCGATGGTGAACGCGGTGACGATTTTCAATAATTCGCGGAAACGGCTGACGACAATGAGGGCAAGCAGGAAGCATAAATGGTCATAACCAAGAAAAATATGCTTAATCCCCAGTTCGAGAAAACGCAGCAACCGCGAGGCCAGTGTGGGGACAAAGCCGGTGTCGAACAGATAATCCGGCTCGGACGGGGAATAGCTGACTTCCTGGGACTGACCACCTCCCTCAAAAGTGCCAAGCACGCTGTGCTGCGAGCCGAAACTGTCAAAGACGTCAAACGCCAGCGCCAGCGTTTGCGGCGTTTCAATGACGTCTTTGGTAAACGGGAAATGGATCAGCCCGTCGGAGGAATTCCAGTCGGTTTCGCTGATGGCATCCCCCTGGCCGGATGGCCAGCCAAGTTCGCCAAGCCGGCCAAGCTCCGCCCTGGTTCCATTCAATTCCAACTGAACATGTGCCCGCAGGAATTTTTCAATGGCCGGCGTGGCCTGGCGCAATTCATCGCGGGTGATTTTTCCGTCGTTGTTGGCGTCAATCCTCGTGATTTTTTCCAGGGTAAACAGGTCATATGTCAGCCGCACCACCACCTGACGGTCCGTGAATTTGACCTGGGCGTAGCTCGTGTCGGGATTATGAGCAAAAGCGCACGTGTGGCTGGCTATATAGGCCAGCCACACGAACATTAAAATCCGTTGCCGGGTATTTATGGGTATCCTTTCACGCCGTACTATTTCGGCTGGTATTTAATCCACTGGGGCGACACCCAGACGAGTTCGCCATTTTGCTGTTCGCCACGGACGTAATAATAGCTCGTCTTGCCGGGCGTCGGCGACGGGTCGGTCCAGGTAAAATCCACCTGGTCGCTGTTCGGCGTTTCGGTATGGATCTCCACGTCGTCCTTTACGATGACCACCTTGGAAAACTCGCCGGTACCGACGAGTTTGATTTTGAATTGCGGCGCTTCGGAGGCCGTATATTCATCGCCCAGAAAATGCTCCTGGCCGCCGGCAATGCTGCGAACATCGGCAAGAATATTTGCGGTGGCAGCGTACGTATGGCGCTGCTTGATGGCCTTGATGATTTCGGCGCGCGAATTGTCCTTCGCATAAATGATGGCGTAGCTGATATGCGTGGACCGGTGATCGCTGCTGCTTTCAAAGCCCAGGCGGTAGCCCTTTTGCAAGGCGAGGTTGATGAAACCTTTGGGTTCCCAGCCGCCAATGGAATCATCCTCGGTGGGCGACCGCGGCGCGCCGGGGCGTTCGTAATTTTGCCGGCAACCCTGGTATATTTCCACGAACGGTTCCACTTCGGGATCGTTGTCGCGCCAATCGGTCCCCATGCCGGTGGCGCTGGTGTGAGAGGCGGTGACGCCGCCGAACTGGTGCAGGTATTTGTAAAGCAACTGGGTGTCGGGCGCATGGCCGTCATACTCGCGCGCCGTGATTGGCAGGCGCGGCAAGGTGCGGATGCCGCGTTGCGCGAAAATCACGTTCCGGTGGCCTTCGGGATACGGTACGCTGCGTTCGTAGGTGTATTCGGGCGAAAACGTATCGCCAAGATAAAAGGCATCGGAGGTTTTCTGGATCAGCCACCAAGTATATTCGCGGCCGGCCCCATTGTCATGGTCGCCGTTGCCAAGCCAGTCGAAATTGGCCACATCAATCCCGTAGCGCCACATATCTTCAAGCGCGCCGTCGTTGCCGCCATCGCCGCTGATTTCGGTATGCCGATGAAATTCACCGCGCACCGGCCGCAAATCCTGACCATCCACGGTCGCGCGATAGTCGCGCACGCGGTTCACCGCCGCCAGTTCCGCCAGCGTGGCGGCAGAAGGTTGCGGGTTAGCCGCAGGCGCGTTCGTGGCCGGTTTCAAATGGACAGATTCCACGCGGCCGGGAGCGTGCAAGCGGCTGAGATAAAGTCCGTTGATGTAAGGATCCCGATCCGAATTCAGTGAAATATTGCCGCCGAGGCCGGTGCGTTGCAGGGTCCGATCATGCCGGTGGTCGGTGGAATGGGTGATGAGCAGGCTGCCATCGTTCAACGGGACCACAGCCGGAAAGTTGTAAAGCAAGTTGTCCGAATGCGGCACGAGAATGGGGCCAACCCAAGACTTGCCATCATAAAAAGTCGCCCAATTAAACCACACGGAACCGAGCGGCGACTGGAAATCGTTTTGCCGCGAGCGCGCGAAAATCCAGACGTGGCCGCCGGCATCCGTGACGATGCGCGCCAGATTGTTGTGAGGCAGATTTCTTTGCGCTTCCGCTTCCTGACCGGCCTGGCGCGATTCGGCGCCGGGCTCCAGCGCAGGGGGGCGTTGATTGATTTGGCGGCGGCGCGGAATGGCTCCGGGCAGGGCATTCTCAAAGCCGCTTGCCGGCTGCTGCCATTGGCCATCCTTTAAAATCGCCAGACCGATTTGCCGGTCACGATACAGCGGAATGCCTTTGCCCTGAACCAAAGCGCCGAAGTCCTTGCCCCAGGATTCGCCGCTTAATTCGTAGGCAATCCACAGCGATCCGTCGCTGTTATAGGTCAGCGCCGGACGCGCTTCGTAATCCGGCGTATTGGCCACCGGCCGGGCGGCGGCCGGCTGGGCGGTCGCGTCAAACTCGCGCAACCAGACATCGTAATCGCCCTTTTCATAGGTGTCCCAGGCAATGGCCACGCGACCGCCATTTTTTTCCGAGGCGGCGGCGATGGCGGGCGCCCAGGAATTGCGCGTCTGCGTACTGACCTGCCGTTCCGGACTCCAGCCGTCACCGTCTTGGTGCCGTTCAAAAATGCGGAAGACCTGGCTCCGCGCCCCCTGCCATGCCACCCAGACGCGACCTTTCCCATCGGTGGTTGCCACGGGCCAGATGTCGTTTTCCGGCGACGTAGAAATCTGCTGCGGAGCCCCCAGTTGGCCATCTCTGAATGAGCGTGCCCAGATGTCAAAATTCGGCAGCGGATTATCCGGATACGGCTTGTAGCTGGTGTTCTCCGACCAGAAAATCCAGACGGTGCCGGAGCCGTCCACCGCGACCGTGCTCTTATAAATATCGCGGCCGGTGGCCGTCACCGCAATGGCCGTGCCCGCACGCGGCCCGTCCACGGCGCGCAACCAAAGCTGGTCCCCGCCGGGAGCCTTGGCAAGGAAGGATAAATCGGCCGGCGCGGTTTCCCAACGCTTAGCCCGGGAATCGCGATCCACGCCGGGCGTGAAACTGGTGTAGGCGGCAAACACCGTGCCGTCGGCGGCCACGGCCGCGCTCGGATAATCATCGTCCGTTTTGGCATCCGTCAGCGTCACGGCGGAAGCCGTGCGCTCGACTTCCACGGCCTCACCCAACTCGTTCAGAATTTTCCCGTAAGGCGCTTCGGCGATTTTGAACGTGAAATCACCCTGCAACGTTTTCACCTGCACCACGCTGTCCTCCGTTATGCCGGCGAGCGAGAGCAGCACGCCGTTATCGGCGATCGGCGCATTGGGCCGGGCGTTCTGCGCGGCGCGGCGGGGATTGTTGGCGCGACGCGGGCCGACAGCCGGGCGCGTGGCGGCCTGCCAAGTATTGGTACCGTCGGTGGAATCCGCGCTGGTGAACCGCCAGCCGCTGATGGCCACCACATGGCCGGGCGACACTGTGACGGACCCATCCCAGTTGGTTGGTGTTTTATCATTCAATCCGAATCGGAGCCGGAAACCGGCTTCGTCGGCGTTTACGGCTGCGCCCAAGAGCGACAACCCCAGTAATAGAGCAATTTTTTTCATTGAATTTGGAAAAGTACGATCATCCGTCCGCCAGAATTTCCTGGCAATTGAATTGGTTAAAGCGTTTCCACACGGACGTTTTCAATCTTGCCTGCAAATGGATTCGGTGCGGTATAATCCCCCACCGCCCGCGAATTGGAGCCCACGCTCAATCCGCGTCCGGGCTGATTGGCAATCAGCCCCGGCGCAACCCCTTCGCCCGCCGGCCGGCCATTGACCGACAAGGTCACCTTACCATCCGCCGCCAGTCGGGCCTCAACTTTGAAATGCCCCGGGCCGAGTGGCTGGGTTGCCGTCACCGTGGTCAGTTGCCCTTCGCTGCGAATCGCAAAAGCGAGCCGGCCGGACTTCAGGTAAAGAGCGTAGCCGTTCAAACCCGCCCCTTGGGCGATAATGACGCCGTTGGTCCCCGCCGGTTCAATTTCCGCCGATACCGCGAGCGCACGCTTGGCCACTTGAGGCGCATCCTGTGCATTCAAAGCATCGCCGTTACGCCAAGGCCCGGCAAGACACGGAACCCGCTTACCAACAGCGGCACCCGGTGTGTTATCATCGTCATCCGTCACGGCCGAACGATTGCGACCCGGCGCACGCGCCGGACGCCACTTGGGTTCCACCAACTCCGCATTCCAAGCATTCCACGCGGCGGCCAGCTCCTGCACCTTGCCCGGATTCGCGGCAGCCAGATTGTTTTTCTCGCCAATGTCCTCGTTTAGGTTGTAGAGTTCGGCTCCCTCCGTCACCGCTTTGCCGGCCACCAACTGTCCCAGGCTGGCGGCAATGCCAGGTGCTTTCACCAGTTTCCAATCGCCTTTGCGAATGGCCAGTTGCGTGCCAAAACGCCAGTAGAGGGCATCATGCGGCGGGCTCGTTTGCACACCAGTGAGGTAAGGCAACAAATTCACGCCATCCAGTTTCCATTCCGGTTTGATCTCCTCGCCGGCCGCCGCCAAAGCCGTCGGCAAAATATCCAACTGAATCACGGGCCGGGCATCCACCTGCGCGGCGGGCACATGGCCTTTCCATTGCACGATGTACGGAATGCGAATGCCACCCTCCCACGTCTGAGCCTTGAAACCGCGCAACGGACCGTTACCGGACGTGGTCTGCGCCGTCGGACCGCCATTGTCGCTGATAAAAAAGATCAACGTATTTTCGTCCTGACCCAAATCGTGCACTTTGGCCAGCACATTGCCCACTGCATCATCCATCGCCGAGAGCATGGCCGCAAAGGTATGACGCTTCCGTTCTTCAATATTGGGAAAGCGGGAGAGATATTTTTCCGTGGATTCCAACGGTGCATGCACGGCATTAAAGGCCAGATAAACGAACCAAGGCTGATCATTGTGCTTTTGAATGAAATTCACCGCCTCTTTGCCGAATTCCTCGGTGGTGTAGCCGATGTTGTCCACCCGGTTGGTGCCCCGCAGAATCGGATTGTGCGAATCGCCGGCGGCATCCAGATAATCATGCGCCCCGCCAAGGAAACCGTAGTATTCGTCGTAGCCGCGCTTCAGCGGATGATACTGCGGCAGATAACCAAGGTGGGATTTACCAAACCAGCCGTTCACATAACCGACCGCATGCAGCCGGTCGCCCAGGGTTTTCTCATCCAGTGAAAGCCCAAAATTGGTGGAAGACGCTTCGGCGGGCCCCGGATTGAATTCATGCCCGAAACGTTCCTGATAACGGCCGGTCTGCAAACCCGCGCGGGTGGGACTGCAATACGGCCCGCTCACATACCCGCTCGTAAACCGCACCCCGTTGTGTGCCAGCGAATCAATGTTCGGTGTGGGAATCTGCGGATTGCCCTGGATGCTCAATTCGCCATAGCCGAGGTCGTCGGCCACGATGAGCAGAATGTTTGGCTTGTTGGTCCCGGCCGCCAGCGCTGCCAGCGTCGTCGAAACGGCGGCCAAGGCAATCAGTATGAATGTTTTCAATTTCATATGGTAAACTTCAGTGGGTTGGCAGCGGATTGGTGGCTACGACGGCTTCTTGCCGCCGGGTCTCCAGATCAAATCGGTCGCCCGCCTTTAAAAAATAGTACGGCTTTTCGCCGGCCACCGGTGCGTAACGCGGATCGTAGATGGCCACCTTGCTTGACCCGAGAACCTCAAACCGGTCGCCCAGCACAACGATCGCCGTGTCTTCATCCAGCCCGATGCCCAGCAGCTCCGGAAACCGTTTGATCACGGGCAGCAAATCATTCTCGCGATGGCGGGTCAGCAGATGCTGGTCCAGCGCCACCCCGCGCAAAAACCCAAAACCTTCCTCATAGCCAGACGCCATCATGATGGTATTCCCCGCGCGTGCGCCCCGGACCAGATACGAGGCCTGAATGCTGCACCCAGCCGAGGTGCCGCCAATCACGCCACCGCGCGCCAGCAACTTGAATAACTCATCCTGGGTTCGCGTATGTAGATAGCTGTCCACCAACCGCCACTGACGTCCGCCCCCAAACCAGACTCCGCGCGCCTGTTGCAAAGGCCGGACAAACTCCGCCGAATCGGCCACCTCGCGGTCGCGCGTATGCAGGATGGTAAGGTTGGTGGCCCCCAGATCGTGCAAATCCTTGAAATAAGTCCATTCCGGGCCGAACTGGTTGTTTTCATTCGCCGTGGGGATGATCACAATGGGCGCAGCCGGACCACCGGCGAGCTGGATGAATCGCTTCAGGATGGCTGGATCTTTCAGCCCGCCGCCAACAATCACCAGCGCGCCATTGGTGGGCCCGACCACTGGCGCAGCCTGAACCACTGTCAGCGCCAGCAACACTCCGGCCAGGCCGGCTATCCATTTATTCATGATGCGTCTGATCCTGAATGTTTTCCCATTAACACCGGCCGTTCAGGGCACAGCCGGCACCAACCGGTAAAACACGCTGCCGTTGGCCGGATTGATCGTCACGGTAACTTGATTGACCGAGCCGGAACCCGCCACCGGCACCCAGTTGTTGCCCGTGAGCGAGTTCGTCTGCGTTTCCAAAATCCAGCCCGCATAGCTGGCCGGCCATTGAATGGTCAGTTGATTACCCGCCAAGCTGGTGGACAGCACATTCACCGTAACCACCGGCGGTGTAATCACCGTCACTGTGCCATTCACCGCCAGATTGTTCTGCCACGCCAGCCCGGTTCCCGGCGTACTGGCAATGCTCAGCCGCCCGCCATTCACGACCGGCTCGCTGAACAGTTGAAACACATCGCCCACCACCAAAGACGGACCGGCGTTGGAAATTGTGACAATGCCGTTGCCAGTATTTACGAGCGTTCCAGAAACCGCCACCACATCATTCGATTGGACCAGGGATTTGTTGACCTTCGCAAACAGGTTACCCGCCAGCGTCACATTGTTGCTCACGGTCAGCGTGCCTGTGTTGAAGGGATCATTGCTGCCCAGGATCAGCGTGGCGTTCGTGTTGATTGTCACCGGCCCATTGATAATGCCTATGCCCACCAGCGCGGCGCCGGAGACAACCACCGCATTGGTTCCAATGGACCCGTTGACTACGAGCGTGCCGTTGGAAACCGCCGTCGCGCCAGTATAAGTATTGGTACCGCTCAACGTGAGGGACGCCGAACCGAGCTTCGTCAAACCGCCACTGCCATTGGCCAGCAACGGCTGGCTGATGGTGATGTTAATATTCGTGGTATCCACAATCGCTCCGCCATTGCTGACGTAGGCAGCGGCGGCGCCGGAGAAGAAATTATTCGTCGCGACGGAGCTGGGTATCAATGTACCGCCGTTGAAGTAGAAGTAACCCTTGCCACTGCCGCCGACGATGCCCGGGGTGATGAGCGTGCCGCCGTTGAAATAGTACCAGCCGGTGCTGCCTTTGGAACTGCCGAGCAAAACGCCAGAGCTGGCGTTGTCGTTTTGGAACAATATCGTCCCGCCGGTTTGATTGACCACGGAATAGGTGTTGGTGCTGTCGCCAACGTATATTTGACCGAAACCTTGGTCCAGAATCAACTGACCGGAACTGATGTCGAACTCATTCGTGCCCGCCAAACCAGAGCTATAACCCAGGCGAAGATTAATATTGCCGCCAGTGGTGCCAACGGCCACTGTCGCTCCGTTGGTGATGGCCAGGTGAATAATATCGCCGCTGGCGGCATTCAGACGAACGGCGCCGCTGCCGTTCGTCCACGTGGTGCCGTCAAACACGACGTTGCCTTGATAAATCTGCAAGGCGCCGCTGCCGGAAAAATTGGCGGCACTGGAACCAAAACGCAACGTATTGGGGCCGAATTTGTTGATGGTTGCCGCCGTTGCCGTCAGGGGGCTGAGGAAAATCAAGTCGCCGGCGGTGGTATCAAAATAGGCCGGATTGGCCACGTTGCCAACCGTGGTTACCGTCACCGGATTGGTTATAATCAGGCTGCCGGAATATGACGCCAGCGTAGCCCCATCCGCCGCGATAGACAGCGCGAGCGGGCCGGTGCCGATAGCATTGCTGTTGCCAATTTGCAAAGTGCCGTCGGCCAAAGTTACGCCGCCGCTAAAGGTGTTGGCGGCGGTCAGCGCCAGCGTGCTGCTTCCAACCTTGGTCAACGCCAGACTTCCGCCGGTGTTTTCAATGATGCCCGCAAAGACACTAGCCGCATTGTTGCTGCCAATAGTGAGGGAACCGGCGCCGGTGGAGTCATCAATCACACCACCGCCGCTCAAACCGTTGATCGTATCGGCGTAACCCGCGAGATCCAATTTACCATTCACCGTCACATTGCCGGCCCCCGGACCGCCGGGAATGGCTTGGTTCACGCCCACTTGCAGCGTGCCGGCGTTAATAACAGTATTGCTGGCGTAGGTATTCGCCGTGCCGACGACCACCGTGCCGATGCCATCTTTGGTGAACGAGGCAATGCCGCCAATGCCCGAACTGCCAGTCAAAGTGTAACCCTGCACATTGTTGCTGACCCAGATGCCGGCCGGAAACACGGGGGTGTCAATCAAGACGGTGGTTGAGCCGGTGGACGAATCGTCAAAGCGCACAAAGGTGCCATCGATGTAATCCGACTGTTGCGTGGTGCCGCGGATCAGCCAGTTGGCGGTCGTGTTTATATCCCACTCGCTACTAATATTACCGTTCCACAACAATGGGGTGGTCGTCGTCACGACCAGATCAACCGAGCTGTTGGCGAAGTTGTTGGTCACATACGCCGTGAAGCCGGGCGTGAGCACCGCACTATCGAGAATAAACGAATTCGCATTCAGGCCGGCAGTGGCGGTGTATTTGATCAACGGGAATCGTCCCAGAGGGAGTTGCAGTCCCGCGACGTTAACAGACACGGTGCCGTTCACCGTCAAATTGGTGGCATAGACCAGCGGCGCAGTTGGATTGGCGGAAGCACCAAAATTAAATTCGTTCGTGGCTCCCGCAGCGCTGCCCAGCGTCAAACTGGCGGTGAACAGCGTCGGACTGGACACCAGGGAAATTCCCAAAGCCGCGCCGTCCGCGACCGAGATACTGCCGCCACCGAGCTGGGTGGTTGGCAGCCAGAGTTCGCCGGCGCTGACGATCGTCGGCCCCGTGTACGTGTTGGTGCCGGCCAAGGCAAGCGTCGAGACGCCCAGTTTGGTCAGGCCGCCAGTACCGCCGCTCAACAGCGCATTGCTGACCGTGACACTGATGTTCGTGGTGTCAAAAATCGCGCCGTCGTTGCCGACATAAGCCGCCGTCAACCCGGAAACAAAACTGCCCGCGTAGGTGCTGGAAGCCGGCGTCAGCGTACCGCCGTTGAAATACAAGTAGCCGCTGCCACCGCCGCCAACGACACGCGGGGTGATGAGCGTGCCGCCATTCAGATAATACTGGCCGACTGCGTTGGCGCTGTTACCCAATACGACGCCGATATTGGAAGCATACGCGAACAAAATCGTGCCACCGGTCTGATTCACCACGCCATAAGTTCCCGTCGTGCTGCCGACGTTGATGTTTCGGAACGACGATCCAAAAGCCAGCAGGCCCGAGCTGACGTCCAGCTCATTGGTGCCGGTCAAGCCCGCAGTGTAGCCCAACTGGAGATTGTAATTGCCGGTGCCACCAAAGCCGACGTAGTAGGAGGCGCCATTGGTAATGATGAGCCGAACGTTGTCGTTGCCGTTGGCAAAAAATTGCGTACCATTGCTGAAATTGGTCCAAACTCCACCATCCACCACCACGCTGCCCTGGTAGATTTTAAAGGCGCCACCTTGCGAGTAACCGGCGCCATTGGGCCCGATGCGGAGGTTGTTATAGCCTTGTTTCACGAGGTCCGGTCCCGTGGCGGTCAAGGCGGAGTTCAGCAAAATGTCGCCGCCGCTGGTGTTAAACGTTGCCGAATTCGTTCCGTAAACATAAACCGGATTGGTCAAATTCACCGGACCGGCATAGGAACCAAGGGTAACGCTCGCAGCTGCCGTCGGATTCAGCGAAAGTGAACCGCCGCCCAGGGAGGCCCCGCTGCCGAGTTGCAGCGTGCCATTGGTGACGATGGTGCCGCCGGAAAAGTTGTTATTGGCGGTGAGGGTCATGGTGCCGCTACCGGCCTTCGTCAGGGCAATGGAACCGCCGGCTTCCGCGATGACACCGCGGAACGTGCCGCTATCATTGTTGGCTCCGAGGGTCAAAGCCGCACTGCCGGTGGAGTTTATAACGGTCCCGCCGCCGTTCAATCCATTGATGGTATCCGCGTTGCCCGCTAAATCCAACGTACCGTTCACCGTCACATCGCCCGCGCCGGCACCACCGGGAATGGCTTGCGCTATGCCGAGCTGCAGTGTGCCGCCGTTGATGGTGGTATTGCCGCTATAAGTGTTGACGGTGCCGACAATCAAAATGCCCGCGCCACTCTTGGTCAGCGCACCTTTACCGGCGATGCTCCCGGAGCCGCCAAACGTGTAGGTGTTTATATTATTGGTGACGACGACCGCCGCCGGGTAAAAATTCGTGGTAAGGGTGATGCTCGTGTTGACGAGCGCCGTGTCGTCAAACTGCGCCACCGACGCATCGGCATAAGCCAGGGCTGAGGCGGCGGGCAGATTAGTCCAGTCAATACTGGTGAAGTCCCATAAATTATTGGCCGCGCCGGTCCAGATGACATTGGGCACGGCGGTGACCACCAAATCAATGGACTGACCCGCGATATTGTTCGAGATGTAAGCCGACACCCCGGCGGGCAAATTCGTCGCAAACGAAACGGAGTTGAGGGTAATGAGATTGGGGGATTTGATCAGCGGAAATTGGCCTAGCGAGAAACCAACCCCATATAGGTTGATCGTTTGCTTTCCATTAAGAGTCACGTTGGTCGCGTAAATCACGGGACTGGCCGGGCTGCCGGTGGCTCCCAGGAAAAATTCGGTGGTCGTTCCAACGCTGGTGCCGCTGGTCAAGGCCGCCGTGTAAAGCGTAGCACCGGCGGCCGCCACGGTGATGCCAAGGGCCGCATTGTCGGCCACGGAAAACGCACCACCACCGCTTTGAGACGATGGCACAATCAGTTCGCCCGCAGTGATAGCGGTGGCACCAACATAGGTATTCGTGCCGGCGAGCGTGAGAGTCGCGGTTCCCAGTTTGGCCAGCCCGCCGGAGCCACCGTTCAACAGCGGACTGCTGACGGTGAGGTTGATATTGGTGGTGTCAATAATGGCCCCGCCGTTGCCGATATAGTAATAAGCATTGGTTCCGGAAATAAAATTGCTCGCCGCCGTGCTGGTGCTCGGCTTCAACGTGCCGCCGTTGAAGTAGAAATAGCCCGTGCCGCTGCCGCCGCTGATGCGCGGGGTGACGAGCGAGCCGCCATTGAAATAATACCAGCCGATGCTGCCGCTGGAACTGCCCAGCAAGACGCCGGCACTGGTGCTTAGGTTGTTTTGGAAAAGGACCGAACCGCCGGTTTGATTCACCACACTGTAGGTGCTGCTGCTGTCACCGACATAAATTTGCACGGCACCTTGATCGAGAATCAACTGGCCGGAACTGATGTCCAGCTCATTGGTGCCAGACAAACCGGCGGTGTAGCCGAGTCGAAGGTTGTTGCCGCTGCTGGTCGGGCTAATGTCCAATTTGGCTCCGTTGGTAATGACCAGATGGACAATATCACCGTTGGTGGCGAAAAGGCGAACGCCATTGCCGTAGTTCGTCCAGGCGGTGCCGTCCAATACCAGATTGCCTTTGTTAAGCTGCAAAAGACCGCTACTGGAAAAACTACCAGCGCTTGACGCCAAACGCAATGTGTTGCTGCCGTATTTACTAACGACAGCATTCGACGCCGTCACCGCCCCCTGCAGGGTCAAATCGCCCAAGGTTGTATCAAAATTTACTCCGTATGCGTTGTTGCCGACCGTGTTGGCACTAACCGAATTGGTGATGATCACGCCGCTGGCATAAGACGCCACAGTGACACCCGTCGAGGGGGCCAACAATGTAAGCGCACCGCTGCCGAGCGCATTGCTATTGCCAATTTGCAACGTGCCGCCGGCCAAGATGGTGCCGCCAGAATAAGAATTGGTGGTCAGGATGGTGAGAATGCCCGTGCCGGAGTCAACCAGCGCATTCGTCCCTCTGATCCAGCCGCTGCCGGTGAAAACGTAGTTGGAGGCGGAACTGATCGTAACGGATGAGGGGGCGACCGGCGTCGTGAGGTTTACCGTGGAATTAGTCGCTCCCTCCAGATTAAAGATAACCGGGTTGCCGTCTGCAAAGTAGGAATTGGCGATGAAACTATTGTTGCTATCCCAATCAATATCCGCAGTGTTGGTACTCCAGTTGTTGTGTACACCGTCCCCGACCCAATTGCCGCCGGGCGATAAAGTTCCATATGTCAGGACGACTTGGCCGTCCCAGCCCGCCCCGCCCGTCTTGGAATTGTTGCCGGTGGAATAACCGCCGCTGCCGCCACCACCGGGACCGCTGGCAGGGGCATTGCCACTCGAACTCGTGGACGTGTTTACCGCCCCGCCGGGTCCGCCGCCGGAAACCGCCGCCGCAGCGCCGGCACTGGATCCGGGATTTCCCGAAGATGCATTCCCGGCACTGCCACCGCCGCCGCCACCATAATTCGATCTAAGACCGGCGAGACCGGGGCCGCCCAGAAAGACTGCGGACGCCCCGATGTTTCCGAGAGCGTTCGTGAGCCCGCCAGTCCCAACGGTTGCGCCGCCGCCGCCGCCGCCGCCGCCGCCTTTGGCTAAAACCACCACGGCGGTGGTCACTGAGTTTGAGAACCACGAGTCACCGCCGTTGGCGCCGGCATTGTTCCCAATGCCACCCGCTCCGGCCGCACCCACTTTAATGTAGTAGGTGGTGCCAGGAATAACCGCAAAAGCATTCGTCCGGGCATAAGCACCACCGGCACCGCCACCGCCCGCACTGCCGCTGCCGCCGGTGTAGATGTCACCGCCGCCACCACCGCCGGCACCCCAGGTTTCCACTTCCACTGAGGTGACGCCAGCCGGGGCAACCCAAGCATAACTGCCTTTAACCGCATAATTAGTAGAAATCACTGTCGCCTGGGCGCCTGGCCCGGCGGATAACAACAGGCTGAAAAACGTTCCGAGGACAATGACCGGCAATCGCGGCAAAGTGAGATCCGTTATTCTGGCCACTGCAATGTTCAAACTGCCCTTTGTATTCATAAAATTAAGTTTTAGTTGGCTGTTAAAAAGTTTTCCGCTGAATTAATTCATCCACCCGTAAACAATGTTGTAGGCGTAGGCCGGATTGCTCCATTGGTCGGTATTCCATTGCCGATGCCATTTGAAGCCCCACAATTCCTTGATTCGTGCCGACCGTGCGGAGCCGTCGAAAAAAACCGCCTGTGTCCGCTTCCCGTGCCGGGGAAAGGCGAAGCACTCCATCTCATAGTTGTCCGCATTCGATGGATCGGTATAGGCGTCTGGCTGCGACGAGGCGCAATACCCGGTCAGCAAATCATATAACGGACCGCCCCCGCGCCAGCGCGAGTCCAGTTGCAACGGAATATTCGAGGCATCGCCCGGCACATTGATGGTTCCCCATTCGTACGCCGGCGGACGGTTCTGCACTTGCGTCTGCCCGCTGTAACCCCACAGATTGAATCCATAGCTGCACAGGTCATTGGTGGCTGTTGTAACCCCATTCACTGTCGTATTTTTGCCCATCTGATAGGCGTAATTAATGCCTCCGTAATTGCCGGCCGGATTCGCCTGGGTCGCCACCGGGCAGGTGATCAATGGCTGCCGGCCCCAATAGCCTTGCAGGACGCTGAACCATTCGCCGCGATACCACGTGCCGCCGTTCAAGTCCGTTCCGGTGGAGAAATGGCCATTGTAATCGGCCGTATACAGATTCCAGTAGATCCCCCATTGGTGCAGGTTGGACATGCACTGAGCGGCCTGCGCCTTTTGTTTGGCCTTCGCCAGCGCCGGCAACAACATTGCCGCCAAGATGGCGATGATGGCGATAACCACCAACAATTCGATTAAGGTAAAGCCCCGGCGGGAGGCTGGGCGAAGTAACGACTCATTCCGTGCTTCCTGGCACGGACTTTCAATCAACGTGATTTTTTTCATGGCGCGTGTTTTGTTTGGTGGCTGCTCCGGGGCATAACCCGGTTTCAGTTCACGCGCCTTAGGTAAGGTGGCAGATTTTAAAAACAGCCATTTCATTCAACTCGTTGCCGAATCGAATAACGACAACATTAATAGATATTTTAAATACTAAGTCAACAACTTTTGGAATATTTATTGAGAAATCAAACGGCTTTATAGGTTTTTAAAAGCCAAATGATGAATAGACGACTAATTTAATATGTTTTACCAATAAAATCCACACACACAAAACACACTCCCGTCATTGACCAAAGCGTGCCAGGAGCAACTTCATTACGCCCACGGCTTCCATTTCTCCCGCGTGCTGGATGAGCAAGCGATCCGTCTGGTAGCCGAATTCACAGGTAAGCGACGGAATATGCCATTGTCCATGCACCCAGTCTTTGCCCGTGGCCAGCGTGGCGTTATGCCGGTCATCCCGCTCAAAACCAAACGCCGGCAACTGTGCGCGCAAACCGGCGAGCCATCGATCGGCAAATCCCGGCAGCCGGTCGCCTGGCGCCTCCGGCTGGGCATAAAAAATATTTGTGCCGGTGGAATGAAAATCCAGGAACAATTGTGGACCGCCGCCGGTTGCGGCCGCCAATTTTAAAAACAGATCCCGCACCGCCCGCGTCTCCGGCTGCGAAAAGTCCTGCCAGTCGCGATTCAAATCCACGCCGCCCAGATTGCTGCGCCAATGGCCATGCTCTACTCCGTCCGGATTCACCACCGGCACCACCACCGTTTGAAAGTGCCGCCGATATTCCCGCGCCAGCGGTGTGTCTCCCGCCAGCGTTTCCACAAAACGTTCCAGGCCGATGGTGCCGGTGATTTCCGGCGGATGCTGCCGGCCAATGACAAATACCAGACCGGCATTCGTGGCCGCACCCAAAATGAAATACCGCAATGGCCGCCCCTCAATCGAATTCCCGGCACTATGAATTTCCACTCCAGCACGACTGGCCAGCGCCTCCATCCAGTCATTGATTTGCGGCAGGCTGACGATGTCCCAAGCAGCAACCCAGACCGGCTCCGGGCCAATTGCCAAACGCAGCACCGGCGGGTGCGCAGATACCCGGTTGGCATACTGCTCGCGGTCCGCCACGTGCCAGTTCTTTCCATCCACACTCAGCCAGGGCCGCCCCCGCTGCAGCGCATAAGTATTCACCAGATCCAGGGTAATGGTCTGCCTTTGCGCGGCGCGAACTTTGAAAGCGTACCAGGGACTATTATTGATCGGCTCATTCTCCGGTGTGATCAGCACCCTGAATTCATTAGTCCCTAATTGCTCGCAACCATTCAGCCGCGCCCCGGAAAAATGGCAGTCAAAATGAACTTCCGGCCGGTCATAATCCCAGGCCCGACGCGTCTGCAACGGCACCTTGATCGCCTCATCCGCGTAACCCGCAGTCAGCAGCAGAATCATGAACAGCAGACTGGCAAATCTGCGGCTGGCCGGGCATTGCCTTGAGATGGTCACACTCATATCTTCGCCCAATCAATCGGTTTGGAGATATCCAGCAGCGGAATCTCTTCCTGCACCGCCTCCGGATATTTTTGCGCCGCGCCGGTATTGAAAACCACGATCCGCTCGTGCGGCTTGATTTCTCCCCGTGCCAGCAACATCTCCAGCGCCCCCAGGCATACCGCTGTTTCCGGGCAGATCGCCAGCCCTTCCAGTGAAATGGATTTTTTCATCCACGGGGCAATCCGGTCTTCCGGCACCGCCACCGCCGTGCCACCGCTCGCGCGCACCGCGTCCAGAATC
Source organism: uncultured Verrucomicrobia subdivision 3 bacterium (assembly GCA_903872345.1). Taxonomy (GTDB): domain Bacteria; phylum Verrucomicrobiota; class Verrucomicrobiia; order Limisphaerales; family UBA11358; genus UBA11358. The sequence continues at coordinate 23,588 of CAIQKM010000176.1, read as the reverse complement.
ATAAAATCCCCCACCGCCACCGGCACCCGCACTCCGCTGGCGATCGTGGCGGCATTTTCAAATTTCGGCGCAAAACGCTCGCCCCGCGCATACGCCGTTGCAATCGGCGCGCAACCCTCACTCTGGCAGGAAATCATGCGCGGTTTGCGGGGGGAATTCAGCCAGCCCAACTGTTCCAGTTCGGCAAATCCCTTCCACATGCCGATCAGCCCGGTGCCCCCGCCGGTGGGATACAGAATGACATCCGGCAGCTCCCATTCGAACTGTTCCGCCAGTTCCAGTCCCATGGTCTTTTTCCCCTCGATGCGATACGGCTCCTTCAGTGTCGACAGGTCAAACCAGCCTTTGACGTTTTTGCCTTCCCCCACAATTCGCCCGCAATCATTGATTAGTCCATTCACCCGGAAGGTTTTTGCGCCCGCCAGCCAGCATTCTTTCACATTGATCGCCGGCGTGTCTTGCGGCATGAACACATACGCCTCCATGCCCGCCCGGGCCGCATACGCCGCCATCGCTCCACCGGCATTCCCCGCCGTGGGCGCCGCCACCCGCCGGATGCCAAACTCATTGGCCTTGGTCACCGCCATCGTCATGCCCCGTGCCTTGAAACTTCCCGTGGGCAGACGACTCTCATCCTTAACATACAAATGATCCACCCCAAAGGCCGACCCCAAACGCGGAGTGGACACCAGCGGAGTCACTGTTTCCGCCAGGGAAACAATCTTCGCCGGATCATTCACTGGCAACAATTCCAGATACCGCCACAAACTTGATGGACGGCCGTTTAAATCCGCCCGGGCAAATTTTTTCCGCAGCCGTTCCAAGTCATAGCGCACCCATAGCGGCCGTTGACATTTCACGCACAGGCCGTGGACCCGGCTCGCATCGTATTGTTCGCCACAGTTGGCGCATTCAAGATGAGTTACGTAGTTGTTCATTGAATTTTAAAAAGCGTAGATAGGATCGTTTTATGTTTTGGCCTCCGGCAGGCCGGTCGCAGGTTCATCCGGTGCGGGCTTGTCCAGTTCCCCTTCCCACCGCGCCACCACCGCCGCCGCCAGGCAATTACCGGTCAGATTCACCGCCGTGCGCCCCATGTCGAGAAAGGCATCCACCCCCAGAATCACTGCCATGCCCGCCACCGGCAGCCCGGCCGAGATCAAAGTCGCCGTGAGAATCGCCATCGCCGCCCGTGGTACCCCGGCCACCCCTTTGCTGGTGAGCATGAGCGCCAGCAGAATCGGCCATTGCTGGGCCAAGGAGAGTGGCTGGCCCGCCGCCTGCGCAACAAATAAAACCGCCACCACCAAGTACAGCGTCGTGCCATCCAGATTGAACGAGTATCCCGCCGGCATCACAAACGACACAATCCGCTTTGGCACGCCAAACCGTTCCATCAGCCGCAGCGCCTCCGGCAGCGCCGCCTCCGAAGACGCCGTGGAAAATGCCAGTAACGCCGGACCGCGAACAGTTTTGAAAAAGGCCACCACCGGAATCCGCGCCAGCCACAGGATTGGTATGAAGACCGCCACCACGTACAACAACAGCGCGCCATAAAGAGTCAGTACCAGTTTGCCCAGCCCGGCCAGCACGCCAAAACCATTTTTGCCAACCACATACGCCACCGCTGCCCCCACACCGAATGGCGCAAACCACATCACCAATGCAGTGAGTTTGAACATCACCCGGGCTAGACCATCACATACTTCCAGCACCACCCGGCGCGGCCCCGGCTCCACCTGCACCAAGGCTACTGCGAACAGGATCGAAAATATCACCACCTGCAAAATATCGTTGCGGGCGGCGGCATCCACAATGCTCTGTGGGACCGCATGCTCCAGCACGCCAGCCAGCGTGATGGCCACCGTCGCCGGCTGATCACCGCCATTCCCATTTCCCAGGTGAATGCCCGCCCCCGGCTGCCACCAGGTCACCATCAGCCAGCCGACCCCCAAGGCCGCCACACTTGCCAGCTCGAAATAGATCAGCGACTTCACCGCCAGCCGGCCAACCGCCTTTAAATCATCCGCATGCCCTGCAATCCCGGTCACCAGCGTGGCAAAGATCAGCGGAGCCACCACGCACTTGATCAGATGCAAAAAAATCGTGGAAACAAACTGCAGCTCTTGTGCCTGCTTCGGCCACAGCCAGCCCGCCAGCAGCCCAGCCCCGATCGCCAGCACCAGCCAGCCCGTGAGGGGAATCCGTCTAAATATTTGAAGCCTCATACCGGCGCCTCAATCTCTGTCCGTATGACCGGTTACCCAGGCGACCGCCTGCGGGACGATGTTCTCCAGTCCCGCTGTCTGTTCGGGATGAGGACTGATGCACACCACCCTGCCCTTTTGGAACGCTGCGGCAAAAATAGCCGGCGAATCTACCATAATCCCTTTGGGCGTATCATTCTGCGCCGTCTCCGTGCGAAAAAAAGCCAGGGGCTCATAGGGCGGCAGGCTGGCATCCTTCGCTGGCCCCACCACCGGGCCGTTGTGATACAAAACTTCACCCGGCGATTTCACCGGACCGAACACCCCTGCGCCCGGCCCCGTCAGCTCCCATTTTAACGTGGCCCGCCCGCGCCGCCATTGTGATGAAAGGGGTATCGCATTGATCAGCCGTAATCTTCCCTCTTTCCCGCACAGCGCCAGATACGCCCCGCCGCAGATGCCAATGTACCCGCCGCCTTTCGCCACAAATTCTCTCACCTGCGCCTGCCCGTCTGCCCCCAGCGCCGCTGCCTGACGGCTGCCACTGCCACCGGCAAAAATCACCGCATCATAATTCGTCAGCACCCCCGCGCTGATTTCCTGCGGTGACACCTCAGTCAACGATGTTTCCCTACCGGCATTGAACCGCTTCAGCAGATTGGGCGGGCCATTGCCGCCCGTTCCCGGGCCGTGATACAGGGCCACGACCAGCCTGGGCGGAGTGACGATCGGAGCCAAATCCAACGGCCCCGGAGTCACCGTCATATTCGTGTCCTGTGGCACAAGCCCCAGATGCGCCAGCAAACCGTGTACGATTACCTCCTGCTGCTGCACCCGTAGTGCGAGTGGATCTTTCCGCGTGGTTTCAATGATCAGGCTGGGAATATGCAGATGTACACCTGCCGCCCGGGCCAGGCTCCCGTCCACCGGCGGGTTCAGTCGCACAAAATCCATCCCGTGATTGGTGATCGCGCCATTGACCGCCGCGATCATTTGGTCCGCCACGTCCGGTGCCGGGGCCAACGAACCGGCAATGATGGATCCACCCGTACTGCTTTTATTGAGCCGGTGAAAATCCACCCCCTCATGCAAATCCACCAGCCAGTCCGGCCGACTCGCCCGGGCCACCTGCCAGATCGCCTGCGCCTGAACCCCCCGGGCCGCCGCTGCATCCGCCTCGGCGCTCAGCGGAAAATTGCGATTCAGATTATTCGACTCCTCGCCGAGTTCTGGCGTCAGCCGGCGGTCCGCCGCCAGCGCCGGCACATTCGCGGCGGGAATCACCACCAACCGCCCCCGCCGGATCACCCAATGCCGAACCGCTTCCGCCGCCAGCGCACCCGCCGGTTCATCCCCATGCACCCCGCCGACAATCATCACCGTCGGACCTTTGAGCCCGGATTCAATGATATAATACCGCGTGGCATAACGGGTATGCGGCAGCAAAACTTTTACCACCACGGAGTTGGTCCCTGACAGCGTCACGGGCGCCGGCTCATCCTCATCGGCATCTACAGCTGCTAATGCCGTGGGCAGAATTAAAGCAGCCACCAGGCAACCGAAGAGAATACCAAATTGCCACCCAAGCCCACTGCCTTTGCTGTGTATCGCGGGCCTCGGCTTCCGCACTCCTGATAAAACACGCGGTGTCATTTGTCTCCTTGGCCAGGTAATGGGCGTGTTCCCCCGCCCAAACAGGCAGAAGCCATAGCGAACGGATTGTGGTTCATAGGCGCATAATCATTTTCACCGCCACCGCTGGTGTTTATCCATGCGCCTTTTGAAAGGTAGCCGAAATCGAATCGGTGACACATCTTTGTCCGCCAACCGGCCGACAAATAACGACCTCATTTATCGTGTATCAAAGATCAAGTCAATTGCCAATTTTTGTTACGCTATGAATTACAGGGAAAATCCGGGGGCATCGCGAAAAAAGTCCGCGCATGCCAGAAGCACATGGCGACCCCGTGCCACTGGTTGATGTTTGGCGGAAAGGGCCGAATGAATATAAGAATTCTACCTGGCGGATACACCGACCGGGATGGAAAGGATGCGATGATTTTCGCTGTCACTGATAAAGATGGTACCGTCTGCGTCCACAAATATGCCATGCGGCCGGCGCAGTTCAGTTCGTAGCGGGTTGGCGACCAATGTGGCTCCAGCCGTACCCGTGCCTGCCACGGCATCGATGTTACCGCGCCGCACATTCACTCGCCGAATAACATGATTCTCCGTGTCCGCCAAATAGACATCGCCATTGGGCGCAAGGGCAATGCCCTTGGGGCCGGAAAAGGTGGCGACATGCGCCGGACCTCCATTGCCGGTAAAACCCTTCTTACCAGTGCCCGCCACATGGTGAATGACGCCGCCGGCCAGATCCAAGCGAAGCAATTGATTTCCCTCGCGGGTGATCAACCATAAATTCCCTTCGCGATCAAAATCGAGCGAACGTGGGCCATTCAACGGCGTGCCGGTAACGGGCGCCCCATCCGGCGTATTGCCCGCCTTGCCCGTGCCGGCAATGGTCGTAATCAAACCGGTCTTCGCTGCCACCCGGCGGATGACATGATTACCAATGTCCGCAATAAACAAATTACCCGCCGGATCAAATTGCAGGCTGATGGGGCTCTTCAGTTCGGCTTGGTTGGCGACCCCGCCATCTCCCGCATAACCGGGATGACCGGTACCCGCGTAAGTGTCGATCAGGCCGGTTTGAGGATCATAGCGGCGAATGGCATTATTACTGGCATCCGCAATATACAGTTTCCCGGCGTGGTCAAAGCGGATTTCATGGGGATGATTCAGCGACGCCGCGCGGGCGAGTCCCCCGTCTCCGGCATAAGCCCCTTGCCCATTTCCAACCACTGTGGTGATGACCCCATCGCGGCCAACGCGGCGCACCACATTCGCGGCATAATCGGCAAACCACAGGGCCCCATCCGGTCCCCGCACCAGCCCAAACGGATTGTTCAATCGTGCTTGCGACGCCGGGCCGCCATCGCCGTCATTTCCAACCACACCGGTGCCGGCGAATTCGGTTAATATGGCTGCCGCTTGCAGGCTGCTGGCACAGAGTAAAACCGACAGCAGGTGAACGATCCATGGCTTCATACGATAGGATATAAATAAATGCGGCGACGACTCAAGCCGCCGCCGCTTGCGGGGTGATATTCGGCGAGCTTACTTGGCTTCTACCGCCCGTTTGGCCGTCCAATCATGCGACTGGACCTTGCCGTCGTGATCGAAACCAATCTTGCCGATGATCTGATCATCCGCCAGCGTACCCGTGTAGCTGTTGGTGGTGGCTTTGCCCTTATTCTCATGGACAACGTTAAAGGTAAGGGTGGTGCCGTCCAGCTTGCCATCGGCAATTTGCGTATCAATCACCTTGCCGGCCCGGCCAGTCGTGGAAAGTTTGCCGGTCAACGCCGGTCCGTCCGCTTTTAGGGTGAGGGTAAAAACATGATCCGGACCGCCATTGCGACCGGGTGTGGTCCACGTCCAGTTGCCGGCGATATCCGCCGCGCAGGCAGCGCCCGCTGTCACGGCCAGGGCGAGGACACAGGCAAGTTGTTTGAGGCGGTTGATGGATATATTTTTCATAGTTTGTTATTTTATGTTGGTTTGGTTGTTGTTTGGTCAGGCCCGATAATGTTCAGGCAAATATGTCGGAAGCCACTTTGCCGGCGACATTCGTCAGGCGAAAATCGCGGCCGGCGTAACGGTATGTGAGCTTTTCATGATCCAGCCCCATCAGGGCCAGAATGGTTGCGTGCAAATCATCGGAATGCATCTGCCCCGCCACCGCCCGAAAGCCATAATCGTCCGTAGCCCCGTAGGTGAACCCTTTCTTAACCCCGGCCCCGGCCAGGAACATGGAGTAGCCGGTAATGTTATGGTCGCGCCCGTCGGGACCTTGCGAGGTGGGCTGGCGGCCGAATTCGGAACCGAAGAGCACCAGGGTTTCATCCAGCAAACCGCGCTGGCCGAGATCGGCCAGCAACGCGGCCACGGGCCGGTCAATGGATCCGCAGCGGTCAATCAATCCTTTGTGGAGATTCGTATGGTGATCCCACCCGCCCTGGCAGATCTCCACAAACCGCACGCCGGCTTCGCTGAGCCGCCGGGCCATCAGACATTGGCGGGCAAAAGAACTTTTCGGACCGGCGGTGATCCCATAGGCATCCAGCACATGCTGCGGTTCCTTGGAAATATCCAGCAATTCCGGCACCTTGCCTTGCATGCGAAAACCCAGTTCGTAGGATTTGATGATGCCATCCACCGGGTCCGGCGCCCACGCATGCCCGGCATAATCATGATTCATGGACTGGATGAAATCCAACTCCTGGCGTTCCAACGAACTCGCCGTGGACGATTTCAAATTGGGCAGGTAACCCTCATCATTGATGCGTGTACCTTGATAATACGCCGGCAAAAATGCGCTGCCGTAATTGACCGCCCCGCCAAAATTCGGTGGTGGATCAATGGTGATATAACCCGGTAAATCCTGATTTTCCGTGCCCAGCCCGTAGAGCAGCCAAGCACCCATGCTCGGCCGGGTCAACGCGGCATTGGCGCTCCCCGTGTGCAACTGTACGACAGCCTGCGGATGCGCTGGCGTGTCCGTGTGCAAGCCACGCAGCCAGCACAGGCTGTCCGCATGTTGAGCGAGATTGGGCAGCAGTTCGGAAAACCACGATCCGGTCTGGCCATACTGCTTGAACGCAAATTTGGAACCGGTGATGATGCCGCCACCAGGGCCCGATTTGCCGTCATCTTTTTGCAGCGACGGCTTGTAATCAAACGTGTCAAATTGCGACATCGCGCCGGACATGTAGACAAAGATAATGCGCTTGGCCCGGGGCTTGAAATTAGGCCGTTTGGGGGCCAATGGATTAACCGGTTTGGCGTCGGCCGCCAGCAGTTTTGTGGCGGTGGTGCCGAGCAAACCTGCCAGCGCCAGATAACCAAAGCCGGCACCGGCGGATTTCAGCACATTCCGCCGCGAAAGCAGCCGTGGATTGAAATGATTCATAGTGGCTTTTTGTTGGTATAAATTCAGCGAACAAAACGGAATTCAGCCGAGGCGTATAACGACCGGATGAAACTCAGCCACGCCGCCTCCTGCGGAGTTGCTGGCCGAACCTCCTCTTCGGAAACCGGCACCTCGGTGGTGTCAACATCATCAGGATTGATGGGTGCTGCCAGTTTCGCCTTGCCGTCAGCAACATTATCCGTTTCCGCCACGGCCGCCACCAGTCGTTCCGGCTGGGCCGGTTCAAACGGCTTTGTTTGAACATAGGCTTGGGCATACTGGGCGATAAACTTTTTTGTCCGGATGATCTCCCCACGTTCTGGCGTACGATTCAAAATCAATTGCCAAGCCAGCTTGATTTTGTCGGAATCGGAACGTTCTTTTTCCGCCAGCAAACGCCGGGTGAGGGCATCCGCCTCGCGGCCCACGAACGCCGAGTTGAGCATGAACAGAGCCTGCGTGGGCACCGTGGTGGATTCACGTTGGCCGCTAACCAGGGTTTGATCCACGGGATCAAACGCCGCCAGTGCCGACGGGGTCACCCCGCGCAGCAATGGCAGGTAAACGCTACGGCACAATGCGCGGTCGGCCGTCTCGTTGATTTTCTTCGACTCCGGCCCGTTGTCGCGAATTTCCACCATGGGCAATGAATTCACCAAAGGCGTGCCTGGCGGTTGCAATTGCAGTTCGCCGGAAGTCGCCAGAATCGCATCGCGAATTTCCTCCGCCTCCAGCCGACGGGGCGCATGCCGCCAAACCAGCCGGTCATCCGGATCAATATTCTCATAGGCCACGGACGACCCGGACCCCAGTTGATAGGCATGGGAAAGCACAATCGTGCGGATGAGCCGCTTCGTGGACCAACCGTCCTGAATGAACCGGCTCGCCAGATAGTCGAGTAATTCGGGGTGCGACGGACGGTCGCCCATCACGCCGAAATTATCCACCGTCGTTACCAAACCCTGGCCAAACAGATGCTCCCAGATGCGGTTAACGATCACGCGCGCAAACAGCGGGTTTTGGGGACTCGTCACCCATTCAGCCAGCTCCAACCGCCCGCTCTCATTGGTCTTGATGGCCGGCACGCCCGGCACGGTAAATGTGGTTAGAAAGCCGCGCGGCACGGTTGGCCCCCGACGTTCGGCCTCCCCGCGAATACGCACATCGGTGTTGCCAATGGCCTTCGCTTCGCGCAGGCCATGCACCGCATGCCCCTGGGAAATCGGGTCCGTCAGGGCCAGATATTGCGCCTGCAACCGCTCATATTTCAACCGGAACCGGCGCTGATACGGCACGCCGTTGGTAATCGTCAGCCCTTTCGGCGTGCCCCGGATTTCGTCCCAAGCCTTTTTGGCCGCCGCCAGTTCGTTTTGCAATTGTTCGCTCTTTTCCTTCGGCACTTCCGAGGCGACATAATCTGTCAGCTTGATCAAATTGGTCGGGTTGTAATAATCCAGTCCGCCGCCCCCCATTTTGTTGCGCACACCCGCACAATCTTCCGTGCTGGTAAAAATACCGGCGAGGGCGTAGTAGTCTGTGGTTGGAATCGGATCAAACTTATGGTTATGACACCGGGCACAGCTCACGGTCAACGCCATGGTCGAACGCGTCACCACGTCGATCTGTTCGTCCACATTGTCCATCACAAACCGGTTTTTGAACCGTTGGTTCACATCTTTTACGCCCAGCGCCAGAAAGCCGGTGGCCGTGTTGAGGCGGTCCCGTTCCGCCGGCGTCGCCGCCGGGAGCAGGTCCCCGGCGATTTGTTCCTCAATGAAACGGTTGAACGGCACATCCCGATTAACCGCATCAATGACATAGTCCCGGTACTTCCACGCATAAGGATAGGGCACATTGCGCGAAGGACCGGTGGACTCCGCATAGCGCGCCACGTCCAGCCAGTGGCGGCCCCAGCGTTCACCAAAGCGCGGCGAAGCCAGCAGCCGGTCCACGAGCTGGGGAAAGGCATTCGTGGATTTGTCCGCGAGGAAGGCAGCCACCTCGGCTGGCGTGGGCGGCAGACCCGTCAGATCAAAGGTCACTCGCCGGATCAGGGTCGTGCGATCCGCATCCGCCACCGGGACCAGGTCTTTAGCTCTTAATTTGGCGACAATGAAATGGTCCAGATTATCCCGCGACCACCGGTCGCCAGCTAAGGCGGGCACCTTGGGCGACGTCAGTGGCTGCCAAGCCCAATGATTCGTTTTTAGCCCGACGTAATCCGCTCGGATCTTGCCGATATTGGCCGGAATTGCTTCCCGGGGCCACGCCGCCCCGTTCTTGATCCAAGCGGTCAGATCCGCCACCTCAGTATCCGTCAGCAAATCCCCCTCCTTCGGCATGCGCCGCTTGGGATTCTCACTAAGCACCCGTTGCAATACCAGACTGTCATCCGGCTTGCCGGGCACTACCGCCGCCCCCTCATCGCCACCGCTCAATAGCCCGTCGAGATCATCCACCCGCAACCCTCCGGCGGGTTTGGTATCCGCCGAATGGCAGTTGTAACAGTGCGACACAAAAATCGGGCGCACCTTTTTCTCGAAGAATTCCACCGGATCGCCCACCGGCTTGGCGTCATCCGTTGCCACCAACGCCGCCTGAACTGCTTTGGACCGACCGAACCGCGCAACCGGAGCCGTTGATTGCTTGTCCGACCACGCCGCGCCATCCTTGATCCAAGCTTTCAGAACCGCCACTTCATCGTCCGTCAGCGGATCACTGTTCTTCGGCATGCGCTTTTTGGGAATGTCCGCATGGAGCCGCTGGAGCAGCAAACTCTTCTCCGGGTCGCCCGGCACCACGGCCGGCCCCGTGTCTCCGCCTTTCAGCAACCCGTCCCGATCATCCAGCCGCAAACCGCCGGAAATCTTCGTATCGGCCGAATGACAATCAAAACAATTGTCTGCCAGGATCGGCCGCACCTTATTCTCAAAGAACTCCAACTGCGCCACCGTAGGCACCGCTATGACCGCAGTGGCTAATGGTCCATTTGTGCTCGCCACCGCTCGTCCGGATTGCATCAATAAGGTAACCGCCGTCACCCCGGGAACAATCGCCCTCACCCACAGTTGTCTTCTCATGTAATCAGCCTTGATCGATTTGTTATTAAACGGGATTTCACTGCGCCAGCCGGAAATAAACCTGCTGGTTGGTGGTTGGCTCAAAATACGGACTGGTGGCCCCCGGAAGCGGGATAAATGGTCCCTTCAGATTGGTAGCCCGTTGCAGCTGGGCAGTTCCGCTCCAGTAACTCTTCAAAACCATTCGCTGCGCGCCGCCCCGTTCGCCGCCGGATCCGTTCCCGTTGAGAAATGGCCCGCATAATCCATCGTGTACAGATTCCAATACACTCCCCATTGATGGAGATTGGAAATGCAGTTGATATTTTTCGCTTTCTGCTTCGCCTTGGCCAGCGCCGGCAGTAATAGCGAGGCGAGTATGCCAATGATGGCAATCACCACCAGCAATTCGATTAGTGTAAAACCCGGCAGCCCGACCGACCGCTTCGTTGCCAATGTCGATTCGTATTTTCGTCCCATCTCAAACCTGGCCGGTTGGGGGCTTGAAGCGGTAGCAAGTAGCTTCCGGAAAGTGTCAGTGATAATTGTGATTTTCATAATTCAAAAGCGATGATGTGTTGGCTTCAGAATTTAAAAGTAATTCCCATACCGCACCGGAATTAATCGGCACAGAGGTACGCCCGCCGGTCGGTAAAATCGGTTGGGTCGGCAGCAATGTTATCCCGGCGTCAAGCCGGCCGCCTTGATGAATTACAGTCATTCTGGATATTGTGTTTTTTCATGGTTGATAAACCTCCAGAATGACTGGTCAGCTCTCGAAGATCTCCCGCAGTCGGGTCGAGCTGGATTCTCTGTTTCGAACAAGGCCACTGCCTTGCTATATTTTGCAGCAAAACGGTAAGAATCATACACCGATGTTGCCGCCAGACATCAACCGATCAACGACTCATGTGGTCGTATCTTGAAACATATATTTAAGGGAGTCAATATATTTTTTATAAAAGGTTATTATTCGAAAAAATTATCCCAAGGGCCGCAACCCAACCATTCATTATTGCTATATGATCACGAGTGTGCGGTTGAGCGATTGTTTTGGGTGTTAAACATAATTAAAATGAGCGGTTTGCGGAGGAAATCGGATGTGACGCTTTTGAATTCCGGGCACACTTTTGGCCATGAATTCCGGCCGATTTGTCTTGTCTCAACTCCTCGATTTGGTTCATCGCCAGACCCTCGACCGGCTGGTGGAGCGTTACGATGCCGAGGCCCGCGTCCGCCATTTTGGCTGTCGGCAGCAGTTGATTGCCATGGCCTTCGCCCAACTGACTTGGCGGGAGGGTTTGCGGGATATCGCCGATTGCCAAATCGACGCTGGCCGATGCCAACGAACAGCGCGACTGGCGGCTCTGGGAAGACCTGGCCAAAAACCTCATGGGCAAAGCCCGGCGACTTTATGCCGGCGAGGAACTCGGGCTGGAACTGGCGAACACGGTTTATGCCCTCGACTCCACGACCATCGACCTTTCGTTGACCCTGTTTCCATGGGCCGATTTTCGCCGAACCAAGGCCGGTATCAAGCTGCACACGCAACTCGACCTGCGCGGCCCCATTCCGACCTGCCTGCATATCACCGAAGCCCGGCAGCACGATGTTCTCTGGCTCGACCGGTTGGTGTTCGAGCCGGGAGCATTTTACGTCATGGATCGTGGCTATCTGGATTTCCAGCGATTGAACCGGCTGGCGCGTGCCGGAGCTTTCTTTGTCACCCGCGCCAAGGGCAACCTGCGGTTTTCCCGCCAGTGTTCGCACCCGGTGGATCTGCCACCGACAGCCCCGGGAGGTCGAGATGGTTGGTCAGGAAAATCAGATATTGACCGGTCTGCGCGTCGTAATAGCGGACGCGGCGCAACGGCAACGAAAAAGCCGCGAAGGCTTTGGCCAGGGAGAGCGTGCCGGTTTGATCGCTGCGCAATCCCGTCGCTGGATCTCTATCGACTGCGCTGGCAGGTCGAACTGTTCTTTCGTTGGATCAAAGGGCACCTGCGCATCAAGCATTATTATGGAACCAGCCCCAATGCGGTGAAGACACAAATCTGGATTGCCGTGACGGTTTACCTGCTGGTGGCCATCACGCACAAACAACTGAAATTGCCGGGAACGCTGCACCGCACTTTGCAACTTTTGAGCATTCACCCGTTTGAAAAAACATCTCTCCATGAACTGCTTACGGAAACTAACTTGGATGTTTTTGACACCGGAAACCATAACCATCTAAAGTTTAATTGTTTATAACCGGACACTCGTGCTATATGATATTGTATTTTAGAAAACTAACAACATACCTGCAAGCCGCCGATTCACTGCAGCGATGAGTCGTCAAGCTTGGAACGCCTTGAAAACGGTAAAAATCCAACCATATTGACGATTCGCATTATCGTTATAGACGAACGCCTATTAGTTCATCGTCCGGTCACAACCAAGCGAATATTAATCTAAATACTAAACCAGGTGCATGGCATCCCTAAACCCTGCATATGCCTCAAATATCCTTAATGGATTTGAGGCACAAATCCGGATCCAAGTCATGGCTTTTCAGCCAAGTCGCATTATAGAGCTTGGACTGATATTTCAAGCCGGAGTCACACAGGATCGTAACAATCGTCTGCCCCGGACCGATAGCTTGGGCATAACGAACCGCGCCCGCCAGATTGATGCCCGATGAAAGTCCCAGAAACAACCCTTCCTGGCGCAATAGGTCATAGAGAATTGTGAGCGCCGGCTGGTCTGCAATCCGGTAGGCATGGTCAATTACGACGCCCTCCAGATTTTTGGTCACACGATTCTGCCCAATACCTTCGGCGATGGAATCACCGTCCTTGACCTCGGTGTCGCCGCGGGTAAACCAAGACCACATGGCCGCGCCGTAGGGATCCGCGCAAACTGTCGCCATCGCAGGATTGCGTTCCTTCAGGTACAAGGCCGTGCCGGCTAGCGTGCCCCCGGTTCCAATCGCCGACACAAAAGCGGTGATTTCGCCCTTGGTTTGCGCCCATATCTCCGGACCGGTGGTGCGATAGTGGATCAGGCGGTTGGCCACGTTATCAAACTGATTCGCCCAGAACCAGCCTTTGGTCTCAGCCAGCCGCCGGGCCACATGATTATAATTGCCCGGATCGCTGTATGGTTTTTCAGCCACGGTAATCACCTCCGCGCCAAGCGTGCGGAGCAGGCTGATCTTTTCCGGCGACTGTGTCTCGGGTATGACAATGACCGTTCGGTATCCCTTTGCGTGGCCCACCACCGTCAGTCCGATTCCCGTATTGCCGGCCGTGCCTTCCACAATGGTGTCGCCCGGATGCAACTTCCCCGCCGCCTCGGCCGCCTGGATAATGCCTAGGGCGGCGCGATCTTTCACCGAGCCGCCCGGATTCATGAATTCCGCCTTGCCGAGAATTTCACAGCCCGTCAATTCCGAAAGCCGCCGCAGACGGATCAAAGGGGTGTTTCCAACGTGATGTTCAACTCCGTAATAACGCGTGGTATTCATGGCATATGGCTCCCGAATTGATCCGGGAGAAAATATAACGGCCGACTCATTGGGGCCGGCGATCGAAAGCCGCCATCGAGTATGGCAGCAACCGCCTCGCCTAGAAAAAAAATGGCTAAAATCTGTCTCTTCATAATCTGACCGCATCTTGCATCAGGTTCATTCCTTCGTCGCCAAGTACAAAAATGGCAAGGTCGGCCTCGCGATTCACTTCCCCGGTCACTTCGCTGCCGGTTTCGGTATCAAGGGCAATACACCGCCAAATGGAATATCCCTGGTCGTGGCAAAAGTCCTCAAAGTCCGTAATGGACAGGAAACGGATATCCGGCGTCTCATACCACTTGTCCTCTGCCACCGGTGACCTGCCCTCTTCGGCCAGTCGGCGGCGAAATTTATGAAATGCCAGATTGCGAAAACTAACGATGGCCAGGGTTCCCACCCGAAGCATTTCGGCAATCACATGTTTCACCTCGCGCACGGCCGGCAATGTATGGGACAGAACCACGCAATCAAATTGCCGGTCGGCAAAAGCGCGCAACCCTGCGTTCACGTCGGCCTGAATGACCTCCAGGTTGTTTTTTAACGCCCCCAGCACTTTGACCTCACTGAATTCAATGCCCGTCACCCGCCGCCCGGTTTGCTTGAGTCGCACGAGCAACTGGCCGGAGCCGCAGCCGAGGTCCAGCACGCTGGCTCCCGGAGGAATCAATCCTGCAATCCGATCATAATCCAATCTCTGCTCATAAAAAATGCTGGTCGGCCCGGGCGGCTCATCTGGTTCCCCGTCCGCCCTCGCCGGCGGCGCCGCCAGGTTGCCGATAAATGCCCGGACCATTTCCCCGTAACGGGAAAAATCATCCGGCAGCAAAAATGCGTCGTGCCCGCAATGGCTGTGAATATCGCAATAGCTGGCCGGGGCGTGATTGCGAATCAGCGCGTTGATGATTTCCCGGGACTGCGCGGGCGGAAACAGCCAGTCGCTGGAAAAACTTAGCACCAGCCAGCGGCAGCGGGCCGGCCGCAGGCTGGCGGCCAGTTGGGCGGAGGTTCCGCCCAAATCAAACAAGTCCATCGCCAGCGACAGGGCGATGTAACTGTTCGCATCAAACCGCTCAACAAATTTGATCCCTTGATGGCCCAGATAGGAGCCGACGGAAAAGGTCTTTTCAAAAGCCATCGCGACCTCACGCGGCTGCAACCGGTCCGCTTCGAATTTCTGATCCATTGCCTGCGGTGACAGGTAGGTGATGTGGCCGATCATGCGTGCCATCGCCAGGCCGGTTCCCGGGCCCGGCGGACGATCATAATACTGGCCGCCATGAAAATGGGGATCGCTGCGGATGGCATTCCGCCCCACCACGTCAAAGGCCAGCGCCTGACTGGTCAGGCGCGGCGAGCTCGCCAGGATCACCGTCCCTTCCACCCGATCCGGATACCGCGTAGCCCAAGTCATTGCCTGATGGCCGCCCACGGAACCGCCAATCACCGCCACCAGCGGACCAATCTCCAATTGATCAAGCAACTTGCGCTGGACTTCAACCATGTCGCCAATGGTGATCACCGGAAAATCCGACCCGTACGGTTTGCCGGAGGCCGGATTGAAACTACTCGGTCCCGTTGTTCCCCGGCAACCACCTAGCAGATTGGGGCAAATCACAAAATATCGGTCGGTATCCACTGGCCGCCCAGGTCCCACCATGATGTCCCACCAGCCAGGCTCATCCGTCTCGTCGTGACGTGCGACATGGGAATCGCCACTGATGGCATGGCAGATCAGAATGGCATTGTCACCCTTGGCATTGAGCTTTCCATACGTCTCATACGCCACGATAACCTCAGCCAAGACACCGCCGGATTCCAGCCGAAAAGGACTGGCCAGCCGGGCACTTTGCACCTGCCGCAACGGTTGCGCGGTGCGCACCGAATCGCTGCTTTCAAATAGGCCCGAACTCATGGAAGCTGGAAGGTATGAAAAAACCTGCGGCACCGGCGAACTTTCCGTTCGCCGGAGCCCGGAACCACAACCTAGGTTTGGGAAACCTGCAATGCCTGCTCAATGTCGGCTTGTATATCCGCCACGTCTTCCAAGCCGATGGAGAGCCTGATATAATCCGGGGTCACACCGGTTTCCGCCTGCTCGGCCGGAGTCAGTTGCTGATGCGTGGTGGAGGCCGGGTGGATGACCAGCGATTTTGCATCACCAATGTTGGCCAGATGCGAAAGTAATTTGGCGCTGTTGATGAATTTTTTTCCGGCTTCCAGACCGCCCTTGATGCCAAAGCCCACGATGCCGGCGAAACCGCGCCGAAGATATTTGGCCGCCACCGGATGATTGGGATCATCGGGCAGTCCGGGATAAGTCACCCAACTCACCAAGGGGTGCGCCTTCAACCAACGCGCTATCTCCAAGGCATTGGCGGAATGTTGCTTTTGCCTGAGTAGCAAGGTCTCCAGCCCCAGCAGGAACTGGTGGGAGTTGAACGGGCTGAGCGCAGCACCGATGTCGCGCAAGAGGGTCACGCGGATTTTCAGAATGAAGGCGACGTTCCCCAAGCCGGGAACATTTCCCAAGGCATCCCAGTATTTCAAACCATGATAGCTCGGGTCGGGATCGGTGAATTCCGGAAACTTGCCGTTGTTCCACTGAAATTTGCCTGCATCCACGATCACCCCGCCAATGCTGGTGCCATGGCCGCCGATATATTTGGTGGCGGAGGTGGCCAGAATGTCCGCCCCATAATCAATCGGCCGCACCAGCCCAATGCCGACCGTGTTGTCCACCACGAGGGGAATGCCGTTTTCATGGGCGATTTTGGCCAGCACCTCAAAATCCGGCACATCGAGTTTGGGATTGCCCACCGTCTCGACATATATCGCCCGCGTGCGCGGCGAGATGGCGCGGCGAAACGCTTCCGGATCGCGTGAATTCACAAAGGTCACCGTGCGCCCCAGCTTGGGCAGCGTATGGTGAAATAATTGGTACGTGCCGCCGTACAGGTTATTGCCGGCCACAATTTCATCGCCCAGCCGGGTGATGGCCAGCAGTGCGTAGGTGATGGCGGCCTGGCCGGAAGCCACGCCCAGCGCACCGGTGCCCCCCTCCAGCGCCGCAACGCGCTGCTCAAACACATCGGTGGTCGGGTTCATCAACCGGGTGTAGATATTGCCAAATTCTTTCAGGGCAAAAAGATTGGCCGCGTGTTCGGTGTTCTTGAAAACGTACGACGTGGTCTGGTAAATCGGCACCGCGCGGGAAAGCGTGGTGGCGTCCAAACTTTGCCCGGCGTGCAATGCCAGCGTTGACAGGCCTTTGGTAGGTGTGCTCATGGTTATTTTCGTTATCAGGTGGTAATAGGTTGTTGCATGAGGCCGGAAGCCGTCCGGAATGTCAGGTGGAGTGCATGCGGAGGAACGTCACGCACAAAATAGGGCACCCGGAGCGGCTTCCAGCCAGAATTGCGGGAATCAGAATTCCCACTTGGTGGTCACGCCCCAAACGCCATTCGCTTGGTTGTTCAGCACGGTGCCGAAGTGGCCATACCCAACCGCCAGGGTCAGGTGCGAGTTGACCACATAGGCGGCATCCAACGTCCACCAATCGCTCGCCTTGCCAATCAAACCGGGAACCGCCGTGTAATCCGTGGCCTGCTGTTTGTATTCGGCGGCCAGCGCCAGCGAATCCGTCACAAACACCACCACGTTACCTTCAAACAGAAAGTTATACTTGTCAGTAAAACCCAGGAGCCCGTTCCAAACGCCTTCCGTGGCGCGTCCGCCCAATTCCACCAGCACCGGCCGCGGCAGTTGGGTGAAGAGCTTGGAAGTATATAGCGTGATATCCGCGCCGTCTTTTTGGCTTACCCCGATGGCTTTCAACGTGCCAGCCAACTGGCTGTTAACATCGTCGTAGGAAGCATTGTACTTGTAATGCGCACCCAAGGTGACTGCCGGAAGCCATTTCTGGTCAAACTCGCCTTCCTTGAGCAGTTGAAACCGCGCGTTGAAGTTATGCAGTTCCACAGACGATTCCGAAAGGTTCAGGGCTCCGCCGGTTTTTTGATACACATCCAGCGGCAGGTTTCCCAGTTCAAGATTGTTATATCCATAGCCCAGTTCAAGCCGGCTCAAGGGGGTTTCCGTCACCGTCAGGGCTTCGAGGTTCTGCCCGTGGCCGATGTCCACAAAGGCAAAGCCGACGCTCGGACGGCCCACCGCTTCGCCATTGCGCGGCGGGTTTACCAGATAGGCCGACAAAGTGGAAAAGATACCACCGTTACCTTCAATCTGGTGCAGTGGTAACGGTGCGGGCTTGTCAGCCGCCGCCGGGGCGGCCGGAGCAGTGGTGCTGGCGGTGGTGTCAGCACTTAAGCCGGTGGCGGGAATGGCAGCCGTCAGCAACCCGGCAAGAGCGGGTACAAAGACGGCAAGTTTTTTGTTTGATGGACGGAATGCATGACCGGTTTTCATTGAGTGTTTGTTTTTTGTCCACAAACCTCCGGTGATCCGGTCGGGATGAAGTTGTATTGGTTGTATTGGTTATGGAATTTTGATCCAGTCGTCTGGTGATAAATGTTCTTTGGCTCCGCCGGCAAACTCAGGCGGCGCATTCGCCGCCCTTGGCGCCGATGGTAAATGACTCAGTCGCGCCCAGATCCCGGTAATAAGTCGGGTTCTCCTCCGGGGCAGCCACGCGCGTCAACGGCTCCAGCCGCTGTTGCCAGGCCGGCAAGCCAACCCGCCCCACATAGGCCGGAAAACTTTCCGCCGGCTGCCGCTCTGATCGGTAGGAACCCAGCACTGCCTGGACGGCCGAAGCCACGTTCAACGCGGGAATCTCCAATACCCGCGTCCCAAAAGCCTCAGCGGTGGAAACCCCGCCCAGCAGCAGGGCATAATGCGGCACGGGCTGGCCATGAAATGATTTTGAAACGCCAAATAAACCAATGTCCGAGGCGTGATGATGGCCGCATGAATTCGGGCAGCCGGAAATACGCAGGCGCACGTCCCGCAAGGACGGCTCGCTCGCCAGTTCCGTTTCCAAAACGGCACTGATCGCCTCCGCCGCCGTCCGTGGATTGGTAATCGCCATCAGGCACGCCGTCGCACCGACACAGCGGGTGATATCCGGCAATTGTTCCGCAGCCGCACCGGCCAGTCCGTCCGCCAGAAGTTGTTGATAAAGCTCCGGCAACCGGTCCTCTGTCACCCACCGCAATACCAGATTTTGATCAATCGTCGTGCGCAACCCGCCCGCAAACTGGCGGGCCACCGCCGCCACTTGGCGGAGTTGCCCCGGCAGCAAGTCACCCAGTGGACAACGCAGCAAAACCGCCGCAAAGCCCGCTTGCCGCTGAATCTGCACATTGCTGGCCCGCCAAGCCGAATAGCCGGCGGGCTGTGGAATTGTTGTAATTCCCTCGTTACTGGCAACCGGCGGCGCTTCTTGAATCTCCGGCAGCTTGCCTTTGAATACCGGCCATTCGGCCCCGGCCCCGGCCAATTCAGCCTGAACCGCTCCCCGGAATTTTTCAATGCCCCAATCCGCCAGCAGCCACTTCAGCCGGGCGCGGGCCCGCCTCTGCCGGTTCCCATGTCGGTTGAATACCCGCAGAACGGCTTCCAGCCAGACGAACAGATCTCTCACCGGAATAACTTCTTCCAGGGTCAACGCCGCTTTGGGCGACGCCCCCAGCCCGCCGCCAATGACCAGCCGGAATCCGTTGACGCCCTCCCGCCGAACCGCCCGGACACCGATGTCCGAAACCAGCGTCCGCACATGATCTTGCGCGCAGCTCTCAAACGAGATTTTGATTTTGCGGGGAAATTTCTGAAAATCTGCGTGCTCCCGAAAATAGCGGTCCGCCGCCAGCGCGAACGGCGTCACATCCAGCACCTCCTCGGTGGCCACGCCAGCATAAGGACACGCCACCACCCCGCGCACAAATGGGCCGCCCGTCCGCAACGTTGTTAGCCCAACCGCCTCAAGCTGTGCCAACGCGCTTGGAATCTGCGCGCCCGGCAAGCCCGCGATTTCAATCCCCTGCCGCGTCGTCAGATGAGCGCCCGCCGGCCAGCCCGACTGCGCCGCTAAAGCCGCCACGGTCTCCAATTGATCCGGCGTCAATAGCCCCGCCGGAACCCGGATGCGAATGATATAATGTCCCAGCTTCCCCCGCAGGCTGTAGACGCCATGTCGCACCCGCAGACTCTTGCCAGCGTCGGTCGAAACCCCGAGAACTTCCTGGGCGATCACCGCTCTCAGTTCGGCAAAATGCATATCAGTTTCGTTTGGGATGGAGGTCATGGTGTGCTTATGTTTAAATAACGATCTTATTAGTCGTTTTTTAGACAAATTTCCGCCATCCATATATTGTTAAATTAAAGGCTTATATTGCATATTTTCAAATCCCTTTCGCTATCGTTACGTGGAAATTCATCTCTCCCTAGGTAATATTTAAAGTAATCCCCGGTCACCAACCGGGAGTAATATCCAAATTCTGTCTCATGCACTTTAGCGCGCCGTGAATGCGGGCGAGCGGGAAAAACTTTGTCGTGCAATTCGGCAAAGCAGTTTGATTCAAAGTAGGTGCGCAACAAATCGGATTTGTTGCAAATCCCCCCAACTGGATGCGGACCAAAGCCACACATGGCCATCGGGGTTAATTGCCCTATCGGGTTCGCAAAACGTTCGCTGGCGTCGGGAGTCGGGTAGTGGCAACACTGACCTGCCGGAATCTGACACATTCCTGGTACCCGGCTGCCGGAACGTCTGCCCGTAGTGGAAGAAGTGATCGAACCCGAACCGGTGAAAGCCCGGTTCGAACAATGGCGTTGCATCGGGTAGGAAGTCAGCGAATAGCTCGATTACGAACCGGCCCACTTTCTTCGCCACCGTCGTATATTTTGGTGTGTACAAAACTGTGTATAAAAGGTGGTGATCGGCTAGTGATATTCTACTAGCCCGCTAGTGCTTGACTAG
Organism: uncultured Verrucomicrobia subdivision 3 bacterium; assembly: GCA_903872345.1. Lineage (GTDB taxonomy): Bacteria > Verrucomicrobiota > Verrucomicrobiia > Limisphaerales > UBA11358 > UBA11358. Next base: position 2,800 of record CAIQKM010000176.1, on the reverse strand, counting down.
CCTGTGAACATTGATATTTTGACTCCGAATCCGGCCTTTACAAAGCCCGATTCCGACCCTCGCATTCCATTTTGCCTCCCCTGCCCCATCAACTCTCGATAGCTAACAAAATGGCTAACAAACCTGATTAATCTCAGAGTTCCAAATAGTGAAACAATCCGCTTGAATAGTCCGCCAAATATGGCTAAAAATCTTCCGTCGCTCGTTACTATGAGGCCGATTCCGACCCTCGCCTCATTTTTAATCGTAAAAGGCTTCCTTATGGTTTATCTGACCAACGAGCCATAGACCTAAAGAAGAAAACTTAAATTTCATCCTCACAGGAATCAGGACACAGGTGAGGGCGAGCGACCAACTAACTTTTGCGGCCTTTCCCTCGATGCGGCAAAACCATGATGACGGTTCATGGGAAGGTGTCGCTCAACCATTCCGCCTCGGGCAGCATTGCCTCAAGCTGCGCCCCATTCAAACCACCCGACCCCGCCATCACCCGCCGAATCCCAACGGGATTCCGACCCAAAGCCCGGGGTTGCTCGGCAACGAGCTACCCCGTGTATCCACCCACAAAGAACAGTTCAACCGCAACGCGGTTGCGCCTTCGATCACCTCCCCGCCAACGCCCCCCATTTCTCAGCCTCCTCATTCGTGTTAATTCGTGTCCATTCGTGGTTGCCGACCTCTGCCACCAACGCTGCATCACGTTGCGTATAAAAGAACACCAAGGCATTTAACGCTTGATTCTGGATCCCAGCCGTCACATGCTCGCGCCTAGCCAGATGATTGAGGAATGCCACTACCTCAGCCAAACCGAGGTCACGGGGATGCCATCAAGCTCCCGCCATTCCGCTGTCGCGGTTCGCGCCGCGAGTCGGCGGTGGCTTAGCTTTCTACGTTAGGCCTCTTATGCGTTTTACGATTATCAGCATCGGTCTTGTTAGTTTACTTTTGGTTGGTTGCGTGGAGCTGCTCGCACCACATCCAAAAACAAAAACAGTTTCTTTGGGACAAATTGATCCGTCTGTGAAGGGCGCACAATGCGAGTGTCATTTTGTATGGCCTGGATATTATCCAGAGCTTAAGTTGATGTTTGCGGAGACAAATGGCGCCACGAGACCTGACTCGCCTCTTGTCCTCCGAGCTGATGTCACTGACAGGCGGAGCGGCAAGAAAATCATTAGCAGTCAAGTCGCTCGCGAGCAGATGCAGATTTGGCCGCCACCTGCGACTTCGGTTCATCTCCTCATGCTTGAATGGCGTGATGTCCTTCAAGAAGGTCATTCTTACAATTGCGTTCTGACGGTGACACACGAGGTGCCGGGAGCCGGAGTCGCCGAAGTGCAGATTGATTGGCTCGAAGGAGGAGATAGCATGTGAGTATCAAGATAGGATGAGAAGGCAGAACCCCACTTTCAAAAGTGGGTTATCCTCTGCCTATGAAAACCACCAAAAAAAACAAAACCACTCCGTCGGTTGTTGTCATTCCCGCCGTCCCGGCGTCACCGGGCGGTTATACCATCGGCCTCGATCTGGGTGACCGCAGCCATTAGCACTGCGTGCTGGATGCCACCGGCCAGTTGATCCACGAAGGTTCCCTCCCCAATGACCGCGTCGCGCTCGCGGAGTTGCTCACCCACTATCCCGCCGCAACGGTCGCCCTCGAAGCCGGCACGCACAGCCCTTGGATCAGCCGTTTCCTCACCGGTCTCGGGGCCGCCGTTATCGTCGCCAATCCCCGCAAACTCCACGCCATCTCCCGCCATGAGCGGAAGTGCGACCGGCGCGATGCCGCCATGCTCGCCCGCCTCGCCCGCGCAGATGTCGCCTTGCTGCATCCCCTCCAGCACGGCTCCGCCCAAGCGCAACACGACCTGTTGGGCATCAAGCTGCGCGACGCGCTCGTCCGCACCCGGGTCGGACTGATCAACACCGTGCGCTTCACCCTCAAGAGCTTGGGCTATCCGGTGTCCAACCCCTCGTCGGAGGCGTTTCACAAGCACATCGTCAGCGAGGTGCCGGCGGATTGTTTGCCCGTCGTCCAGCCATTGCTTACGGTGCTGACCCTGATCACCGCCCAAATCAAAACCTTGGAAGGCAACCTGGTGACGCGCAGCAAAAAGGATTACCCCGTCACCCAGCGACTCCAGCAAATCGCCGGCGTCGGCCCACTGACCGCCCTCTGCTTCGTCTTGAAGATCGGCGACCCGGCGCGCTTCGGGCGCAGCCGCGACGTGGGGCCGTACCTGGGCCTGTGTCCGGGACGCGACCAGAGCGGGGACACCGACAAGCAACTGCGCATCAGCAAATGCGGCGACGGGTTGTTGCGCCGCCTGCTGGTGAGCGCCGCGCATTACATCCTGGGGCCTTTCGGCCCGGCGTGCGCGTTGCGCACCTACGGCCAGCACCTGACCGGCACGAGCACCCGCGAAAAGAAACGGGCGGTGGTGGCGGTGGCCCGCAAACTGGCGGTGCTGCTGCTGAGTCTGTGGAAACACGGCACGGATTACGAACCGCGCGTGCCCGCCGCGCCCGCGCTGGTGCTGACACCCGTCTAAAACCAAAAAACAAAAACCCATTTAATAAAAAAAGAAATTTGAAGGACGCTGATTTAGTCGGGAGGCCGGTCCGGCGACGGCGCCGCCGCGAGGCGAGCGCGTTAACAAGATAGGCCCCCGACACCCTTTGGAAGAACCCGGATCCAATCATGAACCGCTGGCAACAGCGAGTCCGGATGGAAGCGTGATCCTTTCCCGTCTTGCTAAACGGTCAGCCAACCACTAATTAAATCATGTGCCGCCAAATA
>CAIQKM010000175.1 GCA_903872345.1 uncultured Verrucomicrobia subdivision 3 bacterium | reverse complement strand
TTGGGTTTATCAGTGGTTAATTTGGAAAGGACATTAGGGACAGCAGGGTCGGAAGGAAAAACCAACAGTCCTTGCGGACGGCCAGCACGGCCAGCAGCCAATGACGGAGGCAGCAGCGCGTGGGCAGAAGTGGGGCTGGTGTGAGCGCGGGAGCAAGCGCCGCCGGGCTGGAAGCACCGGCTCTACGGCGGGCAGGATGCCCGCCGCTACGGGTGCGGGTCTGGCCGGCCGGTTTGAACTGTTTCGTTTCATCGGCTCATGATGGCAGAGGAGGTGGACATTGGCGGTCCAAGTGCGGTGTGGGCATGAAAAAATCCGGGAGTATGTAGATAACGCAAACGAACTATTATGCTGGCATGGAGATGGTTTGGTTAATTCAAATGCGCCAGGTTTTCGGTTGTCCGGGTTCGAGGACTGCAACCCGAGATTCCAATTTGCGTTATCTACATACTCCCGAAAAAATTTCACCTTGGACAGCCCATGTCCAACCTGCCCTGCGAGGATGTCGTCATAAGAAAGGCACATTATGACGACCAATCAACAACTCGAACTTGGATTCAACGGAATTCCCGCCCGCCCCTTGGGCCGGCGCAGCACCCGGGCGGCCCGGGGAAAATGGTGGTTTGCCCAGATTCGCGCCGCCGTGGCCAAGGCCATGGACTGGGAAGCGGCCGAAACGGGTCAAGCCAGCCAGGTCTGGCTGCCCGGAACAAACCGCGGAGTGAATGTTTGAAGCGCCGCCGGGTTTCGGGTAGGATGGCGGCGTGATTGACACCGACGCCAAGCTGGCCGCGTATCTGCCGACCCTCCAATCGGCGGAATGGATTGCGCTGGACACCGAAGCCGACAGTCTGCACGCCTACCCGGAAAAGGTCTGTCTCATTCAGGCCACGACCCCGGCCGGCGACGAACTGATTGACCCGCTGGCCGCCATGCAACTGGAACCGCTCTTCGCGGTCCTCAGTCCCCACGAATTGATTTTCCACGCCGCCGACTATGATCTCCGGCTGCTGCGCAAGCACCATAATTTTGTGCCCAAGGCCATTTTCGACACCATGCTGGCCGCCCGGCTGCTGGGCGAACGGCAGTTCGGTCTCGGAGCCCTGGTGGAAAAACATCTCGGAGTAAAGCTGGACAAAGGCCCCCAAAAAGCGGACTGGGCCCAGCGTCCCCTGACGGAGCGGATGGAAAATTACGCCCGCAATGATACACACTTTCTCAAACCCCTGACCGACAAATTAAAGGCGGAATTGCAGCAGAAAGGCCGGCTGGCGTGGCATCAGGAAAGTTGCGCCCGGCTGATTGTGGAAAGTTCCCAGCCGCCGGTGGTGGATGAAAACACCGTCTGGCGCATCAAGGGCAGCGCCCTGCTGGCACCGGCCGCCCTGGCCATTTTGCGGGAGATGTGGCATTGGCGGGAAAAAGAGGCGATTGCCGGCAACCGGCCCCCGTTTTTTGTGCTTTCCCACGAAAAAATGATCGAAGTGGCGCAGGTGGCGTCCGAACATCAGCCGGTGGCGGACTTGCTGCCCCCGCGCATGCACCCGCGCCGCCGGGAAAGCCTGCTGGCCGCCGTAAAAACCGGCCAGTCCATTCCGCCGGAGCAACATCCGCAAATCATCCGGCATCATTCGCAGCGCCCCAGCGAGGCGGAGTTCCGCCGCTTCCGGGAATTGGAACGCATCCGGGACCGCCATGCCCAGCAACTGGAAATTGACCCCACCCTCATCGCTCCCAAAGCCGCGCTGGGCGATCTGGCCCGGGATTGGGACCAATATCTGCCCGAGCTGATGGCCTGGCAGCGGGAACTATTACGGTAAATACGCCAGGGAATCAGTCCCGCAGACTTTACACCTGACAAAAAGCCTGTAATCCTGCGGTCGTTGTGCGTTACTGGCAGACAAACCGTTGCCGGCATCTGTGGCTTGTTGGATCATGAGCCCGCTTGGGGAAGCGGAGATGGCCGCCGGAATTGAGCTGTCGGTTACCCGATTCATTCAGATGAAACCAGCAGCAAAGTTGTGTCCATGGCCACCGCAACATCAAAATTTTTCACCAAGGGAGGTGGGAAAACCACCGATGTCATCGTCCCGCATCAACCCGGCCCCCGGCCATGAAACGACGGCCCGCCATCATCTTTTCCCCATCGCATGGTAAATCCCGCTGACCATCGCCAGATCGGGCTGACACCGGCGGTGTTTGCGGCGGCGTTTCCGCTTCATATCGCCTTTGATTCCGGATGGAATCTCATCGCCTGGGGCACGGCGGTTTCCGCCTTGTCCGCCGAGATCAAGCCCGGCGGACGGTTCAACGAGCTGTTCGAGCCGGTCCAGCCGCCAACCGCATTTGAGTTTTCCCAACTGGCGACCGCCCCGCAAAATGAATCTCTGATCCGGGAAAAAAATTCCGGAACCCTCCTGCGGGGCCGGTTTGTTTTGACGGATGCATCTGCGGCAACCTTGGTTTTTATTGGCTCCCCGGAATTCGTCCCAGCCGCCCGGTCACCGGGCGATATCGTTCAAAAGCTGGCCTTGGTGGCGGAGCGGACGGAAAACAGCGTGGTGCTGACCGATGCCGGCGGGTTGATTGAATGGGTCAACCCCGCCTTCACCCGGATCACCGGTTACCATCTGGAAGAAGTGCGCGGCAAGCGGCCCGGCCGGGTTTTGCAAGGTCCCAATACCGACCAGCGGGCCGTGGAATACACGCGTCAGCAAATCACGAAAGGCCAGGGTTTCAGCGTCGAACTCATTAATTATTCCAAGTACGGTCGTGAGTATTGGATCGCCATCGAAATGCAGCCCATCAAGGATGATGCGGGCCGCATTACCAATTTCATGGGGATCAGCAACGACATTACCGAACGGAAAGAAGCCGAGTTGCGCCTGGGCATTCAATATGATGTTTCCCGCATTTTCGTCGAGGCCGCCACCCTGAACGAGGCCATCGCCCACGTGCTGAAAACCATCGGCGAACACCTGCGCTGGCAGGTCGGCATTCTCTGGCGGCATGACGAACCGTCCAACACGCTGGCCTTCATGGAATGCTGGCAGCAGCCGGAGGCCGCCTGCGATGAATTCATCGCCCTCAGCCGGGAAATGAAATACAGTCGGGGCATCGGTCTCCCGGGGATGATATGGGAAAGCGGCGAACCGGTCTGGCTGCGTGACGGACCGACCTTAAACAACCTGCCCCGGAGCCGGGTCGCGGCACGAAACCGTTTGCATAGCGTCATCGGTTTTCCCCTGTTTGTTGCCGGCAAATTCTGGGGGGTGATGGAATTCAACAGCACCCGGACCATTGAAACCAACCACCGGCTGGTAAAAACTTTTAGTGTCATCGGGCGCCAGTTGGGCATGTTTATTGAGCGAAAACTGGCCGCCGAGGCGTTTCACCAAACCAGCACCACTCACAAGGCCATTCTCAACAGCGCCAATTTCTCGATCATTTCCACCGACAATAACGGCATCATTCATACTTTTAACAAAGCTGCGGAACGCATGCTCGGCTATACCGCCGAAGAACTGGTGGGCAAATCCGCACCCGATCCACTGCATGTGGCCAGCGAGGTCATTGGCCGGGCGGCGGAGCTCTCCAAGGAGCTGGGAATCCGGATTGAACCGGGATTTGATGCGTTTGTGGCCAAGACCCTCCGGACGGGCAAACCGGACGAACGGGAATGGACCTATGTCCGCAAAGACGGGAGCACGTTTCCCGTGATGCTTTCCATTACCGCCCTGTTTGATGAACAAGGCCAGCCTTTCGGCTACGTCGGCGTGGGCGACGACATCACGGCGCGGAAGGAAGTGGAGCGGCGGTTGCGGGAGGCCAAGGAACTGGCGGAAGCCTCCAACCGGGCCAAGAGCGAGTTCCTCGCCACCATGAGCCATGAGCTGCGCACCCCCATGAACGGCGTGCTTGGCATGACCGAACTGCTCCTCCAAACCTCCCTCAATCCCCGCCAGCGCGAGTTCGCCGAAGCCACCTCCCAGAGCGCCAACGCCCTCCTCCACGTCATTGATGACGTCCTCGACTTCTCCAAAATCGAGGCCGGCAAACTCACCATCGTCAGCGAGGACTTCTCCCTCCGCTCCGTGGTGGACGCCGTGCTCGAAATTGCCGCCCTGCGTGACCCCGGCAAACAGATCAGCCTGGCTGCGATCGTGCATCGCGACGTGCCTCACCGGCTCACCGGCGATCCCCTGCGCCTCCGCCAGGTGCTCCTGAATCTGGTCGGCAATGGCATCAAATTCACCAACCATGGCGAGGTCGTAGTCCGCGTCCGCTCCGTCGGCCGTCAGGCGGACAAGCTCCTGCTCCGGCTGGAAGTCAACGATACCGGCATCGGCCTGTCGGCCGAGCAGATTGACAAGCTGTTCCAGCCCTTCGTCCAGGCCGACACCTCCGCCACCCGCCGCTTCAGCGGCACCGGTTTGGGGCTGGCCATCTGCCGGCGCCTGGTCGAACTCATGGGCGGCCGCATCGGCGTACGCAGTGAACCCGGTCTCGGTTCCACCTTTTGGTGCGAACTGCCCTTTGGCGTACCCAGCCAGCCAGTCATGGCCTTGAGCCATCCCGGCCTGGTTTTTGCCCGCGTGGTGGTTGGTTCGACCCAGGCGAGCGTCCGCGAATCCCTGGCCGAACAGTTGCAGAGCTGGGGGGTGGCCTGCACCACGGCCGGCACGCCGGAGGAATTTATCAACCAGGTCCGCGAGGCGGTGGCCAGCGGCGAAACCCCCGTGGCCATTTGCGACGACGAACTGGTGGCCTTGGGCGGCGAACCCCTGCGGCGGGCGCTGGAACCCTGGCGCGGCCAGGTTCATAGTGTACTCCTGTCCAACCCCGCCATGGCGGTGGCGCGGGAGGAACAGGAAGCCGAATGGTTCGGAAACGTCCTGCTCAAGCCGGTGAAACAATCCCAACTCTTTGACGGCCTCGTGGGCATGATCGAGGGGACACCAAACACAACCCGGCGGCCCGAAACAGATTTTTTCAAGCGCGGGGTGCGCGGAGCCGAGCGGGTTTCCCTGAGCCATTTGCGAGTGCTACTGGCGGAGGATCACCCCATCAACCGCAAACTGTGCCAGCTCATGCTGGAAGGACTGGGCGTCCACCCGGACATGGCGGTCAACGGGGCCGAAGCGGTCCGGCACTGCCAGACCAAGGAATATGACATTATTTTGATGGACTGCAACATGCCCGAGCTCGACGGCTACGGGGCCACGGCCGCCATCCGCCAGCTCGAAACCGAGCAAAACCGCCCGCGTCATACCCGGATCGTGGCGTTGACGGCCAACGCCCTGATTGGTGAACGGGAACGCTGCCTCGCGGCCGGCATGGATGATTATCTGACCAAACCCTTTACCTCCCACCAGCTCGAAGAAGTCCTCCGCGCCGCGCCCGCCAAAACCGTGGCGGAAACCACCGAAACCGTATTTGACGTTTCCCGGCTGGAAGTGCTTTGCCAGGAACTGGATCCGGTGGCCGTTATGGAGATGGCGGCCGAATTCAACACCGATCTGCCCGCCCGGCTGGCCGAACTGGAACAGTTATGGGCGGAACAAAAATGGCCGGAACTGCACCGTCACGCCCATTCTCTCAAAGGAGTGGCCGCCTCCTTTGGTCTGGACCGGCTTTCCGCCATTTTTATGACCCTCGAAACCGCCGCCCATGCGCAAAACGGTGAAGAAATGCAAAAAGCGCTTGCCGCGATGCATTTGGGGGCCGAAAAAGCAAAATCAGCCTTGCAAGAATGGCTGGCAAAGAACAGTTTCAAGGCTAAATGATGACGTTGGATTTGCTCCAGCACCAACTCGACTTCATGCTCATGTCGGGCGTGCTGGCCTGCGTGGTCCTGGCGGTCCTGGCCAACGCGTTCCGTTTTCTGCAAACCCGCTGGCCATGGCAATGGCTGACCGGGTTTGGCGCGCTGTTCGCCGGCAAATCCGCCTTGGACCTCCTGGCCTTGAATTACCCGGAAAACGTTGGACTGGGAACGGTCAGCGCCATTTTGCAGGCGGCCTCCTTTCTGTGCCTGCTGGAATTTGGCCGCCAGGGCCTGCGCCCCACCGGGTGGCGGACTCCCGGGAGGTGGGTTTATGTCATTTTACCAGCTCTGCCTGCGGGCCTGCTCTGGCTCAGCCCGGCGGACTGGCTGGCCTTGGCCAATCGTTGGACCGGCTTTTTCGGAGCTCTGCTCATGGCTGCGGCTTTCTGGCGGATGGCCCGGGTGAACCGTAGCCGGCCCAGCCGGTCGTTGCGGCTGGGCGCGGTGGCTTGGGCGCTATTCGGGATCGGACTGCTGGCCGCTCCCGGCAAAACGGTTTCAACTGCCGGGGCTATGCATCCGGCGGCGCCACCCATTGCGGCGGGAATTCCGGCCGCCTTTTTTTTGGTGGTGTTTTTGTGGATGGTGGCCGCGGCGCTGTTGGTTCATTTTCAAAGCAACCAGGTGCGCCCGCCCCATTTCAACCACAGTTGGGTGTGGTTTGTTCCCGCGCTGCTGCTGCTGATTCTGGCGGGAGGCTGGCGGGCGACCAACTGGCGGGCACAGAACCGGGAACGCTACATGCACGAGCAGTTGCTCCAGCAATCCGTTCAAATCGCCGCCTCCATTGATCCGGATCTGATCAAAGGCCTGAAATTCACCCTGGCGGACCGCACCAATACACCGTACATGCGCATTCGCGAGCAGATGATCGCCTATGGGCGGGCCATCCATCACCGCTGCCTCTACAGCGTGCAATTACGGGGAGACCGGCTGCAATTCGGTCCGGAAAATTTGGATGTGCATGACACGCTTGCCTCCCCGCCCGGCACGATTTATGAGCAGCCACCGGACGGACTGCGCCATATCTTTGACAGTGCCCAGCCCATTACCGTCGGCCCCTACCGGGATGAGTACGGCATGTTTGTCTCGGGTTTTGCGCCGGTAATTGACCCGCAAAGCGGGCAGGTCCAGCTCGTCGTCGGGATGGACATCATGGCGGACCAGTGGCAACTCCGCATCCTGAACCACCGGTTCATCCCCATCCTTTTCACCCTGGCCTTGGGGCTGATTCTCATCGGCGGCACCGCCCTCCTCGAATTTCGCGACCGACTGCCCGCCAGCCGCTCGCCCGCCTGGGACCAATTTGAAATCGTCTGGACGATTGGCGCCGGACTGGCCTTGACGGCCGCCTTCGCCCTGTTATCCGATGAAATCCAGGAAAGGGAGCGCCGCGACAGTTTCCGGCAAATTGCCCAGACTCATGTCCAGATCTTTCGCGAGGCCATTACGGACGTCAACGATAGCCTGTTCACCATCTCCCGCATTTTCCAGAACACCCCCCGGATTGACCGCACCGAATTTGAAACCATCGCCGGGCCGATGACCCGCCATTCCACTGTGCAGGCGTTTGAGTGGATTCCCGTGGTCCAGGATAAGGACAAGTCCGCCTATGAAAGCGCCGGGCACCGGCCGGACTTTCCGGGCTATACCATTTTTGAAATCGACGCCCTAGGCCGGCGCATTCCCGCCGCCGGCCGACCCAGTTATTACCCCGTTGAACAAGTCACACCGCTGAATGGCAATGCCACGGCGCTGGGATTTGATCTGGGCTCCGAATCCATCCGGCAACTGGCCATGCAAAAGGCCGCCACCACCCGGCTGGCCACCGGCACCAGTGCCTTGCAACTGATCCAGGCAACCAATTCGGCGGCCAAATCGGCGGGTATTCTGGTTTTCAACCCCGTGTTTACGAATGCCGACACGGCCAATGAGTCGTTACGCGGTTTTACGGTGGCCGTCCTGAATCTGCCCGCCACCCTGCATACGGCCATGGCCCGGCAGGTTCATGGCGAATCCGATCTGTCCGTTGACCTCGTTGATTTGTCGACCACCACCCCGACCCCTCTCGTGCAGCAGTCGCAAGCTCAAACCATGGCGAGCTGGCGGTCGTTTGATTTGATGAATGGCAGCAGCTCCGAGCTGCTGGATGTTTTTCCGATTTTTGCCTATGGACGGACCTGGGCGGTCATCGTCCATCCCAGCCAGGGATTTCACGGCACGCCGCTGGCGCGGCTGGGCTTCACCACCTCGCTCGGCGGCATCCTGCTGACGGCCGTCATGGCTTTCTTCGTGCGCTTTGCCTGCCGCCGCCAGTCCCTGCTCGAACAGGAGGTCGGCGAACGGACCCGCGCCCTGCGCACCTCGGAACAAAAACTTCAAATGGCAATTGCCGCCACCGATCTGGGCACCTGGGATTGGGATCTGGTCTCTGGCGAAGTCAGTTTCGATGAACGCTGGACGGCGATGCTGGGTTATGCGCCGGATCAGGTCCAACCCGGTTTCCAGTCGTGGAACCGGTTCAGTCATCCCGACGATCAGGCAGAAGTCAACGCCATCTTGCAAGCCCGTCTCGACGAGAAGAAAAGCGACTACGAAGCCGAATTCCGGCGGCAGCACCAGGCGGGCCACTGGATCTGGGTGTTGGTTAAAGGACGGGTCACCGAACGCGCCGATTCCGGCCAGCCGTTGCGCGCGCGCGGCATTTATCTCGACATCACGACGCGGAAGGAAGTGGAGCGGCGGCTGCGGGAGGCCAAGGAACTGGCGGAGGCCTCCAACCGGGCCAAGAGCGAGTTTCTTGCCACCATGAGCCATGAGCTGCGCACCCCCATGAACGGCGTGCTTGGCATGACCGAACTGCTCCTCCAAACCTCCCTCAATCCCCGCCAGCGCGAGTTCGCCGAGGCCACCTCCCAGAGCGCCAACGCCCTCCTCCACGTCATTGATGACGTCCTCGACTTCTCCAAAATCGAGGCCGGCAAACTCACCATCGTCAGCGAGGACTTCTCCCTCCGTTCCGTCGCGGACGCCGTGCTCGAAATCGCCTCGTTACGGGAACCGGGCAAGCGGCTTGGTTTGGCCGCCATCGTTCACCGGGAGGTTCCCCACCGCCTCACCGGCGATCCGCTGCGCCTCCGCCAGGTGCTCCTCAACTTGGTGAGCAACGGCATCAAATTTACCAACCGGGGCGAGGTGGTCATCCGCGTCCGCTCCGTCGGCCGCCAGGCGGACAAGCTCCTGCTCCGGCTGGAAGTCAGCGACACCGGCATCGGCCTGTCGGCCGAGCAGATTGACAAGCTGTTCCAGCCCTTCGTCCAGGCCGACACCTCCGCCACCCGCCGCTTCAGCGGCACCGGCTTGGGGCTGGCCATCTGCCGGCGCCTGGTCGAACTCATGGGCGGCCGCATCGGCGTGCGCAGCGAACCCGGTCGGGGTTCCACCTTCTGGTGCGAACTGCCTTTCGGCGTGCCCCCGCAGCCGGTCATGGCCTTGAGCCATCCCGGCCTGGTTTTTGCCCGCGTGGCGGTGGGCTCGACCCAGGCGAGCGTCCGCGAATCCCTGGCCGAACAGTTGCAGAGCTGGGGGGTGGCCTGCACCACGGCCGGCACGCCGGAGGAATTTATCAACCAGGTCCGCGAGGCGGTGGCCAGCGGCGAGACTCCCGTGGCGATTTGCGACGACGAACTGGTGGCCTTGGGCGGCGAACCGCTGCGGCGGGCGCTGGAACCCTGGCGCGGCCAGGTTCATGGCGTGTTGCTTTCCAACCCGACGCTGGCGGTGGCGCGGGAGGAGCAGGAATTTGAGTGGTTTGGAAACGTCCTGCTCAAGCCGGTGAAACAATCCCAGCTTTTTGACGGCCTCGTGGGCATGATTGAGGGCCAGCCCGATGGCGCCCGCCGGCCGGAAACAAATTTTTTCAAACGGGGAGTGCGCGGAGCCGACCGGGTATCCCTGAGCCATTTGCGGGTGCTGCTGGCGGAAGATCACCCCATCAACCGCAAACTGTGCCAACTCATGCTGGAAGGACTGGGTGTCCGCCCGGACGTGGCCGTCCATGGTGGCGAAGCGGTCCGCCACTGCCAGGCCAAGGAATACGACATTATTTTGATGGATTGCAACATGCCCGAGCTCGACGGCTATGGCGCCACGGCCGCCATCCGCCAGTTGGAGACGGAATTAAAACGCCCGCGCCGGACCCGGATTGTGGCCCTGACCGCCAACGCCCTCATCGGGGAACGCGAGCGCTGTCTCGCCGCCGGGATGGATGATTATCTGACCAAACCGTTCACGTCGCAACAGCTTGAAGACACCCTCCGGGCCGTGCCCGCCCGCCCGGTGGCCGGCGGCGGGAACCAGGGCGCCCTGCTGGTGACCAACCGGCTGGAGGAACTCTGCCGCGACCTGGACCCCCAGGCGGTGATGGAAATGACCAAGGAATTTGCCGACGAATTGCCCGCGCGGATGGCCGAACTGGAACAGTTGTGCGCCGATCAAAAATGGGCGGAGTTGCAACGGCATGCCCATTCGCTCAAAGGGGTCGCCGCCTCTTTTGGCATGGAAATCCTGGCCCAATCCTCGCTGGCCGTGGAAGAGGCGGCCGCCAAGGAGGAAGCCACCACCGCCAAACCGGCGATTGAAAAACTGCTGATGGCCATCACCCCCACCATCAAGGCATTGGAAAATTGGATCACCAAACAGGCACAAAACCTGCCCCAGATATGAAACTGTTATACGTTCACGAACGGTTTGGCGCGCTCGCCGGCGCCGAGGCCAACGCCCACATCACCGCCACCGAGCTGGGCAAGCGCGGCCATGCCATCGGCATTCTGCACGGACCATCCACCGGCAAAAACGAGCCGGGCTGGCAGGCGACGTTCCCCTTTCGCGCCGCCCTCAACCCGGCAGACAACGAGGCCATTGTCAAAAAAGCCCTCGCTGATTTTTCTCCGGACGCCGTTTACGTGCATAAAATGGCGGACCTTTCAGTCATTCAAACACTCGTGGAAAGCGGCATTCCGCTGTTGCGGATGGTGCATGACCACGACATCTATTGCATGCGGAGTTATAAATATAATTATTTCACCCGCAAAATCTGCACCCGTGCGGCGTCGCCTTACTGCATCTTTCCCTGCCTGGCCACGATCGTAAAAAACCCCGGCGGTCTGCTGCCGGTCAAATGGGTGAGTTACTCGGAAAAGAAACGGGAAATCGCCCTGAACCGCCGGTTTGACCGCATGGTGGTGGTCACCACCTACATGCGCGACGAACTGCTGAAGAACGGCTTTGACACCGCGCGGATCGAGATCCACGCGCCCGTTCCGCGCATGGGCGACCCCAATCTGCGCAGCAGTTTCAGCGACCGCAACCTGATCATTTATGCCGGACAAATCATTCGCGGCAAGGGCGTGGATGTGCTGCTGGAAGCCCTGGCCCGGGTCAAAACCAAATTTGAATGCGTCATCCTGGGTGACGGCAATCACAAGGCCTATTGCGAGGAACTGTCAAAGAAACTCGGCCTGGCCGATCGCGTCACTTTTAAGGGATTCATCCCGCAGGAAGAGTTGAAGAATTATTACCGGGAATGCAGTGTGGTGGCATTAAGCTCGCTTTGGCCCGAACCCATCGCCACCATCGGCCTGGAAGTGATGCGCTACGCCCTGCCGGTGATTGCCTTTGACGCCGGCGGCATCAAGGACTGGCTGCTCGACGGACAAAACGGGTATCTGGTGCCTTGGATGGACCGCGCCGCCTTTGCCGCCCGGGTTGACCAGCTTTTGCAAAACAAGCCCCTGGCCCGCCAGTTGGGGGAGGCCGGGCTGAAACTGGTCAGCGAGCGTTATGATTTTGACACGTACATCGGTGATCTGGAAAATATGTTCACGCGGGTGATTGCGGAAAAACGGAAATGATGAAGGCTCCCCTCCATGTGGCGGTTGTGGGCGGCAGCGGGTCGGGCAAGACCTGGCTGGCCGAGAGCCTGACCGACGCCCTGGCGCCCCGGGCCGCGCGCATCAGCCTGGATGATTTTTACCGCGACCTGTCGGCCCTGCCGCCCGCGCAACGCGAGCTGGTTAATTTTGACGACCCGGCGGCAATTGATTGGGATGTCCTGCGGACGGCAATGGATAATATGGCGGCGGGCGGCGCGGTCGATTTGCCGGTTTATGATTTTGCGACCCACACGCGTCAGGCCGTATCCCGGCGGTTTGCCCCGGTGCCGCTCGTGATCTGGGACGGCCTCTGGCTGCTGCATCCGGAGTGGCTGAGGCGGCGGTTTGCCACCAGCATTTTTGTGGAGTGCAGCCCGGAACTGCGGTTTGCGCGCCGGGCGGAGCGGGATTTGCGCGAACGCGGTCGCAGCCTGGAATCGGTGCGCCGCCAGTTTTATGAAGAGGTGGAACCCATGCACGAACAGTTCGTGGAACCGCAAAGAAGCACCGCCCGCCGGGTGCTGTCCTCGCCGCCGGAAAACGGGTGGCGGGAACATTTGCTGCTTGAATTACAAGCCCTGACCGCGCAGCCTTGAACTGAATTTGTCAACATGACCGAAACGGAAATTCTTGAACGGATGGCCGACCGTCTGCTGGCCGCCCAGACCCCCTGGGGCCGGGCGCGGCTGAATTTCTATGTCAAATGGAAACGGCTCGCCTGGAACTTCGTCACGAGCTTCGCCCATTTCATCAAGCGCATCTTCGACATTCTGGTCAGCCTGATTGCCATCATTTGCCTGGCGCCGGTCTTTCTGGGCATTGCCATCGCGGTGAAGCTGGACGGCGGCCCCATTTTTTTCCGCCAGACCCGGTATGGCCTTTATGGCCGCGAGTTTGGCATGCTGAAATTCCGTTCCATGTGCGTGGATGCGGAGGCCCGGCTGAAGGATTTGCTTTCCAAAAACGAAAAGAAGGAAGGGATCACCTTCAAAATGAAGGATGACCCGCGCATCACCAAAATCGGCAAAATCATCCGCAAATCGTCGCTGGATGAACTGCCGCAGTTTTGGAACGTGTTAAAGGGCGAAATGTCCATCGTCGGCCCCCGCCCCCCGGTGAAACGCGAGGTGGAACTTTACGAGCAGCGCCACCGGCGCCGGTTCAACGTGAAACCGGGCATCACCTGTCTCTGGCAGGTGGGGGAACGCGAAGGGGGACTGTTTGAGATTGGCGACCGCAATTCGATTGATTTTGAGGAACAGGTGGACCTGGATGTCCGCTACATTGAAAGCCAGTCCCTGTGGAAGGATGTCTTGCTGCTGTTGAAAACCATCCCGGCCATTTTGTTTGGCAAAGGCGCATGAAAGCTGTTGTAATCTGCCCCGACCGCCGGCCGGAAGTCGCCTTCCTGGCCCGGAAGAGTCCGCTGGCATTGGTGCGCCTCCTGGGACCGACCCTGATATCTCACTGGTTGACTTATTTAGCCGACCGGGGAGCCAAGGAAGTGGTCATTCTGGTCTCCGACCGGCCGGATCAGGTGCGGGCCACCGTCGGCCATGGGGAACGCTGGGGTTTGAAGATCGAACTCATCGCCGGACCGCGGGAACTGACCGTGGCCGAAGCGCGCAAGGAACTGCAAACAGACGCCGCCGGCTGGTTGCCGGCCCCGGACGACATCGTGGTCGCCGACCATCTGCCCAACCTGCCGGACCGGCCGTTGTTTGCGAGTTACGCCACCTTTTATTCGGTCTTGGGCGCCTGGCTGCCCAAGGCCGGAGGGCATCGCGTCGGAGCCAAGGAAATTTCCCCCGGTGTCTGGACCGGCCTGCGCTGCCGGGTGGATGCCACCGCCCGCCTCCTGGCCCCCTGCTGGCTGGGCGAAAACGTCTGGGTCCGGGGCGGAGCCACGGTCGGCCCCAATGCGTTCGTGGAAAACTCGGCAATGGTGGATCACAATGCGGAGGTCAGTTCCAGTTGGATTGGCCCTTCGACATATGTGGGCGCGCTGACCCATATCAAATCGTCGCTGGCCTGGGCGGACGGCCTGCTGAACCATGAAAACGGCTCGTTTGTCGAAGTGACTGACGCTTTTCTGCTGAGCAATTTGCGCGGCGAACACGGGTTTGACCGGAGCAGTCCCTGGTCGGGACGGGTCCTGGCTTTCGCCGCGGCGATTTTGACCAGCCCGTTGGTGCTCCTCGCCTGGCTTAAAAACCGCGGCTCCGGGCGGCCGCTTTTCGAGCCCAAACGCGCCGTGATTCCCACCGCCGTGGTGGGGCAAAAATCCCTGCGGGAAATGCCTTATTCCGAACTGAATGGCTTCACCGGCCTGGCCCGCCGGTGGCCGCAATTATGGAGCATCTGGAAAGGCGATTTTTCCTGGGTGGGCAACCGGCCGTTAGCCCGGGAACAGGCGGCCCAATTGGAAACGGAGTTTGAACAACTCTGGCTGGCCGCCCCGGTCGGCTTGGTTTCGCTGGCGGACACCTTTGATGCCGGCGACCGCTTTGATGACGAATCCCGGGCACATGCCAGTTTTTACGCCGTGCATGCCGATGGCAAGATGAACCGCAATATTTTGCGCTGGCTGATACTGCGCTCTTCCCAAAAACGCTGAGAACATTTACATTCCGACCATACGCCTATGAGAATTCTGAATCAGGACCCCCAAAAAACCGAGGTAACCGGACTCTCCGAGTTGATTGCCGCCAACGCCGCGCAGGTGCGCGATGACATTCGCAACGCCCTGCCCCCCAGTGTGACCATCCTGGATCTGGACCTGTCCTCCGTGACTTTTCTGGACAGCAGCGGCCTGGGCGCGCTGATCTCCCTGCACAAAACCATGCGGTCCCGCAACGGCACCGTGCGGCTCATCAATCCGGCGCCCAATGTGCGCCAGATTCTGGAACTCACCCGGCTGCACCGGGTGTTTGAAATCGTCACCCGCTAAACTTATGCACCTCACCACGCACGAAAACACGTTGCAGGTGCGGGGGCTGGAATACCTGAGCGCCACCAACGCCGGCGCCTTTAAGGAGGCTGTCCGGCCCCGGATTAATCAGGCGCACCCGATTGTGGAAGTGGATTGCTCCACGGTGCGCTTTATTGACAGCGAAGGCCTGGGGGCGCTGATATCGATTCATCGCACCGTTCTCCAGTATGAAGGAAAAGTCCGGCTGGCGCATACGAGTCCCCTCGTACACAAGCTGATTCAACTCATTCATTTTGACGAAATCTTCGACATTGCCCCTTGAACCCGACCTCCACCAACGCTCCGCGGTTTGACTATCGGTCACAATTGCGGCTCGAAACCGGCTGCGAATACGCCGCCGTCCGCAGTGCCGCTCAAACCGCCCGGCAATGGCTCAAGGAGCAAAACCTGACGGAATTGGAATTGTCCGAATGGGAACTGCTGATCGTCGAGGCCGGCAACAATGCCGTCAAACACTCGGATGCCGCCGCCCGCCAGCAGCCCATCCGTTTTGAAATCAGCCTGGGCGAAACCGAGATCGAACTCCGCGTCACCGACCACACCCCCGGCTTTGACTGGCCGGAACACATTGATCTGCCGGATGAGGAAAGCGAACATGGGCGCGGACTGTTTCTCATCCAGTCACTGGCCAGCCATGCCAATTATTTCCGCAGCCGCCGCGGCAACACCCTGATTTTGGGTCGCCAGCACGAATCCGCCCCGGCGGCGCCCCCCAAGCTGGAAACCTTGCAACGCCGCCTGACGGAAACGGAAACCGCCCTGTCCGACATGACGGCGGAACTTTCCTCCAGCTACGAAAGTCTGGTGGCCCTGTTCCGTTACAGCGCCGAACTGGGCAAACACATCGAAGTGCGGGATTTCTCCAACCGCCTGCTGCGCGACCTCATCCAGATTGCGGAAGCGGACTATGCCGTGCTCCGGCTGGCCACCCCCGACGGCCGCCGGCTCGAAACCCTCAACATCCAGCCGGACACCGTGGCCGAACTGCCTTTCCTGGACCTGATTCATGGCGGCAATTCCGTGGAGATCGAGGCCGCCCGGACCCGGCAGGACATCTGGTTTGCCCCCGATGAACCGCTGGGGAAAGCCGACCCGCTGCGCCCGTTGGTGGGCAACGGGAACGGCCTTTGCCACGCCTTCGTCTTTGCCAACCAGCTCGTCGGCACCATCGCCTTCGGCCGGTTTGCCCCGGATAAACCCTTCAGCGCCGCCCAGGTCAACCTGCTGCACACGTTCATTGACTTCCTGGCCATCCAGATCGTGAACTCCCGGTTGCTGGACGAACGGACGGCCGCCCGCGTGACCCGCCGGGAGCTGGAAATCGCCGCCGACATCCAGCGTTCCCTGCTGCCGGCCACCCTGCCCGCCTGCCCGCCTTTTGAGCTGGCCACCGTTTGCCAAAGCGCCCTGCAAGTTGGGGGTGACTTTTTCGATGTCATCCAGACCGACGATGGCACCACGCTGCTGGTCATTGCCGATGTCATGGGCAAAGGCGTGCCCGCCGCCCTCTTTGCCGCCGTCCTGCGCAGCACCATCCGCTCCATGCCGCAATTGTTCAGCCAGCCCGGCGCGCTGCTGGAGGCGGTGAACCAGACCCTGTTTGAAGACTTGTCCCGCGTGGACATGTTTGTGACGGCCGCGCTCGCCTA
Organism: uncultured Verrucomicrobia subdivision 3 bacterium; assembly: GCA_903872345.1. Lineage (GTDB taxonomy): Bacteria > Verrucomicrobiota > Verrucomicrobiia > Limisphaerales > UBA11358 > UBA11358. Next base: position 25,976 of record CAIQKM010000175.1, on the reverse strand, counting down.
TTTGGACACCAAGCATACCAAGCTTATCTCCGCCAGCGCCGGGCATTGCCCCTTGCTGGTCTGGCAACCCCAAGCCGGGGTGACCGGGGCGGTGGGCAATTCCGGTTTTCCGCTCGGGATCGAAAACCATGCCAAGTATCCGCAAACCGTCACCCCGCTCCCGCCGGGAGCCGCGGCACTGCTTTATACGGACGGGGTCACGGAAGCCCGCAACGCCGCGGGCCAGTTGCTGGGCGACGCCGCACTGGCGACGATCCTCAATGATACCGCCCGGGCCACCCGCTCGGCCGAAGCCGGTAAAAACATGTTGCAGCAGCGCATTGCCGACTTTTGCGGCCCGGTCGCCATGGCCGACGATCAGACGTTTATTTACCTCCGCCATTTCCAATGAACCCTACTCCGCCCCTCAAAATTCTCGTGGCCGACGACGAGATATACATGGTCAGATTGCTCGAGATGACGCTGAAAAAAGGCGGATACGAGGTCGTCACCTGCCGCGACGGCGCGGAAGCGCTGGCCATTTCCGCCACGGCCAAACCGCAGCTGATTGTAATGGATGTCATGATGCCCGGCCTGGACGGTCTCAGCGCCATCCGGCAGCTGAAACAGAATGAAGCCACCCGCTCGATCCCGGTGGTGGTGCTCTCCTCCAAAGGCCATGCCTTGACCCGGGTGGAAGCCGAGGCGGCCGGCGCGGCCCTGTTTCTGGCCAAACCGTTCAGCCCCAACCAACTTTTAAGCGAGGTAAAAAAAATACTGGGTCAAACCTGAGGACATGGGGAAAAACAAATCGTCAAACCGTCCGATTCTGGTGGTCGGCCATCAACGGCCGGATACCGATTCGGCGGTGTCGGCCACGGTTTATGCCAGCCTGCTGAACACGCTGGCGGGCGGGGATCCGTTTCATGAGGGCGTGGTGCTGGCGGAGCCGACGGCGCAGACCAAATGGCTCTTTGCCGAGGCCGGGGTGCCGCTGCCGCGGCAGATCAGCCATCTGCATGGCTTGGTAAGAGATGCCGCCCTCCGCGATATTTTCAGCGTCCACCCGCACACCGCCCTTGGCGATGCCCTCCAACTGATCCTGCGCCACCGCATCAGCATGTTGCCCGTGCTGGATGCCCACCGGGGCCTGCTCGGCATCCTCAGCGATCACATGCCGATGGCCAGCTATTTTTACCATGCCAATGCGGAAGACTTCCTCGGCGTCCTGTTTTCGGTGGCCGATCTGGAACGCTATCTGCGGCTCACCCGCTGGCAGCAGCCCAAAACCGAGGCCGACGGGCAGATCGTCCTTGATCCCGCCCGGTTTGCCCCGGGCACCCTGGCCCTGATTGGCGATCAACCGGATCTGCTGCTTCGCTGCCGGGATGCCGGCACCGCCGTCGTCATCACCTGCTCCCCGGAAAAAAGTCCCGCCTGGAAAAAGGCCATGCGCGAATGCCCCGGCCTCGGCGTTTTGCATTATCAAGGCTCCCTGATGGCGCTGGTTTCCCAGCTGCCCATGGCCATCCCGGTGGAACGGCTGATGCAATCGGAGGGTTTTCCCAAGCTGACCCCGGACCAAACCCTGGTGGAGGCCCAAGCGGCCTTGCGGCAGGCCCAGTACGCCCTGCCCGTGCTCAACCCGGATGGCACCCTGTTCGGCGTGCTTTCCCGCACGGAAATCCTCAGTTTTCCGCGCGCCAGAGTTGTGCTCGTGGATCATTTCGAACAACATCAGGCGCCGGAGGGCATCGCCGACGTGGACATTGTCGAAATTGTGGATCATCATCGGGTGGGGACACTGGAGACGGCCTCCCCCATTCGGGTGGACTGCCGGCCGGTGGGCAGCACCGCCACGATCATTGCCTGCAAATTTTTGGAACACGGCAAAAGGCCGACGGTGGCGCAGGCGAAATTGTTGCTGGGGGCGGTGGTGGCGGACACGTTGCTGCTGACCTCGCCCACGACGACCGAAACCGACCGGCAGCAGGCCGCCAGCCTGGCCCGGCGGGCCAGGCTGGATTTGAAAAAATTTGGCCGGGAAGTGCTGGTTCGCAATGACGAAACACTGGAACGGCCGGCCGCCGAACTGGTGGAAAAGGATTTGAAGGAATTTTCCGGCGGCGGCGCCCGGTTTGCGGTTGGCCAGATCGAAACCGTGGATCGTACCCGGCTGGATGCCGCGCGAATCGAACAGTTCGCCGCGGCCCTGCGCGAACGGCGCGAACGGGGCGGCTGGGATTTCGCCGGTCTGCTGGTGACTGATATTTTTCGCGGGGACAGTCTGGTGCTGTTTGACGCCAAGACGGCGGCATTCAGAAGCCGGCTCGGCCCCAGCGGCGAAGTCTGGGCCGGGTGCGTTTCCCGGAAAAAACAATTTCTGCCGGAAATCCTCCGGCGGTTGAATTCGGAGTCCAACTAAATGAGCATTCACAAGCGAGCCGACACCTTTCACCAGCAACCGCTGGAAGAACGCATCCGGTTGTCCTACGAGCTTTTGGAGCGCATGCGGCGCCCCAACGGCGGTTACGTGGCCAGCCCCTACAACGCCGAGGACAGCGCGGGCGACGCCTACAATGTCTTCTGGATCCGGGATATCATGTACGCCACCTACGCGAATGAATATCTGGGCTGCTACGACCGGATGGTGGAAAGTTTCCGGCTCGTGCTCGAGATCTTCAAGAAGCACCACTGGCGCTTCGTGCAGGCCTCCATTATCAAACCCGATGTGCGCCATCAGCGCGGCCAGTTCATGCCCGCCCGCGTGCATCCCACCACTCTGGAAACCATCACCGACGAATGGGGCCATCACCAGCTCGATGTCTTCGGGCTGTTCATGTACAAGATGGGCGACCTGGTGAAGAAGGGCTTCGGCTTCCGCTTCACCCAGGAGGACTATCAGCTCATGGGTCACATCCGGAATTACATTTTCAACATGGGTTTTGAGGCGGACTTCGGCATGTGGGAGGAAGGCCCCGAAGAGCATTCCAGCAGTTTCGGCGCCGTACTGGGCGGCCTGACCATGTGGTTTGACCAGGGCCACTACGATTACAAGCACCACCAGAAGATTTCCATCTCCCATTATGTGCCGGTGAGCGAACGCATGATTGCCGAAGGCACCGGCGCCCTCGCCCGCCTGCTGCCGGCCGAATCCCCGAGCCGCCCCTACGACCTGGCCCAAATGAGCCTCATCTGGCCGTACAACATTGTTGATTTCGATGTCAAAAAAACCATCCTCGCCAATGTTGAAACCCATTTGCTGGGAGAAAACGGGGTCCGCCGTTATCCGAATGACATCTATTGCGGCCAGGGGCTGAATCCCATCAAAGGGCAAACCGCCGAATGGCCCCTGGGCCTCGCCTGGCTCGCCATCTGCTACGCCAAGCTCGCCGACCGCGGCCGCGATTTCAACATTTCCCGTCAGACCATTTACATGGACTGGGAGGAACGCCGCCACTTTTTTGACAAGTCCGTCAAGTACTTCAAGCTGCTGGAAAAGAACATGACGCCGAACGGCATGGTTCCGGAAATGTATGTCGGCGGCGTGGCCGGCCATAATACGCCGCTCGCCTGGGCCCAGAGCTTTCACATTGTGGCCGCGCAAAACCTGCTCAACATGACGCACGCCCACCCCGCCCACTTTAAAATACCCGCCGAAGTCCGGCTTGGCACCCCATGAAAAAAATACTCCCGCTGTTTATCATGATAGATGCGATGGGATGGGAAATCCTGCGCAACGATCCCTTTGGCAAGAATTTTGCGCCCAACCGCAAAAAGCTGGAGTCCGTCTTCGGCTACAGCTCCACCTGCGTGCCCTCCATTCTTTCGGGCCGCTGGCCGGTGGAACACCGCAACTGGTGCTATTTCGTGTACGACCCGAAACACTCGCCGTTTGCCTCCCTGCGCTGGCTCCGCTGGCTGCCCGCCGCCGTCACCGGCCGCCGCATCTTCCGCCGCTGGCTCACCAAGTTCGTGAAGGTGCAGCTCAAATTCCGGGGCTATTTCGACCTGTACAACATCCCGTTCAAGTACATCCACCTGTTTGATTTCACCGAGAAAAAAAGCCCGCTCCAGCCCGGCGGCATGAATCGCGGCCCCAATATTTTTGATTTTCTCACCGAGCACAAAATCCCGTACTTCGTCACCGACACCACCAAGTCCGAGGAACAGAACCGCGATGACATCATCGCCGCCGTGAAATCCGGCAGCGTGGACTTTGTCTTTCAATACTGGGCCGGCCTTGACGGTCTGCTCCACATGGTCGGCAACAAATCCCCCGAGGTGCCCGCCAAACTGCGGGTGTATGAAGATTGGATTGAAAAAGTGCTCGCCGCCGCCAAAGACAGCTACGAGGAAGTTCACCTCTACATTTTCAGCGATCACGGCATGGCCAATTGCGATGAATTGATTGATCTCAAGGCCAAAATTGACGCCCTGCCCCTCAAAATGGGCGAAGATTACGCCGTGGTTTACGACTCCACCATGGGCCGGTTTTGGTATTTCAATGACAATGCGCGCAAGCTGATTACCGAAACCCTCCAAAAAGTTCCGGAAGGCCGCATCATGCCGGATGAGGAACTGCAGCGCTACCATGCGCTCTTTGAAGACCGGTATTTTGGCGAAACCATTTTCCTCGTGCGCGAAGGCGTCCTGATCGTCCCCAGCCACATGGGCGAACGGCCGATCCGCGCCATGCACGGATATCACCCCACCGACCCGCAGAGCTACGCCACGCTCTGCACCAATCAGCCGGTTATTCCCGACGAGGTCACCCATATTCCCCACATCTGCCGGCTGATGGAAAAAACCGCGTTGCTGGCCAAGGAGAAAAATTCCGGAGCAAAATGAATCCCGGCGGCGCCAAAACCATCCTGCATGTCCCCCGCCGCTTCGTCGCGGAGGAATGGGGCGGCACGGAGACCGTTATCCTGGAAATCTCCCGCCAGCAAAAACTGGCCGGTCTGAATCCGGTCATTTACACGTCCATGGCGCTGGCCCGGCTCCGCGATGAATCCATCGGCGGCGTGCCGGTCCGGCGCTTTGCTTACAGTTATCCGTTCTTTGGTTTGACCGCGGCCGATCGGGCGGCCTTGGACAAAAAAGGCGGCAATCTGATTTCCTTCAGCCTGTTCGCCGCCTTGCTGCGTGCGCCGGACGTGCGGCTCTTTCACGCCCACGCCCTGAAACGCCTGGGCGGCGAAGTCCGCACCGCCGCCCGCCTGCGCAAAAAGCCGTTTGTTGTTTCCTTGCACGGCGGGGTGTTTGACGTGCCGCAGGCCGAGTTGGATCTCATGCTCAAACCGGTCGAAAACAAAACGGAATGGGGCAAGCCGCTGGGGGCGCTCTTTGGTTCCCGCCGGGTGCTGACCGACGCCGACTGCGTCATCTGCGTCGGCCGGAGCGAAATGGAAAAGGCCCGCCAGCAACTCGGCCACGACCGGATTGCCTACCTGCCCAACGGCGTGGACTGCGCCAAATTTGCCAGCGCCGACGGGGCCGCTTTCCGCGCCCGGCACGGCATCCCGCCCGCGGCCTTTCTGGCGCTGAACATCAGCCGGATTGACGCCCAGAAAAACCAGCTGTTACTGCTCGAAGCCTTCATCCGGTTTCAAGCCACCCGGCCCGATGCCTACCTGGTGTTTATCGGCCCGGAAACCCAGCCGGGGTACGCCGCCAAACTGCGCGAACTGATCACCGCCAGCGGGCTGACGGACCGGGTAAAGCTGCTGCCGGGCCTGCGCAACGACAATCCCGAACTCATCCAAGCCTTCCATGCCTGCGATATTTTTGTCCTGCCCTCCATGCACGAACCCTTCGGCATTGTGGTGCTGGAAGCCTGGAGCTCCGGCAAGCCCGTGATTGCCAGCCGGATTGGCGGTTTGCAATCCCTCGTGCGCGATGGCGACACCGGTGTCTTCATTGATCCGAATGCCCCCGACGCCGCGGCCGACCTGGCCGCCAAGCTGGAACATTTTGCCCGCGAGCCGGATTTATGCCGGACCATCGGTGAAGCCGGGCGGAAAGAAGCCCTGGCCGCCTATGACTGGGCGCAAATCGGACAACAATTGGAAACCCTCTATCTGCGCGCCGAGGAACACTGCGCGCGCCGCGCATGAACTCTGGCCACGCCAAAAAAGCCGTCCTGAAAAACACCATCACCAGCTACGTGCGCATCATTGTGCGCATGGTGCTCGGTCTGGTCACCTTCCGGCTCCTCTTTCACAATCTGACCAGCGAACAGTTCGGGTTCTGGTCGCTGCTCTGGGCCGTTTTCGGCTACGGCATTCTGCTGGATTTTGGCTTCGGTTACTCCGCCCAGAAGCGGGTGGCCGAACTCTCGGTCAAAAAGGACTGGCACGAAATGAGCCGCGTCCTGAGCACCATTTTCTATTTCTACGTCATTGGCGCCACCGTGGCCGTCCTCCTGGGCGTCATCTTTTCCGGCCCGCTCATTAACTTTTTCCAGGTCAGCGCCGAACACCGCGAAGAGTATCGCTGGATCATGATCGTGTTTCTGCTCGGCATCGGCGTGGCCTTTCCCTTCGGCATTTTTCCCGAGGTATTGCAGGGCCAGCAACGCACCGCCGCCTGGAATAATGTGATCATTGTGGGCGGTCTGGTTAATGCCGCCGTCATCGCCGCCAGCCTCCTGCTGCACTGGAGTTTTATGACCCTGGTGCTGCTGTCCCTGCTGAGCTTTCTATTGCCTTACTTCGTCGCCGCCCGGATGGCCCTGACCTATCTGCCGGAAGTGAAAATCCGGCCCTCCCTGTTCTCCCGGCAGGCCATTGTTGAAACCAGCAAGTTCAGTCTGTACGCCTATGCCAACACGCTGGGCAACATTCTGCGGAACAAAACCGACCAACCGGTCATCAGCTCCATTCTCGGTGTGGCGCAGGTAACGCCCTATCAGGCCGGCAGCAAAGTCGGCGAAATGTTCGGCCTGTTCACCCGGCAAATCGGGGATGTGCTCTCCCCCACCGCCGCGCACCTGCATGCCAGCGGCGACGCCTCCGAATTGCGCCGGATCATGATCCGGGGCATGCGCTTCAGCATCCTCTCTGCCACACCGCTCTATATTTTGACCGCCGTTTACATGACCGGCGTCATCCGCCTGCTCACCGGCATGAAGGAGCCGACTCCGCCCATGTTTTGGGCCGGCCATCTGCTGGTATTTTGGTATTACTCGCTGGTGCTCACTCATGGCGTGTTTAAGAACATGTTCATGATGGCCGGCCAGGAAAAGCGCATGATGCGGCAGGGGGTGACCGAGGCGGCCACCAACATCGTTTTAAGCATCGGCCTCACCATCTGGCTGAAACATGCCTACGGCGCCGAATGGGGCATCCTCGGGGTCGCCCTTGGCTCGGTCATCCCCACCTTCGTTTATGGCTGGGGCTGGATTTGGGGCTGGGCCGCCCATGAGGCGAAAATCAGCCGCTGGGCGTTGTTCAAGGAAACCGTGGTCGGCGCCTGGGTGGGCTGCCTGCCCATGCTGGCCGTGGCGGCCGCCTTCCACTTCCAACCCTTCTGGGTCAGTGGCGGCAATTCATTCCTGGTCATTGCCGAAGGCGCCGTGGTCGGCGCGGTCGGCGTCTGGGGCATCTGGCGTTTCAGCCTGGATGCCTTTGAACGCAACGACTATGCCACCCGCATCCGCAGCAAGTTTGGCCGCAAAAAACCTGTCTCCGCATGAACCGCGCCCGCGTACTCTATCTCGACGTCCCGTTTGAAAACGAATCCGGCGGGGATAAAAACCGCAGCCGGTTTCTGTTTGACGCCTTGCGCGAATCGTTCGCCACCGACCTCGCGCTGATTGGCTCCGAGGGCACGCCCGGCAAACCCGCCTGGACCCGGTTTCAACCCGTGGCCATCCTGGCCACCCTGCCGGCGCCTTTCCCCCGCCCGGCCTCCACTCCTGCCTTCCCGCCCGCCGACCGGGAGAAATTCCTGCAATTGCTGCGCGCCAACCGGTATGACCTCGTGTTCTGCCGCTTTACCATCGCCTGGGAATTGCTGGAACTGATCGCGGCAGTCGCACCTTCGACCGCCGTGGTGGTGGATGTGGACATGGTGTCGTCCCGGCTGGTCGCATTGACCTGGGCCGCCCACCGGTCCTTTAAAAAGCGGTGGTTTTTGTTTGAGAAATGGAAACTGCAACGCTTCGAGCGCAACCTCTTTGGCAAACCCTGGCTGTTCCTGTTCACCAATTCCACGGAGCTCGCCGATGTCCGTGATCTGGTCGCGCCCCAGCCCGCTCCCGGGGTGTTTGAGCTGTTGCCCAACATCATGCCCCGCCTCGCCGAACCGGCCGCAGAACGTCAGCCGGTGATTCTGTTTTTCGGCAGCCTCGATTCCTCCGCGAATGTGGACGGCTTCCAATTTCTCGTGGATGAAGTATTGCCGCACATTGAAGCCGACCTGAAACGCCATGGGGTGATGATTCACATCGCCGGCAAAAACCCGCCCGCCGCCTTCGCCGAACGCCTGCGCGCCATCGGCACCGACCGGGTGAAACTGGTCGGTCCGGTGGATTCCATCGAACGCGCCATCGCCGAATCCCAGTTCGTTCTGCTGCCCCTGCGGATCGCCTCGGGCACCCGCACCCGCATTCTGGAAGCCGCCGCCGTGGGCCGCGCCGTCGTCACCACCAGCATCGGCGCCGAGGGACTGGATTTGGGCGACACCGTTTTCATCGGCGACAACGCCGAAGCCCTCGCCGTCCACACCCGGAAACTGCTGGAAAACCGCAGTCTCGCCGAAGACGCCGGCCGCCGCCTGCGCGAACGCAGCACCGCGCTCTACGCCGCCAGCAACGTCGCCGTGGATCTGGCCGCCAAATTGGAAAAATTTCTGCAACGCCAGAAGGGAGGCGCCGCATGAGCGATCCGCGGGTGAGCATCATCATGCGCTCGTACAACGAGGCCTGGGCCTTGCAGGGAACCTTGCCCGCACTCACCGCCCAGGACTATAAAAACTGGGAGCTGATCGTCGTCGATTCCGGTTCCACCGACGGTTCGCAGGAACTCATCCGGGCCGCGCAGCCCGCCCACTTTGTCCAGATCACCCCCAAGGAATACAATCCCAGCCGCGTGATGAACCAGGGAATGCGGCTGGCCCAAACTGATTTCGGTATTTTTCTGAACGCCGACGCCACGCCGCAGGGCGCCAACTGGCTGCGTCCGCTGGTAACCGCGCTGCAAAATCCGAACACCGCCGCCTGTTTCGGCCGGCAGATTCCCCGCCCCGATTGCCAGGCGGTCTTTGCCAACGATTACGACCGCTGCTTCGGCCCCAACCGCGAATCAGTCCATTGGGATCATTTTTTTAGCATGGTCAGCAGCGGTCTGCGCAAAGATGTGTGGGCCAAGCGCGGCTTCCGCGAAGATTTGCAGTACGCCGAGGATGACGAATATACCCGCTGGTGCAAGGCCCAGGGCCATGCCGTTACGTATGTGTCCGAATCGGTCGTCATGCATTCCCACAACTACACGCCCGAGCAAAGCTACAAGCGCAGTTTCGGCGATGCCCGCGCCATTGGCAAAGCCTGGACCGGTTCGCCCGGCGATTATAACTGGCCCAAGACCGTGGCGCTCGGATGGCTCAGCGATTTGCGGCAGGATCTGAAGTTTTGCCTCCGGGAAAAGCGACTGGGAGAATTCGCTCACGCCGCCAGCATCCGCTGGCAGCAGCGGCGCGGCAAACTGGCGGGCTTCCGCCAGGGCTGGCAGGAAGCCCACGCAACCGCCCCATGAAAATCCTCGTCATCTCCGCGCTCTACCCGCCCCATCACCTGGGCGGTTACGAATTGCGCTGCCGCGACATCGTCGAGGCGTTGCGCCAGCGCGGCCATGAAGTGGAGGTCCTGACCTCGGACTATCGACTGCCTGCGGTAACCACGAACAGCCCGGAAGCCAACGTTGACCGTTCCCTGCGCATCCATGGTTTCTTTGGCAATCCCTGGCTGGATATCCGCCACTTGCGCGACTTGGAATTTCACAACCATAACCTGTTACGCGCCACCATCGCCCGGGTGAAGCCTGATGTGGTCCATCTCTGGTCCATGGGCGGCCTGTCCAAATCCTTTGTTTTTACCCTTGCCCGGCTGGACGTGCCCGTGGTGTATGATGTCTCCGACCACTGGATTGCCCGCAGCATGAAGGCGGATGTCTGGCTCGACTGGTGGAACCGGCCGAACGCCTCCCTGCCCGCCCGCCTGCTGCGGGCGTGCTGGTCCTGGACTGGCCGCCGCGAAGCTTGGGACCAGATCGCGCCCACCAATCCCATCCGCCATGCCCGCTTTCCGCGCATTTACTTTTGCAGCGCCGCCATGCGGGAAATCACCGAACGCGCCGGGTTTCCGGTCGGACATGCTGCGGTGATTCATTGCCCGGTGGACATCGTCAGGTTTTACGGCGAACCGCCGCCGGCCGGCCGGCCGGTGTTGAAACTGCTTTATGTTGGACGCGTTGTGGAAGACAAGGGCGTCATGACCGCGCTTCGGGCCTTGCAGGAATTAAAAGGAACCTTTGCCGGCGAACTGACCGTTTGCGGCCAAGGCGATCCGGCTTACGAGGCCAGACTCAAGCGACTGGTGCTCGAACAAGCCTTGCCGGTCCGTTTCATCACCGCCACATCGGCGGAAATGCCGGAAATTTACCGGCAGCACCATGCCCTGCTCTTCACCTCCGAATGGGAGGAACCGTTTGCGCTCACGCCGCTGGAAGCCATGGCTTGCGGCCTGCCCGTGATTGGCACCACCACCGGCGGCAGTCGCGAACTATTGCACCACGGGGAAAACGCCCTGACTTACACGGCGGGCAAACCGGAGGAACTCGCCCAACGCATCCGCGAACTGACGGACGATCCCACCCTGGCCCGCCGGCTCGCGGTCACCGCGCAAAAAGATCTCGCCCGGTTTGCCCAACCGGTCATCGTGGATCAAATCGAAAAATATCTGTCGGACACCATTGCCGGCTGGCAGCCCGCTCCCCCACCCCGTTTTGACGCGCCATGAACTCCCGCTTTACCATTGATGGCAGCCCGGCCATGGAATCGCATCTCGCCACGACCTGCGACCAGGTGCTGGCTGGCGTTCGCCAGTTGGCGCCGGCATCCCAACTCGAAGGGGTTTTGCTCGGCGGCGGCTATGGCCGCGGCGAAGGCGGCGTGTTAAAAACGCCGGCCGGCGACCTGCCCTATAACGACCTGGAGTTTTATGTCTTTCTCCGCGGCAACGCGATTCTCGCGGAAAAGAAATTCCGTCACCCGCTCCATGAGCTGGGGGAACGCCTTTCCCCGGCGGCGGGACTGGAAGTGGAATTCAAGGTGCTCACGCTCGACAAATTGCGCCGCAGCGCGCCGAGCATGTTCTATTATGACCTCGTGGCCGGCCACCGGTGGCAACTGGGCGACGACACCTTGCTGGCGGGCTGCGAACATCATCACGATGCCGCCCACATTCCGCTTTACGAGGCCACCCGGCTCCTGATGAACCGCTGCTCCGGCCTGCTCTATGCCGCCGAACGGCTGGAGCGTCGCGACTTTGGTCCGGAGGAGGCCGATTTCGTCGGCCGCAATCTGGCCAAGGCCCAACTGGCTTTTGGCGATGTCCTGCTCACCGCTCATGGCCAGTATCATTGGAGCTGCCGCGAACGTCACCAGCGGCTGGCCCAATGGTGCGCTTCCCTCGCGCCGGCAAAAAATTCTTTCCCGGCGGAAACCGCCGCAAAATTGCTCGCCCAACATGAATCCGGCGTGGACTTCAAGCTCCATCCGCACCGGTCCACCGAGTCCCGCGAATCTCTCGCCGCCCGCCATCAGGAATTGTCCGCCGTCGGCAAAACCCTCTGGCTCTGGCTGGAGTCAAAACGGCTGGGAACCGCCTTTGCCTCCGCCCGCGACTACGCCGCCACGCCGTTGAATCTGTGCCCGGAAACCTCCGGCCTGCGCAACCGGCTGGTGAATGCCCGCGCCTTCGGCGCCGCCGCCCTGACCGACGCCCGGTATCCGCGCGAGCGCCTGTTCCGCGCCCTCGCTCTCCTGCTCTGGGAACCGGCGGCATTGACCGATTTTCGCGGGCCGTTGCAGGCGACCCTGCGCACCACCGCCACCGACCGCCCCGGGCTTACCACGGCCTATGCCGGTTTGTGGAACCGATTTAATTAGCATCAGATCATGAACACCACCAATGTAACCATTGTCTCCGCGTGTGACCGGAAGTTCCTCTGGGGCGCCTACCTGCTGGCCGCGAGTTGCGCCCGATTTCTGCCGCAAAATCCCGTGCACATCCTGCAAACCGGGTTTACGGAAGAAGACAAGACCTTGCTGGCGCAATTTCCCAACGTCAAGGTGTTGACGCTGGAAGACAACGACCCGCGCAATGTGGCCAACCGCAAATCCGAGGCCCTGTTGAGCGCGGACACGGAATTCGTTGCCTGGATGGATGCCGACTGCATGGTCATTGGCGATATCTCCAGCTTTCTGCACCCGCTGAACGGCGAACTCATGATGCGCATGCGCGAACCCTGGGAAAACGCCTGGGTCTGGCGCAACCACTATGCTCCCGGCGAAGCGCAAGGCGGTCTGCCCAAATCCGTCTTGGAAAAATGGCGGACCGATGTCGGCCAGCTCCAAACCCCGCGCGTGGACACCACCTGCGTGACCAACTGCTTCGTCCTGCACCGGCGGCATCTGGATTTTATCCGCCAGTGGAAATCGCAAATCGCCAAGGTCATTCCGCCCGCCCACGCCGGCGTGGTGGACAATCGCAATCCCGCCTATTTCATGACCGATGAATCCGTCATGAGTTCCCTGCTCGCCTTTTCCAACATCGCGCCGCCAATCAGCGAATTCCGCATTGACCGCGAACGCGCCCGGCATGTCGCCCACTTTGGCGCGAATCCCAAACCTTGGGTCGGCTGGCGTCTGCGCATCTGGTACTGCCACGCCCCCATCATGCAGTTGCTGGACTGGGCCCGTGCTTCCGGGTATAAGACGCCGCCCATCCCTTGGAGTCTGGATCCGAAAAACCGGGTGCCCGCATATATGCGCGCCCTGGCGGTGGACGCCAAAACCCGCATCCGCTCCGCCGGCGGCAAAATCCTGCGGCTGGCCGGTTTAAGGAAATGATTCCAACCAAACCAAAGCGACACCGTCAGTCAGAATAAAGAAAACCGCTAGCACAAAACTTTAAAAAACAACTGCCCTTTATGGCTCAACACATTACCGGCGCGGGGACCGGGATAACCGGCACGAAAGTCATTAAACACCCTGTAAAATCAGGGTGGAAACCGGGTTCGATATTTTCGAATCCGGCCGCCTTTTTGGTGGAATACTCATTTTTGGCCAACTATACTGCGGGCGGAAATTTGATTTCTGCCATGGGAAATTAATCATGCATACCGCTCACATCCTTCGCAAGTACGACCCCTTGGAATGGGGCGGTACCGAGACGGCCGTGCTGCGTTTGCTGGATGGGTTGCGCTCGCAGAATGTCACCGCCACGGTCTATGCTCCCCGCCTCAAGGTGGAGCGGTCGCAGGATCCGTTTGTAACGGCCGGCATCCAGGTGCAACGCTTCAATGCCTTCGTGCCCGTGGTGGGCATCTCCGCCGATCAGCGGGAACAACTGGTCCGCTGGGGCGGCAACATCATGTCCTTCCAGCTATACCGGCAATTGATGAATGATCCGGTGGATGTCATCCACACCCACGCCCTCAACCGGCTGGCTGGAGTCAGCCTGATGGCCGCCCGCCGGCGCAATGCGCCGCTGGTGGTCACCATCCATGGCGGCGTTCTGGACCTGCCGGGTGAAGTGGAATCCAAACTCACCGCCCCTTTGCGCGGCGGCCTCGAGTGGGGCAAGATCATTGGCCTGATCATTCAAAGCCGCAAAGTGATGGAAAAGGCCGATGCCATTCTGGCCTGCAATCCGCGCGAAGTGGAGTTGCTCAGCCAACGCTATCCGCATCAGCGCGTACTCCTGCAACAGCATTCCGTACCGGCGGCCAATTATGCCAAGGAATGCCGGAGTGTGGCCCGCCAGGCCTATCCGGCCATCACCCAAAGGGAGGTCATCCTGTGCGTGGCCCGGCTGGACCCGGTGAAAAACCAGCTTTGGCTGGTGCGGCAACTCCCCGCCGTGCTGGCGCAGCATCCCCAAGTTTTGCTCGTGCTGGCCGGCCCCGACACCAGCCAGGGCTATGGCGACCAGGTTCGCCACGAAGTCGAACGTCTCGGTCTGAAAGAAAACGTTTTGTTCACCGGCCCGCTCGAACCGGGCAGCGACCTGCTCATCGGCCTCATGCAAGAAGCCAAAGCCATGCTGCTGCCCTCCACCTCGGAAACCTTTGGCCTCGCCATTCTCGAGGCCTGGGCCGCCGGCACTCCCATTGTCTCCTCCCGCACCTCCGGCGCCTGTTCGCTCATCAAACATCAGGAAAACGGCTGGCTGTTCCACCTGGACCAGCCGGGCGAATACCTCGCGGCCCTCCAGGAAGCCCTGGCCGGAAACGATGCCACCCGCCGGGTCATCGACACCGCCCGCAACCTCGTGCGGAGCACCTATGACACCGTGGTTGCCGCCGCCCGGGTGAAACGCCTCTATGAGGAGTTGATCGCGGCCAAAAAATCCGCCAAAAAACCGGCATGAAATACGTGATCATTCGCGACGACGACACATGCGCCGTCACCCCCATTGCCTGCCTCGAACGCCTGTACCGCCCCTTTCTTGACCGCGGGCTGCCGGTGAACCTCGCGGTCATTCCGAATGTCAACACGCGCGCCACTTTTGCCGACGGCAAGGAGGAAGGCTTTCTCTGTTTCAAAGGGGCGAATGAACCGGCGCATCGCCCCATCGGCTCCAACCCCGAGTTGCTGGAATATTTGCGCGCCAATCCCGGCTTCAAAGCCCTGCACCACGGGTATGAACACAATTACCTCGAGTTTGATCAGAATGATCCCGCCACCATGGGACGCAAACTCGACGAAGGCCGCCGATATTTTGAAGCGGCCGGCTTCGCGCCGCCGCAAACCTTCGTCGCCCCCTACGACCAACTGTCCCGCGCCAGCTATCGGGAAGTGGCCCGGCGTTTTCAGTTGCTTTCCACCGGCTGGTTTGAATTGGGCAAACTGCCCCCGGAATGGTGGCCGCAACTCATCCTGAAAAAGGCGCTCAAGCGTCCGCATTGGCGGGCGGGCGGCCTCACCATGCTCTCCCATCCCGGTTGCCTGCTCTCCTACCGCAAACCCCTGGATACCATGCTGGCCGCCATCCAGCAAACGGTGGGGCAAAACCATCTGACCGTGCTGGTCACGCACTGGTGGGAGTATTTTTATCAGGGCCAGACCAACGAAGCCTACATTGCCGTTCTGCACCAGACCGCCGCCTGGCTGGCCAGCCAGCCCGACATTCGCGTCATTCCGTTTTCCGCCATCGAAGATCCCGGCAACGCCATTATCCGCGAAGCACTCCGGCAGTGACACCGCCCGGCAGTCGGACCTGTTTGACCGCCGGTGCCGGCAGAAACGGCCGGACCCGACGGATCAGTTCCTGATAGCCCCGGGCGTTGAAATGCAAACCATCCACCCGGAACAATTCCGGCCGGGGCTTGCCGGCGGCATCCAAGGGAATCGACCAGGCATCCACATATTTCAGCCCGGGCGTCCGCCGCACATAGGCTTCAATCAAACGGTTCATTTCCTTTTCCTTGTCCGCCTGCTTCCAGCGGGCCACACTCGGATTCCACCCGATGTAAACAATCACCGTTTGGGGCAAACGGCTCCGGACCGTGGCCACGAAATCCTTGAAATCCGCAAACACCCGCTCCGGTGTCTTCCCCGCCCACAAATCATTGCCACCCGCCCGGAGGAAAATCATGCCGGGCGCGTAGGGAAAAATAATCCGGTCGGCAAAGTGCGTCGCATCTTCGAGCTCTGATCCGCCAAATCCGCGATTGACCACCGGCAGACCGGGAAAATCCTGTGGCAGCGACTGCCAATACCGGATGGTTGAAGAACCAATGAACAGGATGCATCCCTTGGCGGGTGGATTGGTCCGATCGGAACGCTCAAAGGCGCTGACTTCCTTTTCCCACCGCGCAAAATCATGCGCCGGTTCAGCGGCCGCCACGAAACCGACCAAACCCAACAGGTTGAGGCAGAAGAATGAGATCACCAGCCGGTATTTCATGCTGCGCTATTTAATTCTATTGCGATTTCCCCGTCCATGCCAATTCCCCGTTATTTTTGCCCCGGAACTAAAACGCCCCTATGCGCATTGAGCGCGTTCAAAAAAACAGCCTGCGGAGCAGGTTTTTCAACCCGCCCTAAAGGAATTGCTTAGTCACGGTGGCATAAACACCTTATCACAAAAAGCAGTATCCCTATTGAACCGGCAAATGAACTGATTACACTTGTCCACAATTCAGAAGTTTTAAATGAAAAAAATTTTGCTCATGCCTGTCACCTTGCCGGCGCTGGCAACTTACCCGATATAGCATATGGATGAAGATCAGATAACCATTCCAAGCTTCACCGAAATCTATCACAGCAATCCGGCGGGCGTCATCTTTACCGTCGTTTTTGCTCTGATCATTGTGGGGACGTTATACTTTTATCTGACGGTGAAACAACGCCAGCGGATGCCCGTTCGCCGGCGGCCTTTTCAGTCGGTTCGAGACGCGGTTGAATATTCCAAAAAGGTGAAACAATTCATTGAGCTGGTAAAAAAACACCAAGGGCCGGCCCCCGTGCGCGAGTATAAACCGTTGGTGGGCGGACTTCCCCCTCGCCGTGATGAACATGCCACCAGCCCGGCGGTGGAAGTCAAAGGAGAACCTCTCAAACCCTGAGCAGAATCAACCAGGCCCCGGGAATTCCCCGTCAGATCACCCGATCCAGCAGCGTTTCGCCCGCAACGAACCGTCGGAAGTTCGCCAAAAAGTGGCGCACCAATGTTTTGGCTTCGCCGGCATGTCCGCCCGCGATATGGGGGGTTATGTAGCAGCCGGGCTCCCGCCAGAGGGGATGACCATCCGGCAATGGCTCCGGGTCGGTCACGTCCAGCCAGGCCGCCCCGAGATGTCCCGAACGCAACTGCGCCAGCAACGCGTCCTGGTCAACCGTCGAACCCCGGCCGATATTGTAAAAAATCGCCCCGGGGCGGCAGGCGGAGAACCGGTCGGCATTAAAAAAACGTCGTGTTTCCGAACTGTCCGGCAGAATATTGACCACGTGATCCGCTTCGGCCAGCGCGGCCGGCAGCCGGTCAGAGGATATGACCGGAACCGTTTCATCCCCCCGGGCTTTCCGGCGATAAGCAAAAACCTTCACATCAAATGGCGCGAGCAACTCGGCCAGTCGCCGGCCAATTGTCCCATAGCCCAAGATCAGCACGTTTTGACCACGCAATGGAAGGCAGGAGCTGCGCAACTCATTCCACGCGGTGGTGCCGTTGGCCGCTTTCGTCCGGAGCGCCACCGGCAACTGCCTCGTCTGGGCCAGCATGAAGCTCAAAGCATGTTCGGCACATGCCTCGCCGTAAACCTCGGCGCTGTTGGTCACCACCAGCCCGCGCCCGGCCGCCAGCGCCCGAAAATCAGGCTGGTCATACCGGGTGATTCCCGATGAGCTGACATGCACCCACCGCAATCCCGGAGCCCGGACAATCGCCTCGGTATCCGGCTGGCCAAAGGCCACCTCCGCCGTGGCAAACTGGGGATCCCATTCCGCCTTGGCCAGCACCGACGTCA
Source organism: uncultured Verrucomicrobia subdivision 3 bacterium (assembly GCA_903872345.1). Taxonomy (GTDB): domain Bacteria; phylum Verrucomicrobiota; class Verrucomicrobiia; order Limisphaerales; family UBA11358; genus UBA11358. The sequence goes on along the minus strand of CAIQKM010000175.1, from coordinate 8,241 downwards.
CCGGAGTTTGCGGCAGGATCAGGTCATGGCCGCGGGTTCCCGCCCGCAGCATTTCCAGAATCTCGGGAGGCGTGGCAAAATCCACGTAAATTCGCAATTTGTTCATACTGGGAGAAGATAATTCAGGCGGCGGATAAGTCCAATCCGGCCGCCGCTCAAGCCTGCGGGGAACCGTCCCGCCCGGAATCATGCCGTTCAACCCCGCATATGCAGGCGCTCCTTTTCAACGGAACCATTTCACTTCGCCGACAGTCCAAACCTCGCCCCCCGGACGCCTGGAACATTGCGGGTTATGCGCCAAATCGTTTTGCTCAAACCCGGCGGCGAATGTCCTGCAGCGCTTTGTCCAACGCCTCCCGCAACGCATCCAAGCGCAGCGGCTTGGTCAGAATGTCATTCATCCCCGCTTCCAGGCAGGCCTGCTGATCTTTGGGCATTACATTGGCGGTCAGCGCGCAAATATAAGGTTTGCCCGGTATCCCTTGTGCCACGCCCATCCGCCGGATTTCGCGCGTCGCCGAAAACCCGTCCATCTCCGGCATGTACAAATCCATGAAAACCAGATCGTACAATTTGGCTTTGACCGCCACGATGGCTTCGCACCCGTTTTCCACCATGTCGGCGGTGTAACCCAGCATGTTCAGCATTTTCAAGGCGAGCACCCGGTTCATTTTCACGTCTTCCACCAGCAGGATGTTCAAAGGGGTTCCCAACGCCTTGTTGACGGTCAGACTGCCCCCCGCATCCGGCCCGGGCGCGGCCGGGCGCACCGGATGGATTTGCGGCACCAGTTCCGTCGGAATGGTGAAGGAAAACACCGAACCGGTCACCGGACTGCTTTCCACCCAAATTCTTCCGCCCATCAGTTCCACCAGATTTTTGCTGATGGCCAGCCCCAACCCGGTTCCGCCCTGTTTCCGGGTGGAGGAACTGTCCACCTGGCTGAACGGTTTGAACAGCACCTCCAATTTTTCCGGCGGAATGCCCAGGCCCGTATCCGCCACGCTGAACAGCAGAAACGACCGGCCATTCGCATCGGCCGGCTCCCGGGTGACCCGGACGTTGATGGATCCGGAAAAGGTAAACTTGGCCGCGTTGCCGATCAAATTCACCAGGATCTGCCGCAACCGGGCGGTGTCGCCCAGAATGTAACGCGGCACCTCCGGGGCGATCGCCGCATTCAGACTCACCGACTTGTTGACCACCGGCGTGCAAACATTCACCGCATATTCCACGCAGGGACGCAATTCCATCGGCTGCATATCCAGCTTGAGCTTGCCCGATTCAATGCGGGAGTAGTCCAGAATTTCATTGATGATCACCAGCAACGATTCGCCGCTGTGGGAGATGGTGTTCACGTACTCCATCTGCTCGTCGGTGAGGGGCGTCTTCGCCAGCAAATTGGTGAACCCGATCACCCCGTTCATCGGGGTGCGAATTTCATGGCTCATCACCGCCAGAAATTCACTCTTCGCGCGATCCGCCGATTCGGTCGCCTCCTTGGCCTGCTTCAACTGAATCGCCGCCATGTCCCGTTCCACCAGCAGGCCGGCCAGTTCGTTGACGCGCTGTTCCAGCTTCTGATTGGTGTCCACAATCTCGCTGCGGGCGCGCTGCAATCCCTCGCGCGCCCCGGCCAACCCGGAGGCGCCTTGGGCGATTTCCTGCTGCAGCCGGTTGAAACTCTCCGCCATCTCGCTCAGCTCGTCCTTGGAATTGATCGCCACCGGCTGGTAATCCACCCGCGCATGCGCCGCCGCCAGATTGCCCCGGCCCAGCGCTTCCATCGCCTTGGTGAACTCTGCCAGCGTTCCCGTGGTCAGCCGGTTCGCCGCCTTCGACACCTCCACCGCCGAGTGCGCAATCATCCCCGGCAGCACCAGCCCAACCGTGATGGTCAGGATCGCCACCGCCACGAAAATGTCCGCCAGCGCCGCCAACAGGGCGCTGTCCTTGCTGTTGACATGGCTCACCGCCGCCAGATAGCCCGCCCCGTCCAGCAGAAGCACCAGCAGCATCGCGCCGGTGAGCTTGATGTGCAGTGTCCGGGCAATGCCCGGCAACCCCTGTTTGCGCCGGTCCGAAAATTTCCGCCACGCATACAGCGCCGCCCCCGAATAGGCGAACGCCAGGCCGATCAGCACCGTGGCCAGCCCGAACTGTTGAAAACCCAAAATGCAGGAAATGCCCCACATGATTGCCGCCAGCAATCCAATGACAATGAAACCGCGCGGCGCCCGGTACGGCCGCTTCATTTGCGGCTGATCTCGCCGCAGCAGCCAGACTGCCACATTCGGCATCCCTATGCCGATCAGATAGGTGAAATTCGCCGAAGCCACCAGCCAAATGGGATCCCCGATCAGCAAAAACCAGATGGAAAAACCCGCCGTCAGCAGCGTGGCCACCCACGGCGCATCGCCCTTGTCCCGCAATCCCAGAAATTCCGGCACCAGCCCGTCATCCGCCAACTGTGACAATGTGCGGGCCGCCCCCGCCAGCGGTTGCAGCGTGCCGTGAAACATGTTGAACATCATGAACCAGATCGCGGCCGACTTGGCCAGATTGCCAAATACCGGCGCAAAGGTCGGTCCCAGCACCAGCATCAAATCCTTGCCCAGCGCATCCGAGCCCAGCGCCCCCAGCCACACCACCGGCAAAACCACAAAATAAATGGACGCCATGAAGGCGCTGGCCCACACGGCCCGTTTGACATTTTTCTCCGGGTCTTTGGTCTCCCCCACGTGGCACGTCGCGGCTTCAAAAGCCGGTGCCGCAAAACCGATTAAGTACAAGCCTGCCATGGCGCTGGAAACCGCCCCGAACCAGCCGGGAAACGGCACGGTCAGGTGAAAATCCATGGATTGATGCCAGTCCACCTTGCCCGCCAGCACCGGGGCCAGGCCGGAAACGAAGGCCAGCCCGGCGGACACGGTCGCCATCGGCACCGCCACCCGCCCCACCCATTTCACCCCCGCCAAATTGACCCCGGTAAACATCAGCACCAAGCCAATGGCCATTACATTCACGGGAATTTGGGGAAGATACCACTCGTGAATCGCCGCCGAGGAAAGCAGCGCCGTCAGACCGCAGGTGGGCACCCAACCCCACCAGTAGCAGACCCCCGTCAGATTGGCCAGCACCGGGCTGTATGGTTTGAAAGCCTCGGCACAAGTCGCGGCAATACCGCCCACCCGGTTGGGGTACATCAAAACGAGTTCCAGCCAGCCGGGGGCGGCCGCCCAACTCAAAAGCAATCCGAGAATCAACAATGGCACCGCTGCGCTGCCCTGGCCCGGAATCGGATCCTGCCCCACAAACAACGCGGCAATCAAAAACAGGCTCTGGTTGCTGCCCCCCATGGCCATGGCGGTGGTGCTCAACCATCCGAGGACGCGCGGGTGGGGGCGCAGCTCGGCGCCATGACTGCTGACATTTTGAACAGCTTCCATAATCCCGCTGATTACTCCCGCCTGATTATTTCCCGAGTCTCCACGAATCGTTTGCCTCCGGTTTTCCAAGCGCTTCAACCGGCATAATCGGATCATTGAAGGCTTTCAAAGCCAAGCACCGGCAACTCGATTCCATATACTACCTTGTGCCACTAAAATTGATTCAACTTGAATTGTCTAGTGAAAAAGCGCCCCGGTAAAACGAACCGATCAGCAGACAATCCTAAACCCACCGGACTAAAAAACATAATAATCTGCATGTCAGCGCGTTAAAAAGCACCCCGCCACCCGCCCGCCAAATGATAATATTCCAGAATATAAAACCAGCTGGAAATGAAATGGCGAAGCGACCGTTGCTTGGACGCCTCGCCGTCTCAAAATCGAAGGGTGGTCTGAAGAATAAAAACGGTGGCATCGGGTAATGCCGCCGAACCGCCGGGATGGAACACGTGCTGCACACTGGGTTGAAGGGTCCACCAAGCTGTAAGCTGGGCCTTGTAGGACAGCTCCACAACACCTTCGTAATCTACGGGAACCACGCTGCCGGGGGCGAGTTCGTCGAGTTCCTGCTGGGCGTGCCGGATGCCGCGACTGAACTGGAGATAGGACGCGGCGAGGGCGAGCGTGTCCCATCCGCGTGAGGGAAGCGGACCGCGCGCAACCAGGCCGGCGTCGAATTGGAGATCGATAAGACCGCGATCCGGCGGGCCGCCGAGTACCCGGGCAAAGCCCACAAGTCCGCGCTGGGCGGGATCAGCCTTGCCGTGGGCAAGCCAGAGTTGCTGCTCTGCCACCAGATAGGCACCGTAGTTGCCGGTGTGTTGGGCGGGGTTGGGATTCAGTCCGGCGGCGTAGAACACGCCGTCGTGGGCGTCGGTGAACTGGCTCGTGTGGTAATAGGCGCCCAGTTTTATGGTGCCGCCGGGCGACGGGTCGTTGGTGCCGGGATGCCGCCGCCACCCGGTCTCAAGATAGCCAAGGGCTCCGTCTTGCTGACTGATTTGAAAACGGGTGCCGCTGTAAGTCTGGTCCGGGGTGCCGCCGTAAAGGCCGGCCTGCAAGTAATGCTCCGGATTCGGCGTCCAGTCCAGCACCGCGCCGGGCGTGGCCAGGGGGGTGGTGGCCAGCCCATGGTTATTGGCGGGAAACCCCGGAACACTGAACACATTGTATGCCATGGACGGGTACAGCCAGGTCTGGTTCAGGAGGGTAAACTGGCCGAAACCGGTGTAGTATTCCGGTGTCAGAAAATCGGAATCCACGGAGAGCTTGCCGAAGCGGAATGAAAATTTGTCCTTGAGAAATTTTTGCCGGTAGGAAAGTTCCCACAGACGGAAGGCGTTGTCGAAATCAAGCAGGTTAACCCGGTTGTAATCGCCCGAATAATTGGGCGAGAACGGCTTTTCCCCGTGCAGCAGGAGGCCGCTGACATGCAGCGTGCCGCCGTCATAGCCGAGCAGTTTTTCGGAATCAAGGTCCAGCGTGCCCAGTCCGGCTCCCTGGTAAACGGCCCCGGTGCGCAAACCGCCGGCGAGGTTGTCCGGCATGGATCCGGCATAGAACAATTCAATGTCCACGCCGTGCCGGGAAAGGTCGGTACGGAATCCGTCCCAGTCGCCGAACAGATAATCCTGGGTGGCCCAGCGGACGAACTGGTTCGTCGCGGTTACGTCCGCAGCCCGGGCCGCTGGCGCCAACAGTGTAAGCAGCGATGCGAGGAGGCAGGTTCCGCCCCCCGGGGACAGGCTCCGGGCCGGGCGATGGCGTTTGGTGGCGAATCGCTTGCAGATGGAGATCATGGTGAATATTTCGGCTGGTTGGTGGCGGCGTCCGGCATCAAAGCTGCGCCCCGGGAGTTGGGAGATGGATCTGATCGGCGGCGGCCGTCAAAAAAGCGGTGAGTTCGCCCGCGCGGATGGGCTTGCTGAGACATTCATCCATGCCGACGGCCAGGCATTTTTCACGATCCCCTTTCATGGCATTGGCGGTGACGGCGATAATATATACCGGCCGGGCGCCGGCGGGTTCGGCGGCTTCGAGCAAGCGGATTTCACGGGTCGCCTCGTAACCGTCGAGGACGGGCAACTGGCAGTCCATCAGGATGACGTCAGGGCGTCGGGCACGCCAAAAATCCACGGCTTCACGGCCGTTTACAACCATGTCCGGCCGGCAGCCGAGCTTGGTGAGCATGAGTTCGATCAGTCGGCGGTTGATCGCGTTGTCCTCCACGACGAGCAATTTGAGGCGGCTCATCCGGTGGTCGGCCGGCGAGGCCGGCACGGGTGGGGCGCCCGGTACGGCGGGAACCGGAGAAATGGCCGGCGGACGGCTGGTGGTCAATGCGGATTGCAGCGCGTTAAACAGGTTGGATTGACGAACGGGTTTGTAGATCAAACCGTTCACGTTCGGCGGCAGGACGGCGGCCCGGTCATCCAGGGAGCGGATTAACAATGCATGTACTTGCCGGTGCCGGGCGGCGGCCCGACTGCACAATTCTTCGCCGGACATGTCCGGCAATTGACCGGCGATCAGCACCACCGGCACCCCGTCGGCGGGCAGGCGGGACACCAGTTCCAGCGCCGACGCGCCCCGGGCGGCCTCATAGTGATGGGATGTCCAGCTCTGCACCATGGCAAGGATGCTTTCGCGCGTGGCCGCATGCTGATCCGCCACCAGCACCCGGACCTTCGCCACTTCCCTCCCCCGGACGGTTTCCGCCGGAACGGGCGCGAGCCGGCGGCTGAGGTCAATCTCGAACCAGAAGTGCGACCCCGTCCCGGGCTGACTGTCCAAACCGATGTCCCCGTTCATCAGCCCCACCAGACGTTTGCTGATGGCCAGCCCCAAACCAGTGCCGCCGTAGCGGCGTGTCGTGCTCGTATCCCCCTGGCTGAACGGCTTGAACAACCGGTCCCGCATTTCGGCCGCGATGCCAATCCCCGTGTCCGACACGTGAAACTTTAGCCGCACCTGCTCCGGCCCGGCCTTCAGGCACTCCACCCGCAAAGTAACTTCCCCCGCCTCAGTAAACTTGATGCTGTTGCCCAGCAGGTTCATGAGAATCTGGCGCACCCGGACCGGGTCGCCCGTGAGTTCCACCGGCAGCCCGTGCGGAAGAATCGCGTTCAACTCCACCCCCTTGACCTGGGCCCGGGGGGCCAGCAAACCAAGAATATCATCCACCAGATCCCGCAGATTGAACGGGGCCATTTCCAGAGCCATCTGGTTGTATTCAATTTTGGAAAGATCCAGCAGGTCATTAATGATGTTCAGGAGATTTTCGCTGCTCTGGATGATGTACTGGGTGAACTCCTGCTGGTGGGTGTCCAGCCGGCTGTCCAGCAACAAATTGGCCATCCCCAGAATGCCATTCATGGGCGTGCGGATCTCGTGGCTCATGTTCGCCAGAAAATCACTCTTGGCCGCATTGGCCAGTTCCGCGCGCGCCGTGGCCTGCTCCAGATTCCGGTTCGTTTCCCGCAACTTATCCTCGGCCCGCTTCTGCTCGGTGAGGTCAATGCCCACACAGAGAATTTCGCGCAGGCGACCCGCTTCATCGCGGATCGGCACATTGCCCCAGCGGACCCACACCAGGCGGCCGTCGCGACTGTGAACTTCATTCTCGTTGACGGCAAACCGCTCGGGCTCCTGCAACAGCTCGGCGAAACGAGCGGCCAGATTTTCCCCGGCGGAGGATGTTTCCGGCACGATGGTTCCCAACGCGGGCCGGCCGGCGAGTTCGCCCCGCCCGAAGCCAAGGAGGTTTTCCGCAAACCGGTTGATAAAGACGATCCGGCCGGCCGCATCCAGGCGCAGGATAAGGCAGGTGGCCGTCTCCACCAGGCTGCGATAATTCTCCTCGCTGGTTCCCAGTTCCCGGGCGACCAAGGTAAGACGCGACTGCTCCCAGTCGTAATTGGTCACCACCGCCCAGGTAACTACGGCAACGCCCGCCAGAGCCGACAATACTCCGGTGAGTACGTCGAGAAATGTTTCGGCCCGGTTGGAAAATCGGAATATCAGATCGGGAAAATAATATTCCAAGGCAAACAGCGCGCAAATGTTCAGTGCTATCAGGCCGGCAAAACCCCACCGTTTGCGGCCACGCCAGATCGATACGGGATAGACAATGATCGCCAGAAAATAATACGTATTGCTGCCTTCCGTCCCGCCGTTGCGCACCCAAATGATGTCCACCAATAAAATCAGAACCAGCAGAAAGAACCGGGTATATTCCCGGCCCCGGAGAGCCTTGATATAACAGAAGAGTCCCAGAATTCCTGCCAGAACTGTGCACAGGTCCACGGACAGCGGCAAGTCGGACTCCAGCAAGTTGGACGGCAGACAAAGGCCCAAACAGATGACGGCGGCGGAGATGCACAGTAAACGGAACAAGCGTGACTGAAGCGTCAGCGACCGGTCCTTGGCCACAAAGTCCCAGATTTTTTCGAGTAATTTATCCACAAGCCCCCGCTATTCGCCATGCCACCAAGGTAACAGAAAAGGTCGCGAGGCGTTTGCCCTGCACCGACAGTCTGAGATTTCCCATTAGGTTTCTGTACCACGACCGGCGTGGGCCTAATGGGCACCTGTTACAATTATCTGCCGCCCCCATGGATTTGCAACTGGTTTTTCCGATTTCACCCAATGTTGGGCGCATCCCGACACTGCCCCCGATTAGTTGGTTTGCCAGAGTTCGTCCCAATGGTTGTTTTGTCTGGCTTCGGTGAGGGCACCCAAATGGCGCATGCCTTTGGGCGTCCAGAACTGTCCCGGACGTTTGAAGCGGCAT